>NZ_JAQQGK010000006.1:0-575824 GCF_028550695.1 Pseudomonas sp. BLCC-B112
TGCTTCTGGCTTCGATGAACTGAAGCGTAACCGCTGCCGAAAACCGCGTAACTCGTTGAATCTCAAGGAGTTTTCCGCTTCGACTGCGCCGGAAGTGGGGCGAATTATAGAGAGATATAATTCGCCGTCAATACCTATTTTCGATTTTATTCAGATTTAAGCGTAATACGTGCAAAAGCCTTCTTGCCGGCCTGACACACGTAGGTCGAACCCACCGCACATATAAAGGAACGATCAACAACCTCCCCCCCTACCCGCACACCACCCGAACCAAGAAGATCCCGTGCCACTGCCGCGTTCTTCACAAGCCCAGCCTTATTAAGGACAGCTGCAATCGGCATATCTTCAGCAGCGACCAACTCAACTTCCGGCAGATCCTCCGGCAGCTCGCCATCCTTCATACGGTTGCCCGCGCCACGATGGGCATTTGCGGCCGCCTCGTCACCATGGAAACGCGCAACGATCTCCTCTGCCAGCTTGATCTTGATATCACGCGGGTTGGCGCCCGCTTCAACATCAGCTTTGAATGCATTGATCTCATCCATCGAGCGAAAGCTAAGCAGCTCGAAGTAACGCCACATCAGCGCATCAGGAATAGAGACCAGCTTGCCATACATAACCCCTGGAGCTTCCTGAATGCCTACATAGTTACCCAAGGACTTGGACATCTTCTTAACGCCATCCAACCCCTCAAGCAGAGGCATAGTCAAAATGCACTGAGCCTCTTGACCATAACCACGCTGCAGCTCGCGCCCCATCAACAGGTTGAACTTCTGATCGGTACCACCCAACTCGACATCAGCACGCAGAGCGACCGAGTCATAGCCCTGCACCAGCGGATACAAGAACTCGTGAATGGCAATCGGCTGATTGGTCGAATAGCGCTTGTCGAAGTCATCCCGCTCAAGCATGCGCGCAACGGTGTACTGGGAAGTCAGACGGATGAAATCCGCCGGCCCCATCTTGTCCATCCAAGTAGAGTTGAATGCGACTTCAGTCTTAGCAGGATCAAGAATCTTGAAAACCTGACTCTTGTAGGTCTCTGCATTATCAAGAACCTGCTCGCGAGTCAGCGGCGGACGAGTAGCGCTTTTGCCACTCGGATCACCGATCATCCCGGTGAAGTCGCCAATCAGGAAGATCACCTGGTGACCAAGATCCTGGAACTGACGCAGCTTATTAATAAGCACGGTATGGCCGAGATGCAGATCCGGAGCCGTCGGATCGAAGCCAGCCTTAATACGCAGCGGCTCGCCGCGCTTGAGCTTCTCGATCAACTCGGACTCGACCAACAACTCTTCCGCACCACGTTTGATCAGCGCTAGCTGCTCTTCAACCGACTTCATAACAGACCCGCAAGGCTCAGATTCAAAAGGGAACCAACCATACAAGATCACGGACTAATTACAAGTTTTGCCCGGCGTACGAGGGCATTCACGCAGCAGAGCGTCCGCGAGCTTGCGTCACAGATGATTTGGTTATATTTTATACAGTTATTTCATCTTCATCATGTCATTCATCTTTTCCATTTCATCTTTTCAAAGTCAAATTACCTATGACCACCGAACCGTCTAAAGCGCCACCGCTTTATCCGAAGAGCCACCTGCTCGCCGCAAGTGGCATCGCAGCCCTTCTAAGCCTGGCACTACTGGTATTCCCTTCCAGTGATGTAGAAGCCAAAAAAACGACACTAAGCCTTGACCTGGAAAGTCCGGTCGAGCAGCTGACACAAGATCAAGACGCCGCCTCCGTCGAACAAGCCACAAGCGAAAGCGTCGCCTCTCCTTTCGCACAGATCGACAACACCGCCGAAGCCCCCCCGGAGACTGCTGAAGCTGCACCAACAACCGCTGTCACGGAAGAGCAAAAAGCCCCAGGCCATAGAGAAGTGATAGTGGCCAAGGGCGATACCTTGTCCACACTCTTCGAGAAGGTTGGCCTGCCAGCTACATCTGTTCACGAAGTCCTGGCAAGCGACAAGCAAGCGAAGCAGTTTTCCCAGCTAAAACACGGCCAAAAGCTTGAGTTCGAACTGACTCAAGACGGCCAACTGAGCAACCTGCACAGTAAAGTCAGTGATCTGGAAACCATCACTCTGACCAAGGGCCCCAAAGGCTTTACCTTCAACCGAGTGATCACTAAACCAGTAGTCCGCTCGGCTTATGTGCATGGCGTCATCAATAGTTCGCTTTCACAGTCCGCGGCACGTGCCGGCCTGTCTCATAGCCTGACTATGGATATGGCCAACATTTTCGGCTACGACATCGACTTCGCGCAGGATATTCGCCAGGGTGACGAGTTTGACGTCATCTACGAACAGAAAGTAGCCAACGGCAAAGTGGTCGGTACCGGCAATATCCTTTCCGCACGCTTCACCAATCGCGGCAAGACCTACACCGCCGTGCGCTACACCAACAAACAGGGTTCCAGCAGCTATTACACCGCCGACGGCAATAGCATGCGCAAAGCGTTCATCCGTACGCCAGTGGACTTTGCCCGTATCAGCTCGCGCTTCTCCATGGGCCGTAAACACCCAATTCTGAACAAGATCCGCGCTCACAAGGGCGTCGACTACGCCGCCCCACGAGGCACGCCGATCAAGGCTGCCGGTGATGGAAAGGTTCTGCTGGCGGGCCGCCGCGGTGGTTACGGCAACACCGTGATCATTCAGCACGGCAACACCTACAGGACCCTGTACGGCCACATGCAAGGCTTTGCCAAGGGCGTCAAGACCGGCGGCTCGGTGAAACAGGGTCAGGTCATTGGGTATATCGGCACCACAGGCCTCTCTACCGGCCCTCACTTGCACTACGAGTTCCAGGTCAACGGCGTCCACGTAGACCCACTGGGCCAGAAACTGCCGATGGCTGACCCTATTGCCAAGGCCGAGCGAGCTCGCTTCCTCCAACAGAGCCAGCCTCTTATGGCTCGGATGGACCAGGAAAAGGCCACCATGCTGGCCTCGAGCAAGCGCTGAGCCATGGCGCTCTACATAGGAGTAATGTCCGGAACCAGCCTCGACGGCCTGGACATTGCCCTGATCGAGCAGAGCCCGGCGATCAGATTGATCGCTACCCACTACATCCCCATGCCAGAGACCCTGCGCGCCGAACTCCTGAGTTTGTGCGCCAGCGGCCCTGACGAGATCGCCCGTTCCGCCATGGCCCAGCAACACTGGGTCAAGCTGGCTGCCCAGGGCATCCACAGCCTTCTGCAGCAACAACAACTCCAGGCTCAAGACATTCGCGCCATAGGCAGCCACGGGCAGACCGTGCGCCATGAGCCGAGCCGCGGATTTACCGTGCAGATCGGCAACCCAGCATTGCTCACAGAACTCACCGGTATCACCGTTATCAGCGACTTCCGCAGTCGCGACGTGGCTGCCGGCGGCCAAGGCGCCCCTCTGGTCCCCGCCTTCCACGAAGCTCTGTTCGAGCAGCGCTCCGGAAAGCGTGCCGTTCTGAACGTCGGTGGCTTCAGCAACCTGAGCCTGATCGAAACCGCCAAACCGGTCGCCGGCTTTGATTGCGGCCCTGGCAACGTGCTGCTCGATGCATGGATACAGACTCAACGGGCTGAAACCTTCGACCGCAACGGCCAATGGGCGGCCAGCGGCCAGCTTGACCAGGCCCTTCTGAAGACCCTGCTCAGCGATCCATTCTTCGCCACTCAAGGACCCAAGAGCACGGGGCGCGAGGTATTCAACCTCCAGTGGCTGAATCAGCATCTGGCCCAGCACCCTGCCATCCCCGCAGAAAATGTACAGGCCACCCTGCTGGAACTGACAGCGCTGACCATCGTCGACTCGCTGCTGGCTGCACAAGTCGGCACCCAGGAGCTTTTGGTTTGTGGCGGCGGTGCCCATAACGGCACATTGATGCGGCGCCTCAGCGCGCTACTACCCGGGACACAGGTCAACAGCACCGCCGTTTATGGCGTGGACCCCGACTGGGTAGAAGCCATGGCCTTCGCCTGGCTGGCCCATTGCTGCCTGGAAGGCATCGCCGCCAACCGGCCCAGCGTCACAGGCGCCCGCGGCCTGCGTGTACTGGGCGCTATCTACCCGGCTTGAACGCCAGATAGCAAAACGCCGCAGAGTCGTTAGACACTGCGGCGTTTTGCTATCTGGCTTTTGCCGACTGATCAGATCGAGAACGAAGACCCGCAACCACAGGTAGTGGTGGCATTGGGGTTCTTGATCACGAACCGCGAACCTTCCAGACCTTCCTGGTAGTCCACTTCAGCACCGGCCAGGTACTGGAAACTCATCGGGTCGACCACCAGGCTTACGCCTTCGCGCTCGACGATGGTGTCGTCCTCGGCCACTTCCTCATCGAAAGTGAAACCGTACTGGAACCCCGAACAACCGCCGCCCGTAACGAATACGCGCAGCTTCAAGCGATCATTACCCTCTTCGTCGACCAGGGTCTTCACCTTGTGCGCTGCACCTTGAGTGAATTGCAAAGCCGTGGGGGTGAAGGATTCAACGCTCATGCTGACTATCTCCCGGCGTTAAGCCGCCATACTGCGTAATGACGCGCATTATCCGCTTCTCCCAGAAAAGCGGTCAACTATTGTTACGGTATATCAATAGTCGTCCAGTTGCCCGCAGAACGCAGAAAGGCCCGTCAGACGGGCCTTTCTGTTCACCTCTAAACCGACCTTAAGGCAGCATGCCAGCGTGGGACAGCCCCAGGCGCTCGTCCAAGCCGAACAGAATGTTGAGGTTTTGCACCGCCTGGCCGGAAGCTCCCTTGACCAGATTGTCGATGACCGACAGCACCACCACCAGATCACCATCCTGTGGCCGGTGCACGGCAATCCGACATACGTTGGCACCACGCACACTGCGAGTCTCAGGATGACTGCCCGCCGGCATCACATCAACGAAAGGCTCGTTGGCATAACGCTTCTCAAACAGCGCTTGCAGATCAACCGAGCGGTCCACCACGGTCGCATAGAGCGTCGAGTGAATGCCGCGAATCATTGGCGTCAGATGCGGCACAAAGGTCAGGCCGACGTCCTTGCCTGCCGCCCGACGCAGACCCTGGCGTATTTCCGGCAAGTGACGATGCCCTTTGACCGCATAGGCCTTCATGCTCTCGGAGGTTTCCGAGTACAGCGAACCGACGCTGGCACCACGGCCTGCTCCACTGACACCGGACTTGCAATCAGCGATCAACTGCGTAGTGTCGGCAAGACCGGCCTCCAGCAATGGCAGGAAGCCCAGCTGGGTGGCCGTTGGATAGCACCCGGGAACGGCAATCAGACGAGCCTTCTTTATTTGCTCACGGTTGACTTCCGGTAGTCCGTAGACCGCCTCATCCAGCAGCTCAGGTGCGCCGTGGGGCTGGCCGTACCATTTGGCCCACTCATCGGCATCCTGCAGACGGAAGTCCGCCGACAAATCGATGACCTTGGTCCCAGCCGCCAGCAACTCGCCGGCCAGTGCATGGGCTACACCGTGGGGCGTTGCAAAGAACACCACATCACAGGCACCCAGCGTCTTGATATCCGGCACACTGAAAGCCAGGCCGTCATAGTGACCGCGCAGGTTCGGGTACATGTCGGCTACGGCCAGGCCCGCCTCGGATCGCGAAGTGATGACTTCTACTCGCGCCTGCGGATGCTGTGCCAACAGACGCAGCAGTTCGACACCGGTGTAACCCGTGCCGCCGACAATACCGACCTTGACCATAAACCTGCCCTCAACGAACCCACTGGAAAGCTGCCGATAATAGGGGTGGCGCGCCCCTGCGACAACCGTCAAGGTGACGTGCGGCCGCTCTACCCTCTACTATCTTCGCCACCGTGAACCTGGGAATAACTAAAAATGCTCTATCTATGGCTCAAAGCCTTTCATATCGTCAGTGTGGTCTGCTGGTTTGCCGGCCTTTTCTACCTGCCGCGCCTATTCGTCTATCACGCTCAAAGCGAAGACAGCGTCAGCCGTGAGCGCTTCTGCCTCATGGAGCGCAAGCTGTATCGCTTCATCATGGGGCCGGCAATGATCGCCGCGCTGATCTTTGGCATCTGGTTGATCAGCCTCAATCCCAGCGCCTACTTCGGCCAGGGTGGCTGGATGCACGCCAAACTGACCCTGGTGGTGATCCTGATCGGGTACCACCACATGTGCGGCGCTCAAGTGAAACGTTTTGCTCGTGGCGAAAACACCCGCAGCCATGTCTTTTATCGCTGGTTCAATGAAGTACCGGTCCTGATATTGCTGGCTATTGTAATTTTGGTCGTTGTACGGCCGTTCTAACTCTTACTAGTCGCTTCCCCTGGGGGTACTCCAATGTCACTGCCCGCTCTGCTCGAACAACGCCTGCGCCTGCCTCTGGTGGCGGCGCCAATGTTCCTGATCTCCAACCCTGAACTGGTTCTGGCCTGCTGTCGCAATGGCGTGGTAGGCAGCTTCCCCGCCCTCAACCAGCGTGAGAGCAGTGGCTTCAAGGCCTGGCTAGAGGAGATCGAAGCAGGGTTGGCCAAATTGGAGAACCCTGCCCCCTACGCGGTGAACCTGATCGTGCACAACAGCAACCCGCGTCTGCAGGCGGATTTACAGATCTGCATCGAACACCAGGTGCCGATCGTCATCACCAGCCTGGGCGCAGTCAAGGAAGTGGTAGACGCCGTACACAGCTATGGCGGGCTGGTATTCCATGACGTGACCACCCGCCGGCATGCGGAGAAAGCTGCAGAGGCCGGAGTCGACGGACTGATCGCTGTAGCGGCAGGGGCTGGCGGACATGCCGGAACCTGGAGCCCGTTCTCCCTTATTGCCGAGATTCGCCAGTTCTTCGACAAGACCCTGTTGCTGGCCGGCTGCCTGAACCGCGGTCACGAGATTCTCGCCGCACAGCTGCTGGGCGCCGACCTGGCCTATCTGGGCACCCGCTTTATCGGCACCACCGAAAGCCATGCACCGGACGCCTATAAAGAGATGCTGCTCAATTCTCGCGCTGCGGATATCGTGCACACTGCCGCCGTCTCCGGGGTCCCTGCCAGCTTCATGCGCCAGAGCCTGGAAAACGCTGGTTTCGACCTGGCAGCCCTGCAAGGTAAAGGCGAAGTCAATTTCGGCTCCAAGCTCAAACCCATCAGCGACGAAGCCAAGGCCTGGAAAACCGTGTGGTCTGCCGGCCAGGGCGTCGGTGAGATCAACGACCTGCCCAGCGTCGATCAACTGATTGCCCGCCTGGACAGCGAGTATCAGGCCGCTCAGGAACGCTCGACGCAACTCATAAAACGCTGGCCACGCTAACCAGTTCTCATTGTTTTTTGGCCAGCCGGGGGGCACTGGCCTTAAACTGTCGGCCTTTTATGTAAGCCTTCTTTTCAAGCGACAGGGATGCCCCCATGAGCGAGACCCGCTACAAGATTGTTTTCGACGGCACATTGCTGCCCGGCGTGGAAAAATCCACCGCCCAACTGAACCTGGCCGAACTGTTCAAAAGCGATGTCGCTGCCGTGGAACGCCTGTTCAGTGGCCAGCAGGTGGAACTCAAGCGCGACCTGACCCAGGCCGATGCCCAGCGCTACCTGGAAGCGTTGAAGAACACCGGGATCGACGCCCGCATCGAATCCGAGCCCTCGTTGCAGCTGAACCTCGATGCAGTAACCCCCACGCCCACGGCCGCCAGCATCAGCGCTTCGCCCTATGCACCCCCGCAAGCGGCGGTGGGAGATGCCCTCCCCCAATACGCCACACTCAATGTCTTCAGTTTCGAAGGCCGCATCGGTCGCCTGCGCTATCTGGCCTGGACCCTGGTCCTGACGGTGGCCATGCTGGCAGTGATCGGTGTGGGCGCCTTCTTCGGCATCCTGTCCGCCGCAATGTTCAACTCCACACTGCTCACTGTCCTGGGGATTACTGGTGGGGTAGTGGTCTTCATCGGCTTCATCGTCGTCAGCATCCAGATCAGCGTGCAGCGCCTGCACGACCTCGGCTGGTCGGGCTGGCTGTGGCTGCTGAACTTCGTCCCTATCGTCGGCAGCGTGTTCCCGCTGGTGCTGATGGTCAGCCCGGGCAGCAACGTGGCCAACCGCTACGGCGCGCCACCTCCACCCAACACCACCGCCGTCAAGGTCCTGTCCTGGATGTGGGTAGTCTTGATCGCCGTCCTGATCGTGGGTGTGGTGGCCGGTGGCCTGAGTTCCCTGGAAGACAGCTACAGCGAAACCAGCTACAGCGAAACCATCGATTCCAGCAGCGCCGATGAAGATGCTGAACCAGCGGACATCGCCGCCCCTGTAGAATCCGAGCAAGAATAAACGCGCCCCAGCCTGCGACCCTTCCTGTCGCAGGCCGCTGGCCGTTGCGATGGAGAAATGCATGACCCGTTACGCTCTGATCACCGGTGCTTCCAGCGGCATAGGCCTGGCCCTTGCCGAAGCACTGGCCCGGCGTGGCCGCAACCTGATTCTCGTGGCCCGCCAGCGTGATCAGCTGGAATGCATCGCCCTGGAGCTGACCCAACGCTTCGGCGTCGAAGTATTGTTCCGGGCCTGCGATCTGGGAGAGCCTCTGCGACTGTCCGGCTTCCTGCTGGAACTGGAGGAAGGCGACCGCCAGATCGACCTGCTGGTCAATTGTGCCGGGATCGGTACCAGCGGCCCTTTCCTGGCCCAGGACTGGATGACCGAACAAGACCTGATCGAGGTCAACATCCTTGCGCTGACCCGCCTTTGCCACGCCTTGGGCAACAGCATGGCCCTGCTGGGTGGAGGACAGATACTCAACGTCGCCTCGGTAGCGGCCTTCTATCCCGGCCCCTGGATGAGTACCTACTACGCCAGCAAGGCCTATGTTCTGCACTTTTCCGAAGGGCTGCGCGAAGAGCTGAAAAAATGCGCGGTCAAGGTCTCGGTGCTGTGCCCCGGCCCCACCCGCACCGCATTCTTCCGCACCGCCCAGATGGACACCCAGAAGCTCAACGACAGCAAGTTGCTCATGAGCCCCGAAGAAGTCGCGTTGTACGCAGTCCGGGCCCTGGAAAAGAACCGTGCCATCATCATCCCCGGCCGCTTGAACCGCTGGATGGCCTTCAGCAGCCGCCTGGGCTCTCGCTGGCTGACCCGCAAGATCGTCGGTTACTTCAATCGGGCCTATTGCCCACGTTAGATGTTCGGACTGGGCGCACATTGTGAGCCTGAGTACACTCACCCCGGACCAACCCAATGGAGAAACAGCTGTGGATACTCTGTTCACCAAGATCATCAACAGAGAAATACCCGCGAAGATCATCTACGAGGACGACCAGGTTCTGGCCTTCCACGATATTGCTCCGCAAGCACCGGTGCACTTCCTGGTCATACCGAAGAAGCCCATTCGCACCCTCAACGACCTCACCGAGGACGACAAAACCCTGGCCGGACACATCCTGTTCACCGCCCAGCGCCTGGCCAAGGAACAAGGTTGCGAGGACGGCTTCCGGGTGGTGATGAACTGCAATGAGCTGGGCGGTCAGACCGTCTACCACATTCATATGCACGTGCTGGGTCAGCGTCAGATGAACTGGCCTCCGGGCTGATTGCCCGCCAACACTCGTGTACCGCGCACCCTCGCCCACTCCCAGGCGAGGGTGCGCTGATCCAGCGCAGTTTTCACCCTGTCGATTAGAGTAAACTGGCCGCCGTGATTCTTCCCGGAGATAAGCATGACTACCCAACGTCACTACTCGCCGATTGACCGTCTGCTGCTGCAAGCTGATATGGCCATGCGTACGCTGCTGCCTTTCAGCGGCCAACCTTATCGCCCGTCACCGGCCATAGTGCAGCCGGAAGCGCAGATGAGTGACGAGGATACCCGGCACGTCGCCGGCCTGATGCGTATCAATCACACCGGGGAAGTCTGCGCCCAGGCGCTCTACCAGGGCCAGGCCCTGACCGCCAAACTGCCCCAGGTACGCCAGGCCATGGAGCATGCCGCCGAAGAGGAAATCGACCACCTGGCCTGGTGCGAACAGCGCATCCGCCAACTGGGCAGCCACCCGAGTGTTCTCAACCCATTGTTCTATGGCCTGTCATTCGGCATCGGCGCCGCCGCCGGCCTGATCAGCGACAAAGTCAGCCTGGGGTTCGTCGCCGCCACCGAAGAGCAGGTCTGCAAGCACCTGAACGAACACCTGGAACAACTACCGGCAGAAGACGAAAAGTCCCGGGCGATCCTGGAGCAGATGCGCATCGACGAAGAGCACCACGCAGAAACCGCTCTCGAAGCGGGCGGCTTCCGCTTCCCGGCACCGGTGAAGTTCGGCATGAGCCTGTTGGCCAAGGTCATGACCAAGAGCACCTATCGGATCTGATCCCGGCCAGTACCGAACACAAAAAAGGGCGCTCTTGAGGCGCCCTTTTCCTTTACCGACGAACTGAGTCCCGGCTCAACCCAACTCGACGATTTCGTAATCGTGGGTAATGGCCACGCCAGCAGCCCCGAGCATGATCGAAGCCGAGCAATACTTCTCGGCGGACAGTTCGATGGCCCGCTTGACCTGAGCCTCCTTCAGCCCACGCCCCTTGACCACGAAATGCATGTGAATCTTGGTGAAGACCTTCGGGTCCTCGGTTGCACGCTCGGCTTCAAGAAAGGCCTCACAGCTTTCAACCGCCTGACGCGACTTCTTCAGGATGCTGACCACGTCGAAATTGCTGCAACCGCCCACACCGAGCAGGAGCATCTCCATGGGGCGAACACCCAGGTTGCGTCCACCGGCTTCTGGCGGACCGTCCATCACCACAACGTGGCCACTGCCCGACTCACCGAGGAACATGGCTTCGCCAGCCCATTGGATGCGTGCCTTCATCGCCAAGACTCCACTGTAAAAAAAGGGTCGCCAGCTTAGCACAGGGTTTTGCACGGGCTGCGCTTTGCATGTTCACAGCAGATTACCGATCTTCACTAAGAAAAATCTTAAATCCGTCAAGGATGTGTCTGTTAAGCTGACGCCAAATGACTGGCGCTTAGCCAGCGTTCAACGTCCTCATTTTACGCCCATAAAAATCACCTCATACCGTGCAGTCTTCTCGGGATACAACCATGGTTGCTATTGCCCCCACCCCCAGGATCAAAAATCTCGACAAGTTGCTGATGCACTGTCAACGCCGCCGGTATCAGGCCAAGAGCAACATCATCTGCGCCGGTGATGTGTCCGACAGCCTGTATTTCATCATCAAGGGCTCGGTGACCATCCTCATCGAGGACGACGATGGCCGGGAGATGATCATCGCCTACCTCAACGCCGGGGATTTCTTCGGTGAACTGGGGCTTTTCGAAGAGGCCGGGCACGAACAGCAGCGCAGCGCCTGGGTACGGGCCAAAGTGGAATGCGAAGTCGCCGAGATCAGCTACGCGAAGTTTCGCGAGTTGTCGCAGAACGACCCGGACATTCTCTACGTCCTCAGCGGGCAGATTGCCCAGCGCCTGCGCAATACCACGCGCAAGGTCGGCGACCTGGCGTTCTTCGACGTGACCGGACGGGTTGCCCGCTGCCTGCTGGAGCTGTGCAAGCAACCGGATGCCATGACCCACCCCGACGGCATGCAGATCAAGATCACCCGTCAGGAGATCGGCCGGATAGTCGGCTGCTCCCGAGAAATGGTCGGCCGCGTCCTCAAGGACCTTGAGGAGCGCAACCTGGTTCACGTCAAAGGCAAGACCATGGTGGTGTTCGGCACCCGCTAACCCGGCAGAAAGCTCTTGAGCATCTGCCGGTACAGGCTGTCCAGCCGGGCCACGGCATTCTCTGCGGTAAACGCCTCATGCAGGGCGATATGGCTTTCAGCCCGGCAACGCTGCTCCAGGCCGCAAGCCTGATTGAAGGTATTGACCGCCCCCACCATGGAGTCGCGCTCGTTATCCAGCAGCAGGGCACCGTGTACCAGCCCCACCGGGCGCTGTCCGCCTTTGCTCTGACGCCAGCGCTGGGCGGTACCGACCATCTTGCGCCCCTCCAGATTGACGTTGAAACGGCCATCGCAAAAGGCGCCGTCCACCTCCCCCAACGACGGATTGCCTCCCAGCTCACTGAGCAGATCGCAAATCGGCTGGCACAGACGCCGATAGGCCGTTTCGATCCGCCCCTGATCCCCCTCGCTGCGCGGTGGCGCATAGACCAGCGCAATATTCACCGTGGCTGCCGATTGCGGCACCGGCTCACCGCCGGTTTCCCGCAGCAGCACCGGCCAGCCGTTGGCCGCCGACGCCTGGCAAGCCTGCTCGAACCCCGGCAGGCGACTCAAGCGCCGGGGCATCACCAGCGCCCGATCGCTGGGCTGCCAGAACAGCAGCCCAAACTCCTGCTCGCCAGCACACACCAGCGCCAGCAGATCCTGCTCGGCCTGCAGGCCAGCTTCGACAGTCAAGGCAAGGGGTTGGGTCATGACAGTGGAAATCCTTTGCAATAGATACGAAAAAGCCGGCATCGCCGGCTTATTCATTGTTTCAGGTTCAGTCCAGGGTCGAACCGCTGACCGGCACGCCACGCTCGGGGAAGAACAAGCGTTGCAACTCGCTGCCCGGGCTCTCGGCGCGCATGAATGCCTCGCCCACCAGGAACGAATAGACATCACTGATTTCCATCAGCTCGACATCGGCACGGTTGAGAATGCCGCTCTCGGTAATCACCAGGCGATCGCGAGGAATCCGCGGCAGCAGGTCGAGAGTGGTTTCCAGGTCGACTTCGAAGGTATGCAGATTGCGGTTGTTGATCCCGACCAACGGTGTGTCGAGGGTCTTCAGCGCCCGCTCCAACTCGTCGCCGTCGTGCACTTCCACCAGCACATCCAGACCGACACCCTTGGCCACCGTCGCCAACTCGGCCATCCGCTGGTCGTCCAGCGCAGCGACAATCAGCAGCACACAGTCGGCACCGAGGGCACGGGCTTCGACGATCTGGTAGGGATCGATCATGAAATCCTTGCGGATCACCGGCAGTTTGCAGGCCGCGCGGGCCTGCTGCAGGTAGGCATCGGCCCCCTGGAAGTAATCGACGTCAGTCAACACCGACAGGCAAGTGGCACCGCCCTTCTCGTAGCTCTTGGCGATCTCTGCCGGCACGAAATTCTCGCGGATCACGCCTTTGCTCGGCGAAGCTTTCTTGATCTCGGCAATCACCGCCGGCTGCTTGAGCTTGACCTGCTCCTGCAGCGCCCTGGCGAAACCCCGCGGCGCATCGGCTGCCCGTGCCAGGCTCTCCAGCTCGGCCAGACTGACGCGAGCGCTGCGCTCGGCAACTTCCTCAACCTTGCGGGCGAGGATTTTTTCCAGAACTGTCGGCACACTCATCCTTCATTCTCCTGCTTGAACACCGCGGTAAAGGCGCCCAACTCCTCGAGCTTTTCCCGGGCCAAGCCGGTGTGCAAGGCATCGTGCGCCAGGGCCACGCCCTCTCTCAAGCTGCTGGCATGATCCGCGGCATACAGCGCCGCACCGGCATTGAGCACAATCATCTCGGCGGCCTTCTGGCCGTGCTCGGTCTTGCGTCGTCCCAGGGCATCGCGGATCAGCTCAAGGGACGCCGCCGGGCTCTCCACCACCAAGCCAAACAGACTCTGGCTCTTCATGCCCAAGTCCTCGGGTTGTACCCAGTACTCGGTGATCTGGTCATTCTTCAGCTCGGCAACATAGGTCGGCGCCGCCAGGCTGAACTCGTCCAGGCCATCCTGGGAATGCACCACCAGCACATGTTTGCTGCCCAGACGCTGCAAAACCTCGGCCAATGGCCGGCACAAGGCCTGAGTAAATACCCCCACCACCTGATGTTTCACGCCGGCCGGATTCGTAAGCGGGCCAAGCATGTTGAACAGGGTGCGCAGGCCGAGGTCACGGCGCGGGCCGGCGGCATATTTCATGGCGCCGTGGTGAGACTGGGCAAACATGAAGCCGATGCCGACGTTGTCGATGCAGCGCGCGACCTGGACTGGCGTCAGGTTCAGGTAAATCCCGGCCGCCTCCAACAGATCGGCGCTGCCGCTCTTGCCGGATACCGCACGGTTACCATGCTTGGCGACGGTGCAGCCGGCAGCGGCAACAACAAAGGAAGACGCTGTGGAAACGTTGAAAATGTTCGCACCGTCACCGCCGGTGCCGACCACATCCACCACACCGTCGAGGGTTTTCAGTTCGACCGTGTCAGCCAGTTCACGCATCACCGATACCGCGCCGACGATCTCGTCGATGCTTTCACTTTTCATGCGCATGGCCATCATGAAGGCGCCAATCTGCGCATCGGTGCATTGGCCGGTCATGATCTCGCGCATGACATCGCGCATCTCATCGGTGCTCAGGTCCAGATGGCCGACAATACGGCTCAGGGCAGTCTTGATATCCATGAAAAGTCCTTAGCGCGTGCCGCCGCTCTGTTTGAGGAAGTTGGCGAACAGCTCGTGGCCCTGCTCGGTGAGGATAGACTCGGGGTGAAATTGCACCCCTTCGATATTCAGCGTCTTGTGGCGCAGCCCCATGATTTCGTCGACGGAGCCGTCTTCCAACTGGGTCCAAGCCGTGACTTCAAGGCACTCGGGCAGGCTCTCATGCTTGACCACCAGCGAGTGGTAACGGGTCACGGTCAGCGGCATGTTCAAGCCGTTGAACACCCCCAGGTCACGGTGAAACACCGGGCTGGTCTTGCCGTGCATCACTTGCCGGGCTCGCACCACTTGGCCGCCAAATGCCTGGCCGATGGACTGGTGGCCCAGGCACACGCCCAGAATCGGCAGCTTGCCGGCGAAATGCTTGATCGCCTCGATGGAGACACCGGCCTCGGTCGGCGTGCAAGGGCCAGGCGAGACCACGATACGCTCGGGCTTGAGGGCTTCGATTTCAGCCACGGTCAGCTCGTCATTGCGTACCACTTTCACTTCGGCACCCAACTCGCCCAGATACTGGACGACGTTGTAGGTGAAGGAGTCGTAGTTATCGATCATCAGCAACATTATGGAAACTCCTCAAACCTTGGATGCGGGGGTTTGTTCTGCCAGCGCCACGGCACGGAACATTGCGCGACGCTTGTTCAGCGTCTCTTCCCACTCCAGGGTCGGCACTGAGTCGGCGACAATCCCGCCACCGGCCTGTACATGCAGCTCACCGTTCTTGATCACCGCCGTGCGAATGGCAATGGCGGTATCCATGTTGCCGTTCCAGGCGAAGTAACCCACGGCGCCGCCGTAGATCCCACGCTTGACCGGCTCCAGCTCGTCGATGATTTCCATAGCGCGAATCTTCGGCGCCCCGGACAACGTCCCCGCCGGCAGGATCGCCCGCAGAGCGTCCATCGCCGTCAGCCCGGCTTTCAGTTGACCGGTGACGTTGGAGACGATGTGCATCACATTGGAATAACGCTCGATCACCATCTTCTCGGTGAGCTTCACCGAGCCAATTTCGGATACGCGACCGGTGTCGTTGCGCCCCAGATCGATCAGCATCAAGTGCTCGGCGATTTCCTTGGCATCCGACAGCAGGTCCTGTTCCAGGGCCAGATCGGCTTCCTCGGTAGCGCCCCGCGGACGGGTGCCGGCAATCGGCCGCACGGTAATCAGGTTGTCCTCGACCCGCACCAGCACTTCCGGCGAACTGCCCACTACATGAAAGTCGCCGAAGTTGAAGAAGTACATATAGGGAGTCGGGTTGAAGCAGCGCAGCGCCCGGTACAGATCGATGGGCGCAGCCTTGAAGTCAATCGACATGCGCTGGGACGGCACCACCTGCATGCAGTCACCGGCCAGGATGTACTCCTTGATGGTGTCCACGGCTCGCTCATAGTCCGCCTGGGTGAAGCTGGAGCGGAATACCGGATCGGCCGCCTGCTGCTTGCTGAAATCCAGCCCGGGACGCGGCGTGATCGGCTGGCGCAGTTGCGCAAGCAACTCCTGCAAGCGCGCTTGCCCGGCCTCGAAGGCGTTGTCCTGGCTGGGGTCGGCCAGCACGATGGCGTGCATCTTGCCCGCCAGGTTGTCGAACACCACCACCGCATCGGAGACCATCAGCAGGATATCCGGCACACCGATCGGGTCAGGATTCGGGCACTGGCCCAGGCGCGGCTCGACATAACGCACGCAGTCATAACCGAAATACCCCACCAGGCCACCGTTGAAGCGCGGCAGGCCGGCGATGGTCGGCACGTTGTAACGGGCTTTGAATTCCTCGACGAAAGCCAGCGGATCAGCCACTTCATGGCTCTCGATCTCGACGCCGTCATGGCTCACGCTGACCTGGTGCCCATGCACGCGCAATACGGTGCGGCACGGCAAGCCGATGATCGAATAGCGCCCCCACTTTTCACCGCCCTGCACCGACTCCAGCAAGTAGGAGTTGGGCTGATCGGCCAGTTTCAGGTAGATCGACAGCGGCGTGTCGAAGTCGGCAAGGGTTTCGCAGGCCAGCGGGATACGGTTGTAACCAGCTGCGGCCAAACGCAGGAATTCTTCGCGAATCATGGGGTGCCTCGTGGCTTGAGGGTCTAACAGTCAGGTATGCAAACGTGCCGGCAGGGCCGGCCAGACAAAAATCAGGCGCGCCAACGCCAACGGGCCAAGGCCTTGATGACTTTCATCCAGAGTTTGCGAGTGACCACCACGATGGAATTTCCAGAAGGGGATGGAACAGCGTCGGGCAACGTTATCTCAGCGGCTGGTTCTAAGCAACCGGGGATCAGCGCCCGCAAGTTGTCGATCACCAGCGCCGGCGACTCCTCGGCAATCGGCCGGCCGTGGTTATAGCCGTAGCTCAGCGCCACGCACTTGACCCCCGCCGCCTTGGCCGCCAGCACATCGCTGCGCGAGTCGCCGACGAACAGCGACTGCGACGCCGGTACGCTGGCCATCTTCATCACGAAGAACAGTGCCGCCGGGTCGGGTTTCTTTTGCGGCAGGGTGTCGCCGCCGATGATCCAGCGGAAATACCGGCCGATCTTCATCTGATCCAGCAATGGCGCGACGAAACGCTCGGGCTTGTTGGTGATCAGGGCCATTTCCACGCCCTGCTTGTGCAGCCACTTGAGGGTTTCGCGCACACCGGGATAGACCACAGTCAGCTCGTGGCTGTCCTCGTACGCGCTATTGAACAACTCAAGAGCGTGCTCCGCCTCGACATCGTCGACGCCCTGGGCATCCAGGCTGTTGGCCAGGGCCCGGCGCACCAGCATCGGCGCACCGTTGCCGACCCACTCGCGCACCGCCTCGATACCCGCGGGCTTGCGCCCCAGCTTGAGCAGCATTTGATCCACGGCGGCCGCGAGGTCCGGCACCGAATCGACCAGGGTGCCATCCAGGTCGAACATCACCAGTCGCGGCAAACGCCCCGAGAACAGCTGCTCAAATGCGCTCATGGCCGAGCCAGCGCCAGTTCGGCGCGCATTTTCTCAATGACTTCCTGATAGTTCGGCGCGTTGAAGATGGCCGAACCGGCAACAAAGGTGTCAGCGCCTGCGGCGGCGATCTCACGGATGTTGCCGACGTTCACCCCACCGTCGATTTCCAGGCGGATGTCGCGACCGGAAGCGTCGATCAGGGCCCGTGCCTCGCGCAGCTTGTCGAGGGTCCCAGGAATGAACTTCTGCCCGCCAAAGCCCGGGTTGACACTCATCAGCAGGACCATGTCGACCTTGTCCATCACATACTTGAGCACGTCCAGCGGGGTCGCCGGGTTGAACACCAGGCCGGCCTTGCAGCCGCCCTCGCGGATCATTTGCAGGGAACGGTCCACATGCAGCGTGGCTTCGGGGTGAAAGGTGATGTAGGTCGCGCCTGCCTCGATGAAGTCACCGATGATGCGATCCACCGGGGTCACCATCAGGTGCGCATCGATCGGCGCGGTGATCCCATACTTGCGCAGTGCAGAACAGACCATCGGGCCGATGGTCAGGTTCGGCACATAGTGGTTGTCCATGACATCGAAGTGGACGATGTCGGCACCAGCGGCCAGGACATTGTCCACTTCCTCACCCAGACGGGCGAAGTCGGCAGAGAGAATCGACGGAGCAATAGCGAAGGGCTGCATGACGCACCTTTTTTGAGCAGAATCACGATGGCGCGCATTGTATACCTCATGCTTTGGAGCGCACACCGTAACCGCGTTCTTCAGTAAGCCGCGCGATAGATCTTCTCGATATCGGCAGGACTCAGTTTGCGCGGATTGTTGCGCATCAGGCGCTCGATACCCGCGGCCTCCAACGCCATGGCGGGGATGGCCTCCTCCGGCACGCCAAAGCTGCGCAAGCCGCTGGGGATTTCCACCGCAGCGCACAACGCAGTCATTGCCTCCACGGCCCGATCAGCGGCCTCGCTGGCACTCAAATGCGCCGTCTGGACCCCCATGGCTTCGGCGATATCCTGCATACGCTCAACGCAGGCCATCTTGTTCCAGGTCATGACATAGGGCAGCAGCAAGGCATTACCGACGCCATG
The DNA here is from genome assembly GCF_028550695.1 of Pseudomonas sp. BLCC-B112. Classification (NCBI taxonomy): domain Bacteria; kingdom Pseudomonadati; phylum Pseudomonadota; class Gammaproteobacteria; order Pseudomonadales; family Pseudomonadaceae; genus Pseudomonas; species Pseudomonas sp. BLCC-B112. Next base: position 18,406 of record NZ_JAQQGK010000006.1, read on the forward strand.
GGACACATGAAAACGGCCACCCAGCGGATAGGCCAGGGCATGCACCGCCCCGACCCCGGCATTACCGAAGGCCATGCCGGCCATCAGGCTGGCGGTGGCCATGTCCTCCCTGGCTTGCAGGTTGGCCGGATTGGCATAAGCCTTGGGCAACGCCTTGACAATCAGTTTGATCGCACCAATGGCCAGGGAGTCGGTGATGGATGAGGCGTTGAGGGACAGGTAGGACTCGACAGCGTGAACCAGGGCATCGACACCACTGGCGGCCGTGACGCTGCGGGGACAGGTCAAGGTCATCTGTGGACTGACCAGGGCCACGTCCGGCAGCAGGTAATCACTGACAATGCCTTTCTTCAACAGCGCCGCCTTGTCCGAAAGAATGGCCACGTTGGTCACTTCCGAGCCAGTGCCGGCCGTAGTGGGAATGGCGATCAACGGTGGTCCCTTGCGCGGCACCTGATCAACGCCGAACAGATCCTCCAGGGCGCCATGGTAGCCCGCATAAGCCGCGACACTCTTGGCGATATCGATGGCGCTGCCGCCCCCAAGGCCGATCAGGCCGTCATGCCCGCCCTCGCGGTAGACCTGCATGCAGTCTTCGACAATGGCGATCTCCGGGTCGGGCTGCACCCGGTCGAAAATCTCATAACTGCGCTCACCCAGGTGTGCCAACGCCAGTTCCACCGTGCCCGACTTGAGCAACGCGACATCGGTGACAATCAGCGGGTTATCCACATCCAGTCGGGTCAGCTCGGCGGCCAGCTGTTCGATGGCGGTGCTGCCGGTGAGCAGTTTATGGGCGATCTTGAAAGAGGAAATACTCATGTGCGCAGCCTCTTATATAAAGGTAGGAGCCGGCACAAGCGTAGTCGCGGATTGTCGGTTGTCGCCTATTCAGCAGACGAATTCCCTTCTCTCCCTGACCGGTGCCGCGCCTGGCAACACCCGTCAGGAAGGCGAAGGACCTCACACCTGGGCGGTGCGCAACTTCTCACTGCGCCCACGCAGCCATTCCAGAGTCAGCAGCAGGATCACCGAGAAGGCGATCAGCAGCGTGGCGGCGGCGGCGATGGTCGGGCTGAGGTTTTCGCGGATACCGCTGAACATCTGCCGTGGCAACGTCGCTTGCTCGGGGCCGGCCAGGAACAGGGTCACCACCACTTCGTCGAACGAGGTGGCGAAGGCGAATAGCGCACCACTGATGACCCCAGGCGCGATCAGGGGCAAGGTCACCCGGCGAAAGGTGGTCAATGGCGAGGCGCCGAGGCTGGCTGCAGCCCGCACCAGGTTGTGGTTGAAGCCTTGCAGGGTCGCCGACACGGTGATGATCACGAAGGGCACCCCCAGCACCGCATGCACGACGATCAGCGAGAAGAAACTGTTGCCCATGCCCAGCGGGGCAAAGAACAGATAGCTGGCAACGCCGATGATCACCACCGGCACCACCATCGGCGAAATCACCAGGGCCATCACCAGCGCCTTGCCGGGGAAATCGCCACGGGTCAGGCCGATCGCCGCCAGGGTGCCGAAGACCATCGCCAGCAAGGTGGCGGCCGGGGCGACAATGATGCTGTTCTTCAGGGCTCGCATCCATTCGGCGGAAGCGAAGAAGTCCTGGTACCAGTGCAGCGAGAAGCCCTGCAGCGGATACACCAGAAAGCTCCCGGAGTTGAACGACAGCGGGATGATCACCAGCACCGGCAATACCAGGAACAACAGGATCAAGCCGCAGAGAATCCGCAAGCTGTAGAACCAGACCCGTTCAACGGGCGACATGTAGGGGCTCAGCATTTCGATTCTCTCCTTAGCTCAGGCGCAGGCGACTGGCGCCCACCAGCCAGCTGTAAATCAGATAGAGCACGATGGTCGCCAGCAACAACAGGCCGCCCAGGGCCGTAGCCATGCCCCAGTTGATACTGGTGTTGGTGTAGAAGGCGACGAAGTAGCTGACCATCTGGTCGTTCGGGCTGCCCAGCAGCGCTGGAGTGATGTAGTAGCCGATGGCCAGGATGAACACCAGCAAACAGCCGGCGCCGACCCCGGCGTAGGTCTGCGGCAAATACACCCGCCAGAAGCTGGCGAATGGATGGCAGCCCAGGGAAATCGCTGCACGCATGTAAGTGGGCGAGATGCCCTTCATCACGCTGTAGATCGGCAGGATCATGAACGGCAGCAGGATATGCACCATGGAGATGTAGACCCCGGTGCGGTTGAACACCAACTCCAGCGGCTTATCGATCACCCCCATGGCCAGCAGCGCACTGTTGATCAAGCCGCCGGACTGCAGCAGCACGATCCACGCCGCTACCCGCACCAGGATCGACGTCCAGAACGGCAGCAGCACCAGGATCATCAGCAGATTGCTTTTACGCGCCGGCAGGTTGGCCAGCAGGTAAGCCAGGGGATAGGCCAGCGCCAGGCAGATCGCGGTGATCACCAGGCCCATCCAGAAGGTCCGGGCAAAGATGTCCAGGTAGATGGACTGATCCGGGGTGGCCGGGGCCAGTTCTCCCAGGTCATCGATGCGATGGTCCACCGCCGCCAGCAGATAATAGGGCGTCAGGCTGCTGGTGTTGCGCCGGATCGCCTGCCAGTAGGCCGGGTCACCCCAGCGCTCGTCCAGACTCTCCATGGCTTCTTTATAGGATTCGGGCTCGGCCTTGAACGGCAAGGCACGGGCGGTCTTGGTCAACAGGCTGCGATAGCCGGCCAACTCCATGTTCAGGCGCTTGGACAGATCGCCCAAGGTTTGATTCTTGCGGGCTTCGAACAGGTCTTCGCTCAAGGCCTTGTAGGCCGCTTCGGCGGGCAGGCCACGACCATCCCAGGCACTCACGGCCGCGACAGTGCGCGGCATGCCCCCGACCACTTCCGGGTTGCCGACGCTCTTGTACAGCAGCGCCACAATCGGTACCAGGAACACCAGCAGCAGAAACAGCACCAGAGGCGCGATCAAGGCCTGTGCCTTCCAGCGGTTGACCCGCTCGGCACGGGCCAGCCGCTGCTTCAAGGTCGGGCCGGTGACCGCGTTCAAGGGAACGGTGATGGTCATGACAAACTCCGCGAATCGAACTTTCGAATACAAACCACCGGGGTAGGAGCGGGTTTGCCCGCGAACAAGGCGCATCAGGCGACACCGGTGGTGGTGCCGATCACACCCTCGCGAGCAAGCTCGCTCCTACAACAGCGGGGTGGTTACTTGGCTGCCCAGGCGTTGAAGCGCTGCTCCAGTTGCTCACCGTTGTCAGCCCAGAAGCTGACGTCGATCTGCACCTGGTTGGCGATGTTTTCCGGGGTAGTGGGCATGTCCTTGAGAATGTCCTTGGCCAGCAGCGGCACGGCCTGGATGTTGGCTGGGCCGTAAGCAATGTTTTCCGAATAGGTTTTCTGCTGCTGCGGCTGTACCGAGTAGGCGATGAACTTCTTCGCGGCTTCTGCGCGATCCTTGTCCAGGCCTTTGGGAATGGCCCAGGCATCGAAGTCGTAGATGCCGCCGTTCCACACCACTTTCAGGTTGCTTTCCTTCTGCACCGCGGCGATCCGGCCGTTGTAGGCCGAGCTCATGACCACGTCGCCGGAAGCCAGGTACTGCGGCGGCTGGGCGCCGGCTTCCCACCACTGAATGTAGGGCTTGAGCTCATCGAGTTTCTTGAAGGCGCGATCCTGGCCGTCCTTGCCAGCCAGGACTTTATAGACATCCTTGGGCGCGACGCCGTCGGCCATCAGGGCGAACTCCAGGGTGTACTTGGCGCCCTTGCGCAGACCGCGCTTGCCCGGGAACTGCTTGGTGTCCCAGAAATCGGCCCAGCTGCCTGGTGGTGCTTTGAGTTTGTCGGCGTTGTAGGCCAGCACCGTGGACCAGACGAAGAAGCCCACGCCGCAAGGCTGGATGGCACCCTTGACGTAGTCTTCGCTCTTGCCGAACAGGGCCGGGTCCAGTTGCTCGAACATATCCTCGTCGCAACCGCGGGACAATTCAGGGGACTCGACCTCTACCAGGTCCCAGGACACGCTCTTGGTGTCGACCATGGCCTTGATCTTGGCCATCTCGCCGTTGTACTCGCCAGCGACGATCTTGCCATGGCCTGCGGCTTCCCAAGGCGCGTAGAAGGCTTTGACCTGAGCCGCCTTGTTCGCCCCACCAAAGGACACCACGGTCAGGTCGGGACCCGCCGCCATGGCGTGTGCCGCACCCAGCATGCCCAGTGCCACAGCGATAGCGCTGAGGGGGGCGGTGAATTTCAGGGATCTCAACATTTATTGTGTTCTCCACGTGCAGGTTGGTGTTGCAGGGGGGCGATCAATTCGCCTCTAGAAGCGGGTCAAGCGCGCGAACGTGCTCGACTTGCCAGCCAAGCGGCACCACGTCGCCCACCGCCAGCGCAGGATCGAGCTCGGCAATCGGTTGTTTCACGAAGAAGTCGCTCTTGCCGCAGACTTCCAGGCGCACCCGGACGTGGTCGCCCAGATAGATGAATTCCGCCACCCTCCCGGAGAAGCGGTTGACGCAGCGTTCGCTGGAGCCGTTAAGACTCACGCGCTCCGGACGGATGGAAAGGGTCACCGGGCCGCCGACCTGGCCGACGTTCACCGCCAGCGCCTCGACTTTTTCGCCACGCCCCAGCTCCACCACGCAACGCTCGCCGGTATGGCTGTGGAGCCGACCGTTGAGACGGTTGTTCTCGCCAATGAAGTTGGCGACGAAGGTGTTCTTGGGCTCTTCGTAAAGGGTGCGCGGCGGGGCAATCTGCTGGATTTCGCCCTGATGGAACACCGCCACCCGATCGGACATGGTCAGGGCCTCGCCCTGGTCGTGAGTCACATAGACCACGGTCACACCCAGGCGCTGGTGCAGATGCTTGATTTCCATCTGCATGTGTTCACGCAGTTGCTTGTCCAGAGCCCCGAGGGGTTCGTCCATCAGCACCAACTGCGGCTCGAACACCAGGGCACGGGCCAGGGCCACACGCTGCTGCTGGCCACCGGACAATTGCGCCGGATAACGCTGGGCGAAGGCATCGAGCTGAACCATGCTCAGCACCCGTTTGACCCGTTCACTGATGTCGGTCTTGCTGAGGCCGCGCACCGACAGCGGAAAGCCCAGGTTCTCGGCCACGGTCATGTGCGGAAACAGGGCGTAGTTCTGGAACACCATGCCGATGTCGCGCTTGTGCGGCGGTACATTGTTGATGGAGCGCCCGGCCAGCTGGATCTCACCGGCGGTTGGGGTCTCGAAACCGGCCAGCATCATCAGGCTGGTGGTCTTGCCGGACCCGGACGGCCCCAGCAGGGTGAGGAACTCGCCTTTGCGAATATCCAGGTTGAGGTCTTTGACGATCAGGTTTTCACCGTCGTAGCTTTTCTGCACACCACGAAAGCTGACCAGAACATCGTTGGCCCCAGCGCTTGAATCAACCTCGCTCATACCCACACCTTTTGTTTTAGACGGCTGTGGAACAAGCCTAGTGGAGGCCGCAGGCCGCGCAAATCGGGGCGCAGGAGAGATTCGCCTCAGCCGCCTGGAAGGTTGCGTGTAGGGATTGCCCTACAAGGATGGCGGGATTGGATAAGGGCAGAGGCCAGCGGCAAGCTACAAGCAGCAAGAAACGGCAGAAGGCCGAAAGCGGGGATGTCGTAAATGGATAAGTGCCCTCCCCGGGAGGTGGAGAGAGCACTGCAGATGACGTCAGAGCAGCTTGTGCTCCATGGCGTATTTCACCAGTTCCGCCAGGGAGGTGATATTGAGCTTCTGCATCAGCCGCGCCTTGTGGGTGCTGATGGTCTTGCTGCTCAGGGCCAGTTGCTGAGCAATGTCATTGACGTTGGCACCCTGGGCCAGGCGTTCGAAGACCGAGAACTCGCGTTCGGAAAGCAGCGAATGCAAGGGCCGGGCATCGGTCAGGCCGACCTCGAAGACCATACGGTCCGCCAGGTCCGGGTCGATGTAACGCCCACCGGACGCCACCTTGCGGATGGCCGTCAGCAACAGCGACGGATCGCTGTCCTTGGTGGCGTAGCCGGCAGCGCCGATCTTCAGCGCACGCGCCGCCATCTGCGCCTCGTCATGCATCGACAGCACCAGGATCGCCGGGGGATTGTTCAGGGCCCGAATCCGTGGAATGGCTTCCAGGCCGTTTACCCCGGGCATGGAGATATCCAGCAGCACCACTTCACAGGGCACCTGGCGCAGGGTTTCCAACAGCTGTTCACCGTTGCTCGCCTCGCCCACCACCAGCAGGTCCTTGGCCAGGCCGATCAGCTGCTTGATGCCTTCGCGGACAATGGTGTGGTCTTCGGCTACCAGTACACGGATCACGCGCGTCTCCTCGTTATTGTTCTCGGTCCAGGGGCACCCGGACACTCAGGAGGGTGCCCTCTCCCTGTTCACTGTGCAGCGACAGGCTGCCACCCATGATCAGCACCCGCTCGCGCATGCCCACCAGGCCAAAGGACGTCGGGCGTGCCGAGGCGGTATCGAAACCAAGGCCGTCATCGCTGATGGTCATGCACAACTCGCCCTCTTCCAGGGTCAGGGTCAGTTCCACAGTATGCGCCTGGGCATGGCGCATGACATTGGTCAGGGCCTCCTGGAGGATACGAAACAGGCCGACGGCCTTGGCGTCACTCAGGCGCGGCAGGTTATCCGGCACTTGAACCAGGCAAGGAATCTGTGTGCGTGCTTCGAACCGCCGGGCCTGCCATTCGATGGCCGACGCGATGCCCGCATCGAGGATCGGCGGCCGCAGGGCCGTGGCCACGTCGCGCACCAGTTGGAACAGTTGGGCAATCAGGCGCTTCATGCTGTTGAGTCGTTCGTGCAGCCCCGGGTCGAGTTGGGCATAGGCCAGTTCGCACATGGAGGTTTCCAGCTTGAGCACAGTGAGCATCTGCCCCAGCTCGTCATGGACTTCCCGGGCAATACGGGCCTTTTCTTCTTCGCGCACGCTTTCCAGGTGTGCCGACAATTCCCGCAATTGCTCACGGGAGCTGGCCAGCTCCAACTCGATACGCTTGCTTTCGCTGATGTCCCAGACAATGCCGTCCCAGACAAAAGCGCCGTCATCCAGGCGGCGGGTGATGGCCTTGATCTCGGCCCAGCGCTGCTGGCCCTGGCGGGTCAGGATGCGACCTTGCCAGGACCAGTCGCTATCGGTGTCCAGGGCCTGATCCTGGGTCTGGTGATAACTGGCCTTGTCGTCCGGGTGCACCAGGCTGCGCAGGCCGGTGTCACGGTGGGCCAGCGTCGCCGGCGAGTAGCCCACCAGGGTTTCGCTGCCTTCACTGATATAGGCGAAATCGATCTGCCCGGTGACCGGCGCTCGCTCCAGGCGGAACACCAGGCCCGGGACGTTGGCGGCGATCCCCTGTAGGCGCGCCTCGCTTTCCCGCAGCGCCGCCAGCGCACGACGGCGCTCGGTGACGTCATTGAGGTAGACCACCAGGTATTCGCTGTCGCGAAAACGCAGGAAGCTCAAGGACACGTCCGCCGGCAGGATGCTGCCGTCAGCACGCACGCACTGGGTCTCGAAACTCTGCGCGCCCTCCTCACTGGCCCGGGCACGCTTCCACAGGTTGAGCCAGCGATCCATGTGCAGGTTGGGTTCGAAATCGATCAGCGGGCGGTCGATCACTCCGCCCGCCGGATAACCGAGCATCTCTTCAGCGGCCCGATTGGCATAACGCACATGACTGTCCCAGTTGACCCAGAGAATGCCCACAGTGCTTTGATCAATGGAAAACTGGGTCAGGCGCAGGGCTTCTTCGCTGGCGGCGCGCAGGGCGATATCCTCACGTGCCGCCAGCAACCTCTGCTCCAGACTGCGTTGCTGACGACGCTGCCAGAAGACAGTCGCCAAGCTGGCCAGCAACAGGATCATCAACAGTAGGCTGAGGTTCTGCCAGACGCCGGGGGATTCTCCCAGGCGCGGGTACTTGGGCTGCAGCCAACGACTGTGCAATTGCTCCAGCTCCTTGGCCGGAATCGCGTGCAAGCCGGCCTCTACGATACTGGCCAGCTCCGGCCAGTCGCGACGGGTCGCTACCCGTAACAGCTGCGGCAGGCCGATATCCCCCACCACCGCCAACCCGGAAAACTCTGCCTCCGCTGACAGGCGACTGAGCTGGGCTTCATCCACAACCGCATAACGGGCTTGCTGGCTCAGCAGCAGTTGCAGGGCCTGGCGCTCCAGGGGAACCCCTTGCAGATTCAGGTTGGGGTAGGTCAGGCGCAGGTAATCGGCCACCGCGCTGGGCATGCGCACCGCGACTCGGGCCTGGCTGTCGAGCTTCTCCAGTTCCACGGCCCCCGCGCCCTTGCGCTCACCCACCACCAGCTGTGGCACACGCATATAAGGGTCACTGAACAGCCACAGCCTCAGGCCCGCGGGGGTCTGGGTCAGGCCGGGGGCCATGTCCACTTCGCCGTCGCGCAGGGCTCTTTCCAGCTGTGCCTGATCGGGAAAGTTGCGCCAGCTGAGTTCAATCTTCAGCGCCTGGGCCAAGGTCTGCATCAGTTCGACGTTAGCCCCGGACAGGCGCTGCAGACGCCGGTCGTATTGGGCGAACGGTGCCTGCAGTACCAGCCCCACCCGCAACTCCGGGTGTTGTTCAAGCCATTGACGCTGCTCGTGGCTCAAGGGTGCTGTGGGCACATGGGGCGTCGGTGCCGCCCCGCCTATCAAGGGAAGGCACAGACAGCCGATAAGCAGAAGGCAGCGAAAACGCATCATCTGAAGTCTCACACCCTGACAAATACTGACCAACCCATTAGGCTGCCGGAATTACTTCTGGCCTGGAATATCCGATGCCCCTTGTCCACCGCTCGGCACTGCCTGCATTGTGCCTGTCGCTGATCCTGCCTTGGACCTTTTCTGTGGAAGCCGCCGACCCGGCCCCGGAAACCAAGAGCCCCGAGGAACAACCGGCGCAACGCCAAACCCTGCCTGAACGCAGCCAGGAAGATGCCAGCGCCCTAGAGCGTCAGTTGCCTGCCCAGGAGCAACAGCAGTTGCAAGCCGGTGGCGACACCTTCCTGGCCCTGTGGAAACCGGCCAACACCAGCGAACCCAAGGGCGTGGTGATTATCCTCCCGGGAGCCGGCGAAAGCGCCGACTGGCCCCAAGCCGTGGCCCCTCTGCGCAATAAACTGCCGGACACTGACTGGGGCAGCCTGAGCCTGACCCTGCCGGACATGCTCAGCGAAGCGGCACAACCGCGGATCGTCGAGGCCGCGCCGCCGCCAGCGGACACCAGCAACACCGCCAAGGACGCCAGCGCCGAGGCCAAGCCCATCGAACAAGCCGCCGGTGGCGAAGCCGACGTGGCGGACCGCGCCGTCGCAGAAAGCACCGAAGAACAGGTCAAGGCCGATGCCGAGCGCATCTTCACCCGGATCGATGCAGCCCTGGCCTTCGCCGAACAGCAGAATGCCCGCAGCATCGTGCTCCTGGGCCACGGCACTGGCGCCTACTGGGCCGCACGCTACCTGAGCGAAAAACAGCCCTCCCAGGTACAGAAGCTGGTGATGGTAGCTGCCCAGACACCTGCCAATGGCAAGCCACAACTGGCAGAGTTGACACCGACCCTGAAGCTGGCAACCGCAGATTTCTACTATGTCGACAAAAGCGCTGCGCAGAAAGCGGCACTGGAACGACTGCAAGCCAGCAAGCGCCTGAAGCATTCAAACTTCAGCCAGATCGCCCTCAAAGCCCTGCCCGGCAATCATGCCGCCCAGCAAGAGCAGCTGTTCCGCCGGGTACGTGGCTGGTTGAACCCGCAGAACACCGACAGTTGAAGAGCTCGAGCCGCCACTGCCTGACTGGCAATGGCGGCCCGGCCACGCCTCAGCGGAAATCCCGGCGCTCGCGTATCAGGGCATAGGCGCTGTGCAATTCACGGGTCGTTTCCGTCGCCTCCCGCACCTGGGCTGCACTGGCGCCGCTACCGGCGATCTTGTCCGGGTGATGACGACTAAGCAGGCGGCGATAGGCGCGCTTGATCTGCGCCGGTTCAGCAGTGGCGGCAACCCCCAACAGGCGCAACGCCTCCTGATAGGTCAGGGCTCCCTCGGCCAACGACCTGCGCGCCGGGCCATACTCCTGCGCCAGCGCCTGGATCTGTTCCGTGGTCCAGCCCAGCCATTTGCCCCAGAGCTGGATCAGTTCACGCTCCGCCGGCCCCACCCGGCCATCGGCCCAAACCATCCGCCAGCAGGCACGCAACACACCCTCCGCGGCATGGGGCTGGGCACTCAGGCGCCGCAGATAACCGCGCAGACGGTCATTGCCCGACTTGCCTCGATTGAAGGCTGCAATGGCACGGCGCTGGGCTGAATCGTTCATGTCCAGCGAACGCATCTCCTGGCGCGCCTGCTGGATATGCCCATCCACCACCCGGCCATCACTTTTAGCCAAGCGTCCCAGCAACACGAACAGCAGTTCATCGTTGCGCAACGCCGGGCGACCGCCCAGACGCTCACGTACATGCGCCCAGCTATGCAGTTGCAGACGTCGGTCCAGAGCCTGCCCCAACAACGCACCAAGCATGGCCCCCGGAATGCTGGCAATTGCAAAACCCGCTCCGGCTCCGATCAGAGTCCCTGGCCACCACATATCAGCGCCTCGCTTGCAGCAGGGCTTCGACCTGCGCCAGACGCTCGACCGTACCCACGTCGATCCATTGTCCCTGCATATGCTCGCCGCTGACCTGTCCACGGGCCATGGCCTCGCGCAACAGCGGCGCCAGTTTGCAGGGGCCCGGGACACAGTGCTGGAACAAATTCGGATGCAGAACCGAAATCCCACTAAAGGTCAGGGCTGCAGCTCCGGGTCGGGCATCGTGCAACATCCCGTCCTGCAGGCAGAAATCGCCACCACTGGGATGGTGCGCCGGGTTATCCACCATCACCAAGTGAGCCAGTCCAGCCAGGGGCCGACGCAAGGAGGCGAAGTCGTAGTCGGTCCAGATATCACCATTGACCACCAGAAACGGCTCATCCCCCAACAAGGGCAAGGCTTTGAAAATACCGCCGGCGGTTTCCAGAGGCTCGCTTTCCGCCGAGTACTGAATGTTCAGGCCCCAGCGTTGACCGTCGCCAAGGGCTTCCTCAATCTGCTGACCAAGCCAGGCATGGTTGATCACGATGTCGCAAAAGCCCGCCTTGGCCAGCGCCACCAGGTGGTATTCGATCAGGGGCATGCCGGCTACAGGCAACAGCGGCTTGGGGGTGGTCAGGGTCAGGGGGCGCATGCGCTCGCCCTTGCCGGCGGCCAGAATCATTGCCTTCATGCATCGGCTCCCGCTGGCTGGCGCAGGCTGAGCAGCAGTTGCGAAAGCTCGGCCAATTCGGGACGACGGGCCAGCACTGCTTCTATATAGGCAAAGAATCGTGGCACGTCGGCCAGGTAACGAGGCTTGCCGTCGCGGTGGCATATCCGCGAGAAGATACCGATCACCTTGAGGTGACGCTGTACGCCCATCAGGTCACTGGCCCGGAGGAACTCCTCGAAGTCTTCCTGGACCGGGATCCCCAGCGCTCGGGCCTGGTGCCAATAGCCCTCCAGCCAGCCACGCACACGGGGCTGCGGCCAACTGAGGAAGGCATCCTTGAACAGGCAGGTCACGTCGTAGGTCACTGGGCCGTAGACCGCATCCTGAAAGTCCAGCACCCCAGGATTCGGCTCGCTGAGCATCAGGTTGCGTGGCATATAGTCGCGATGCACCAGCACCTTGGGCTGCGCCAGGGCGCTCTCGATCAGCAGGTCACTGACCCGCTGCCACTGTTCGCGCTGCTGCGCGCTGAGCGTGACACCCAGTTCACGTCCGACGTACCACTCAGGAAACAGCTCCAGTTCACGGCGCAGCAGAGCGACATCGTAGCTGGGCAGTGGCGCATCCATAGGCAACTGTTGAAACGCCAGCAGGGCCTGCAGTGCATCCTCGAAAAGTGCATCGGCATTGCTTTCGTCGATCACGTCGAGGTAGGTCTTGTTGCCCAGGTCGTTGAGCAATAAAAAGCCCCGAACCAAGTCTTGGGCATAAATTTTCGGCACATTGATGCCGGAAGTCGCCAGCAACTGGGCGATATCCACGAAGGGTTTGCAGTTTTCCTGGGGGGGCGGAGCATCCATGACCACAAAGCTGCGGCCTGCACCCTGCCAACGGAAATAACGGCGGAAACTCGCGTCGCTACTGGCCGCGGTCAATGTCGCCGGGGGTACTTCACCCCAGCCTTGTGCTGCATAAACAATCGCCAACTGCTCATCGAGCCAAACTTTCAGGTGTTGCAAGCGTACATCTTGGTCAGGCATTACAAGGGTCTCCGACGGCGCTAGCCGTCAAGCGGGTCATGCTTTATTATCCAGCATCTTTTTCAGACCATCGAGAGGCGTGCGGCCCACACCGCGGGCAGATGGCACGCAGGAAGCCCGGACTAATAAGATGGCATTGAAATCCCCCGCGTTTCGTAAAAAATTTCCGTTGCTGGTTACCGGCGGTTTGCTGGCCCTGCAACCTCTAGCCACTTCCTTCGTGGTCGCCGCGGAACAGTATGACTGCTCAGTCTCTGCTTCGGGTGGCTGGGCCTGTGCGCCGAAAGCAAGTGCAGCCCCACTGCCTCCACGGCCGATTCACGATGCCAGCTCGGTCAGTTCCAACGGCGCCACCGCAACCGACAGTGGCACCGCAGAACAAGCGACCGGCGACAAGCCAGTGCTGGTCACCGAGGCCAAAGGCCGGGGTCTGAAGTCCCGCAGCGCGGACTACAGCCACCTCGACTGGGTACCGCGCGAGAAGCTCACCGCCGCTCAATTGGCCGAAACCGGTCCTTACTGCTCTGGTTCCTATATCGAACCAATTCGTCCTGGCATGAATGACAAGACGAATAAAAGTGATGCCCCCACCTTTATCGGTGCCAAGGCCTCGCGTTATCAGCAGGAAGAACAGGTGGCGACCCTGGCCGGTGACGTGGTCATGCGCCAGGGCAGCATGCAGGTCGAAGCCGACGAGGCCAACCTGTATCAGGCCGAGAACCGTGGCGAGCTCAGCGGCAACGTACGCATCCGCGATAACGGCACGCTGATGGTCGGCGACCACGCCGACGTGCAACTCGACACTGGCGAAGCCAAGGTCGACAACGCCGAATACGTGATGCACAAGTCGCGGGTTCGCGGCAGTGCGCTGTATGCCAAACGTGCGGAAAACGCCATCATCCGCCTCAAGGATGGTACGTACACCACGTGCGAACCGAACAGCAACGCCTGGCAGCTCAAGGGCAACAACATCACCTTGAACCCGGCCACCGGCTTCGGTACCGCGACCAACGTGACCTTGCGGGTCAAAGACATTCCGGTGCTCTACACCCCGTATATCTATTTCCCGATCGACGACCGTCGTCAGTCCGGCTTCCTGCCGCCGAGCATCGGCACAGGCGGCGATACCGGCTTCATGCTGGTCACGCCCTACTACTTCAACCTGGCACCGAACTACGATGCCACGTTGTACCCGCGCTACATGTCCAAGCGCGGCCTGTTGATGGAAGGCGAGTTCCGCTACCTGACCAAGAGCAGCGAAGGTCAGTTCGGCGCCGCCTACCTCAACGACGACGACACTGATCGCAAGAAGCAGACCGACTACGAAAAAACCCGCTACATGCTCAACTGGCAGCACAAGGGCGGGTTTGATTCGCGGGTGATGACCGAGGTCGACTACACCAAAATCAGCGATCCGTATTACTTCCAGGACCTGGAAACCGATCAGATTGGCGTGAAGTCCACCGACTACGTCAACCAGCAAGGCGCCGTGACCTACCGTGGTGACGACTACACCGCACGTCTTAACGTGCAGGCGTATGAGCTGGCAAGCGTGTCCAATATCACTCCGTACAACAAGCTGCCGCAGATCACCTTCAACGGTGCCCTGCCGTACCATCCGCAAGGTCTGGATTTCACCTATGAAACCGAGCTGGTTCGGTTTGAGCGGGATCTACTGAAGGGCAACTACACAGATAAAGATGGCGGACCGATTGACCCTATCACCGGGCTGGTAGGCAATCCGCGTCTGGACACCAACGTAGCGGGCCTGGCCCGCGCCAATGGTGATCGCCTGAACCTCAAACCTGGTGTCAGCCTGCCGCTGAACTGGAGTTATGGCTATCTGACTCCATCCCTGAAGTATATGTACACCCAGTACAATCTTGATCTGGATGGCCGAGGCAAAGACGACTTGGTCACCAACAGGAATAGAGCTGCTGCCTTGGGTGAGTCGTACAAGAGCTCACAAAACCGCGGCGTCCCAATCGCCAGCGTCGACGGCGGCCTGTACTTCGACCGTGACACTCAATGGTTCGGCAAGAACTACCGCCAGACCCTGGAGCCGCGTGCGTTCTACCTCTATGTACCCGAGGAAGACCAGAAGGACATTCCGGTATTCGATACCGGCGAACCTACCTTTAACTACGCCTCGCTGTTCCGTGACAACCGTTTCTCCGGCTCCGACCGTGTCGGCGACGAGAATAAGCTGTCTCTGGGCGTGACCAGCCGCTGGATCGAAGACAACGGCTTCCAGCGTCAGCGCGTCAGCGTTGGCCAGGCCCTGTACTTCAAGGATCGCACCGTCCAATTGCCGGGTATCGACTACCGCACTCGCGACGATGCGACGTCCAACGTCTCGCCTTACGCCCTTGAATACGAATACCGTTTCAACCGCGACTGGCGCGCCAACGCAGAGTACAACTGGGACCCGGACAGCCACACCGCACGCTCCGGCAGTGCGATGTTCCACTACCAGCCTGAAGACAACCCGAACAAGGTGGTCAACGCCGGCTATCGCTATCGCAACGACCAGATCCGCTACGACCAGAACAGCGGTACCTGGAAAATGGGCGGCGACTACGGCACTCCAGGCACGCCTGGCTACGTGAAGGACTACTACAAGATCCAGCAGCATGATTTCTCGGTGATCTGGCCGATCGTGCCGCAATGGAACGCCATCAGCCGCTGGCAGTACGACTACAACCGTAACCGCACGCTCGAGGCCTTCGGTGGTTTCGAATACGACAACTGCTGCTGGAAACTGCGCCTGATCAGCCGTTACTGGGTCAAGTATGACGAGTTCAGTCAGAACGCTCCGGAGAACGAGAAAGGCGACCGCGGCATCTTCCTCCAAATTGTTCTGAAGGGTCTCGGTGGCGTCATGGGCACCAAAGTAGAGAGCTTCCTCGACAAAGGCATCCAAGGTTATCGTGAACGTGAAGACCAAGCTTTCTGATTGTCTGCGCCCGCTGATGTTGGGCGCGCTGTTCCTGAGCACTGCGGCCAGCGCCGCAGTGCAGTCCATCGACAAGGTTGTGGCCATCGTCGACAACGACGTGGTCATGCAGAGCCAGTTGGACCAGCGGGTTAACGAAGTTCAGCAAACCATCGCCAAGCGTGGCGGTGGTGTGCCGCCTACCAGCGTCCTGGAACAGCAGGTTCTGGAGCGTCTGATCGTTGAAAACCTGCAACTGCAGATTGGCGAACGTTCCGGCATCCGCATCACCGATGAAGAACTGAACCAGGCCATCGGCACCATTGCCCAGCGCAACAGCATGAGCATCGAGCAGTTCCGTGCCGCTCTGGCCCGCGACGGCCTGTCTTATGAAGACGCTCGTGACCAGGTGCGCCGTGAAATGATCATCAGCCGCGTGCGTCAGCGCCGGGTGGCCGAGCGTATTCAGGTGTCGGAACAGGAAGTGAAGAACTTCCTGGCCTCGGACCTGGGCAAGATGCAGCTCTCCGAAGAACTGCACCTGGCCAATATCCTGATCCCGACCCCGGAAAGCGCCAACTCCGAAGCGATTCAGAGTGCCGCCCGCCAGGCCATGGACGTGTACCAGCAACTCAAGCAAGGTGCGGACTTCGCGCAATTGGCGATTGCCCGCTCCGGCAGCGACAACGCCCTGGAAGGCGGCGACATGGGCTGGCGTAAAGCTGCTCAATTGCCTCCTCCGTTCGACCGTGAACTGAGTGCAATGGCCGTGGGCGATATCACCCAACCAGCGCGCACCCCAGGCGGCTTTATCATTCTCAAGCTGCTGGACAAGCGCGGTGGCGGCAATCAGGTGCGTGATGAAGTGCATGTACGCCACATCCTGATCAAGCCAAGCGAGATTCGCAGCGAAGAAGAGACCAAGCGCCTGGCGCAAAAACTCTACGACCGCATTGAAGCCGGCGAAGACTTTGCCGAACTGGCGAAAAGCTACTCGGAAGACCCAGGTTCGGCGCTCAACGGCGGCGACCTCAACTGGATCGACCCGAACGCCCTGGTGCCTGAGTTCCGCGAAGTGATGGCCAAGACCCCACAAGGTCAACTGTCCAAGCCGTTCAAGAGCCCTTATGGCTGGCACGTACTGGAAGTCCTTGGCCGTCGCGCCACCGACAGCACCAGCCAGGCCCGCGAGCAACAAGCCATGACCGTCCTGCGTAACCGCAAGTACGACGAAGAGCTGCAGACCTGGTTGCGGCAGATCCGTGATGAGGCCTACGTCGAGATCAAACTGCCTGGCGCTGAACAGGCGGCCCAGTGAAACCCAGACGTTTCGCTCTGACACCCGGCGAACCGGCGGGTATAGGTCCTGACCTGTGCCTGCTGCTCGCCTCGCAACCCCAGCCATACCCCCTGATTGCCATCACCAGCCGCGACCTGCTCCTTGAGCGGGCTGCGCAGTTGGGTGTGGCAGTCAATCTGGTGCCGGTGACTCTGGAACAACTGCCGACTGAACCCGCCCCCGCAGACAGCCTGTATGTCTGGGACACGCCTCTGGCCAAGCCGGTGGTCAGCGGCCAGCTGGACCAGGCCAATGCAGCCTTCGTCCTGGAAACCCTGACCCGCGCCGGCCAGGGCTGCCTGGATGGGCACTTCGCCGGCATGATCACTGCTCCTGTGCACAAGGGCGTGATCAACGATTCCGGGATCGTCTTTTCCGGGCATACCGAATTTCTTGCGGACCTGACCCACACCGAACAGGTGGTGATGATGCTGGCCACCCGCGGCCTGCGCGTGGCACTGGTGACCACCCACCTGCCCTTGCGGGAGATTGCCGATGCCATCACCGCAGAACGCCTGGAGCGAGTCACTCGAATCCTGCATGCCGACCTGCAACACAAGTTCGGTATTGCCCAACCACGGATCCTGGTTTGCGGACTCAACCCTCACGCAGGCGAAGGCGGGCATCTGGGCCGCGAAGAGATCGACATCATCGAACCTACCCTAGAGCGTCTGCGCACCGAAGGCATGGACCTGCGCGGCCCACTGCCTGCCGACACTCTGTTTACCCCCAAATATCTGGAGCACTGCGACGCAGTGCTGGCGATGTACCACGACCAAGGCTTGCCCGTGCTGAAATACAAAGGCTTCGGCGCGGCCGTCAATGTGACGCTCGGCCTGCCGATCATCCGCACCTCCGTCGACCACGGCACCGCCCTGGATCTGGCCGGTAGCGGCAAGATCGACACCGGCAGCCTGCAGGTCGCCCTGGAAACCGCCTACCAGATGGCCGAGAACCGTTTATGAGCGAGCAATACCAACACCGGGCGCGCAAGCGCTTCGGCCAGAACTTCCTGCATGACGCCGGCGTTATCGACCGTATCCTGCGGGCTATCCACGCCAAACCCGAAGACCGCATGCTGGAAATCGGCCCGGGCCAAGGCGCCCTGACCGAAGGCCTGCTGAGCAGCGGAGCCCAGTTGGACGTGGTGGAGCTGGACAAGGATCTGATCCCGATCCTCAACCAGCAGTTCGCCGGCAAGAGCAACTTCAACCTGCACCAGGGCGATGCCCTGAAGTTCGACTTCAATACGCTGGGCGCCGCACCAAGCAGCCTGCGGGTGGTCGGCAACCTGCCCTACAACATCTCCACCCCGCTGATCTTCCACCTGCTGCAGAACGCCGGGCTGATCCGCGACATGCACTTCATGCTGCAAAAGGAAGTGGTCGAGCGCCTGGCCGCCGGCCCTGGTGGAGGTGACTGGGGTCGCCTGTCGATCATGGTTCAGTATCACTGCCGAGTGGAACATCTGTTCAACGTAGGCCCCGGCGCATTCAATCCTCCACCAAAGGTTGATTCGGCCATAGTGCGCCTGGTACCTCACGCGGTGCTGCCACATCCAGCCAAGGATCATCGCCTGCTGGAGCGCATCGTCCGCGAAGCCTTCAACCAGCGCCGCAAGACACTGCGCAATACCCTCAAGGCCCTCCTCAACAGCGCCGAGATCGAAGCCGCCGGTGTCGATGGCAGCCTGCGCCCCGAGCAACTGGATCTGGCCGCCTTTGTACGCCTAGCCGATCAATTGGCCGACCAGCCCAAGCCTGCCAACGACTGAGAAACGCCCTTGCCCGAGATCGGGTAGGACGCCGGACAGGATGTCTGGTTTACTACCCGATACTTGACCTAGACTGACCTCCATCAGCTTTGTCCCGCGCCCCGCTTTGCTTTAAAGGCCTTTTGCATGTCCGATCCTCGTTATCAGGTCGACGTCAGCGTCGTCACCCGCTTTCTGGCAGACCAATCGCAACCCGAGCAGAACCGTTTCGCTTTCGCCTACACCATTACCGTTCAGAACAACGGATCACTCCCAGCCAAGCTGCTGTCCCGGCACTGGGTAATCACCGACGGTGATGGCCATGTAGAAGAGGTTCGTGGCGCTGGCGTGGTTGGCCAGCAGCCATTGATTGCCGCTGGCAAGAGCCACACCTATAGCAGCGGCACGGTGATGACCACCCGGGTCGGTAACATGCAGGGCAGTTACCAGATGCTGGCCGAGGACGGCAAACAGTTCGACGCCATCATTGCCCCCTTCCGCCTGGCGGTCCCCGGGGCCCTGCACTGATGGCAACCTACGCCGTCGGCGATCTGCAAGGCTGCCTGGAACCGCTGCAGTGCCTGCTTGAACAAGTCGCGTTCGACCCTGCCCGGGACCGCCTGTGGCTGGTGGGAGACTTGGTCAATCGCGGCCCACAGTCACTGGAAACCCTGCGCTACCTTTATTCCATCCGCGATTCGCTGGTTTGCGTGCTGGGCAATCACGACCTGCACCTGCTGGCAGCCTGGCGCAATATCGAACGGCTGAAAAAGTCCGACACGCTGCGGGAAATCCTTGAAGCCCCTGATTGCGAAGAACTGTTGCAGTGGTTGCGCCAGCAAAAGCTGATGCATTACGACGAAGCCCGCAACGTGGCCCTGGTCCATGCCGGCATCGCCCCCCAGTGGTCCCTGAAGAAGGCGCTCAAGTGCGCCGCCGAAGTCGAGGAAGCGCTACGTGACGACAACCTCTTCGAGCCCTTCCTGGACGGCATGTACGGCAACGATCCAGCCAAATGGGACAGCGACCTCAAGGGCGTGACCCGCCTGCGCGTCATCACCAACTACTTCACCCGCATGCGTTTCTGCACCAGCGAGGGCAAGCTCGACCTCAAGAGCAAGGAAGGACTGGACACCGCACTACCGGGCTACGCGCCCTGGTTCAGTCACAAGGAGCGCAAGACCCGGGACCTGAAGATCATCTTCGGTCACTGGGCGGCCCTGGAAGGCCATTGCAACGAACCCGGCATTTTCGCCCTGGACAGCGGCTGTGTATGGGGCGGGGCCATGACCTTGCTGAATGTCGATACCGGCGTGCGCCTGACCTGCGATTGCGACGCCCAGGGGCACACTGCGCCCCTTTCCCCAGAACCCTTGCCCGTCCCGGCAAAGCGCTAGTCGGCGCTGACTATCTAGCTCCAGGAGCCCGCCATGAGCGAATTCAAACGCATCCCTCCAGAACAGGCCCAGGCACTGCGCGAACAAGGTGCAGTGGTCGTGGATATCCGCGATCCGCAAACCTATGCACTGAGCCATATCAGCGGCGCGCAACACTTGGATAATCACTCCATTTCCGACTTCATTCGCGGTGCCGACCTCGATGCCCCATTGGTGGTGGTCTGCTATCACGGCAACTCCAGCCAGAGCGCTGCCGCGTATCTGGTGAGCCAGGGCTTTTCCGACGTTTACAGCCTCGATGGCGGCTTCGAACTATGGCGCAGCACCTACCCGACGGAAATCGCTCAAGGCACCGCCGAATAATTTTTTTCAGTAGCTCTAGCCCGCGTACTACGCGGGCTTGCGCGCCACCGGACGAACGGTAGTGCGCAACTAATTCCCCATCTCGCCTTGACCTCCCGGATTCCGAACTATCCTTAGCCTCAGGCCATCCAAATCAGGGGAGAGCCGGTACACCGGCGAGCGGGTCATCGGTACTAGCTTTCAAGGTCGATAGCTTTGAAAGTGTTCTGGGGGGTAAACAGCAACTGGGCTTTCAGTTGCATGCCAGCACTTGACTGACTGATCCGACGCCGGCTCCACGTATCGAGCGAGGTGACGTCATGAGTATTTTTAGCCACTTCCAACAACGCTTCGAATCCACACGCCAGGAAGAGTTTTCGCTGCAGGAATACCTGGAACTTTGCAAAAAGGACCGAAGCGCCTATGCATCCGCCGCCGAGCGCTTGCTATTGGCCATCGGCGAGCCCGAGCTGCTGGACACCTCGACCAACTCGAGGCTGTCGCGAATCTTCTCCAACAAGGTAATCCGGCGCTATCCGGCCTTTGAAGACTTCCATGGCATGGAAGAATGCATCGACCAGATCGTCTCCTATTTCCGCCACGCCGCTCAGGGCCTGGAAGAGAAGAAACAGATCCTCTATCTCCTGGGTCCAGTGGGCGGTGGTAAATCGTCCCTGGCCGAGAAGCTCAAGCAACTGATCGAAAAGGTGCCCTTCTACGCCATCAAGGGCTCCCCGGTCTTCGAATCGCCGCTGGGCCTGTTCAATGCCACGGAAGATGGCGCCATTCTCGAAGAAGACTTCGGCATACCGCGGCGCTACCTCAACACCATCATGTCGCCATGGGCCACCAAGCGCCTGGCGGAGTTCGGCGGTGACATCAGCCAGTTCCGGGTGGTGAAACTGTACCCGTCGATTCTCAACCAGATCGCCGTGGCCAAGACCGAGCCCGGGGACGAGAACAACCAGGACATCTCGGCCCTGGTGGGCAAGGTGGATATCCGCAAACTGGAAGAATTCCCGCAGAACGACGCCGACGCCTACAGCTACTCCGGGGCACTGTGCCGGGCCAACCAGGGCCTGATGGAGTTCGTCGAAATGTTCAAGGCACCGATCAAGGTGCTGCACCCATTGCTCACCGCCACCCAGGAAGGCAACTACAACAGCACCGAAGGGCTGGGGGCGATCCCCTTCACCGGCATCCTGCTGGCCCACTCCAACGAATCGGAGTGGCACACCTTCCGCAACAACAAGAACAACGAAGCCTTCATTGACCGTATCTACATCGTCAAGGTGCCTTACTGCCTGCGTGTCAGCGATGAGGTGAAGATCTACGACAAGCTGCTGTTCAACAGCTCGCTGGCCAAAGCCCATTGCGCCCCCGACACCCTGAAGATGCTGGCACAGTTCACTGTGCTGTCGCGCCTCAAGGAGCCGGAAAACTCCAATATCTACTCGAAGATGCGCGTCTATGACGGCGAGAACCTGAAAGACACCGATCCCAAGGCCAAGTCGATCCAGGAGTACCGCGACAGTGCCGGCGTCGATGAGGGCATGAACGGCCTATCGACCCGCTTTGCCTTCAAGATCCTGTCAAAAGTCTTCAACTTCGATCCCCATGAAGTGGCGGCCAACCCGGTGCACCTGCTGTATGTGCTGGAGCAGCAGATCGAGCAGGAGCAGTTCCAGGCAGAAACCCGCGAGCGCTACCTGCGCTTCCTCAAGGAATACCTGGCGCCGCGCTACATCGAGTTCATCGGTAAGGAGATCCAGACCGCCTACCTCGAGTCCTACAGCGAGTACGGCCAGAATATCTTCGACCGTTACGTGCTCTACGCGGACTTCTGGATTCAGGATCAGGAATACCGCGACCCGGAAACCGGCGAAATCCTCAATCGCGTTGCCCTCAACGAAGAGCTGGAGAAGATCGAAAAGCCTGCGGGCATCAGCAACCCGAAAGACTTCCGCAACGAAATCGTCAACTTTGTCCTGCGGGCACGAGCCAACAACAATGGCAAGAACCCCACCTGGCTCAGCTACGAGAAGCTGCGGGTGGTCATCGAGAAGAAAATGTTCTCCAACACCGAGGATCTGCTGCCGGTCATCAGCTTCAACGCCAAGGCCAGCAAGGAGGATCAGCAGAAACACAACGACTTCGTCACACGAATGGTCGAGCGCGGCTACACCGACAAACAGGTACGGCTGCTGTCCGAATGGTATCTGCGGGTCAGAAAATCGCAGTAAAGCAGCTGCAAGCTTCTAGCCACAAGCTGCAAGCGCGGTGCCGTAGAGCCCTCACAGGCTCTGCTGCAGCGTGACTTACGGCTTGAGGCTTATGTCTTGAAGCTCCCCGGAGGGGCCCATGAGCTATGTGATCGACCGACGTCTCAATGGCAAGAACAAGAGCACGGTGAACCGCCAGCGGTTTCTGCGGCGCTACCGTGACCACATCAAAAAGGCCGTCGAAGAGGCCGTCAGCCGCCGCTCCATCACCGATATGGAGCATGGCGAACAAATCAGTATTCCCGGACGGGACATCGACGAACCGGTGCTGCACCACGGCCGTGGCGGCAAACAGACCGTGGTACATCCCGGCAACAAGGAATTCACCGCAGGCGAACATATCGCCAGGCCTCAAGGCGGCGGTGGAGGCGGTGCTGGCCGCGGCAAGGCAGGCAATTCCGGCGAAGGCATGGATGAGTTCGTCTTCCAGATTACCCAGGAAGAGTTCCTCGAGTTCATGTTCGAGGATTTGGAGCTGCCCAACCTGGTCAAACGCAACCTGACCGGGACCGACACCTTCAAGACCGTGCGTGCCGGGATCAGCAACGAAGGCAACCCATCGCGGATCAACATCATCCGCACCTTGCGCTCGGCCCACGCCCGACGCATTGCCTTGTCCGGCAGCAGCCGGGCCAAGCTGCGGGAGGCCAAGGAGGATCTTGAGCGACTGAAGCGGGAAGAACCGGACAACTTCGGCGATATCCAGGAACTGGAAGCTGAAATCGAACGCCTGAGTGCGCGGATTCACCGGGTGCCCTTTCTCGACACCTTCGACCTCAAATACAACCTGCTGGTGAAACAGCCCAACCCCAGCTCCAAGGCGGTGATGTTCTGCCTGATGGACGTATCCGGCTCCATGACCCAGGCGACCAAGGACATAGCCAAACGCTTCTTCATCCTTTTGTACCTGTTCCTCAAGCGCAACTACGACAAGATCGACGTGGTCTTCATCCGCCACCACACCAGCGCCCGGGAAGTGGATGAGGAAGAGTTCTTCTATTCCAGGGAAACCGGCGGGACCATCGTCTCCAGCGCGCTGAAGCTGATGCAGGAAATCATGGCCGAGCGCTACCCGAGCAACGAATGGAACATCTACGCCGCACAAGCCTCCGACGGCGACAACTGGAACGATGACTCGCCCATCTGCCGCGATATCCTGATCAACCAGATCATGCCTTTCGTGCAGTACTACACCTACGTGGAGATCACTCCACGTGAGCACCAGGCCCTGTGGTTCGAGTACGAACGTATCGCCGAAGCCTTCTCCGACACGTTCGCCCAGCAACAATTGGTTTCGGCCGGCGATATCTATCCGGTCTTCCGTGAACTCTTCCAGCGCAGGTTAGTGACATGACCGCCAGAGAGCAGAAGCGCCAACCCATCTCAACGGGCTCGGAATGGACCTTCGAGCTGATCCAGGCCTACGACCGCGAAATCAGCCGTATTGCGGCTCGCTATGCTCTGGATACCTATCCCAACCAGATCGAGGTGATCACCGCCGAGCAGATGATGGATGCCTACGCCTCGGTGGGCATGCCTTTGGGTTATCACCATTGGTCATACGGCAAGCACTTTCTCAGTACCGAAAAGTCCTACAGCCGTGGTCAGATGGGACTGGCCTACGAGATCGTGATCAATTCAGACCCTTGCATCGCCTATCTGATGGAGGAGAACACCATCTGCATGCAGGCCCTGGTGGTGGCCCACGCCTGCTACGGCCACAACAGCTTCTTCAAGGGCAACTACCTGTTCCGCACCTGGACCGATGCCAGCTCGATCATCGATTATCTGGTGTTCGCCAAGCAGTACATCATGCAATGCGAGGAACGCCATGGCATTGATGCCGTGGAGGATCTGCTGGATTCCTGCCATGCCCTGATGAACTACGGCGTCGACCGCTACAAGCGGCCTTACCCGATCTCCGCCGAGGAAGAACGGCGTCGGCAGAAGGACCGGGAAGAGCACCTGCAGAAACAGATCAACGACCTGTGGCGCACGATTCCCAAAGGTGCGGACAAATACAGCGACAAGGACAACGCGCGATTCCCCGCCGAGCCTCAGGAAAACATCCTGTATTTCATCGAAAAACATGCGCCATTGCTGGAGCCCTGGCAGCGAGAAATTGTCCGCATCGTGCGCAAGATCGCCCAGTACTTCTACCCGCAGCGCCAGACCCAGGTGATGAACGAAGGCTGGGCCACCTTCTGGCATTACACCCTGATGAATGACCTGTATGACGAAGGCCTGGTCACCGACGGCTTCATGATGGAATTCCTCGCCTCCCACACCAGCGTGGTTTATCAGCCGGGATTCGACAGCCCTTATTACAACGGCATCAACCCCTACGCTCTGGGTTTTGCCATGTACCGGGACATCCGCCGCATGTGCGAAGACCCCACCGAAGAAGATCGCCGCTGGTTCCCGGAACTGGCCGGTACCGACTGGCTGTCGAGCATCAAGTTCGCCATGAGCAGCTTCAAGGATGAGAGCTTCATCCTGCAGTATCTGTCGCCCAAGGTGATCCGCGACCTCAAGCTGTTCAGCATCATGGATGACGACCAGAAGGATGACCTGCTGGTACCAGCAATCCATGATGAAAGCGGCTATCGAATCATTCGGGAAACCCTGGCCGCGCAATACAACCTGGGCAACCGAGAACCCAACGTGCAGATCTGGAGCATCGACCGTCGTGGCGACCGCTCGCTGACCCTGCGCCATCAGCAACACGATCGCAAACCCTTGGGGGATTCCACCGAGGAGGTGCTCAAGCACCTGCACCGCCTCTGGGGCTTCGATATTCACTTGGAAACCCTGCAGGGCGATCAGGTGATAAAAACCCTTCACGTACCGCCGAGAAGCGATCACAACGAAAACGACTACGGACGACTGGACCTGGCAGTCATCCACCTCTGAGCCCAAGAACGAGCCTCCGTTAGCGCGGCACAAGGGTTATCCTGTCGCGCTAACGGAGGTTTTTTATGCGGATTTATAAAGTCGGCGGTGCTGTACGCGATCGCCTGCTGGGCAGACCAGTCACCGACGTCGACTGGGTCGTGGTGGGCGCCAGTGCGCAAGACATGATCGCCAAGGGCTTTCGCCCGGTGGGCGCCGATTTTCCAGTGTTTTTGCACCCCAAGAGCGGCGAGGAATATGCCCTCGCTCGAACCGAGCGCAAGAGTGGACGGGGTTACGGCGGTTTCACTTTCCATGCCAGTCCGGAAGTCACCCTGGAAGAGGACCTGATTCGCCGCGACCTGACGATCAACGCCATGGCCGAAGATGATCAGGGTCTTGTGACTGATCCTTACAACGGCCAAAAGGACCTTGAAAACCGGCTGTTGCGCCATGTTTCACCGGCATTCGCCGAAGATCCCCTGCGAGTTCTGCGAGTGGCACGCTTTGCCGCGCGCTACGCCGACCTGGGCTTCAGCGTGGCCCCTGAGACACTTGAATTGATGCGCCAACTCAGCGAGTCAGGCGAGCTTCAAGCCCTGACGGCGGAACGCAGTTGGAAGGAGATGTCTCGCGCCTTGATGGAGGATCAGCCTCAGGTCTTTATCCAGGTATTGCGTGACTGCGGCGCCCTAGCCGTACTGATACCTGAGGTCGACGCACTATTCGGCGTTCCCCAGCCACCGACCCATCATCCGGAAATAGACACCGGCCTGCATACCCTGAGCGTGTTGCAGCAAGCGGCACTGCACCAGCAGCCCCTCTCGGTACGTTGGGCTTGCCTGCTCCACGACCTGGGCAAAGGCGTGACACCCGAGGAGGAGTGGCCACGCCACATTGGTCACGAGCACAAGGGACTTGAACTGATCAAGGCCGTCAATGAGCGCTTCAAGGCCCCACGGGAATGCCAGGAGCTGGCGCTGTTGGTGGGGCAGTATCACACCCACGCCCACAAGGCCCAGGAACTGAAGGCTTCGACACTGCTTGAGCTGCTGCAAAGCTTCGACGTCTTCCGCCGTCCGCAGCGCTTTGAAGAGTTCATTGCCGCTTGCGAAATGGACGCCCGTGGTCGCCTGGGGCTGGAGTCACGACCTTACCCCCAAGCAGATTACCTGCGCGGCGCCGCCAACGCGGCGCGCTCAGTGGCGGTTCAACCTTTACTGGAGCAGGGCTTCAAAGGCCCGGAACTGGGTGAGGCGCTGAGGCTGGAGCGACTGAAGGCAATCAAGACCTACAAGGAACAGCACGCATCCTGAGAAACTGCTGACAAGGCTCCAGCCTTGTCAGCACAAGGAGAGTCCGAGGAGTTACAGGCCCGGAGGCGTCAGTTGCCTGCCCTGCCATTCGAACGCCACAGGCGCTAGAACCTGATCGATCTGCGCCTCATCCCAAAGCATCCCCAGGCTCTTGCCGGCCAATGGGTGTAGCCGCTCCGGCGCCATCAGCGACAACGGCCAAAGCACAAAGGCATTCTTCAGGATTTCCGCACGGGGCAGGATCAAGCCATCGAAATTGCCAGTCAGGTCGCCGTACAGCAGCACATCGATATCCAGTGGCAAACCTTTGCGGTCCGGGGCATAACGACCGTTGTCCGCCTCGATGAACTTCAAACGCCGGTCCAGTTCAGTCAACGGCAAGTCGGTGTAACCCGACACCACCAGATTGAAGAACGGACCGCTCTTGATTCCCACCGGCTGGCTTTCAAACACTGCCGAGCAACGCATATCCACCAGGAAACCGGCCAAGGCATCGAGCCCGGCCCGCAGATGAGCTTCACGCTCGATATTGCTACCAAGCCCCAGAAACACCTGAGTCAGAGACATCCGCGCTCGATCTCCACACCCACGCCAGTGGCGGCCGGAACAGCGCCTGGCTTGGTCAGCTTCAAATGCAGCCAAGGAATGTGAAACTCGCTCATCAACACTTCGGCAAGACGCTCGGCAAAGGTTTCCACCAACTGGTACTGGGCCTGCTCGGCAAACGCCTGGATCCGCGCGGAAACACTGGCATAATCCAACGCCAGCGTCAGATCGTCCCCAGCAGCAGCCGGGCGATTATCCCAAGCAAAGCTCAGATCAAGACGCAGACACTGTCGGATGCCACGCTCCCAGTCGTAGGCTCCAATCACGGTGTCCACTTCCAGTCCTTCGATAAACACTCTGTCCAAGCACTCTTCTCCGCAGCACGACAAGGGCGCAATGCGCCGTTAGAATCAGGGCATCCTCGCCCGGAATAGTTAGCATGTTTTGGTTACTGGCGATTCTCGCCTACCTGCTTGGCTCTCTGTCCTTCGCCATTTTGCTCAGCCGCCTCACGGGCAACCCCGACCCGCGAATGAGTGGTTCGGGCAATGCCGGTGCCACCAACATGCTGCGCCTGGCCGGCAAAAAACTCGCTGTCCTAACCCTGCTGGGGGATCTGTGCAAAGGCCTGGTGCCTGTGCTGATCGCCCACCTTGCGGGGCTTTCGTTGCAGCAACAGGCGTGGATCGGACTCTACGCCGTAATCGGCCACCTGTTCCCACTGTACTTCCGCTTTCGCGGCGGCAAAGGCGTCGCCACTGCTGCCGGCATGTTGCTGGGGCTCTATCCCCCGGCGGCGCTCCTGGCCATCGCCGCCTGGGCGCTGACCTTCTACCTGACCCGCACCAGCTCACTGGCCGCCTTGATCGCCACACCCCTGACCCTGCCGCTACTGGCCTGGCAGGAACCTGAGGCACTACTACCGATGAGCGTACTCACGCTACTGATCGTTTGGCGCCATCGCGGCAATCTACGCGACCTGTTTGCCGGGCGCGAACGGCATTTTTGAATCCTACAGATGAAAAGACTTCAGCTTGCGCGCCTCTCTCAGAGTGCTGACAGCTGCTCCATCGGCCAGCGTGCCTGCACACTGATCGCCAGGCTTTCCTGCTGTCCGGCCTGCAAACGCTGACAGCCGGCATAGGCGATCATCGCGCCGTTGTCGGTGCAGAACTCGGGACGAGCGTAGAACACATTGCCGTTCATCTCGGCGAGCATGTTTTCCAGGGAGGCTCGCAGGGCCTTGTTGGCACTCACACCCCCGGCAATGACCACGCGCTTGAGGCCTGTCTGCTTCAAGGCGCGCTTGCACTTGATGGTCAAAGTTTCCACCACCGCTTGCTGGAAGGCGAGAGAGATGTCGCAACGGGTTTGCTCACCGTCGTCTCCAGCACTGACGCACTGCTGCCAGGTGTTCAGGGCGAAGGTCTTCAAGCCGCTGAAGCTGAAGTCCAGGCCCGGACGATCGGTCATTGGCCGCGGGAAGACAAAACGCCCAGGGACACCCTGTGTTGCCAGGCGGGCGATCTCGGGGCCGCCTGGATAATTCAGGCCAATCATTTTCGCGGTCTTGTCGAACGCTTCGCCTGCCGCATCGTCCAGGGTCTCGCCCAACAGCTGGTATTGGCCGATGCCATCAACCCGGACCAACTGGGTGTGGCCGCCCGACACCAACAAAGCGACGAACGGAAATTCCGGCGGATGCTCCTCGAGCATCGGCGCCAGCAGGTGACCTTCCATGTGATGCACGCCCAGGGCCGGAATCCCCCAGGCAAAGGCCAGCGCCTGGGCGCAGGAGGCACCTACCAACAAGGCGCCCACCAAGCCGGGGCCCGCAGTGTAGGCAATGGCATCGATCTCGGTGGAGACACAGTCAGCTTGCGCCAGGACCTGGCGAATCAGGGGCAGCATACGCTTGACGTGGTCACGAGAGGCCAGTTCCGGCACCACGCCACCGTAGACGCGATGCAGGTCGATCTGACTGAACAGCGCATCGGCCAGCAGGCCACGCTCACTGTCGTAAAGCGCGACGCCGGTTTCGTCGCAGGAGGTTTCTAATCCCAGTACTAGCATGGGTTTGCGCCTTGTAGAGGCTGAATTCGAAGGCGCGCATAATAGTCGCCACTCCCGCGCCCGGCCAGCGGTTTTCGATCAGAGGCTTTGCATTCCGAGCGTTGAGGGGTTAACATCCGCAACCCTTAAAAACCGACGACCTCAGCCGCGATTTTTGCGACGAGAACGTTGACCCCGGTAATGAATGAAGGTAGCTCTGGATGCCAGCCGTCAAAGTTAAAGAGAACGAACCCTTCGACGTAGCTCTGCGTCGTTTCAAGCGCTCCTGCGAAAAAGCCGGTGTTCTGGCTGAAGTTCGTAGCCGCGAATTTTACGAGAAGCCGACTTCCGAGCGTAAGCGCAAAGCAGCTGCTGCTGTTAAGCGTCACGCCAAGAAAGTTCAGCGCGAACAGCGCCGCGCCGTACGTCTGTACTAATACACAGACGTTCGCTGCAAGCTTCTGCCAAGCCCGGCCCTCAGCCGGGCTAATGGCATTTGCGGAATACGCTTGATGCTTCACCGTCAAAGCCGCCCATGCGACCCAGACGAATCTGCTTCACCACGTCAGACCTGGCTTCTTGCCAGCGGTGCACGTCTTTTCTGACGAGCCTTCCAAGGCTACTGACGAGCACACCCTTACTGATTCCTGCAGACGATCAGCCCAAGGCGCCCTTCTCCAGCGCCCGCTTGATGAGCTATCCGAGGCCCTCCAATGGCCACTGTCGGACTCAGCGCACTGCCTCAAATAGTCGAATACTGATTGCAATTAACGTCAGTGGACGTTCGGCAGATACACTTCCCGACTGCGATCAAGCCGAAAACCAGGTCGAGCCGCGCCCTCTTCAGGCCCCGCCTCACCTGATCTTTCGACAGCGTCGCCAGGGCTATTTTTCCCCGCAGTGATGACGAGAACGCAATGGCCGGGCTTATTCCCCAGAGCTTTATTGACGACCTTCTGAACCGCACCGACATCGTCGATGTAGTCAGCTCGCGCCTGCAGATCAAGAAAGCCGGCAAGAACTACACAGCCTGTTGCCCATTCCACAAGGAAAAGACCCCCTCCTTCAGCGTCAGCCCCGACAAGCAGTTCTATTACTGCTTCGGTTGCGGCGCAGGCGGCAATGCCCTCGGCTTCATCATGGACCACGACAATCTGGACTTTCCCCAGGCCGTCGAGGAACTGGCGAAAGCTGCCGGCATGGAGATCCCCCGCGAGGAAAGCAATCGTGGCCAGCGCAAACCCCGACAACCCACAGACTCACCGCTGTACCCGCTGCTCAGCGCCGCTGCCGACTACTATCGCCAGGCACTGAAAAGCCACCCGGCACGCAAGGCAGCAGTCGACTACCTCAAGGGGCGCGGCCTCACCGGCGAAATTGCCCGGGACTTCGGCCTGGGTTTTGCGCCGCCCGGCTGGGACAACCTGTTCAAGCACCTGAGCAGCGACACTCTGCAGCAGAAGGCCATGATCGATGCCGGGCTGCTGATTGAGAACGCCGAGACCGGCAAACGCTATGACCGCTTTCGCGATCGCGTGATGTTCCCGATCCGCGATACCCGCGGCCGGATCATTGCCTTCGGCGGCCGGGTTCTGGGGGACGACAAACCCAAATACCTGAACTCTCCGGAAACCCCGGTATTCCACAAGGGCCAAGAGCTTTACGGTCTGTTCGAAGCTCGCAAGAACAACCGCAACCTCGACGAGATCATCGTCGTCGAAGGCTATATGGACGTGATCGCCCTGGCCCAGCAAGGCCTGCGCAATGCCGTCGCGACTCTGGGCACCGCCACCAGCGAGGAACACCTCAAGCGCCTGTTCCGCATTGTGCCCAACGTATTGTTCTGCTTTGACGGCGACCAAGCCGGACGCAAAGCTGCCTGGCGCGCCCTCGAGGCCACCCTGCCCTGCCTGCAGGACGGGCGCCGCGCGCGCTTCCTTTTCCTGCCGGAAGGGGAAGACCCGGATACCCTGGTCCGCTCCGAAGGCACAGACGCCTTCCGCGCCCGCATCAACCAGCACGCCCAGCCGTTGGCGGACTATTTCTTTCAGCAACTGATCGACGAGGCCGACCCACGCTCACTGGAAGGCAAGGCTCATCTGGCGACCCTGGCAGCACCGCTGATCGAGAAAATCCCAGGGGCCAACCTGCGCACCCTGATGCGCCAGCGCCTGACCGAAATCACCGGCCTGACCAATGAAACGGTGAATCAACTAGCCCACAGCGCCCCAGCGGAAGCCCCCCCAATCTATGACGCTGGCATCGACTACGACGCCATGCCGGATTATGCCGACTACCACGAGCCCCATCAGGAAGCGTACGCCCCTCAACAAGAGTGGACGCCGAAGAAAAGCGGCGGTGGCAAGAAATGGGAAAACAAGCCCTGGGACAAGAACGGCAAAGGCAAGCGCCAGGGCGATCGCGACCAGCCTCGCGGCCCTCGCATCCCGGCGGCGGTGGAGCCTCCTACGCTTGCAGCCTTGCGCACCCTGCTGCATCACCCGCAACTGGCAGAAAAAGTTGAAGATGCCGGACATTTTGCCGATGACGACAACACCAACACTCAGTTGCTGGTGGCCCTGATCGAAGCCGTACAGAAAAATCCTAAGCTACGCTCTATTCATCAGCTGATGGCGCGCTGGCACGGCACTCAACAGGGGCACCTGCTTACCGCACTGGCAGAAAAAGAGTGGTTGATCGACGGAGATAACCTTGAACAACAGTTTTTCGACACCATTAATAGCTTGTCCGCTCGCCAACGCGAGCGTGTTTTAGAACAACTTCTCAGGAAATCGCGCCAAAGCGAGCTCAGCAGCGAAGAGAAAATACAGCTGGTTGAGCTTCTAAAACGCAATGTTCCCGCATCAAACCCGACCTCAACTGGCGCGTGAGGTCATAGCTCGGGTATAATCCTCGGCTTGTTTTTTGCCCGCCAAGACCTTCAGTGGATAGGGTGTTATGTCCGGAAAAGCGCAACAGCAGTCTCGCCTCAAAGAGTTGATCAGCCGTGGACGTGAGCAGGGTTACCTGACTTACGCGGAGGTCAACGACCACCTGCCGGAGGATATTTCAGATCCGGAACAGGTGGAAGACATCATCCGCATGATCAACGACATGGGGATCAACGTATTCGAGAGTGCTCCGGATGCGGATGCCCTTTTGTTGGCCGAAGCCGACACCGACGAAGCAGCAGCTGAAGAAGCCGCCGCAGCGTTGGCGGCTGTGGAAACCGACATTGGTCGCACTACCGACCCAGTGCGCATGTACATGCGCGAAATGGGTACGGTAGAGCTGCTCACACGTGAAGGCGAAATCGAAATCGCCAAACGTATCGAAGAGGGCATCCGTGAAGTGATGGGCGCAATCGCGCACTTCCCTGGCACGGTTGATCACATCCTCTCCGAATACACTCGCGTCACCACCGAAGGTGGCCGCCTGTCTGACGTTCTCAGCGGGTACATCGACCCGGATGACGGCATTACGCCGCCTGCCGCCGAAGTACCGCCTCCTGTCGACACCAAAACCGCGAAAGCGGATGACGACAGCGATGACGAAGAAGCTGAAGCAACCGAAGACGAAGAAGAAGCCGAAAGCGGTCCGGATCCGGTCGTCGCTGCACAGCGCTTCGGCGCCGTCGCCGATCAGATGGAGATCACCCGCAAGGCGCTGAAGAAGCACGGCCGCGAGAACAAGCAAGCCATCGCCGAGATGTTGGCCCTGGCCGAACTGTTCATGCCGATCAAGCTGGTTCCGAAGCAATTCGAAGGCCTGGTTGAACGTGTACGCAGCGCCCTGGATCGTCTGCGTCAGCAAGAACGCGCCATCATGCAACTCTGCGTGCGTGATGCCCGCATGCCGCGTGCCGACTTCCTGCGCCAGTTCCCGGGCAACGAAGTGGATGAAAGCTGGACCGACGCCCTGGCCAAAGGCAAGAGCAAGTACGCCGAAGCCATTGCCCGTCTGCAGCCGGATATCATCCGTTGCCAGCAGAAGCTGACCGCGCTTGAAGTTGAAACCGGCTTGAAGATTGCCGAGATCAAGGACATCAACCGTCGCATGTCGATCGGTGAGGCCAAGGCCCGCCGCGCGAAGAAAGAGATGGTTGAAGCCAACTTGCGTCTGGTGATCTCCATCGCCAAGAAGTACACCAACCGTGGCCTGCAGTTCCTCGACCTGATCCAGGAAGGCAACATCGGCTTGATGAAAGCGGTAGACAAGTTCGAATACCGTCGCGGCTACAAGTTCTCGACCTATGCCACCTGGTGGATCCGTCAGGCGATCACTCGCTCGATTGCCGACCAGGCCCGCACCATTCGTATTCCGGTGCACATGATCGAGACGATCAACAAGCTCAACCGCATTTCCCGGCAGATGCTGCAGGAAATGGGTCGTGAACCGACCCCGGAAGAGCTGGGCGAACGCATGGAAATGCCTGAGGACAAGATCCGCAAGGTATTGAAGATCGCTAAAGAGCCGATCTCCATGGAAACCCCGATCGGTGATGACGAAGACTCCCATCTGGGCGACTTCATCGAAGACTCGACCATGCAGTCGCCAATCGATGTCGCCACCGTTGAGAGCCTGAAAGAAGCGACTCGCGAAGTACTCTCCGGCCTCACTGCCCGTGAAGCCAAGGTCCTGCGCATGCGCTTCGGCATCGACATGAATACCGACCACACCCTTGAGGAGGTTGGTAAACAGTTCGACGTGACCCGTGAACGGATTCGTCAGATCGAAGCCAAGGCGCTGCGCAAGCTGCGCCACCCGACGCGAAGCGAGCATCTGCGCTCCTTCCTCGACGAGTAAGCCCAAAACCCCCAGCCCAGCTGGGGGTTTTGCTTTTTGCAGATCCTCCCTCCCCCACCCCCATAGCCCGTCTACACTCGAAACATTCCCCGTGCCATAACGAGACGGTTATGCCCAGACTGTCGGCCATGCTTCTGCTGGCGCTACTTACCTGGACCGCAACGGCTGGCGCGCTGACTCTCACCGATGAAGAACGTGGCTGGCTCAAGGCCCATCCGCAACTGCGCCTGGGTATAGATGCCTCCTGGCCGCCCTTTGAGTATCGGGATGAAGAGGGCCGCTACCAGGGCCTGGCAGCGGACTACATCCATCTGATCCAGGAACGCCTGTCAATCACCCTGACGCCCGTCGAACCGGCCAGTTGGACCGCCGTGCTCGAAGATGCCAAGCAAGGCAAGCTGGACCTGCTGCCCGGCATCATGTCGACCCCGGAACGCCAGAGTTACATGGCCTTCACCCGCCCCTATCTCGACTTCCCCATTGTTATCCTGGCCCATGCAGGTGGCGCACAACCGCGCAACCTCAAGGATCTTTACGGCATCAAGGTCGCGGTGGTGGAGAACTACGCCCCTCACGAGTTGCTGCGCACCCAACACCCGGACCTGAACCTGGTGGCGCTGCCCAATATCAGCTCGGCCCTGCAGGCCCTGGCCACCGACGAGGTGGACGCCGTAGTGGGCGATCTGGCCTCCAGTGTCTGGAGCCTGCGCCAGCTCAAGCTCGAGGGCCTGTACGTCAGCGGCGAAACCCCTTATCGCTACCAGTTGGCCATGGGCGTCCCACGGGACAGCAAGATCCTGGCGGGCATACTCGACAAGGTCCTGGCGGACCTCAGTGCCGAGGAAATCAGCGCGATTCAACAACATTGGGTCGGCAGCGTCCTCGACCATCGGACGTTCTGGTCGGATGTCCTGATGTACGGCCTGCCCGGCCTCCTGCTGTTGGTCACAGTGCTGGCGGTGGTGATCCGCATCAACCGTCGCCTGAGCTCGGAGATCTCCCGCAGAGTAGCTCTGGAACAAGAGTTGCGCCGCAGTGAATACCATTACCGCAGCCTGGTGGAGAGCCTCTCGGCCATCGCCTGGGAGGCGCGTGTCAGCGACTTCACTTACAGCTATGTCTCCCCCCATGCCGAGGCGCTGCTGGGCTACCCCCTATCCCACTGGCTGATCCCGGGGTTCTGGCGCAACATCATCCACCCCGCCGACCTGACTCGCGCCCAGGCCTTCTGCGACCACGAAGTACAGGCCGGACGCGACCACAGCCTCGACTATCGAGTGATCACCGCCGACGGCCGATGCCTCTGGGTACGCGATATCGTCAGCCTGATCGAACACGGCCATGAGCCGGTGATGCGCGGCCTGATGATCGACATCAGCGAGACCAAGCACACTGAAGAGGCCCTGCGCCTTTCCGAGCAGAAGTTCGCCTCGGTGTTCCAGCAGTGCCCGGACATCCTGGTCATCGCGCGCCTGTCCGACGGCTGCCTGCTGGAGGTCAACAAGGCCTTCGAGGAGCAGATCGGCCTGAGCGCCGAAACCGTGATTGGCCAGACCGCCACCGAACTGAATATCTGGGGCATCCCGGGGGTCGGCCCGAGCCTCTTGCAGCGCTTGCAGGCCGGTAGCATCCGCAACCTGGAAATGCCCTTCCGCCGCCACAATGGCCAAGTCTTCACCGGCCTGATCTCCGCCGAACCCTTCGACCTCGACACCACCCCGGCGCTGGTGGTGGTAGTGCGCGACATCAGCCAGCTCAAGGAAACCCAGCAACAGTTGCAGATCTCAGAGGAGAAGTTCGCCAAAGCCTTCCATGCTTCGCCAGATGGGCTGTTGCTGACCCGGCAACGGGATGGACTGCTGATCGAGGTCAACGAGGGCTTTAGCCGCATCACCGGCTTCAACAGTGCCATGTCCCTGGATCGTTCGACTCTGGACCTGGGAATCTGGGTCAACCTCAACGAGCGCAAGCAGCTGCTCGACCTGCTGCAGCGGGACGGTTTTGTCCGTGACTTCAGCTGCCACATCCGACGCAACGATGGCCAGATCCGTCTCTGTGAACTGTCGAGCCGACCGCTGCCCATTGGCGACGACGACTGCATGCTGACCATTGCCCGGGATATCACCGACCGCCAGTTGATGCAGGAAAAACTGCAGCAGGCCGCCACGGTGTTTGAGAGCACCGCCGAAGGCGTAATGATCACCGATACCCAGCAGCGCATCAGCGCCGTCAATCGTGCCTTCAGCGAGATCACCGGTTACAGCGAAAGTGAAACCCTGGGACACACACCGCGCCTGTTGGCGTCCGGCCTGCATGACAGCGCCTTCTACGCGGCGATGTGGCACCAACTGACCCTGGAAGGCCACTGGCAGGGCGAGATCTCCAACCGTCGCAAGAACGGCGAGCTCTACCCCAACTGGCTGACGATCAACGCAGTGCGCAACAAGGATCGGCAGATCACCCATTTCGTTGCGGTGTTCGCCGACATCTCCAGCCTCAAGCATGCCCAGGCACGCCTCGACTACCAGGCCCACCACGATCCCCTCACCGGACTGCCGAACCGCACCTTGTTCGAAAGCCGCTTACTGACCGCGCTCAACAGCCAAGAGGAAAACGGCAGCCAGGGAGCCGTGCTGTTTCTCGACCTGGATCGCTTCAAGCACATCAACGACAGCCTTGGGCACCCGGTGGGCGACCTACTGCTCAAAGGCATCGCGGTACGTCTGAAGGAGCAGTTGCGAGACATCGACACTGTCGCCCGCCTGGGTGGGGACGAATTCATCATCTTGCTTCCGGGCCTGCACCAGGCCAGCGACGCCGACCATATCGCCACCAAGCTGCTGAACTGCTTCACCGCCCCCTTCCAGGCCGGCGAGCACGAGTTCTTCATCAGCGCCAGCATCGGCACCAGCCTGTACCCCAAGGATGGTTGCGACGTTGCCACGCTGATCAAGAACGCCGACGCCGCCATGTATCGCTCCAAGGCCAAGGGGCGCAACCGGGTCGAGCGCTACACCCGCGACCTGACCGCCCAGGCCAGCGAACGTGTCGCCCTGGAGCACGAACTGCGCCGAGCCATCGAACGTGGAGAGCTGTCTCTTTATTTCCAACCCAAGATCAGCCTCAGCAGCCACGAACTGGTGGGGGCCGAAGCGCTGATTCGCTGGCACCACCCCAACTTCGGCGACGTCCCCCCCGAGCATTTCATTCCATTGGCGGAAGAGAACGGCATGATCCTGCTGATCGGGGACTGGGTACTGGAACGGGCCTGCCAGCAACTCCATACCTGGAGTCAGCGCTATGAGAATTTCGGGCCACTGTCAGTGAATCTGGCAGGTGCCCAGTTGCGCCAACCCAACCTGCT
The DNA here is from genome assembly GCF_028550695.1 of Pseudomonas sp. BLCC-B112. Taxonomy (NCBI): domain Bacteria; kingdom Pseudomonadati; phylum Pseudomonadota; class Gammaproteobacteria; order Pseudomonadales; family Pseudomonadaceae; genus Pseudomonas; species Pseudomonas sp. BLCC-B112. Next base: position 55,735 of record NZ_JAQQGK010000006.1, read on the forward strand.
GGGCCGCATCGAACAACTGCTGCGCGACTATGACCTGCCGCCTGGGTTGCTGCAGTTGGAAATCACCGAGAACTTCATCATGAGCCAGGCTGAAGAAGCCCTGGAGGTACTGCATCAGCTCAAACATCTGGGAATGCAACTGGCCATCGACGACTTCGGCACCGGCTACTCGTCCTTGAGCTATCTCAAGCGCCTGCCTCTGGATTTTCTCAAGATCGACCAATCATTCGTCCGCGGCTTGCCGGACGACCCCCACGATGTGGCGATAGTCCGCGCCATCATCGCCCTGGGCCGCAGCATGCAATTCACGGTCATTGCCGAAGGTGTTGAAAACCAGGCCCAGCAGACCTTCCTCACTCTCGAAGGCTGCGAGCAGATCCAGGGCTACATCGTCAGCCTGCCCCTGGAAGCCGATGAGTTCTGCGCAACCTTCCTGCAGATCCGGGTTTCCGACTTTTCGGATAGCACAGCCGAGAAACCATCGTTATAATCCGCCGCCTACTGAGGGCCTATAGCTCAGTTGGTTAGAGCAGAGGACTCATAATCCTTTGGTCCACGGTTCAAGTCCGTGTGGGCCCACCAAATTGAAAGCCGCGTGATACGCGGCTTTTTTGTGCCCGCAGGTTTTGCCTGGCAACAGGACATGGCGCGCTTCGCGCAGTCTTTTCCAGCATCACCCAGGACCGAAGTACCTGGCGTGCGCTGATGAAAAAGCCGCGCAGGGCGCGGCTTTTTTAGAGTGCCGTGACGCGGTGTCTATTTAGGCAGCGCGTAGGCAATCACATAATCGCCACGGTCCGTCGACTGACGAGCACCGCCTGCCGTAAGCAGGATGTACTGGCGCCCGGTCTTGGGCGAAACGTATGTCATCGGCCCCGACTGACTACCGACCGGCAAGCGCGCCTTCCAGATTTCGTTGCCATTGCCGGTATCGAAGGCCCGCAGGTAGAAGTCCTGGGTGCCGGCGAAGAACAACAGGCCGGATTGGGTCGCCAGGGAAGCGCCCAGGGTCGGCATGCCGATAGGAATCGGCAAGTGCATGCGAATCCCCAGCGGACCTGTGTCCTGCACAGTGCCCACTGGCACCTGCCACACCAACTTCCTGGTCTTCAGATCAATGGCCGACATGGTGCCGAACGGCGGCTTCTGACAAGGAATGCCAACTGCCGAGAGGAAACGCTGGCGCATGGCACCGAACGGCGTGCCTTCCTGGGGCACTACGCCCATTTCGATACCACTGGCACCGGCAGCGATCTGATCCCGAGGGATCATGTAGTTGGCCAGGCCCAGACGCATGTCGTTGACGAACATGTAGTGGCTGGTGGGGTCCACCGACACGCTGCCCCAGTTCATGCCTCCCAGGGAGCCTGGGAACTGCAGTGCGTGATCCAACCCGGGCGGGGTGTACACACCTTCATGGCGCATGCCCTTGAACTGAATGCGGCACATCAGTTGGTCGAAGGGTGTTGCGCCCCACATATCGGATTCGGTCAGGGTCTGGTTGCCAATGGATGGCATCTCCACCGAGAACGGCTGGGTCGGCGAGTAACGCTCACCCGGCACATTGCCCTGGGGCACCGGCCGCTCTTCCACCCGAGCAATGGGTTTGCCGGTCTCGCGGTTGAGCACGAAGATCTCGCCCTGCTTGGTGACTTGCGCCAGCGCCGGCTGCACGCCGCCCTTGTCGTCCGGGATGTCGTACAGCAGCGGCTGCGCCGGCAGGTCGAAATCCCAGAGGTCGTGGTGGGTGGTCTGGAAGTGCCAGCGCACCTGGCCGGTCTTCACATCAAGGGCGACAACCGAGGAGCTCCACTGGTCATCGAACTCGCTGCGCTGACCGCCGAAAAAATCCGGCGTGGCGTTGCCGGTGGGCAGGTACACCAGGCCCAGCTTGGCGTCATAGGACATCGCCGACCAGACGTTCGGGGTGCCACGGGTATAGGTTTCACCCGCTGGCGGACGCTTGGTGGTGGCCGGGTTGCCCGGGTCCCAGGCCCACATCAGTTCACCACTGCGCACATCGAAGGCACGCACCACGCCCGGTGGTTCGCCCGTGGAGAAGTTATCCGCCACCCGGCCGCCGACGATGACCACGGTACCGGCCACCAGGGGAGTCGAGGTTTGCTGGTAGTAGCCCGGCTTGATCTCGCCCATGTCGGTTTTCAGATCGACCGTGCCCTGGAGGCCGAAGTCTTCACAGGGCTTGCCGGTTTCAGCATCGAGTGCAATCAGCCGCGCATCACCGGTCGGCAGGAACAGGCGCCTGGTGCAAGCCGCAGGAGCAGCGGCAGGCGCCGAGGACTGGCTTACCGGGACCGCCGAGGCGTCGAAATAGCCCAAGCCACGGCAACGCTGCCAGTTGGGCGCGTAACCTTTGGGGTCGAACTTCCAGCGCTCGGCGCCGGTGTCGGCGTCCAGGGCGAACACCTTGCCGTAGGCGGTGCAGGTGTAGACGGTATCGCCGATCTGCAGCGGGGTGTTCTGGTCTTCGGCACCAGCGCCGTTGCTTTCAGGCAGGTCACCGGTGCGGAAGGTCCAGGCCACTTGCAGTTGGCCGATATTGCCCTTGTTGATCTGGTCCAGGGCGGCAAAGCGGTTGCCCGCCGTGGTGTTGCCCCAGTGGGCCCAATCTTTCTGTTCAGTGCCCGGCGCCACGGGCTGGATCGCCGGCACCTTGTCCGCCTTGACCAGGTGGGTCGGCACGAACATGTAGGCCAGGGTCGCCACTACGCCAACGCCCAGCAGCCCAGCCAAGCCATAGGCCCCACGCCCGGGACGAGCACCGGAGGCACGCACCAGGGTCGGGTACATCAGCGCCACCACCAAGCCGATCACGGCAAAGGTCAGCACCCGCGAAACCAGCGGCCAGTATTCCAGGCCCGCATCCCAGACCGCCCAGATCGCCGTCAGCACCAGGGCCACGCCGTACAGCCTTGCACCACGGGGATTCGCCCGGGCGATCAGCACGCCGGACACCAGCATCGCCAGGCCCATCAACAAGAAGTAGGCGCTGCCTCCCAGGCTCAGGAGATAGCCACCGCCCCCCGCCAGGCCTAGCCCGATCAGGGCAATCAGAACGCCCAGCCCCATCAGGAGCCATCGGCTGCCGGTGGCAGCCCCCGTGTTTTTCATGTCAAACCTCTGCCATCTGTAAAACCAGGTCGCGAGAATGTACTAACTGGTTACTTATGACAACTTGTCGCAGGCTATTTGTTTCAAAAAAAGTCCCGATCGCCAAAGATCAGCCCCCGATCCGAACAGACAATCGGCAGCAGCAGCCAGGGTTTGCCCGAGGCTGTAACATGCTCGCTCCCTCGATAGCCGTGCTGGAGCCCATCTTGTCCGATAGCCGCCCTCCCGTTCTTGATGAAGTCGACCGTCAGTTGATCGCCGCCCTGCAGATCAACGCCCGCGAGAGCGTGGCCATGCTGGCCCGGCAGTTGGGTATCGCCCGCACCACCGTGACTTCGCGCCTGGCGCGCCTGGAAAAGACCCGAGTCATCACCGGCTATGGCGTGCGCCTGGGTCAGAGGGTGGTCGACGGCGGCTTGCAGGCGTATGTGGGGATCAAGGTCCAGCCGCGCTCCGGCAAGGAAGTGCTGCGCCGCCTGAGTGGCATGGCTCAGGTCCAGCAACTGTGCGCGGTGAGCGGTGAGTTCGATTACGTGGCCTGGCTGCGCACCGACTCGCCGGAACAGCTGGACCAGTTGCTGGACCAGATCGGCAGCGTCGACGGCGTGGAAAAGACCACCACCTCGATCATCCTCAGCAGCAAGATCGATCGCGGGCATGCGCTCTGACGTGCCGCAGCCGATAGCACTCCGCCGTCAATCTGAATCACCTGTTCGTCATATTGATAAATAACAATGCATAACGACGACAGTTTGCGTCTTATTTACGTGTTTCACCCTCTCTAGAATGGCTGCCATCTTTTCCTATACTCAGCACTCTGCTGAGCCGCCCGCCAAGGTCAGCCATGAACAAGAACAATCGCCATCCTGCAGACGGTAAGAAGCCGATCACCATTTTCGGCCCAGATTTCCCTTTCGCCTTCGACGACTGGATCGAGCATCCCGCCGGCCTGGGCAGCATTCCCCAAGCCCAGCACGGCACCGAAGTGGCCATTGTCGGCGCCGGTATCGCCGGGCTGGTGGCCGCCTACGAACTGATGAAGCTGGGCCTCAAGCCGGTGGTCTATGAAGCGTCGAAGATGGGCGGTCGCCTGCGCTCCCAGGCCTTCGAAGGTGCCGAAGGGATCATCGCCGAGCTGGGCGGCATGCGCTTTCCGGTGTCGTCCACGGCCTTCTATCACTACGTCGACAAGCTCGGCCTTGAAACCAAGCCCTTCCCTAACCCGCTGACCCCGGCTTCGGGCAGCACGGTCATCGATCTCGAAGGCCAGACCCACTACGCCCAGAAACTGGCTGACCTGCCGGCCTTGTTCCAGGAAGTCGCCGACGCCTGGGCCGACGCCCTGGAGGACGGCTCGCGCTTCAGCGAGATCCAGCAAGCCATTCGCGACCGCGATGTGCCGCGCCTCAAGGAGTTGTGGAACATCCTGGTGCCACTGTGGGACGACCGCACGTTCTACGACTTCGTCGCCACCTCCAAGGCCTTCGCCAAGCTGTCGTTCCACCACCGTGAAGTGTTCGGCCAGGTGGGCTTCGGCACCGGCGGCTGGGACTCGGACTTCCCCAACTCGATGCTGGAAATCTTCCGCGTGGTGATGACCAACTGCGACGACCACCAGCATCTGGTGGTGGGCGGCGTCGAGCAGGTGCCCCTGGGCATCTGGCGCCACGTACCCGAGCGTTGCGCCCACTGGCCGACCGGCACCAGCCTCAGCTCGCTGCACAACGGTGCACCACGCACCGGGGTCAAGCGCATTGCCCGGGCCGCCGACGGCCGCTTCAGTGTCACCGACAATTGGGGCGATACCCGGGAATACGCGGCCGTGCTGACCACCTGCCAGAGCTGGCTGCTGACCACCCAGATCGAATGCGAGGAGTCGCTGTTCTCGCAGAAGATGTGGATGGCCCTGGACCGCACCCGCTACATGCAATCGTCGAAGACCTTCGTCATGGTCGACCGGCCATTCTGGAAGGACAAGGACCCGGAAACCGGCCGCGACCTGATGAGCATGACCCTCACCGACCGCCTGACCCGCGGCACCTACCTGTTCGATAACGGCGACGACAAGCCGGGGGTGATCTGCCTGTCCTACTCGTGGATGAGCGATGCCCTGAAGATGCTCCCGCAGCCCGTGGAAAAGCGCGTGAAACTGGCCCTGGACGCACTGAAAAAGATCTACCCCAAAGTGGACATCGCCAGCCGCATCATCGGCGATCCGATCACCGTGTCCTGGGAAGCCGATCCGCACTTCCTCGGCGCCTTCAAGGGCGCATTGCCGGGCCACTACCGCTACAACCAAAGGATGTACGCGCACTTCATGCAGGAAGACATGCCTGCCGAACAGCGCGGCATTTTCATCGCAGGTGACGATGTGTCCTGGACCCCGGCCTGGGTCGAGGGCGCGGTGCAAACGTCGCTCAACGCCGTGTGGGGGATCATGAAACACTTCGGCGGCGCTACCCATGCCGAGAACCCGGGGCCAGGGGATGTGTTCCATGAGATCGGGCCTATCGCCCTGGCGGATTGAACAATACTGAGCGCGGCTGCAGCGAATACCGGCGAGAGCTCCTTGGGGGCTCGGCGCCGGACCGTACGCCGAACACGAGACATCGGCTACAGTGCCCGGTCAGCCAGTCAGAGGAGTGAGGACCATGCGTGTCGCCCTGTATCAGTGCCCGCCATTGCCGTTGGACGTGACGGCCAATCTGCAACGCCTGCATCAGGTGGCCATGGAGGCCACCGATGCCGATCTGCTGGTGCTGCCGGAAATGTTCCTCAGCGGCTACAACATCGGTGTGGAAGCCGTCGGCGCTCTGGCCGAGGCCCAGGATGGCCCCTCGGCCCAGCACATCGCCGCTATCGCTCAAGCGGCGGGTACGGCGATTCTCTACGGCTACCCGGAACGCAGCGCCGACGGGCAGATCTACAACGCCGTGCAACTGATCGACGCCCACGGCCAGCGCCTGTGCAACTACCGCAAGACCCATCTGTTCGGTGACCTTGATCACTCGATGTTCAGCGCCGGCGCGGATGACTTCCCCCTGGTGGAGCTCAACGGTTGGAAGCTCGGTTTCCTGATCTGCTACGACATCGAGTTTCCGGAGAACGCCCGGCGCCTGGCCCTGGCCGGTGCCGAGCTGATCCTGGTGCCGACGGCGAACATGATTCCCTACGACTTCGTCGCCGATGTGACCATTCGCGCCAGGGCCTTCGAGAACCAGTGTTACGTGGCCTACGCCAACTACTGCGGCCGGGAAGATCAGATCCGCTACTGCGGCCAGAGCAGCATCGCCGCCCCCGATGGCAGCCGGATCGCCCTGGCCGGACTGGACGAGGCCCTGATCATCGGCACCCTGGATCGTCAGCTGATGCACGAGTCCCAGGCACTGAACCACTATCTTGCCGATCGCCGTCCCGAGCTTTACGACGACCTGAGCAAGCGCTGATCCGGGGATATCCGCTAGCATGGGCGCTTCTCTGTCCTGGAAGTGCTCATGCCCGCGCTGAACCACCCTCTGCCTCACGTGGAAACCCTGGCCAACGGCCTGCGGGTGTCCTTGCGTCATGCCCCTCACTTGAAACGTTGCGCCGCCGCACTGCGGGTATCGGCCGGCAGCCACGATGTACCACTGGCCTGGCCGGGGCTGGCGCACTTCCTGGAGCACCTGCTGTTTCTCGGCACCGAGCGTTTTCCCGCCGAACAGGGATTGATGGCCTATGTGCGGGGCCAGGGAGGACAACTGAACGCCAAGACCTGTGAGCGCGCGACCGAGTTCTTTTTCGAGCTGCCGGTCAGCGCCCTGGCCGGCGGCCTGGAGCGTCTGTGCGACATGCTCGCCCGACCGCGGATGAGTCTTGAAGACCAGCGCCGGGAGCGAGAAGTGCTGCATGCGGAATTTATCGCCTGGTCCCGGGATGGGGCGGCGCAACGCCAGTTCGCACTGTTCGACGGCCTGTCCGCTGCTCACCCGCTGCGGGCCTTCCATGCTGGCAACCGCTACAGCCTCAACCTGCCCAGCCAGGCTTTTCAGCAAGCGCTGCAGCAATTTCACCAAGACTTTTACCAAGCCGGGCAAATGACCCTGAGCCTCGCCGGACCACAGTCTCTGGAAGAACTCCGCGCCCTGGCCAGACGCTATGGCGCAGATCTACCGAAAGGCCAGCGCCTTGAGCAGAGCGTGCCTCCTGCGCTGTCGACTACCGGCATCGGCACTTATCAACAGCTCGATGCTCACCGTCTGGACCTGCTGTTCACCCTGGAACAACTGCCCGAGGGCGCAGCGCCTGCACTGGACTTTCTCTGCACCTGGCTGCAATCGGCCAAGCCGGGCGGGCTGCTTGCCGGACTCCAGCAACGCCAATTGGCCCAGAGCCTGAAGGCACAGACGCTGTACGAGTTTGCCGGTCAGGCCTTGCTGCATCTGCAATTGAACCTGAGCACAACAGAGGCGACGGCACCGGCCCAGGTCCGCGAACTGCTGGCAGATTGGCTGGGTTTCTTCAGCGCCCAGGACGATTGGCCAGCGCTGCGAACAGAATATGCCTTGCTGCGACAACGCCAGCTGCAGGTCGGCAGCGCCCTGGAGTTGGCCCAGCGGGACAGCCGGCAGACCGTCGGCGAGCTGGATGTGCAAGGAATCAAGGCCATCAGGGTGCTGCTCGCACAGTTGCAACCGCAGGCTGTGGATAACTTCAGCCATGAGTGGTGCCAGCCACCGGGTAACCCTTTTCTGCGCAGTACCGCTGAAGCACCGCGGGCAGGACTGATTCGCGGGCAGACCAGCGCACACCGAGGACTACGCACCTTCGCCCAGGATCGCTCGCGAAGCCGGCGAGAGAGCTCGGCGTTGAACATCAGCCAGGCCCTGCCTGCGGATAGCCGCGAAGGGACCTTGATTCTGCGCTGGCGCCTGGCTTCACCCGCCCCAACTGGTGTGCACGAGCGCCTCCTGCATAGCCTGGCGCCCTTGCGCAGCGATGCGGGTGAGGCTGGAGTAGCACTGAGCTTCACCACCAGTGGCGCCGATTGGTTGCTGAAACTCAGTGGCCTGCAGCAACCCATGCCCGCAGTGCTGCAGCAGGCGCTGAAGCAACTGAACCAGCCCGCCGAATCGTTCTGGCTGCAGAGCGCAGCTACGACAGACGATGCCCCCTTGATGCCGATCCGTCAGTTGCTCAAGGCCTTCAGCGAGCAACCACAACCCGGCGAGCTGACAGTTGCACAGCCTCAATCCCTGCAAGCCCTGTGGGCTGGTGCTCGATGGGACGGCCTGGCCTTGGCGCTGTCAGCCGGCACTCAGGAAGCCCTTGGCCAAGCGCTGCAAAAGATGCCGGGAACAGCAGATACGGCCCTGTGCCAACCCTCACCGCCAGACACCGCCTATCGTTGGCAGACGTACCCTGGGGCATCCAGCGAACAGGCCCTGCTGCTGTTCTGCCCAACGCCCGGCACCCGCCTTGCCGATGAAGCGGCCTGGCGCCTGCTGGGCCAACTCTGCCAAACGCCGTTCTATCAGTGCCTGCGGGTGGAGTTGCAGTTGGGTTACGCGGTGTTCAGCGCCATACGCCAACGCAATGGCCAGACCGGCCTGCTGTTCGGCGTGCAATCGCCCAAGGCGACGCTCACGGAAATACTTCAGCACCTGGAACAATTCCTCCAGCAGTTGCCGGAACAGCTCCAGGCGCTCGACGAGCCGTTCTGGAACGAACAGCGACAGGCTCTGGCTCAACAGTTCCAAGCCTCGCTCCTGCCCCTGGAGCAAGCCGCTGAACTGCTGTGGCAGGCGAAACTGGCCGGCCATCCGTCGGATTACCTGGAGCGGCTGCACGACAGCATCCTGGCCCTCACGCCCTCAGCGGTGACCCAGGCCGCCATGGCCCTGCATTCGGCGACAGGCGGCTGGACAGTACTGGCCAACGGGCCTTGCCCAGGAGCGCCCTGGCAAGCGGCAGAATGATCATTACCGGTGCTGCAACGAGCTTTCTTCAGAATTGCGGGCAACCTTTTGTGGGAATTTAGTAAGATAGCCCCCTAAGCATCTGAACATCTCCCGCCGGAGGTGGACTATATGTATAGGCAATACCCGTCCCACCCACCTCAAAGGAGCATTTTTATGACCTGGTCCAAACCTGCTTACACCGACCTGCGTATCGGCTTCGAAGTCACCATGTACTTCGCCAGCCGCTGATTTCTGCCTCTGGCCAGAAAACGCAGCGCAACGCCTCGGTCCGTCCGGGGCGTTTTTATTTTCAGTTCTACGTCTTTTTTCCCTGGGAGCGTCCATGTTTGTCCAGATTCTAGGTTCCGCCGCCGGCGGTGGTTTTCCGCAGTGGAACTGCAACTGCGTGAACTGCGCAGGGTTTCGCGACGGCAGCCTGCGGGCCCAGGCTCGTACCCAGTCGTCCATCGCGATTTCCGATGACGGGGTGAACTGGGTACTGTGCAATGCCTCACCGGACATCCGCGCCCAACTGCAGGGTTTTGCCCCCATGCAACCGGGCCGTGCACTGCGCGACAGCGGGATCAGCGCCATCATCCTCATGGACAGCCAGATCGATCACACCACCGGCCTGCTCAGCCTGCGCGAAGGCTGCCCGCATCAGGTCTGGTGCACCGACATGGTCCACGAAGACCTGAGCACCGGTTTCCCCCTGTTCAAGATGCTCAGCCACTGGAACGGCGGCCTGAACTGGAACCGCATCGAGCTCGACCAGAGCTTCACGGTTCCGGCCTGCCCCAACCTGCGCTTCACCCCACTGCCTTTGCGCAGTGCTGCACCGCCCTATTCGCCCCATCGTTTCGATCCGCACCCAGGCGACAACATCGGCCTGATCGTCGAAGACCTGCGCAGCGGCGGTAAACTCTTCTACGCGCCAGGCCTGGGCAAGGTCGATGCACCACTGCTGGAGATCATGTCCGCCAGCGACTGCCTGCTGCTGGACGGCACCCTGTGGGAAGACGATGAAATGCAGCGCCGTGGCGTCGGTACCCGCACCGGCCGGGAAATGGGCCACCTGGCCCAGAACGGCCCGGGAGGCATGCTCGAAGTGCTGGAACAGCTGCCCCGCCAGCGCAAGGTGCTGATCCACATTAACAACACCAACCCGATCCTCGACGAAGACTCCGCCGAACGTGCCGAACTGGTACGCCGAAAGGTGGAAGTGGCTTACGACGGAATGAGTATTGAGCTGTAGGCCGTATCGCCCACAAGCTCGACCCAAGAGCCTTGGCCCCTTTGCGTAGGGGCGGGCTTGCCCGCGAAAGGGCAGCCCCCCGGAGAACACACATGACCGACACCCCGCTGTCCCCCGCCGAATTCGAGCAGGCGCTGCGCGCCAAGGGCGCCTACTACCACATCCATCACCCCTATCACGTGGCGATGTATGAAGGCCGGGCAAGCCGCGAACAGATCCAGGGCTGGGTCGCCAACCGCTTCTACTACCAGGTGAACATCCCCATGAAGGATGCGGCGATCCTCGCCAACTGCCCGGACCGGGACATTCGCCGCGAGTGGATCCAGCGCCTGCTGGACCATGACGGTGCCCCGGGTGAAGACGGTGGTATCGAAGCCTGGCTGCGCCTGGGCCAGGCCGTGGGCCTGGACCCGGACCAACTGCGCTCCCAAGAGCTGGTGCTGCCCGGCGTACGTTTTGCCGTGGACGCCTACGTCAACTTCGCCCGCCGCGCCAGCTGGCAAGAGGCCGCCAGCAGCTCGCTGACCGAACTGTTCGCCCCGCAGATCCACCAATCGCGCCTGGACAGCTGGCCCCAGCACTATCCCTGGATCGACCCGACCGGCTACGAGTACTTCCGCACCCGCCTGGGCCAGGCCCGGCGCGATGTGGAACACGGTCTGGCCATCACCCTGCAGCACTACACCACCCGTGCCGGTCAGGAACGCATGCTGGAAATTCTCCAGTTCAAACTGGACATCCTTTGGAGCATGCTCGACGCCATGAGCATGGCCTATGAATTGAACCGCCCGCCCTATCACAGCGTCACCGATCAGCGGGTCTGGCATAAGGGGATCACCCTATGAGTTTCGACCGCAGCAAAACCCCACGCTGGCGTCCCGGCTACCGCTTCCAGTACGAGCCGGCACAAAAAGGCCATGTATTGCTCTACCCGGAAGGCATGATCAAGCTCAATGACAGCGCCGCTCTGATTGGCGGCCTGATCGACGGCGAGCGTGACGTGGCAGCGATCATCCAGGCGTTGGAAGTACAGTTCCCCGGAGTGGCCGAGCTCGGTGACGATATCGAGCAGTTCATGGAGGTCGCCCGTGCCCAGCACTGGATCGAACTCGGCTGAGTCAGTGCCACTGCCCGACAAACCGGACGTCGGCCTGCCACTGTGGCTGCTGGCCGAGCTGACTTATCGCTGCCCGCTGCAATGCCCCTACTGTTCCAATCCGCTGGACTTTGCCGAGCAGGGCAAGGAGCTGAGCACCGAACAATGGATCAAGGTATTCCGTGAAGCGCGGGAGATGGGCGCGGCGCAGTTGGGCTTCTCCGGCGGCGAACCGCTGGTGCGCCAGGACCTCGCCGAGTTGATCGGCGAGGCGCGCAAGCTGGGCTTCTATACCAACTTGATCACCTCCGGCATCGGCCTGACCGAGCAGAAGATCAGCGACTTCAAGAAAGCCGGCCTGGACCATATCCAGATCAGCTTCCAGGCCAGCGACGAGCAAGTGAACAACCTGCTGGCCGGCTCCAAGAAAGCCTTCGCCCAGAAGCTGGAGATGGCCCGCGCGGTCAAGGCTCACGGCTATCCGATGGTGCTGAACTTCGTCACCCACCGGCACAACATCGACAAGATCGACCGCATCATCGAGCTGTGCATCGCCCTGGAAGCCGACTTCGTCGAACTCGCCACCTGTCAGTTCTACGGCTGGGCCCAGCTCAACCGCGTCGGCCTGCTGCCCACCCGGGAGCAACTGGTGCGCGCGGAACGCATCACCAACCAATACCGCGCCAAGCTGGAAGCCCAAGGGCATCCCTGCAAGCTGATTTTCGTCACTCCGGACTACTACGAAGAACGCCCCAAGGCCTGTATGAACGGCTGGGGCAGTATCTTCCTCACCGTCACCCCGGACGGCACCGCCCTGCCCTGTCACGGCGCGCGGCAAATGCCGGTGCAGTTCCCCAATGTGCGCGACCACAGCATGCAGCACATCTGGTACGACTCCTTCGGCTTCAACCGCTTTCGCGGTTACGATTGGATGCCGGAGCCATGCCGCTCCTGCGACGAGAAAGAAAAGGACTTCGGCGGCTGCCGCTGCCAAGCCTTCATGCTCACGGGGGACGCCAGCAATGCCGACCCGGTGTGCAGTAAATCGGAACACCACGGGATGATTCTCAAGGCCCGCGAAGAATCCGAAACGGCCACCCAAACCATTGAACAACTGGCCTTTCGCAATGAACGAAACTCACGCCTCATCGCCAAGGGTTGAGCCCTTCAGCGCCAACCAGGCCACCACCGCCGGGATCGATTTTGCCGAGCTGCAACTGACACCCGATGGGGTGTTCTGGAATGAATACCGTCCTGCGGACGCCAGTTGCCGGATCTGGCATTGGCAGCAAGGCCAGGCCCGCTGCCTGACGCCGCCGGGGTTCAGCGTCCGCAGCCGCGTCTATGAATACGGCGGAGGTGCCTTCTGCCTCAGCGGCGACGTCCTGCTGTTCGTCAATGAAGCAGACCAGCAACTGTATCGGCAGTCCCTGAAAGACGGTTCACCAGTGGCACTGACCCGAGGCGACTGCCGCTACGGGGACCTGCACGCGCACGCCGATCAAGTACTGGCCGTGGAAGAGTGCGCCAACGAGCACCGGCTGGTGGCCATCGACATCCGCAGCGGCCAGCGCCGCCTGCTCGCCGCCGGGGCCGACTTCTATGCCGCGCCGACCTTGAGCCCCAATGGCCAACGCCTGGCCTGGATCGAATGGGATCGCCCCCATCAGCCCTGGACCAGCACTCGCCTGATGCTCGCCGAACGCCTGGCCGACGGCACCTGGGGCGATCCCCATTGCATGGCGGGCGATGGCCAGGAAGAGTCACTGCAGCAACCGCGCTTCGATCAGCACAACCGATTCTATTGCCTCACGGATCGCCAGGGTTTCTGGCAACCCTGGGCCGAGTCGGACAGCGGCTTGCGGCCGCTGCCCTGTGCCGCAGCTGATCATGCCCCGGCCCCCTGGCAGTTGGGGTGTCGCACCTGGATGCCCCTTGGTGGGGACTCCTGGTTCGGCAGTTGGACCGAGGAAGGGTTTGGCCGTCTCGGACTGCGTCACGCCGACGGTTCGCAACAGGACTTCAGCGGCAACTACAGCCGCTTTCGCGGCTTGGCGCTGGATCAGCACTACCTGTATTGCATCGCCGCGTCCCCCGTCAGTCCCTCGGCCATCCTCGCCATCGAACGTGAAACCCAGCAGGTGCAGGTGTTGGCCGGCGGTATCGCGCCGCTACCGACGGAGCGCATCAGCCGACCACAAACCCTGTGCTATCCCAGTGGCGAAGGACAGGCCCATGGCTTCTTCTACCCGGCCATGAATGGGGTCAACCGACCGCCTCTGGTGGTGTTCATTCACGGCGGTCCCACCTCCGCCTGCTATCCGATCCTGGACCCGCGTATCCAGTTCTGGACCCAGCGCGGCTTTGCCGTGGCCGACCTGAACTACCGGGGCAGCACCGGTTATGGCCGGGCCTATCGCCAGGCCCTGCATCTGCGCTGGGGCGAAGTGGACGTGGAAGATGCCTGTGCGGTGGTCTCCTATCTGGACCAACAAGGGCTGATCGACCCGAGACTGGCGTTCATCCGTGGCGGCAGCGCCGGAGGCTACACCACCCTCTGCGCCCTGGCCTTCGCCAAGGTCTTCTGTGCCGGCGCCAGCCTGTACGGGGTCAGCGATCCCATTGCCCTGACCCGCTCCACGCACAAATTCGAAGGGGACTATCTGGACTGGCTGATTGGCGATCCAGAGCAGGACAACGAGCGCTATCTGGCGCGCACACCACTGCTGTACGCCAGCAACATCAGCGTGCCCGTGGTGTTTTTCCAGGGTGAGTTGGACGCCGTGGTGGTGCCCCAGCAGACCCGCGACATGCTCAAAGCGCTCCAGGATCAGGGCATTGCTGCCGAGGCCCACTATTACCCGGATGAACGCCACGGCTTTCGCAAGGCGAACAATCAGGCTCACGCGCTGGAACAGGAATGGCGGTTTTATCAGAAGGTGCTGCAAGCGCAACGCTGAGCGGGTGCTGCCCGTTCCGTTGGAACGGGCAGCTTGGATAATCAGCGTTTGGCGATGATGTATACCGCGTGCACGATACCGGGGATGTATCCGCACAAGGTCAGCAGGATGTTCAGCCAGAAAGCGCCGCCAAAGCCCACTTGCAGAAAGACCCCCAAGGGCGGCAAGAGAATGGCGAAGATGATGCGAATCAAGTCCATAGGGCAGCTCCTGATAGAAGTCGGGCTCGGCTGAGCCTCACCTGCAATCGACACTGGCAGCGTGCCAGGGTTCAGCGCAAATCTTGCCCTCCTGGACAGCACGGAGACAAAAAAACGCCCCGTGCGAAAAATCGGACACGGGGCGACGCGTTATACCGCGAGACGGTTCAGGAATTCAGTCAAAGTAAAGTCGGATGTGCTCGGGACTGAGCGTCAGCGAATGCCCCAGGATCAGCCAGATTTCACACGGCTACTCCCTTGCGGCATTGCAATTGCGCGGTCCGCACGCGGGAAAAGGCCCGGGCCAGGCGCAGGAGCATTTCATCGATATTGCCCTTGCTGACACTCAGGGCCGGGGTGAAGCGCAAACAATCCGATTGCGCAGCACTGAGCAACAGGCCCTCGTGCAACGCCGCCTTGAGCACCGCCTGCGCTGAGTCGTTCGCCAGGCTCATGCCCCAGAACAACCCATGCCCTCGCACTTCGCCCTGGGCGTAACGGGCCGCCAGTTGGGTCAACTGCTGCCCCAGGTACTGACCGTTGCTGCGCACCTGCTGCAGAAAACCATGCTCCTGCAGACTGTCCAGCACGGCCAGGCCGGCGGAGGTCATCAATGCATTGCCGTGGTGGGTGCCATCCAGCTCGCCCTGCTCGAAACAACAGGCCTTGCCCCGCGCCAGCAACGCCGCCAGGGGCACGCCGCCGCCGAGGCCCTTGCCCAAGGTGATGATGTCGGCGCGCACGCCGTACAACTGCTCGGCCAAGAGGGTGCCGCAGCGGCCGATGCCGGTCTGGACCTCATCGAGGATCAGCAGAATGCCCAGCTCACGACACAGGCGCTCCACCCCTTTGAGGTAGTGTTCTGTCGCTGGAATGACCCCGGCTTCCCCCTGGATCGGCTCCAGCATGATGGCCACGGTCTGAGCATCCACCGCCGCATGCAAAGCAGGCAGATCATTGAATGGCACCTGGCTGAAGCCTGGCAGTTGAGGTTCGAAACGATTGCCTGGGGAGCCATTGCCCGCGGCCGATAACGCTGCAAAACCGCGGCCATGGCAACTGCGGCTGGCAGTGATGATGCCCGCCGCGCCGCCGCGATGCAGTTGACCCCACTTGCGTGCCAGCTTGATCGCCGCCTCGCAGGCCTCGCTGCCACTGCTCAACAGATAGGCCTGGTCGCTGCCGGTACTACGGCACAGCCGGTCGGCAAGCCTGAGCATGCCGCGGTTATAGAAACCCGACCCGGGATTGATCAGCGACTGGGCCTGGGCAGCGATGGCGTTGACCAGTACCGAAGGGCTGTGGCCCAGGCTGTTGGCCGCCCCGGCCTGGGTGAAATCCAGGTAGGTGCGGTCATTGCTGTCCCACAACCAGGAGCCCTGGCCGCGAACGAACACCGGCTGGGGGCGCTGCACACTGGGCATCAGGCACTCACTGGCGCTGGCATCGTCCGAGGCGGTCGCACAGGGCTCGATAGCCAGATCCTCCAGGCTTGGCGGAGTGCGGCGCAGATTGAACAGATTCATGCCCGCAGCCCCTCCAATGGCAGGCCCAGCAGGCGTGAAGACCAATCCTCGACGCAGCCGGTACGCATACGCTTGATGGCGATATCGCGCCAGCGCGAGGACAGTGCCGGACAATCAATCAGCATTTTCAAGCCTTTATGCTCCAGAGGCTCCTGGAAGAAACAGCGCAGGGCCCAGGCTACGGTCAGGCCGGGATAACTGCGCTGGATCAGTTCGAAGGGTTCGTCCGCCTGGACAAAGCCGGGCTTGAGCACCCGATAGAACCAGCCGCAGCGTCCATTGTCCTGGGCTTGCTGGGGCAGATTCACCAGGCCCCAACGCTGGCTCAAGCGATAGCAAGGAGAACGGGGCTGGCTGATCTGCAACAGCGCGCCACCCCAACGGAACATGTCCCCCAGGCACACCTGTTCTTCGGTCAGGCCACGTGTCGAGAGATTTTCACCAAAGGCCGGAGCCGACCAATCGAACTGTGGATAACGTTTGCGCCAGTGGGCGTAATGCTCTGCGGGATAGTGGTGCAGGGCTCGTTCTGGGCCAGTATGAAAGCGCGGATCACCCTGTTCATCGCTGCCCAGGCCTTGTGGCCATAACCAGAGACGGTTTGCAACCGGGTACTTGTCGGTATCGATGACCAGACCCTGGCCGAGATTTTTTGCCTTGCCTATGTAAACACCATCGACGTAAACGGTATTCATCGCGCGCCTTGGCCCTGTAAGCCCTGTGAATAGGCGCTAGACTAGGCGCCTTGCGGGCTTACGGCCATTTCGTTTTTTAAGCTTTTTCGATAAGAAATACTTATGGATTTCAAGCAACTGCGTTATTTCGTCGCGGTGTATGAAGAAGGTCACGTGGGCCGTGCTGCCGAGCGTCTGTCGATCTCGCAACCGGCACTCTCCCAGCAGATCCGTCAGTTGGAGCAGAACCTCGACGTCAGCCTGTTTGAACGCAGCAGCAAGCGCCTGTTGCCGACCCTGGCCGCCCATACCCTCTACAATCACGCCCTGCCTCTGCTCGATGGCCTGCAACAAGCCCGTGAGGCCCTGCGCAACTTCAAGGGCCAGGCCCTGCGTACCCTGGCCATCGGCGTACTGCAAACGGTGCATAGCAGCCTGGTGCCGCAGATGCTCGAACGAGTGCGCAAGGCCCAGCCCCACCTGGTGGTGCAGATCTACGAATTGACCGGTCTGGAGATTGAACGACGGTTGCTTAATGGCACGTTGGACATCGGCATCAGCTACCTGCCACCACGCCAACCCGGCTTGCATGGTGTCCCGCTGTACGAAGATGAGCTGACACTGGTCATCCCCGAACAGCATCCGCTGCGCGAATTCAAGAAGGTCTCCATGAGCCAGGCAGCGGAGTTGCCGATGTTGCTGTTGGGTGAGGAGTTTCAGATCCGCCAGATCTGGCAAGCGCAGCTGGCCAATCTGGGACGGCGCCCCCAGGTGCAAGCGGAGTTGAACAATATGGCCGGTATTCTCGACAGCCTGCCTCATACCCGACTGGCCACCGTACTTCCAGGGCGCTCGCAACAACAGCACAGCAATAAGGAACTGCTGTGGAAACCGCTGAGCGAGCCCAGGGTGCCGTTGAAAGTCGGATTGGTGTGTCGCGATCTGCAGCGTCAGCAAGGAACGCTGGAACTGCTGCGCACGTTATTGGAGGATTCGATGAATACCCAAGACGGGCGCTTGGGCGGCACTGCGGTGCCAGAAATCCTGGGTTGACGTCGCCAAAATAAAAAATCCGGACAAAAGAAAACCCCGCCGAAGCGGGGTTTTGCAGACTGTTTCCCTGACATCCTTTTCACTCCACCATCCTGGCGGAATCCTACGTGTCCGTGTTGTTGCTTTGCGCTTCCTGCGCGACGTCCATGTGAAGTAGATTAGCCTCAGCCGTCATCTACCGATATGGACGATCAGCAGCACGTTATGTAAGAGATGACTTACAAAGGCTCTCCCGGTTAAAACTGCTCCGCCTGCAACAGGAACAGCGATTCACTACCCGCTTTCACCGAGGCAGTCAGGGAGTGGATACGCGGCAGCAAACGGGCGAAATAGAACCGCGCGGTTCCCAATTTACTGGCGTAGAAGTCCTCTTCCTGCTCCTTGCCCAGCGCCGCCTTGGCCATCAGGGCCCACATGTAGGCGTAGGCGGTGTAGCCAAAGACCTGCAGATACTCCACCGAAGCCGCGCCGATTTCGTTGGGGTTACTGATGGCCCGATCCAACAGCCAGGCGGTCAGCTCGTCCAGATTGTCCAGAGCCGCGTTCAAAGGCAGGGTGAACTCGCCCAGTTGCGCATCGGCGGTGGCGGTGAAATGGCGAATTTCATCAGCGAACAGACGGTAGAACGCCCCACCGCTACCGACGATCTTGCGCCCCACCAGGTCCAGGGCCTGGATACCGTTGGTGCCTTCGTAGATCTGGGTGATCCGCACGTCGCGCACCAACTGCTCCTGGCCCCATTCGCGAATGTAGCCGTGGCCGCCAAAAATCTGCTGGCCATGAACCGTGGTTTCCAGACCCAGGTCGGTAAGGAACGCCTTGGCCACGGGAGTCAGCAAGGCCACCAGACTTTCCGCGCGCGTGCGGGTCTCGGCATCTTCGCTGAACTTGGCGGTATCCAGTTGCATCGCCACATAGGTGGAGAATGCCCGGCCACCTTCGTTGGCCGCCTTCATGGTCAGCAGCATGCGCCGCACGTCCGGGTGCACGATGATCGGATCGGCAACCTTGTCCTTGGCTTGCGGCCCGGTCGGTGAACGGCTCTGCAGGCGGTCACGGGCATACTCCACCGCGTTCTGATAGGAGCGCTCACCGGTGGCCAGGCCCTGGATACCGACACCCAGGCGCTCGTAGTTCATCATGGTGAACATCGCTGCCAAGCCCTTGTTCGGCTCGCCCACCAGATAACCTATCGCTTGATCGAAGTTCATCACACAAGTGGCCGAGGCCTGGATACCCATCTTGTGTTCGATCGAACCGCAACTCACCGGGTTGCGTTCACCCAGGCTGCCGTCGGCGTTGACCATGAACTTGGGCACCAGAAACAGGGAGATCCCCTTGGGCCCGGCCGGCGCATCCGGCAGTTTGGCCAGCACCAGGTGAATGATGTTTTCAGTCAGGTCGTGCTCACCACCGGTAATGAAGATCTTGGTCCCGCTGATGGCATAGGAACCGTCAGCCTGAGGTTCGGCCTTGGTACGGATGATGCCCAGGTCGGTGCCGGCATGGGGCTCGGTCAGGCACATGGAACCGGCCCAGACACCGGCGTACATGTTTGGCAGGTAAGTGGCTTTCAGCTCTTCGCTGGCGTGGGCATTGATCGACAGGCAAGCTCCCGCCGTCAGCATCGGATACAGGCCAAAGGCCAGGCTCGCGGAGTTGACCATTTCCTCGACCTGGGCGGACACCGCCTTGGGCATGCCCATGCCGCCGAACTCGGGATCACCGCCCACGCCGACCCAACCGCCTTCGGCGTAGGTCTGATAAGCCTGGGTGAATCCTTGGGGAGTGGTTACGACGGTATCGTTCCAATGACAGCCTTCCTCGTCGGCACCACGACTCAGCGGAGCGATGCTGCGGGCGGTGACTTTGCCCGCTTCCTCCAGAATCGCCTCAACAGTCTCGGCATCCACAGTCTCGGCCAGAGCTGGCAGCTGAGCCCAGAGTTTGGCGACCTCGAAGACTTCATTGAGGACGAAGCGCATATCGCGCAGGGGCGCTTTGTAGTCAGCCATGGCAAACCTCGCAAGATCTAAACAAGCGGGCCGGAACGGGCCCATTTACGAAAAGTCGAGTGTAACCGAACAACTTTTGCGACACATAGGGTCAACCCATGACTTTATTGTTAATTTTGGTCACAGACAAATGACCACAAGAAAAGGCCCGCCATAAGCGGGCCTTGTCCAGAGCACATCAGCGTACTCACAAGGCGAACATCTGCGCCGGCAGGCTCATCAGGCAATCACTGCCAGCGTCGATTGCCGCCAGATGGGCGCCGGTACGTGGCAGCAGTCGCTTGAAGTAGAACGCACAAGTGGCCAGCTTGGCGGTGGCGAAATCGCCGTCGCCTTCACCTGCATCGAGTTGTTGCTGCGTCACCAGGGCCATACGCAGCCAGAGGTAGGCTAGAACGATGTAGCCGCTGTACATCAAGTAATCCAGGGCTGCGGCCCCCACTTCATCCGGATTTTTCATGGCGGCCATACCCACCCGGGTGGTCAACTCGCCCCATTGACGGTTCAAGCCATCCAGTTGCGCGATGTAGGCCTTGAGCTGAGGATGCTCGGCATGTGCCCCACAGAACTTGTGAACAATCTTGGTAAACCCCAGTAACAGCTTGCCCTGGCTGCCCAGCACCTTGCGGCCCAGCAAGTCCAGAGCCTGGATGCCGTTGGTGCCCTCATAGATCAGGGCGATACGACAATCGCGCACCAGTTGCTCCATGCCCCACTCACGAATGTAGCCGTGACCGCCAAACACCTGCATGCCGTGGTTGGTCACCTCAAGGCCCGTCTCGGTCATGAAGGCCTTGCAGATCGGAGTCAGGAACGCCAGGAGGTTCTCGGCGTCCTGACGCTGGGCCGGATCGGCGCTCAGATGAGCCACATCCAGCAATTGAGCGGTGAAATAGGCCAGGGCCCGGTTGCCTTCATTGAACGCCTTCATGGTCAGCAGCATGCGCCGTACATCGGGGTGGACGATGATCGGGTCAGCCGCCTTGTCCGGCGCCTTGGGCCCGGTCAGAGCGCGCATCTGCAAACGATCGTTGGCGTACTTGATCGCACCTTGAAAGCTCGCCTCCCCCAGGCACAGCCCCTGCATTCCGGTGCCCAGGCGCGCGTGATTCATCATGGTGAACATGCAGTTCAGGCCTTTATTGGCCTCGCCGATCAGGAAGCCCTTGGCGCCGTCGAAGTTCAGTACACAGGTAGCCGAAGCCTTGATTCCCATCTTGTGCTCGATGGAGCCGCAACTCACACCGTTGCGCTCACCGACCTCACCTGCTGCGTCCGGCAGGAACTTGGGCACGATGAACAGGGAAATGCCTTTGGTCCCGGCCGGTGCGTCCGGCAGTTTGGCCAGCACCAGGTGAATGATGTTTTCACTCAGGTCATGCTCGCCGGCAGAGATGAAAATCTTGCTCCCCGATAACGCATAACTGCCATCGGCCTGGGGCACCGCTCGGGTCTTGATCAGGCCCAGGTCGGTACCGCAATGGGCTTCGGTCAGGCACATGGTGCCGGTCCACTGCCCGGCGGTGAGTTTGTTCAGGTACAGCAGCTTCTGTTCGTCGGTGCCATGGGCATGAATCGCCGACATCGCACCATGGGTCAGCCCCGGGTACATGCCCCAGGAAGTGTTGCTGGAACCCACCATCTCGCTGATCACCAGCCCCAGGGAATGGGGCAGCCCCTGGCCGCCATAGACAGGATCGGCGGCCAAGCCATGCCAACCGCCCTCGACGTATTGGGCGAAAGCCTGTTTGAAACCCTTGGGGGTGGTCACTACGCCATTGTCGAAATGGCAGCCTTCCTCGTCACCGGAGCGGTTCAGCGGAGCCAGGACGTTCTCGCAGAACTTCGCCCCTTCCTCGAGGATCGCGCTGACCATGTCCGGGCTGGCATCGCTGGCTCCCAGTGCGGCGTAACTGCCATGAAAGTCGAAGACATGGTCGATCAGGAAGCGCATGTCGCGCAGGGGAGCTTGATACTCGGGCATGATGATTTCTCCGGCAGCAGGTTTCTCCAACCTACTGCCGCCGTCCTCAGCCTGCCAATGACGTTCAAGTCGCTGAATGCGCCATCATCACTCAACCCGCAGCCGTATCCATGCGCACTGCGCCACGGCGATTCTGCCCGAAGGCCATGACACAGTTACGCCCCGCGCCCTTGGCACTGTAGAGCGCCTGGTCGGCGGACTTGAGCACTTCTTCGGGAGTCCGGTGCTCCATCAGTCGCTCGGCGACACCGATGCTGATGGTCACCGAAACACTGGATGCCGCTGCAACGCCACGGCGTTGGCGGCCTTGCTGGTCGTCCTGGGGGCGGTTGTCCTGGTTGCGCAACTGAATGTTGTAGGTAGCGATGATCTCGCGAATCATCTCCAGGTGCGGCATGCACTCATCCAGGGTCTTGCCGGCAAATACCACGGCAAACTCTTCCCCACCGTAACGATAGGCGCGCCCACCGCCAGTGACCTTTGACAGCTTGCTGGCCACCAGGCGCAGCACCTGATCCCCGACATCGTGACCGTGGGTGTCGTTGAATTTCTTGAAGTGATCGACGTCAGTCATGGCCAGCACATAATTGCGACCCAGACGCTGCATGCGCTCATTGAGCGCCCGACGCCCCGGCAAGCCGGTCAACTCGTCACGGAACGCCATCTGGTAAGCCTCATGGGCCACCGCCGCGGCAATCATCAACATGACCTGACTGCACATGATGTTCAGGGTGAATGGCAGGATGAACGTCTTGGGCAGCATCCAGAACAAACCCAGCAAGCCCACCAACTGCGCTGCGTGCAGCGGTCGCGGACTGCGCCAGTACTGGACCGCCAGTAGCAGGAATGCCGCGAAGAATACCGGATACGACAACTGGATAAGGCTCATCCAACTGCCATGCAAAGCCGGCCAACGGATCTCTGCCAGCCAGTTCAGCAACGCTTGTGGGTAACTCTGTTCCAGGCCAAGAGCGACGCTGCCAAACGCCAATAACACGGCAAAACGCGCGACCATGTCCTGAAACAGGTGGGTACGCTCCTGCCAGGCTGCGAACAGGCCAAACAACAAGGGGAGCAAAAGGCAGCAAAGGTGGAATACCACCGCGGCATCTTCGCGGACCCTGCCGTTATCCCGGTAGAAATCGGTTTGGGTATCCAGCAGAAAGTAGGCGATGTACACCGTGACCATCAAAAACAGTTCACGCTGGCGCCGATACACAGCGCAATAGGCTCCGCCAAGCAATAGCACCAGCGTTGGTAGCACATTGAACAGCGAAGTGAAGAAGACGTTGAGGTCCTTGACGTAAGCGGCCGCCAGCCCCGCAAGCAAAAGCAGCAAAGACGGTAGGAAATGACTGAAACGTACAGCGGAAGAACGCGGCAAGGGTAAAACTCCGACCCGGCTGATCAATAGATGGCATTGTGCCTTCATTTATTGAAGTTAAGCACACGCGGTGTGACAGACATCACATTGCCATCTCTTTAACGGCAGGAAATCGCTTCTGCTTAGCGAATTAGTCGGGAATTTTCATGAAGATTCTGCAGGCACAAAAAAGCCGCTCGACCCGGAGGGCGAACGGCTTTCTGAAAGGTCCGGTAAGGCTTAGTAGGCCAGGCCGAAGTCCTCTTCCTTCATGTCCATCAGGTTGTTGGCGCCCGACAGCATGGTTGCAACGTGAGTGCGGGTACGCGGCAGGATGCGCTGGAAGTAGAAGCGCGCAGTCTGCAACTTGGCCGTGTAGAAAGCCTCTTCGGTAGTGCCGGCTGCCAGCTTTTCAGCCGCCAGACGGGCCATGTCGGCCCAGAAGTAGGCCAGGCAGGCATAACCGGAATACATCAGGTAGTCCACCGAAGCAGCGCCCACTTCTTCACGGTCTTTCATCGCGGCCATGCCCACTTTCATGGTCAGCTCGCCCCATTCCTTGTTCAGTGCCGCCAGCGGAGCGACGAATTCCTTAACGGCTTCGTTGCCTTCGTTGTTCTGGCAGAACTTGTGGACGATCTTGGTGAAACCCTTGAGGGCCTCGCCCTGAGTCATGAGCACTTTGCGGCCCAGCAGGTCCAGAGCCTGGATGCCAGTGGTGCCTTCGTACAACATCGAGATACGGCTGTCGCGAACGTTCTGCTCCATGCCCCACTCGGCGATAAAACCGTGGCCACCGTAGATCTGCACACCGTGGTTGGCGGACTCGAAGCCGACTTCGGTCATGAACGCCTTGGCGATCGGAGTCATGAAAGCCAGCAGAGCATCGGCTTTCTTCTTCTCTTCTTCGTCCACACCGTATTTGACGATGTCGACCTGCTTGGCGGTGAAGTACACCATCGCCCGGTTACCTTCGGCGAAGGCTTTCATGGTCAGCAGCATGCGACGTACGTCAGGGTGCACGATGATCGGGTCCGCGGCCTTGTCCGGCGCTTTCGGGCCAGTCAGGGAGCGCATTTGCAGACGGTCGCGAGCGTATTTCAGGCCACCCTGGAAGCCGATCTCGGCGTGGGCCAGGCCCTGCAGAGCGGTGCCCAGACGCGCGGTGTTCATAAAGGTGAACATGCAGTTCAGGCCTTTGTTCGCCGGGCCGATGAGGAAACCGGTGGCCGCGTCGAAGTTCATCACGCAGGTGGCGTTACCGTGGATGCCCATCTTGTGTTCCAGGGAACCGCAGCTGACCGCGTTGCGCTGGCCGACACTGCCGTCAGCGTTAGGCAGGAACTTGGGCACGATGAACAGCGAAATGCCTTTGGTGCCGGCCGGTGCGTCCGGCAGACGGGCCAGAACGATATGGACGATGTTGTCGGCCATGTCGTGTTCACCGGCGGAGATGAAGATCTTGGTACCGGTGACTTTGTAGGAACCATCAGCCTGAGGTTCGGCCTTGGTGCGCAGCATGCCCAGGTCGGTGCCGCAATGCGGCTCGGTCAGGCACATGGTGCCGGTCCACTCGCCGGACACCAGCTTGGTCAGGTAAGCCTCTTGCTGCTCAGGAGTACCGTGCTCGGAAATCGTATTCATCGCGCCGTGAGACAGACCTGGGTACATGCCCCACGACCAGTTGGCTTCGCCGACCATTTCGCTGACTGCCAGGCCCAGGGATTCAGGCAGGCCCTGGCCACCGTGCGCGACGTCGTGAGCCAGGCTTGGCCAGCCGCCTTCAACGAATTGCTTGTAGGCCTCTTTGAAGCCAGTCGGGGTCTTAACGCCGGATTCACTCCAGGTGCAACCTTCCTGGTCGCCCACACGGTTCAGCGGCGCCAGTACCTGCTCACAAAACTTCGCACCTTCCTCGAGAATGGCGTCAACCATGTCCGGAGTGGCGTCCTGGCAAGCCGGGAGGCTCTGATAGTGCGCCTCATAGCCGAGCAGTTCGTCACGAACGAAGCGAATATCACGCAAGGGGGCCTTGTAGTCAGGCATAGCGATAAACCTCTGCTGATGTAACCGGGAATGAACAACCGCGTTGATTTTTTATAGCGGTCAAACAGGTGTTTGAAACATACGTTTAGGCCCAAATCTTGTCAAGCGTCGCTCCCATGCCTTTCGTCATCGAAACAAAATGCACGCGCAGGCAAATACCCACAGCGCTGCCGTGAAGTGTAGAAGCCGGCTCGCCGACGATCAGTTACACAAAGAAATGAAGAAGAGGAACCACAGAAGGGAAAGGCATGAGCAAACGCCCGCCTCGCGTGAGAGAAGCGGGCTTTAGCGCAGAGTGATCAAGCGTAGGTATCGATCAGGGTACCGAGTACCTCATCAGAGGCTTTGGCAACTTTGACGCCCAGTTCCACCTGGACCTTGCCCATGGACATCTCGACCATACTGCTGGCCAAGTCCGAACTCTGGCTGCGATCAACGCCCCGTAGGCGATTGACCGAATCCGCCGACGCCTGGCTGTCGGCAGAGCGCTCAACGGCGCTGCTGGCGATCTGGCTAGAACCTTGATCGACACGATTCTGCCCAGTCTGAATCGCGTTCAGTCCGGCGTAGAAAGCGCTGTTCCCGGAAATTTCCATAAGAGAACTCGACCTTGAAAATGAATGACAGGTGTTATTGAAGCAGACCTGTCAAAAAAACACCCGTCAAAAACACTAATGGCAATATGCCTTGCCATAGGCAAAATCTAGTCCAGCAGATCCAGCTGCAGATGTTCGGCCACTGCCTCGGCACTGGCTGACTTGAGTCGCGGCACTCGGCCCAGGCACGGCGCAGGCAGGCGCTCCGCCAAAGTCGCGAGGTTTTCTTCCAGACGAGAGGTCTTGGGATCGATGATATTGGCCACCCAGCCCGCCAGTTGCAGACCGTCCTGAGCAATGGCCTCGGCAGTCAACAACGCATGATTGATGCAGCCCAGTCGCACGCCCACCACCAGAATCACCGGTAAGCCCAGCGCCATGGCCAGATCCGACAGGTTGTCCTGATCCGCCAGGGGCACTCGCCAGCCACCCGCGCCTTCGATCAGGGTGAAATCCGCCCCCTTGGCCAGAATGTGGCGCATGGGCGTCAGCAATGACTGCACCGTCAATGCCACCCCGGCCTCTCGTGCCGCCAGGTGCGGTGCGATGGGCGGCTCGAAGGCGACCGGATTGACCTCTTCATAGCTCAACGGCAACGACGACTGCGCCAGCAATGCCAGAGCATCGGCATTGCGCAGGCCCTTGGCGCTCAACTCGCACCCGGAAGCCACAGGTTTGCCTGCCGCAGTACTCAGCCCGGCCAGCCGCGCCGCATGCAACAGCCCCGCGGCAATGGTGGTTTTACCCACATCGGTGTCGGTGCCAGTAATGAAATAGGCAGCACTCATAGCGGTTTCTCCAACACGGCATACACCACCTGATAGGTCGCCGGCAGCCCCTGGGGCTGACGAAACCCCTCGTAAGCCTCGATCAACCCGGCGATACGCGCGCGTCCGGTGAGGCCGCCGGGACGACCGGGATTCAGATTGTGTGCACCCAAGGCTTTCAACTCATGGGTCAGACTACGCACATCCGGGTAATGCAGGACATGGGGAACGCTCTCCAGACTACGTACGTGCAAACCACTGGCATCGCACAAGTGGCGATAGCGTGCGAACTCACGAAAGCGATTGACGTGAACCTGCCCATCGACCCGCCCCCAGCTCTCACGCAGCTCCTGCAAAGTGCCGACGCACAGACTGGCAAAAGCCAGCACACCGCCCGGCTTGAGCACCCGCTGGGCTTCACTGAGCACGGCAGCAAAGTCGGCACACCACTGCACCGCCAGGCTGGAGAAAATCAGCTCGCAGCTGCTGCCCTGCAACGGCAGGCGCTCAGCATCTCCAGCGAAAAAGTGCTCGGCGCCCCCCAGGGGCCGCGCGTGCTTGAGCATGCCCTCGGCAATATCCAGGGCCAGCCCCTGACTGCCGGCGAAGCGTGTCCCCAGCACTCGACTGAAATGCCCCGTACCACAGCCCAGGTCCAGCCAGCGCGCAGGCGTCCAGCCTTCAGGCAAACGGCTCAGCAATTGCTGGCCGACCGTGCGCTGCAACTCGGCAACGCTGTCGTAACTGGCTGCGGCGCGGGAAAACGAAGCCGCCACCTGACGCTTGTCAGGCAGGCCTGCGGGTAAGACAGGAACAGACAAATCAGTCATCGCCGGACTCATGCAAAAAAGCCTGGATCGCCCCCGCCACTCCGTGGGGGTCCTCCAGAAGAAAACCGTGGCTGGCCTGCTCGATCAGGCCAACTTCTATATCCGGCAGCAATACCAGCAACTCGGCGGCCGCCTCGGCCGGCACCAGGGCATCCAGCCCGGCGAACAGGTGCAACTGCGGGCCGCGAAAAGCCAGCAAGGCTTCGCGCGTATCCAACTGCGCCAACAACTCCAGACCCGCCATCAGCACCGCACCCGGCGTGGTCGGCGCCCCGCCCAGCAGCATCCGCGACAAGCCACGGGGATCGGCCGCGCCCTGGGCACACAGCAGGGAAAAGCGCTTGAGGGTGGTACGCGGATCAGCGGCGCAGCCGGCCAGGAAGCCGTCAAAGGTCTCAGCGGCCATGGCACTGGACCATTGCTCGTGAGCAACGAAGCTGGGATTGCTGGCCAGGGTCAACAAACCGCAGCAGCGCTCGCCGCGTCGGGCCGCCAACTCCGCGGCGAGCATGCCGCCCAGGGACCAGCCCCCCAGCCAGGCGTCATCCGGCAGCGCATCGTCGAGCTCGTCCAGCCATGCCTGCAGATCGCTGGACGTCAGCTCCGGCAGGGGCTCGATCTCCACACGCAAGTGTTCATCAAGCCCCTGCAAAGCGGCAGCCAAAGGTTCCAGGGGCGACACCCCCAGCCCCCAGCCCGGCAACAGGATCAGTCGATCACGCATGGCTAGGCCTCGTTTGCAGTTCACTGAAACAATCCGCCAACGCGCTTAACAATAGCTGGACCTGCGCCTCGCTGTGGGCGGCGGACAACGTCACCCGCAGCCGCGCACCGCCGGCCGGCACGGTCGGCGGACGGATGGCGGTGACCATGATCCCCCGCGAACGGAGCATCCGTGACAACTCCATGGCCCGGGCACTGTCGACCACCATGATTGGCTGGATCGGGGTAAAGCTGTCCATCAGCTCCAAGCCAATCTGCTCGGCCCCCAGCCGGAACTGACGAATCAGCTTCGCCAGGTGCTCGCGCCGCCAGTGCTCGCTGCGTAGCAACTCCAGGCTCTTGCGCGTGGCGCAGGCCAGTGCCGGCGGTTGGCTGGTGGTATAGATGTAGGGCCGGGCGAACTGGATCAGTGTTTCGATCAACTCCTCGCTACCGGCGACAAAGGCCCCAGCGGTACCGAAGGCCTTGCCCAAGGTGCCCACCAGCACCGGCACCTCATCCAGACCCAGGCCGAAGTGTTCCACCAGCCCGGCACCGTTGGCCCCCAGCGGACCAAAGCCATGGGCATCGTCGACCATCAGCCAGGCACCACGGGCCTTGGTTTCCCGGGCCAGGGCCGGCAGGTCGGCGACATCGCCGTCCATGCTGAACACCCCATCAGTGACCACCAATGTATTGCCGGTGGCCTTCTCCAGGCGTTTGGCCAGGCTCCCTGCATCGTTGTGCAGATAGCGATTGAAGCGCGCACCAGAGAGCAGGCCGGCATCCAGCAGGGAAGCATGGTTGAGACGGTCTTCCAGCACCGTGTCGCCCTGCCCGAGCAACGCCGTGACCGCACCGAGATTGGCCATGTAGCCCGTGGTAAACAGCAACGCCCGCGGGCGCCCCGTGAACTCGGCCAGGGCTTCTTCCAAAGCGTGATGGGGAGCGCTGTGACCGATCACCAGATGGGAAGCGCCGCCGCCCACGCCCCAGCGGCTGGCACCAGCGCGCCAGGCTTCGATCACCTGCGGGTGATTGGCCAGGCCCAGGTAGTCGTTGTTGCAGAAAGCCAGCAATGGCTGGCCGTCCACCACCACTTGCGGACCCTGAGGGCTTTCCAGCAGCGGACGCTGGCGATAGAGATGTTCAGCACGACGGGCTGCAAGCCGTGCTGCGAGATCAAAAGACATGCTGGCCTCGATATTGGCTCACAAACACATTACCCGCAGGAGCTGGCTTGCCAGCGAAACAGACAACGCGAAACCCGTCGCACTTGCGCCGTTCACGGGATTCGCCGGCAGCCGGCTCCTACCACAGGAGGTCAGACGGCAGCGTTGTAGAACTGCTCGCTGCTCTTCTGCTCCACCAGGGCCTGCTCGATGGCCGCCTGATGCACTTCGTCGGCGTGCTCTTCACGGGCTTCGGGCTGGATGCCCAGGCGCGCGAACAACTGCATGTCCTTGTCGGCCTGCGGGTTGGCGGTGGTCAGCAGCTTGTCGCCGTAGAAAATCGAATTGGCACCGGCGAAGAAGGCCAGAGCCTGCATCTGCTCGTTCATCGCTTCGCGGCCGGCGGACAGGCGCACGTGGGATTGCGGCATGAGGATCCGTGCCACGGCGAGCATGCGGATAAAGTCGAACGGGTCCACGTCCTCAGCGTTTTCCAGCGGCGTGCCGGCCACCTTCACCAGCATGTTGATCGGCACCGACTCCGGGTGCTCCGGCAGGTTGGCCAGCTGGATCAGCAGGCCGGCGCGGTCGTCCAGGGACTCGCCCATGCCGAGGATGCCGCCGGAACAGATCTTCATCCCGGCGTCACGCACGTAGGCCAGGGTTTGCAGACGCTCGCTGTAGGTGCGGGTGGTGATGATGCTGCCGTAGAACTCCGGCGAGGTATCCAGGTTGTGGTTGTAGTAGTCCAGGCCGGCCTTGGCCAGGGCCTCGGTCTGGTCCTGATCGAGACGGCCCAGGGTCATGCAGGTTTCCAGGCCCATGGCCTTCACGCCTTTGACCATCTCCAGCACATAGGGCATGTCCTTGGCCGAAGGGTGCTTCCAGGCGGCGCCCATGCAGAAACGCGTAGAGCCGATGGCCTTGGCCCGAGCGGCCTCCTCCAGCACCTTCTGCACTTCCAGGAGCTTTTCCTTTTCCAGGCCGGTGTTGTAGTGGCCGGACTGCGGACAATATTTGCAATCTTCCGGGCAGGCGCCGGTCTTGATCGACAGCAGGGTCGAAACCTGCACCCGATTGGCATCGAAATGCGCGCGGTGCACCGTCTGCGCCTGGAACAGCAAGTCATTGAATGGCTGGACGAACAGGGCTTTGACTTCAGCCAAAGTCCAGTCATGACGCAGGGTAGCGGTGGTGCTGGCGCTCATGGGCGATTCCTTGATTATGCTTGGCAGGCGGTGCGGGACAGGGAAAGTCCACAGCCGCAACACGGATGTTCGGCATATTTAAGGAAGAGCCATGCACTGTCAACCCGAATACAAAGGGCTAGTTTACATCTGGTCAAAAAACAAACAAATCTGTTTGCTTTGCGATGAACCCAGCGATTCAGCCCTGGCCCTGTGCAGTTCATGTCAGGACGAACTGCCCTGGCTCGGCGCCCAATGCTCGGTCTGCGCCCTGCCCCTGCCCGCCGCCAGCCTGACCTGTGGCCAGTGCCTGAAACG
Source organism: Pseudomonas sp. BLCC-B112 (assembly GCF_028550695.1). Taxonomy (NCBI): domain Bacteria; kingdom Pseudomonadati; phylum Pseudomonadota; class Gammaproteobacteria; order Pseudomonadales; family Pseudomonadaceae; genus Pseudomonas; species Pseudomonas sp. BLCC-B112. Next base: position 86,550 of record NZ_JAQQGK010000006.1, read on the forward strand.
TCTCCCCGCGTTTCGACGGGTCATCGCCCCCTGGCGTTACGATTTTCCGGTGGACAGCCTGATCAGCCGTTTCAAACACCATGAAAAGTGGCCTTTTGGCCGACTGATGGCCGAACTTCTCAGCCAATTCCTTCACTATCGCTACGATGAAGGCCTGCCCCGACCAGACTGCCTGCTGCCGGTGCCGCTGTCCCGGCGACGCCTGCGCCAGCGAGGCTTCAACCAGGCCGGCATGCTGGCCCAGTGGCTGGGAGAACACCTGCAACTGGCGGTGGAGCCCCTTCTGCTGCTACGCACCCAGGACACCCCGGCACAACAAGGCCTGGGGGCCCGTGCCCGTCAGCGCAACCTGCACCAGGCCTTCGCCCTCGCCGCCGACGCGCCTGTGGCCGGCCGCCACCTGGCCCTGGTGGACGACGTCCTCACCACAGGTGCCACTGCCCAGGCCCTGGCCCGGTTGCTGATCAATGCCGGTGCCCGTCAAGTGGATGTCTATTGCCTGGCCCGAACCGCAAGACCCAACACCCCCGGCTGACTTGACTCTCATCGCTCAAACCGCAAACTCCCTGTCCATCTTCAGTGCCCAAAGCGTCCCTGCCATGTCCTTGCCCACTCTGTTGACCCAGCACATCGCCCGCCGCCCACAACGCATCGCCCTGCTGCAACACATTGCCGAACAGGGCTCCATCACCCGCGCGGCCAAAAGCGCCGGCCTGAGCTACAAGGCCGCCTGGGATGCCATCGATGAGCTCAACAACCTGGCTCAGCGTCCGCTGGTAGAGCGCAACGTCGGCGGCAAGGGCGGCGGCGGGGCCAAACTCTCCGCCGAGGGCGAACGCGTGTTGCGCCTTTACCAACGCCTGCAAGCACTGCAGGCCCAAGTGCTGGAAGCCGCAGAAGATGCCAGCGATCTCGATCTGCTGGGGCGCCTGATGCTGCGCACCAGTGCCCGCAACCAGCTGCACGGCAAGATCCGCGAGATCGCACCTCTAGGCTGCAATGACCTGATCAGCCTGGAGCTGCCCGAAGGCCTGCTCCTCAAGGCGCAGATCACCCACGACAGCACCCAGCGCCTGGAACTGGAAACCGGCACTGAAGTGGTGGCCTTGATCAAGGCCGGCTGGCTGGACCTGCACCCTGCCGACGCCCAAGTAACAACTGGACACAATTGCCTGAGCGGGACCGTCGAGCAGATTCTCGACGCCGAAGACGGCCCCTGCGAGGTGCGCATCACCCTGCCCAACGGCCAGACCCTCTGCGCCCTGGCCGAGCCGCACCGGCTCAAGACGCAGGAAATGACCGAAGGCAAACCGGTCCAGGTGCAGTTCTCTGCCTCCCATGTCCTGCTCGGCACCCCGCTGTAACCGGAGTGCGACGACTTCAGGCTGCAACATATTCGTCATAGGCGCTCATTAAGGTGGCTGCAAAAACCCGCAGGGAGCCTGATATGAGCCTGTTAGAAGAAGACCAACCCACCGACCTGGAACAGATGGTCGGCCTCAGCCGCCGGGGTTTCATCGGTGCCGGTGCCCTGTGCGGCGCCGCCCTGTTTCTCGGTGGCGGACTGCTCGGCCGCAGCGCCCTGGCCACCAGTGTCAGCGCCGGAAACAGCCAACTGCTGGGTTTTGCCGGCATTGCGGCCGCCACCAGCGACAACATCACCCTGCCGGCGGGCTACAAATCCTCGGTACTGATCAGTTGGGGCCAGCCGCTGACCAAGAACGGGCCGGCCTTCGACCCCAGCGGCAATGGCACCGCCCAAGCCCAGGAAGTGCAGTTTGGCGACAACAACGACGGCATGAGCCTGTTCGCCTTCCCGGACGACAAGCACCGGGCGCTGATGGCGATCAACAACGAATACACCAACTACCGCTACCTCTATTCCCACGGCGGCCAGCCGCAATCGGCCGAGGACGTGCGCAAGGCCCAGGCCAGCGAAGGGGTGTCGGTCATCGAAGTGCAGCGCAGGAACGGCCAGTGGCAGTTCGTCCAGGGTTCACGCTACAACCGGCGCATCCACGGCAACACGCCAATCCGCCTCAGCGGCCCTGCCGCCGGTCACGACCTGCTCAAGACCGCTGCCGACCCCAAGGGCAGGAAAGTCCTTGGCACCTTCCAGAACTGCGCCAACGGCAAGACCCCCTGGGGCACCTACCTGACCTGCGAAGAGAACTTCACCGACTGCTTCGGCAGCAGCAACCCCGAGCAGAAGTTCGACGCCGCGCAGAAACGCTACGGCGCGGTGGTGACCAGCAAGGACATCAACTGGCACCCCCACGACCCGCGTTTCGACCTGGCCAAGAACCCCAACGAGCTCAACCGTCACGGCTGGGTGGTGGAAATCGATCCCTTCGACCCGCAATCGACCCCGGTCAAACGCACCGCCCTGGGCCGCTTCAAGCATGAAAACGCGGCCCTGGCGCAAACACGTGACGGCCGCGCCGTGGTCTACATGGGGGACGATGAGCGCGGGGAATTCATCTACAAGTTCATCAGCCGCGACAAGATCAACCACCGCAACCCCAAGGCCAACCGCGACCTGCTGGACCACGGCACCTTGTACGTGGCGCGCTTCGATGCCGGCGACGGCAACCCGGACCGTCCCAAGGGCCAGGGCCAGTGGATCGAGTTGACTCACGGCAAGAACGGCATCGACGCCAGCAGCGGCTTTGCCGACCAGGCCCAGGTACTGATCCAGGCACGCCTGGCGGCCAGTGTGGTCCAGGCCACGCGCATGGACCGCCCGGAATGGATCGTGGTCAGCCCCAAGGACGGCCAGGTCTATTGCACCCTGACCAACAACGCCAAGCGTGGCGAAGACGGCCAGCCAGCAGGTGGCCCCAACCCGCGGGAGAAGAATGTCTACGGACAGATCCTGCGCTGGCGCACCGGCGGCGACGATCATGGCGCGATGAGTTTTTCCTGGGACCTGTTCGTGGTAGCCGGCAACCCCGCTGTGCATGCCGGCCAGCCCAAGGGCGGCTCGTCCAACATCACCCCAGAGAACATGTTCAACAGCCCCGACGGCCTGGGTTTCGACCAGGCCGGACGCCTGTGGATCCTCACCGACGGCGACTACAGCAACAGCGGCGATTTTGCCGGCATGGGCAATAACCAGATGCTCTGCGCCGACCCGGACAGCGGTGAAATCCGCCGTTTCATGGTCGGACCGGTGGGCTGCGAAGTCACCGGGATCGCCTTCGCCCCGGACCAGAAGACCCTGTTCGTCGGCATCCAGCACCCGGGAGAAACCGGTGGTTCGACCTTCCCCGAGCACCTGCCCAACGGCAAGCCGCGCTCCTCCGTGATGGCTATCACCCGGGAAGACGGCGGCATCATCGGCGCCTGAACCCGCCCCGCGCCAAACCGGCTCCTACGTCCGTAGCAGCCGGCTCGCCGGCCAACCTGGCGCCCAGCCGAACCACCAGCAAACCCTCCCCCGCTGGCTCCCCGTCTGCGTTACCATGCTTGGCCGGACGCGGCAGCCTGCTGCGCGCAGGAGTAAGCATGTCGCACCCGTTTGAAACACTGACCCCCGACCTGGTTCTCGACGCCGTTGAAAGCATCGGTTTTCTCAGCGACGCCCGCGTGCTGGCGCTCAACAGCTACGAAAATCGCGTCTATCAAGTCGGCATCGACGAAGGCGAACCGCTGATCGCCAAGTTCTACCGCCCCCAGCGCTGGACCAACGAAGCGATCCTGGAAGAACACCGCTTCACCTTCGAACTCGCCGAGTGCGATGTGCCGGTGGTCGCACCGATCATCCACGACGGTGCCAGCCTGTTCGAGCATGCGGGCTTTCGCTTCGCCCTGTTTCCCCGGCGTGGCGGGCGCGCGCCCGAACCGGGCAATCTGGATCAACTCTATCGCCTCGGGCAATTGCTCGGTCGCCTGCACGCCGTGGGCGCCACCCGCCCCTTCGAGCACCGCGAAGCCCTGGGCGTGAAGAACTTCGGTCATGACTCACTGGCGACCCTGCTGCAAGGCAACTTCATTCCCAAGAGCCTGCTGCCGGCCTACGAGTCCGTGGCACGGGACCTGCTCAAGCGAGTGGAAGAGGTCTACCAGGCCACCCCGCACCAGAACATCCGCATGCACGGCGATTGCCACCCCGGCAACATGATGTGCCGCGACGAGATGTTCCATATCGTCGACCTGGACGACTGCCGCATGGGCCCGGCGGTGCAGGACCTGTGGATGATGCTGGCCGGCGATCGCCAGGAGTGCCTCAGCCAGCTCTCCGAACTGATGGACGGCTACAGCGAGTTCCATGATTTCGACCCGCGGGAACTGGCCCTGATCGAGCCGCTGCGAGCCCTGCGCCTGATGCACTACAGCGCCTGGCTGGCACGACGCTGGGACGATCCGGCCTTTCCCCACAGCTTCCCCTGGTTCGGCAGCGAACGTTACTGGGGGGATCAGGTCCTGGCCCTGCGCGAACAGCTGGCGGCCCTCAACGAAGAACCTCTCAAACTGTTCTGACCCTGCCTGCAGGAGCTGGCTTGCCAGCGAAGAGGCCCATGAGGTCGCCTTCGCCGGCAAGCCGGCTCCCACAAGAATCCGCCTCGATACAACGCCAACCGTAGGAGCTGGCTCGCCAGCGAAGAGGCCCGTAAGTTCGCCATTGCCCACCAGCCCTCCCCCACAGAACGGGTGGCGCAAAAGTCAGGACATGTCCTGACAATTGTCCTTACAATCCCGTCTTCGTTAGCTGCCTAAGCAAGGACTCTGCATGCAAGCCGCCAACCCGCGTCGCGGGTACATCCTGGGCCTGACCGCCTACATCATCTGGGGTCTGTTTCCGATCTACTTCAAAGCCATCGCCAGCGTTCCGGCCGTGGAAATCATCGTCCACCGGGTACTCTGGTCGGCGCTGTTCGGCGCTGTGTTGCTGATGGTGTGGAAACATCCCGGCTGGTGGCGCGAGCTGCGGGAAAACCCCAGGCGCCTGGCCATCCTGGCCCTGAGCGGCACCCTGATCGCCGGCAACTGGCTGACCTATGTCTGGGCCGTGAACAATGGGCGCATGCTTGAGGCCAGCCTGGGCTACTACATCAATCCCCTGATCAATGTGCTGCTGGGCATGCTGATTCTTGGCGAACGCCTGCGGCGCATGCAGTGGCTGGCGGTGATCCTGGCGGCGGTGGGCGTGGCCCAGCAAGTGTGGCAAGTAGGCAGTTTGCCCTGGGTCTCACTGATACTGGCGCTGAGCTTCGGCTTCTATGGCCTGATCCGTAAACAGGCCCCGGTCAAGGCCTTGCCCGGGCTGGTGGTGGAAACCTGGATGCTGGTGCCCATCGCCATGGCCTGGCTGCTCCTGCACCCCGAAGCCAGCAGTGCCCATGCCGACTTCTGGACCAGCTCCGAAGCCTGGTGGCTGGTAGCCGCCGGCCCGGTCACGCTGATCCCGCTGGTGTGCTTCAACGCCGCGGCTCGGCACTTGCCCTACACCACCCTGGGCTTCCTTCAGTACCTGGCGCCAACCCTGGTGCTGCTGCAAGCGGTGCTGCTGTTTGGCGAACACCTGTCCTCCAGCACCTTGCTGGCGTTCATGTTCATCTGGGCCGGCCTTGCGGTGTACAGCGTCGATGCCTGGCTCAGCCTGCGCGGCCGCCGCTGATCAATAAACGTACAACGCCCTGCAGGCCAGGCCATTCGTGGCCTGCAGCGATTCTTCCCAAGGTTATCCACAACCTGATCCCCGCCGTTTGTGCACAAGCCCTTGAAACTGCTGGTTTTTTGATCAGAGCGCGCTAAGCCGCGGCTGTACTGGGCTGGCGACGGGTCTCTACAGGTTATCCACAGGCGCATGCACGGATTACTGGGATAACCTGCGGGACGGTGTTCAGACCTCGCTGCGCAGCACCAACTCCACCATCAGATCATCGGCCAGGGTTTCCAGGCGCGACTGCAATACCTCCAGGGACAACGTCAGGGGCACCGCCAGAATCGCCTCGGCATGAAACAACGGCTCGCTGCTCATGGGCGCTGGGCGCACCTCGGTCACCAGCCGTTCAAGGTTGACCCCCTGCTCCGCCAGCAAGCGGGTGATATCCCGGACGATTCCCGGACGATCATTGCCCACCAGCTCCATGGCGATGGGTTTCCAGGTGCAGGACTGCTCGATGCCGCTTTCGGCGATCAATACCCGGATGCCCTGGGCGGAGAGCCCCTGCAAGGCATCCACCAGCTCATCGTAGGCCTCGGCCGGGACCCCGACCCGCAAGATGCCGGCAAACTGCCCCGCCATGCGCGACAGACGGCTTTCCAGCCAGTTGCCGCCGTGCTCGGCGATGCACTGGGCAATACGCTCGACCTGTCCGGCCTTGTCCGGGGCGAAAACCGTGAGAACGAGATGGTCCATGGCGCAGCCCTCTTTGCTTGATGAAAGAGCAATTATAGGCACCCTCATTCCCCCCGCCTTCCAACCCATATCGCAGCAGCTTGTGTAGGCGCTGGCTTGCCAGCGAAAGTGCCCGCAAGGCCGACGCAACCCCCGAAGGCCCATTCGCCGGCAATCCGGCTCCTACGAGGGCGCGCAGGGCAAAACATAAATCGTGTACAACTTTTTGTATTTATATGGAACAATCCACCAGCTTTTTTGAGAACATCACGTTCCCCAGCGTGACCGCACTGCATTCTTAAGTCGCGGAACGACGTATTTAGTCTAATTTTCACAAGCGCAATTCATCATGTAGTATGCCGCAGCGCGCACTACATAACGTTGGAACGATGTCTGCCAAGGCCTGATCGCAACCCTCGCAACCGCCCATCAGCAAGGCTCTGCCGTTGATTGGAAGCACCCAGCCGCCAGCAATGGCATGTACTGGTGAACAGGGTTGTGCTTTAAATGGCCGCCGGCTTCATTGTTAATTTGAAGAGCTGAAAAGCGAAATAGCTGAGCAGAGTGAGGCAAGCAATGACTGAACACGTTCAAGTCGGTGGCCTGCAGGTCGCCAGAGTCCTGTTCGACTTCGTGAACAACGAAGCCATTCCCGGTACCGGCCTCACCGCCGACGCATTCTGGGCCGGTGCCGACAAGGTCATCCACGACCTGGCGCCGAAGAACAAAGCCCTACTCGCCAAACGCGATGATTTCCAGGCGCGGATCGATGCCTGGCACCAGTCCCGTGCCGGCCAGGCACACGATGCCGTGGCCTACAAAGCCTTCCTGCAAGACATCGGCTACCTGCTGCCAGAAGCGGCAGACTTCCAGGCCAGCACCCAGAACGTCGATGAAGAAATCGCCCACATGGCCGGCCCGCAGCTGGTAGTGCCGGTGATGAACGCGCGCTTCGCCCTCAACGCTTCCAACGCCCGCTGGGGTTCGCTATACGACGCCCTGTACGGCACCGACGCCATCAGCGAAGCCGATGGCGCGGAAAAAGGCCAAGGCTACAACAAGGTTCGCGGCGACAAGGTCATCGCCTTCGCCCGCGCCTTCCTCGATGAATCGGCGCCACTGACCGCCGGCTCCCACGTGGACTCCGTGAGCTACAAGATCGTCGGCGGCAAGCTGGTGGTGGGTCTCAAGGGCGGCAGCAACAGCGGCCTGCGCAACGATGCCCAACTGATCGGCTACCAGGGCGACGCCGCAGCTCCTACCGCGATCCTGCTCAAGCACAACGGCCTGCACTTCGAGATCCAGATCGACGCCAGCAGCCCGGTCGGCCAGACCGACGCCGCCGGGGTCAAGGACCTGCTGATGGAAGCGGCCCTGACCACCATCATGGACTGCGAAGACTCGGTTGCCGCGGTTGATGCCGACGACAAGGTGGTGATCTACCGCAACTGGCTCGGCCTGATGAAGGGCGACCTGGCGGAAGAGGTTTCCAAGGGCGGCAAGTCCTTTACCCGCACCATGAATGCCGACCGCGAGTACACCGGCGTCAACGGTGAGCCGGTGAAGCTGCACGGCCGTTCGCTGCTGTTCGTGCGTAACGTCGGCCACCTGATGACCATCGACGCAATCCTCGACAAGCATGGCAACGAAGTGCCGGAAGGCATCCTCGACGGCCTGGTCACCAGCCTCGCGGCGATCCACAACCTCAACGGCAACACCTCGCGCAAGAACAGCCGCACCGGCTCGGTGTACATCGTCAAGCCGAAGATGCACGGCCCTGAAGAAGCCGCGTTCACCAACGAACTGTTCGGCCGCATCGAAGAGGTGCTGAACCTGCCGCGCAATACCCTGAAAGTCGGGATCATGGACGAGGAGCGCCGCACCACGGTCAACCTCAAGGCCTGCATCAAGGCGGCCAGCGAGCGCGTGGTGTTCATCAACACCGGCTTCCTCGACCGCACCGGCGACGAGATCCACACCTCCATGGAAGCCGGCGCCATGGTGCGCAAGGCCGACATGAAGGCCGAGAAATGGATCGGCGCCTACGAGAACTGGAACGTCGATATCGGCCTGTCCACCGGCCTGCAAGGCCGTGCGCAGATCGGCAAGGGCATGTGGGCCATGCCGGACCTGATGGCCGCCATGCTCGAACAGAAAATCGCCCACCCGCTGGCCGGTGCCAACACCGCCTGGGTGCCGTCGCCGACCGCCGCCGCCCTGCACGTACTGCACTACCACAAGGTCGACGTGTTCGCCCGTCAGGCCGAACTGGCCAAGCGTGCCCGCGCATCGGTGGACGACATCCTGACCATCCCTCTGGCCAGCGACACCAACTGGTCGGCCGAGCAGATCAAGAACGAACTGGACAACAACGCCCAGGGCATTCTCGGTTACGTGGTGCGCTGGATCGACCAGGGCGTGGGTTGCTCGAAAGTGCCGGACATCAACGACGTTGGCCTGATGGAAGACCGCGCCACCCTGCGCATCTCCAGCCAGCACATCGCCAACTGGCTGCGCCACGGTGTGGTCACCCAGGCGCAGGTGCTGGAAAGCCTCAAGCGCATGGCCCCGGTGGTCGACCGGCAGAACGCCAGTGACCCGCTGTACCGCCCGCTGGCTCCGGACTTCGACAGCAACATCGCCTTCCAGGCCGCCCTGGAGCTGGTGATCGAAGGCACCAAGCAGCCTAACGGCTACACCGAGCCGGTATTGCACCGTCGTCGTCGCGAGTTCAAGGCCAAGAACGGCCTGTAAGCACGCCTGGCAACAGACAAAAAGCCCCGGTCCGCCGGGGCTTTTTAGTGTGTCGCCCTGGCTCGGCGCTTGCAGATTGCAGATTGCAGATTGCAGATTGCAGCTCAGTGAATGACACCCAGTTCGTGTTTGACCAGGGCCAGCAACTTGCCGGTGTCGATGGGTTTGAGCAGGAAGTCCACCACGCTCAAGTGCATGGCAGCGATGGCGTCGCGCACATCGGCGTCACCGGAAATGATGATGATCGGCAGCGCCGCCCGTTCCGATTCCCGCACCTGGCGAATCAGGTCAAGACCACTGCAGGGCGCCATGCGCAGATCGGTGATCAGCAGGCCGATGGACTTGTTCGATTCGAGTAATTCAAGAGCGGCCTTGCCGCTGGCAGCCGTGATGCAACGGATACCATCCAGGCCAAGAATTTCCGCCAGCAGTTCCCGTGCATCCTTGTCGTCATCGGCGATCAACACCCGCTGGGCCGGCAGATCCGGCTCCAGCATGACTGCACTCAGCGCCTCGCGCTCGGCGTCACTCAAAATATCGTGGTCGGGCATACATTTCTCTACATGAACAGATCAATCCCCTAGCACATTGGTCAGACATCGCTAAGCAGACCTCCAATGTGCACTTCGTCGGAAAAATTGCCAAGAGCCTTGATCAGAGCTTTTTTGCATTGATTAAACGCCGCTCAAAGCCAAATGTCCGGGCTCCGGCCGCTACCTAGACTTACGTCCAATGGGCACCTCGCGCTGGGAGTCCGACCATTGCCGTGATCCGACCACAACAAATCCAAAAAGACTGCGGTAATCGTTATGAGTAAAGCGGACGCCTTCACCCAGGCAGGGAAGACCGCGGTGTTGCAGAACATCCAGGGGACCGTGCAGTTCCTGCAGCGGTTCCCGCCCTTCAACCAGATGGAAAACCTCCACCTGGCCTATCTGGTAGAACAATGCCAGCTGCGTTTCTACGGGCCCGGCGAGAGCATCATCAAGCCCGCCGACGGCCCGGTTGAGCACTTCTATATCGTCAAGCAGGGGCGCGTGGTGGGCGAACGCACCCACGCCGCCAAGGGCAGCACCGAAACCACCTTCGAGATCACCACTGGCGAATGTTTTCCCCTGGCTGCACTGCTGGGCGAACGCGCCACCCGCACCGAACACCGGGCCGCCGAAGACACCTTCTGCCTGCAATTGAACAAGAGCGCCTTCATCAAACTCTTCGCCTTGTCCGACGAGTTCCGCGATTTCGCCTTGCGCGGGGTCAGCAGCCTGCTGGATCAGGTCAATCAGCAGGTCAAGCAAAAGGCCGTGGAAACCCTTGGCACCCAATACTCGCTGAACACCCGCCTGGGCGAACTGGCCATGCGTCATCCGGTCGCCTGCGCCCCACAGATGCCGCTGCGTGAGGCTGTGGCGCTGATGCATGAGCAACAAGTGGGCAGCATCGTGGTGGTGGACGAGCACAAGGCGCCCCTGGGGATCTTCACCCTGAGGGACCTGCGCCAGGTCGTCGCCGACCGCACCCAGGACCTCAACCAGCCCATCGAACAGCACATGACCCAGGCCCCTTTCTTCCTCAGCCCGGACCACAGTGCCTTCGACGCCGCGATCGCCATGACCGAGCGCCATATCGCCCACGTCTGCCTGGTGAAAGACCAGCGCCTGTGTGGCGTGGTCTCCGAGCGCGACCTGTTTTCCCTGCAACGGGTCGATCTGGTGCACCTGGCGCGAACCATCCGCAATGCTCCCCGGGTGGAACACCTGGTGGCGCTGCGAGGCGAGATCGGCCAACTGGTGGAGCGCATGCTGGCCCACGGTGCGTCGTCGACTCAGATCACCCACATCATCACCCTGCTCAACGATCACACCGTATGCCGGGTGATCGAGTTGACCCTGGCGGACAAGGGCGACCCCGGCGTGCCCTTCAGCTGGCTGTGCTTCGGCAGCGAAGGCCGGCGCGAACAGACCCTGCACACCGACCAGGACAACGGCATCCTGTTCGAGGCCCGGGACGCGGCCCACGCCGCCGAGATCCGCGGCAAGCTGCTGCCCATCGCCCAGCAGATCAACCAGAGCCTGGCGCTGTGCGGCTTTACCCTGTGCAAGGGCAACATCATGGCCGGCAACCCCGAGCTGTGCCTGTCCCGCGCCGAATGGGCCCGACGCTTTGCCGCCTTCATCCGCGAGGCAACACCGGAAAACCTGCTGGGTTCGAGCATCTATTTCGATCTGCGGGTGGTCTGGGGCGATGAACAAGGCGCCGAACAACTGCGCCGGGGAATCCTCGACCAAGTGGGCGACAACCGTCTGTTCCAGCGCATGATGGCGGAAAACGCCTTGCGCCAGCGCCCGCCCGTGGGCCGCTTCCGCGAATTCGTCCTGGCCAAAAAGAACGGCGAAAAAGCCACCCTCGACCTCAAGGTCCAGGGCCTCACCCCCTTCGTCGATGGCGCCCGGCTGCTGGCCCTGGCCAACGGCATCGGCGCCATCAACACCCTGGAGCGTCTGCGCCAGCTGGTGTCCAAGCAGGTCATCGAGCCCCTGGACGGCGCCGCTTATGAAGAGGCCTACCACTTCATCCAGCAGACCCGCATGCAGCAACATCAACGCCAGACCCGGGAGAACCAGCCCTATTCCAATCGGGTCGACCCCGACAGCCTCAATCACCTGGACCGACGCATCCTGCGCGAGTCCCTGCGCCAGGCCCAGCGCCTGCAAAGCAGCCTGGCCCTGCGCTACCAGTTATGAGCTATCCGTCATGAGCCTGTTTGCCTGGTTCCGTCCCGCCGTCAGCGTCCTGACGGCCCAACAGCAACAACGTCGCGACCACCTGCCCGCGTTCACCGAGCTGGGTGAGTGCAGCCTGCGAGAGCAACGCTGGGTGGTGGTGGACTTGGAAACCACCGGCCTCAACCTCAACCGCGATCAGGTGCTGTCCATCGGCGCGGTGGTGATCGAGGACGGCGCCATCGACTTCAGCCAGCAGTTCGAACGCACCCTGCAGCGCGAAGGCCACAAGCTCAGCCCCAGCGTGCTGATCCATGGCCTGGGGCCCAGCGCCATCGCCGCCGGCTGCGATCCGGTGGAGGCCCTGCTGGACTTCATGGAGTTCGTCGGTGACAGCCCGCTCCTGGCGTTTCATGCCCCCTTCGACCAGCACATGCTCGGTCGGGCACTCAAGGACAGCCTGGGCTATCGCCTGCAGCACAGTTTCCTCGACGTGGCGGACATGGCACCCATGCTCTGTCCCCAGGCCGCTTTCCGTGAGGCCGGCCTGGATGACTGGATCAACGTGTTCAAGCTGCAAGTGGCCGAGCGTCACCACGCAGCAGCCGACGCCCTGGCCACGGCAGAGCTGGCACTGATCCTGTTCAACCGTGCCCGCCAGCAGCAGATTGACAGCCCGCTGAACCTGCAACAGCGCCTCAGCCAATGGAAACGCCGCCAGCAGGCGCACTCGTTCTGATCCGCGGCAATTGACCGTGGCGAGGGCGCAGTCTGCCTCGCCACATCAGAAAAAAGCGTGCAACCCTCGGGAAAGAGCAGCCGACCAGCGCCAATTGCGCCTGTGTTTCGCCTCTGCCACAATCGCGAATAGTTCTCGTTATTTTAAACTTCTCGATCGGTGAGCCCCGTTGTCGTCAGTCCAAAGCCCCCACAATGAGCTGGTTGGTGCGTTGTATCGCGACCATCGCCGTTGGCTATTGGCCTGGCTGCGGCGCAACGTTGCCTGCGCTCAACGGGCCGAGGACCTGAGCCAGGACACCTTCGTGCGCCTGCTGGGTCGCGACGAACTCAAGGCTCCACGGGAACCCAGGGCCTTTCTGGTGGCCATCGCCAAGGGCCTGCTGTTCGACTACTTCCGCCGCGCCGCCCTGGAACAGGCCTACCTCAGCGAACTGATGCTGATCCCCGAAGGCGAACAACCGTCGCCGGAAGAGCAGCAGATGATCCTCGAAGACCTCAAGGCCATCGACCGCCTGTTGGGCAAACTCTCCAGCAAGGCGCGCATGGCCTTCCTCTATAACCGCCTCGACGGCCTGAGCCACGCCGAGATCGCCGAGCGTCTTGGAGTCTCGGTGCCACGGGTACGTCAGTACCTGGCCCAGGGCATCCGCCAGTGCTACATCGCCCTGTACGGGGAGCCGGTATGACCCCCATCAGCTCCAAGCCGGTGTCCGCCCGGGTGCTGGATGCCGCCATTGCCTGGCAACTGTCGCTGGATGGCGGCGGCAGTGCCGTGGAGCGCGAAGAGTTCGCCAAATGGCATGCCGCCCATGAAGAACACGCCCGCGCCTGGCGCCAGTTGGGCATGCTCGACCAGCGCTTTAGCGTGGCGGCCGGCCCGGCCCGCAATGCCTTGGTGCAATCTCGCGAAGGCCTGCGCCGGCGCGTGCGCAAACTGGGGCGCGGAGTCGCCAGCGTGGTGCTGGTGGCGGGGCTGGCGCTGTTTGCCGGCGAGCGCTACCTGCCGGTGGACTACTGGCTGGCCGACCAGCGCACCGCCACCGGTGAGCAGCGCACCCTGCGCCTGACAGACGGTACGGTGATCAACCTCAATACCCACAGTGCGCTGGATGTGCGCTTCGATGAGAAGCAGCGCCGGATCGTTCTCCAGGAAGGCGAAATCCTCATCGAGACCGGGCACAACGACAGTCGCCCCTTCATCGTCGAAACCCGCGACGGCCGGATGCGCGCCCTGGGTACGCGCTTCCTGGTCAAGCGTGAAGACCAGGGCACCCGCCTCGGCGTGCTGCAATCGGCGGTGGCGGCGCGAGCGCAAGCCGGCCAGGACGAACACGTCTTCAAGGAAGGCCAACAAGTGCTGATGCGCCGCGACGGTCTCGGGCCGCTGCAGGCGCTGAACCTGGGCGCCGATGCCTGGACCCGAGGCATGTTGGTGGTGGACAACGCCCGCCTCGGTGACCTGATCGATGAGCTGGGCCGTTATCGCCGCGGCCACCTGGGCGTGGCCCCGGAAGTGGCCGACCTGCGGATCACCGGCAGCTTCCCGTTGCAGGACACCGACCTGGCCCTCAATGCCCTGCTGCCGACCCTGCCCGTGAAGATCGAGCGGCACACCGACTGGTGGGTGACGGTGGTGGCCAAGGTCGACGCCAAACGCTGAGAACGGTGTCGTGGCCTTCGCCAGCAAGCCCGCTCCTACACCGATCCCGCAGGAGCTGGCTTGCCAGCGAATTAACCTCAATCAATCTAAATCTAAATTATTTTCAATCTGCCCTATCACTTTTCCAATCTCGTCCGGCACCTAGGCAATTGCGAAACATTTCCATTCAGGAGCCGCCGTATGTACCGCCCGCTAGACACTCTATTGCGCCCCAGTCTCTTGGCCGTTGCCATCGCGCTCAGCGCCCCCCTGACCAGCCCAGCGCTGATGGCCGCCGAACAGGCCAGCAGCGTGCGCGCCTACAACCTGCCAGCAGCGCCCCTGGCCAGCACCCTGAACCAGATTGCCAGTCAGGCTGGCCTGGCCCTGAGCCTGAATCCATCCCTGGCGGCGGGCAAGACCTCGGCTCCAGTCAATGGCCAGTTCGACGCCCCGGGCGCCTTGCGCGAAGCCCTGCGCGGAACCGGCTTGCAACTGGAGCACAGCAGCGCCGGCACCTACAGCCTGGTGGCGGCACCGGAAGGCGTGGTGACCTTGCCGGAAACCAATATCACTGGCCAGGGCAGTTATGAAACGGCCTGGGGGCCGGTCGAGGGTTACATGGCCAAACGTACGGCCGTCGGCACCAAGACCGATACCGAGCTGCGCGAAGTGCCCCGCTCCATCTCAGTGGCTACCCGTGAGCAGATGAGCGACCGGGCGGTGCAGAACCTCGACGATGCCGTGCGCTATATGCCCGGTGTCACCGCCAGTAGCTATGGCAGCGACAGCCGTGCCGAATGGCTGAAGGTGCGAGGCTTCGAACCCACCCAGTTTCTCGATGGCCTGCCCTTGCCCAAAGGCACCTACGCCATGCCCAAGCTGGAAACCTGGGACCTGGAGCGCGTAGCCCTGCTTCGCGGCCCGGCGTCTTCGGTCTATGGCCAGACACCACCCGGGGGCTTGCTGGACATGGTCAGCCGCCGTCCGGAGGACAGCAGCAGCCACGAAGTGCAACTGCAGATCGGCAGCTACCAGCGCAAGCAGATCAGCTTCGACAGCACCGGCCCCATCGATGACGAAGGGCGCTTCCTGTATCGCGTCAGCGGCGTGGTCCGCGACAGCAACACTGCTATCGAGCACAACCAGGACAAGCGCTACAACCTGGCCCCCAGCCTGACCTGGAATATCGACGAAGACACCAAGCTGACCTTCCTCAGCCAGTTCAACCGCGACGATACCGGCATCACCAGCCAGTTCCTGCCGTTGCAGGGCACCAAGCTGGCGAGCCCGGCCGGCGAGATCAAGTACCACAAGAACCTCGGCGACCCGAGCTGGGAATACTACGACAAGACTTACTACGCACTGGGTTATGCCTTTGAGCATCGCCTGGATGACGTCTGGCAGTTCCGCCAGAACCTGCGGTACACCAAGAGCGACCTGTCGTTCCAGGGCATCACCGCCGGCGGCAGCTACTGGCCCAACAAGCCCGACCAGGCAGTGAGTGCCGACGGCACCGTGCGCCGTGGCGCCAACATCGTCAACGAGGACATCAGCCAGTTCGCCGTGGACAACAACTTCCAGGCCGACTTCAACACCGGCGAGCTCAAGCACACCCTGTTGCTGGGCCTGGATCACCAGCGCGTCAACACCAACTACAAGTGGCTCTACGGTGAAGCGCCTACCAGCAACATCATCAACCCGATCTACGGACAGGACTTCAGCAAAGTCGCCTACTTTGCCTACAACGACTACAACCAGAAGCGCCAGGGCACCGGGCTCTACGTCCAGGACCAGATGGCCCTGGACAACTGGCGCCTGACCCTGGGCGGGCGCCAGGACTGGCTGCACACCGACTCCAGGTTCTACAACATCGCCAACAAGCCCCATGACGAGCGGGACGATCACGCATTCACCGGCAACGCAGCCCTCAGCTACGTCTTCGACTCCGGCTTTACCCCCTACATTTCCTACGCCGAATCCTTCCAGGCCGAGCCCGGCGGCAACGCCAAAGGCCAGGCCTTCGAACCCAGCACCGGCAAGCAGTACGAACTGGGCCTCAAGTACCAGCCTCCGG
This sequence comes from Pseudomonas sp. BLCC-B112, assembly GCF_028550695.1. NCBI lineage: Bacteria > Pseudomonadati > Pseudomonadota > Gammaproteobacteria > Pseudomonadales > Pseudomonadaceae > Pseudomonas > Pseudomonas sp. BLCC-B112. The sequence continues at coordinate 102,827 of NZ_JAQQGK010000006.1, forward strand.
GCAGCGACATGCTGTTCACTGCCGCGGTATACGACCTGACCCGGCAGAACATCGTCCTCACCGACAGCCTGGGCGTCAGCCGTCCACTGGGTGAGGCCAAGGTCCGCGGCTTCGAGCTGGAAGCGGTGGGCAACGTCAATGAGAACCTCAAGCTGACGGCCGCCTATACCTACGCCAACAGCAAGATGACCAAGGTCGGCGACCCTCAGGACAAGAACCGGCCGCTGCCATTGACCCCGGAAAACCAGGCCTCGATCTGGGCCGACTACACCTGGCACAACGGGCTGCTGGACGGTTTCGGCGTAGGCTTCGGAGCCCGCTACATCGGCGAGACCAACAACGTTCCGGCAGGCAACCTGGCCTATGTGGCCCGCAAATCCGACGGTGATACCGCGGCCTATACCGTCTATGACGCAGCGGTGCATTACGACCTCGGCCGCCTGGACAACTCGCTCAAGGGTGCCAGCGTGGCACTCAACGCCAACAACGTATTTGACAAGGAATACATGTCGACCTGCGACGGCACCTACTGCTACTACGGCGACCGTCGCAATGTCATGGCCAGCGTGAATTACAAATTCTAAGAAGGGAAATCCCTCACCCAAGGGCCGCCTGAACCGCGGCCCTTTTGCCTGTTGGAGCCTTGATGAAAAGCAAGACAATCCGCCGCTGGTCCTTTATCCACACCTGGACCAGCCTGATCTGCACGGTGTTCCTGCTGATGCTGGCGCTCACCGGCCTGCCGCTGATCTTCCATCACGAGATCGACCACCTGCTGGGGGATTCCCCCGAGCTGCGGGAGATGCCCGCCGACACCCCGCACCTGGACCTGCAACAGCTGGTCAAGGCCGCTGAAGCGCACCGCCCGGGGGAAGTCATGCAGTACTTCGGCTGGGACGAGGACGAGCCCAACGGTGTGATGGCGATCATGGCCAAGACCGCTGGCACCGAGCCCAATTCCTCCCACACCTTCATGCTCGACGCCCGCACAGGCGAAGCCGTGGCCATGCCTTCGGCCAACGGTGGGCTGATGATGGTCATGCTGCGCCTGCATGTGGATATGTTCGCCGGGCTGCCGGGCAAACTGCTGCTGGCCTTCATGGGCATCCTCTTCGTGCTGGCGATCATCTCTGGCACCGTGCTCTATCTGCCGTTCATGCGCCGCTTGAAATTCGCCAGCGTGCGTCAGGACAAGTCCAGCCGCCTGCGCTGGCTCGACCTGCACAACCTGATCGGCGTGGTCACCCTGACCTGGGCCCTGGTGGTGGGGGTGACCGGGGTCATCAGCGCCTGTGCCGACCTGATCATCGCCGCCTGGCGCAACGACAGCCTCAGCGCCATGGTCGCGCCCTACCGCGACGCCCCGCCCCTGACCGCGCTGGCTCCCGCCAGCCGCCTGCTGGACATCGCCCGGGAAGCCGCCCCAGGCATGCAGCCGGACTTCATCGCCTTCCCCGGCACGCGCTTCTCCAGCGAGCACCACTACGCGGTGTTCCTCAAGGGCAGCAGCCACCTGACTTCGCACCTGCTGACCCCGGTGCTGATCGACGCCAGCACCCTGCAGGTCACCGCCGTGGGCACGCGCCCCTGGTACATGGATGCCATGGGCATGTCCCAGCCGCTGCACTTCGGTGACTACGGCGGCATGCCGATGAAGGTGCTGTGGGCAACCCTGGATGGGCTGACCATCATTGTCCTGGGCAGTGGCCTGTACCTGTGGACAGTCCGGCGGCGTGCTGCGAAGTCGGTTGCGCAGGTGCGCCCATGAAGCCCCGGCAATCGAACTTCTGGAAAGTCTTCAGGGCGCCGCTGGCCCTGGCCCTGCTCAGCGCCGGCGGCCTGTTCGCGGCGCTGCTGGGGGATGGGATCTGGGACAGCCTGAGCTGGCTCGGCCTGGGCCTGCCGGCGCTGATCGCCCTGCGGGGCTTGTTCAGGCGCGGGCGAGCGGCTTGACGGCAGCCGAGGGGAAACCGCGCCACAGATAAACCGACAGCCCCAGGCTGATCAGCAGCACCGGAATGAACACGCGGTTTTCCAGCAGCGCCTCAGCCGCGACCAGTACGCAAAACAGCGCCAGCCCCAGCAGCGGCACATAGCTCGCCGCCAGGCTCCAGCGCCAGGGCCGGGTCACCGGCTCTGGGCCACGCAGGCCCAGCAGCCCGCACACCAGGGCGGGCAGGGCCAGCGCCGGCAGCGCCCAGTACCAGGCCATGTAGGCAAACGCCATGATCAGCTCGGGCTCACCCTCGCCCTTGCGGCGGAACTCGTACTGCAGGGCCAGGTACACCGCCAGCCCACCCAACAGGGTCAGGGCCAGACTGTACAGCCCGTGCAAAAGATAGGACCTGCGCATTCATCGCTCCTTGTCTGTCCCTTGTGCCGCCCCTGTGGCCAGTGCCACAGGCTGCGCTAAGATCCTCGGGCCGCGAGCCTGTGCTCCGTTCCCAACCGCGAGGAATATTCATGTCTACCCCAAGCATGACGCTGTTCCACAACCGGGCATCACCTTACGTACGCAAAATCATGGTGCTGCTGCACGAAACCGGGCAGCTCGACCGTGTGGCCCTGCAAGCCTGCCAACTGACCCCGGTAAACCCGGACAACGCGCTGAACCAGGACAACCCCCTGGGCAAGATTCCTGCCCTGCGCCTGGCCAACGGCCAGGTGCTCTACGACAGCCGGGTGATCCTCGAGTACCTGGACCAGCAACATGTCGGCAACCCACTGATTCCCCAAGAGGGTTCGGCCCGCTGGCGGCGCCTGACCCTGGCGGCCCTGGCCGACGGGATCCTGGAGGCGGCAGTGCTGGTGCGTTACGAGCTGACCCTGCGGCCACCGGAACACCACTGGGCGCCGTGGCTCGAAGGCCAGCGCGACAAGATCCGACGGGCCCTGGCAGTGCTTGAGACCGAGGCGCTGGCCGAGCTGGCCAGCCACTTCGACGTGGCCGCCATCAGCGTCGCCTGTGCCCTGGCTTACCTGGACTTCCGCCATCCAGACCTGGAGTGGCGCCAGCCACAGCCCGGGCTCGCGGCCTGGTACTTCGAGGTCAGTCAGCGGCCATCGATGCTGGCGACACGGCCACCGGTCTAATCGGTCAGGCGCTCGGCCCTGTTCGCCGGCAAGCCGGCTCCTGTAGCACGGGGAGCAGCTTGCTGGCGCACCCGCCACCACGCCTCCGGTGGAAACAACTGGCCAATCCGCTGCGTCAGGCACTCGCGCTGACGCTGGTCCTCACGCAAGCCCAGTGACTTACTCATGGATGGCCTCCAGGTCGAACTGCAGGGGGGCCGGCTCCTTGCGCTGGCCCAGGCCATACCAGTCCAGCTTGCGGGTCAGCACCATGAACACGCCCAGCAGACCGAACAGCAACAGCGAGCCCATCAGCAGCGCATAGTCCTCGGCGCTGAGCAGGCCATACAGCAAGCCGTACAAGGCCGCCAGCGAGAGCGCGAACACTGCGCCGTTACGCCAGCTGTGCAGCACATGGCTGACATAGAAACCGATCAAGCCGACACAGGCCGCAGCCGACACGCCGTAGGCCAGTTCGAAACCCAGGTGCTCCGACAGCGACAGCAGCAACAGGTAGAAGAACGCCAGTGCCACGCCCACCAGGCCGTACTGGATCGGGTGCACCGACAGGCTCTTGAGCACCTCGAAGAGAAAGAAGCCGGCAAAGGTCAGGCCGATGAACAGCAGCGCGTATTTGATCGCCCGGTCGCTTTTCAGGTACTGGTCCACCGGGTCGATGAAGCTCACGCCAAAGCTGCGGCTGTTGAAGTCCTGACATTGGCTGCTGTAGGCGCAGCGCTCCATGGCCTGTTCCAGGTTGGTGGAGAAGAACGAGGTCTGCCAGAGCGCCGAAAAGCCCTGCTCGGTGACTTCACGCTGCACCGGCAGGTAGTTGCCGACAAAGCTTGGGTGAGGCCAGTTGGCCGTCAGCAGCACCTTGCTGGTCTTGCCCACCGGCAGCACCTGCAGTTGCCCGGTGCCCTGCAGGCGCAGGTCGAAGGCGAAGTCCAGGCGGGTGCTCTTCTTCAGATCCAGGGGCGGCAGCAGCACGTGCACGCCTTCGTCCAGCCAGCTGACAAAAGTGCCCGGGGCAAAGTCCAGGGTCTGGCCATTGAGCTGCAGTTGCAGGGCGTTTTCGATGCCGCGGATATCGCTGATGCCCACCGCCAGGAACGGCTGGTCGAACTGGTAATCAGCAAAGTCTTCCTTGATGCCGTACTGCTCGGGCACGACGAAATGGCCGCTGAGGTGGTTGTCGGCGTGGAACAGCCGCGCCTCGTAGATCCCCCGGGCACGCAGCTCGGTCTGGGCCTTGCTGTCCAGCTCGAAATGCTCGGGCAGGAAAAACAGCCGCCCCTGTTGCTCGCTGGTTTCCTGGTAGCGCTTCTTGGTCTTGTCGTCGGTTTTCCAGGTGCGCACGGTCTTGCGGTAGTCCACCACCATCACCGGGCCGCTGATCTGCTGCTGGGTGCTGGAGCTGCGGGCGATATCCTCGAGCACGCCGTCGCGCAGGCTCTGGCGCTCGCTGATCAGGCCGCTGATCATCAGCAGCGGTATCAGCAACAGCAGGATCAACAGGCCAATGGCCCCGAGTTTGAAGGTCAGGTTACGGTTCATGAGGCTCTCCCAGTTGGAATGGGAGAGAGTCTGGAACGCGGCCATGGGGGTTTTATGGGGGCAATGTGGAGACTCTGTGGAGAATCCCCGCTCAGGGCAGACGCAAGGTCACCTGCACCCCGCCCGGGACGTTTTCGATGTGCATCTGGCCGCCATGCAGTTGCACCACCTCTTCGACGAAATTCAGCCCCAGGCCGGTGCTCTTGCGCCCGCTGTCCGGGCGCGGCAGCGAGTAGAAACGCTCGCACAGGCGCGGCAGGGCGTAGTCCGGAATCGGCTCGCCCTGGTTGAACAGCACCAGCTCCACGCCCTCCTCCACAGGTTGCGCGCTGCAACGCAGCAGGCCGCCTGCGGGGCTGAAGTCCAGGGCGTTGGTCAGCAGGTTGCCCAGGGCCTGGCGCAGCAGGAACGGCTCGCCGGACCAGGCCAGGTCCGCCGGCACCCGCAGTTGCACCTGCAGTTGCTTGCCTTCGATACGCCCGTGCTGGCTGTTCAGCAGCTCCTTGCACAACGGCGCCAGGGGCACCTTCACCCGCTCTTCCAGGCCCTGGCGCTGCTCCACTTGCGCCAGGTTCAGCAGACGCTCGATCAACTGCTGCATGCGCGCGCTTTCACTGTCGATATTGCCGACGAAACGCTGGCGCTGCTCCAGGGGCATCTCGCTCTGTAGCAACTCCGCCGCCCCACGAATCGCCGCCAGGGGGCTCTTGAGTTCGTGGGTCAGGGTGTGCACGTAGCGCTCGACATAGGCCTTGCCTTCGAGCTGGGTGCGCATGTGTTCCACCGCCGTCGCCAGTTGCTCCAGCTCGCCGCCGCGATAGTGCGGCAGCTCGGCGCGGCGCCCTTCACTGACCGCCAGGGCGTAGGCGGTCATGCGCCGCAACGCCGCGCTCAGCCACCAGGACAGCAAGGCGCCAAACAGCAGGCCCATGGCGATCAGTCCGGCGCCGTACCACAGCAGGCGGCGTTCGGTGCGGTCGACATAGGGCTGCAGGGAACTGTTGGGCTTGGCCACGGTAACCACACCGATGATCTGGCCGTTGTCACGGATCGGCGCGCCCACGTGCATCACCGAGGAATTGGGATCGTCGGCCAGCGAGCGCGACGAACGCGCGCCATATTGGCCGCGCAGGGTCAGGTACACGTCGTTCCAGCGCGAATAATCCTGGCCCACCGCCAGGCCGCTGGAGTCTAGGACCACGATGCCCTTGGCATCGGTGACGTAGATACGGTGGTTGACCTGATTCTTCGGCAGGCCCCAGATGGTCGCTGCCGGTTGCCGCTCGCCATAGGCCCGCAGCAGTTGCGGCCAGCGGTTCTCGCTGAGGGTGCCGGCCTTGAAATCGTCCCGCAGGATCTCCGCCAGCAGGTTGGCGGTGTCCACCAGGGTTTCCTCGGTGGACTGGCGCACGCCGGGGCGGATCTCCTTCATCACCGTGCTCAGCACGAAATAGCCGGTCAGGCTGATGAACAGCAAATAGACCAGGAAGATGCGGATGCCCAAGGTCATCAGGCTTGGCTCGGGCTGTAGCTGTAGCCCAGGCCGCGATGGGTCTGGATCGGCTCGGCCTCGGCCGCCACCAGGCGCAGTTTGGCCCGCAGGCTTTTGATGTGGCTGTCGATATTGCGCTCGTAGCCCACATCCGCCACCACCCCCAGGGCGTCCAGCAACTGCTCTCGGCTGAACACCCGCTCGGGCTGTTCCAGCAGGCATTGCAGCAGGCGGAATTCATGCCGGGTCAGGCTCAGGGGCTGGGCCCGGTAGCTGATCTGCACCCGCTCCGGGTCGATGACAAACAGCGCCGGGGCCGCCTCGGGCGCGGTGCGCGGCGTCATGCGCTTGAGGATCGCCTTGACCCGCGCCGCCACTTCCCGGGGGCTGAAGGGCTTGACCACATAATCGTCGGCGCCGATTTCCAGCCCCACCACCCGATCGATCTCACCGTCCCGGGCGCTGAGGAACATCACCGGCACCTCGCTGAAGCGCCGCAGCTGCTTGCAGGTTTCAAAGCCGCTGATATCCGGCAGGCCGATATCGAGGATGATCAGGTCCGCCGGGGTTGCCTGCTGATAGTCCAGGGCCGCACGCCCCAGGCTCAGCCAGGTGGTGGTGAAACCTTCGCCTTGCAGGGCAAAGATCAGGGTGTCGGCAATCGCCGCTTCGTCTTCGACAATCAGGATATGGGGCATGGCATCCAAGCGCGCAAATTCAGTGGGCGAACGGTGCCGGATGCCCGGTATCCCGTCAATCAGCAGTCGGGTTTATCCGCGGTATAGCGCCGCGCCGGGTTCACCGCCGCGCCGAACTCCCGCAGCGCCTTGGCACCGATCAGCAGCGGATAGTTGAAGCTGCTGCGGTCGGTGAGGTTGACCTCCACCGTGCGCTTGACGTTGCCCAGGCACATCTCCAGCTCCACCACCGGGCGCTTGGCCGACTGCGGTTCTTCAGCCTCATCGCCCTCCTCGGAGCGGCTCTTGATCTTGCTGATGCGCGCCACCTTGTGTTCATAGACCTTGCCGCCAGCCTCCTTGGTGGCCAGGCGGAAGCGCACCCAGTCCTCGCCGTCGCGGGTAAAGGTCTGGATATCCTTGGCCGACAGCGACGCGGTCAGGGCCCCGGTGTCCATCTTGGCCTGCAGGGTTTCGCCGATTTCCGGCAGGCGGATGTATTCGTAACGGCCATACAACGTCGGCTCGGCGGCCATCACCGGCAGCGCCAACAGAGAAACAAGAGCAAGGACAGATTTCACGACAGTGGATTCCTTGAAGAGAGGGGCAGCGGGATTTTAGACCGCGGCCAACGAATTGGTTCTACCGCTGCCCCGCAGGAGCCGGCTTGCCGGCGAAGAGGCCCGGCCTGCCCAACACCCTACCCACTCCCAAGTGAAACATTCGTCAGCACACTTGAATTTGGCCTGCCCGCCGAAGCTGCTTATCATGGCGCGCTCAAAAGATTGTAAAGAGTGCCTTATGCGCCGCCTGCTCACCGGCTGTTTCGTCACCCTGCTCCTGCTGCTCAACACCCTGGTGCTGTTCGGCCCGCTGATGGTGTTTGCCCTGCTCAAGCTAATCCTGCCGGGACGCCTGCGGGACTACGCGTCCGCCGCGGTGATGTGGATCGCCGAGACCTGGGCCGAAATCGACAAGCTGATCTTCGCCCTGTGCATCCCTACCCGCTGGGACATTCGCGGCGGCGACGGCCTGCGAGTCGACACCTCCTACCTGGTGGTGAGCAACCACCAATCCTGGGTCGACATCCCGGCGCTGATCCAGACCCTCAACCGGCGCACGCCGTTCTTCAAGTTCTTCCTCAAGAAGGAACTGATCTGGGTGCCGTTCCTCGGTCTGGCCTGGTGGGCCCTGGACTACCCCTTCATGAAGCGCTACAGCAAGGCGTTCCTGGCCAAGCACCCGGAGCTGCAAGGCAAGGACCTGGAGATCACCAAGGCAGCCTGCGAGCTGTTCAAGCGCCAGCCGGTGACCGTGGTCAACTACCTGGAGGGCACCCGTTTCACCGAGGCCAAGCGCCAGCAACAGAACTCACCCTTCCAGCACCTGCTCAAGCCCAAGGCCGGCGGCGTGGCCTTCGTTCTCGCAGCCCTGGGCGAACAGCTGGACGCGGTGCTGGACGTGACCGTGGTCTATCCCCAAGAACGCATTCCCGGCTTCTGGGACCTGATCTGCGGCAGCGTGCCCAAGGTGATCATCGACATCCGCACCCGCGAGCTGGACCCGGCGCTGTGGCACGGCGATTACGAAAACGACCCGGTGTTCCGCCAGCAAGTGCAGGACTGGGTCAACCAGCTGTGGACCGACAAGGACCAGCGCATCAGCGAACTGCTGAGCGAACGCCGCTGATCAATCGCTGATCACGTGGGGCAGGAAGCGGCTGCTGTCCTTGGTGATCGGCGAGTTGTCCTCGCGAATGCCAATCCCCGCCGGCTGATCGCCGATCACCCAACTGCCAATCACCGTGTGATTGCCGGCAAACACCGGCAGCGGATGAAACCGCTGGCGGATGCACGGCCCGCCGTAGGGCCCGGCCTCGATCAGGCGCTCACCGCCCTCGGTGCAGATTTCCACATTGGCGCCCTCTCGGGAAAAGAACGGCTTGCGCACCCAGCCCGGGCCCAGGCTCGCGGATGGGTCGTCGTCGATAAACGCCGGCAGCAGGTTCGGGTGTCCCGCATGCCGTTCCCAGAGCAGGGCCAGCGCGCCCTTGTTGGACAGAATCGCTTTCCACGGCGGCTCGACGAACTGCGTGCGGCTACCGGCAAGCGCCGGGCCGAAGGCTTCGTTGAACAGCTGTTCCCAGGGGTAGAGCTTGAACAGGCTGTCGATGGGCGTGCCCAGCAGGTCGACGAAACGCCCGCCGGCATTCAGGCCGATGTCCTCGATATCGATCAGTCGCGTACCCAGGCCAGCCTGACGGGCAATGTCGCGCAGGTATTCGACGGTGCCGCGATCCTCCAGCGAGTCCCGCACCGAGGCAAAGTGCATCGGCGACTTGAAGCCGCCCTGGACAAAGGCCTGCAGCAGCTTGTCTTCGATGCTGTTGAACTGGTCGCAGCCGGCCGGCAATTGCCCGCGCTGCATCTGCTGTTCGAGCCAGACGTACTGGAAGAAGCTCGCCTCATACAGCGAAGTCGGCGTGTCGTAGTTGGTTTCCAGGAGCTTGGCCGGGCCGCTGCCGTCGTAGCACAGGTCCATGCGTCCGTAGAGATGGGGATCGCCCTGCTTCCACGACTGGCGGATCAACTCATGAAAGGCCGCAGGGATCGCCAGGCGCTCCAGCAAGGCTTCGCTGTCCACCACCTCGGCCACCAGGGCCATGCACAGCTCGTGCAGTTCCCGGGTCGGGTCTTCCAGGTCGTCCTCGATCTGCCGCAGGCTGAAGCGGTAGTAGGCCGACTCATCCCAGTACGGCTCGCCGTCGAAGGTGTGGAAGGCAAAGCCCAACTGCTCCGCCGTGGCCTGCCAATCCGCACGCGGGGTGCTGGGGATGCGCTTCAAGAACCGAAGCTCCAACTGCTGCGGCTGGAGGAACCGAAGCCGCCACGGCTGACCACTTCATGGGCACCGGCCAGGGAATTGCCGGCGCTGGTGAAGTGGTCCGGGCTGGAAATGCCGAAACGCCCGCCACTGGCACCGGAGAAGGTCTTGCCGGCCGCCACCTGCTGGCTGAGGGTGCTCAGTTGCGAGCCGCCCCGACCGTCGCGCTCCTTGTACAGCGTCTCGCTGAAATAGCGCGGCTCGGGCGTGGAGTCCAGGCCGATCCAGCGCCAGAAGCTGGAGCCCGAACGGGCGCTGGAGCCACCACCACCACCACCACCACCACCACCACCACCCGAACTGCTGGAGCTGGCCTGCTCGGGTTGCTCGTCTTCGGGTTGAACCGGCACCGTGCGCTGGGTGGTCAGGGCGAGGCCCTTGGCAATCGGCACGTAGGCGCGGTTGTCTCTGGAAACCATGCAGTTGCCAGCGAAGAAGTCGTCTTCACAGCGTTGCAGGTCGAGATAACGCGGCGCTATCAGCTCTCCACGCTCGCGGGCATCATCGAAAGCGGCCTGGCAGATCGCGGACGGAACCTGTGCCAGTACGCAGTCGCGGACGCTGCTGAAATGCTGGGTCTGGCGCACTTCGCGGGTTGCCTGAGGCTGGCCGTCACACGCAACCAGGGCGAACGGCACACTGCCCAGCAGCACCAGGCGCACGCTTTTACTGCGTTTCATGCCGGCGCCCTCAGACCGATGGAGTCATGCAGGCCGCATTCAGCAGGCCGACACCGACAGACACCGAAGCCACCAGGATCGCCGCGGAATGTTCCTGGTTGGCGATGCGCTGGGACAGGCCCTTGAGGGTCAGGCTGACCACCAGGAACGTGAGCAATTGCACCACCGCGGCGATGCCGGCCCAGAGCAGGAAGTCGATGATCGAAATGGAATGGGAAATCGCGCTGGCCACCGGAATGGCAAAGCCCAGCAAGGCGCCGGAAAGAGCGATGGAAGCGGCACTGTTGCCCTGGCGGATCAGGGCGAATTCGTTATAGGGGGTCAGGCGCGTGTAGATGAACGCGTAGAGGGCAAACACCAGGGCAGCGCCCAGCATGTAGAGCATGAAACCGAGCACCGCATCGGCGGGCAAAGACATCTTCAGTGCATCCATGAACATCGCGTTCAAGCTTCCTTGGAAAACGGGGCGCGAGATATAGCACAGGCCCGATTCGGCGAAAACTCCAGGAAAGGTAAAGACGACTGTTTCAACCCTCAAGGCAAGCCCCGACGCACTCGGCGCCGGGGCCACAGGAGGTTACTTGGGCACGCCCCAGATGCCGCTCAGGCTTTGCAGCAGGGAACCACCAACGCCCTGCTGGCCCAGGTACTGCAGGATCAGCGGAGCAAACTGGCCGATCATGCCGCTGTCCATGCCCAGGGCGCCAAAGGCGTTGTTCAGGTCATGGGTGTCCTTGACGTTGCCCAGGGCGCTGTCCAGACCGGCGCTCTTGCCGGAAGACTGGCCAAGCAGGCCACCCAAGGCGCCCAGGCTGCCCAGTGCGTTGCTGCCCGACAGTTGATCCAGGCCCGGCACGCTTTGGCTCAGTTGCGAGTAGTCCGAACTGCTTAGTTGATTTTTCGCCAGGCCGAGCATGGCGCCAGTGCCGCCGATGGCTTGCTCAGGGGTGACATTGAGTTGCGCAAGCGTGCCCAGCAGGCCGGCGGTCTGGGAAGTCGGCGCGGCGGCGGCAGCCTTGTCGCCGCCTTGCATGCCGGCAATGGCGTTGGCCGCATCGTTCAGGCTGAAACCGCCGGCCAGAGCCGAACCGGCTGCCAGGGTCATCAGGGTAGCCAGGGCGAAACCGCGTGGAATATTCATCGAAACAACCTCATGGGGCGAGAAACCACCCGGATTCGGGCGGCGGGAAAGCAGTGTTTTGACTGAGCCCGACACTGAATGTTCCGACGCCCGCCCTGCCGTCCGGCGGCTGCATCCAGGCCCGTTGCTGCTGCGTATATCGTCCACAAGCGCCAACCCCAGCCCCCCGGCGCGAGGCAGCAAGACGTGAATGGAACAACCGCCCCCCCTGGACTAATCTTTGGCTGCGTCAGTCGGCGCCTGTCGTTGCCCCTTGCCCCAGTTCCTGCCAGGAGAACCGCCATCTCGAGCCTCGACACCGATCAACTGCGACACCTGCTGGCCCAGTGTTCACTGGGCGACCGCCGGGCCTTCGAAACCCTCTATCGCAGTGTTGCGCCACGCCTGCACGGCGTCGCCCTGCGCTTCATGGGCCGCCGCGATCAGGCCGAAGAGGTGCTGCAGGAAAGCTTCGTGCGCATCTGGAACAACGCCGTACGCTACCAGCCGCACCTGTCCGCGCCCCTGACCTGGATGGTCAACATCACCCGCAACCAGGCCATCGACCAGTTGCGCAAACACCGCGAACGGCCCCTGGGCGAACTCGAAGAACAACAGCTGGAGGATCAAAGCCCTTCGGCCCACGACCAACTGGACAGCGCCCGCGCCGCCCGGGCCCTGAACCGCTGCCTGGAAAGCCTCGACGGCATGCAGCGTCAGTCCATCACCGTGGCCTACTTCCAGGGCCTGTCCTGCTCGGAGCTGGCCGAACACCTGGCCGCGCCCCTGGGCTCGGTCAAATCCTGGATTCGTCGGGGCATGGAACGCCTGCGCCGGTGCCTTGAATCATGAACTATCGAACCCCAGAACGCCGCCGCGCCCTGGCCGCCGACTACGCCATCGGCCTGATGCAGGGCGCCGCCCGCCGGCGCTTCGAAATGCTCCTGCTGGACGACCCGGCGCTGCGCGAAGAACTGGCGCAGTGGCAGGAAAGCCTCGCCAGCCTGACCGAAGCCCTGCCTGAAGCCGCGGTGCCGGAACGGGTCTGGGCGGGCATCCAGGCACGCATCGAACCGCAAGTGCTGCACGTACCGCAGAAGAACCCGCTGTGGATGCGCCTGCGTCTGGCGCTCGCCGCCTGCGCCGTGCTGGCGACCCTGTACATCGGCTTTATCCAGCAGAGCGATCAGGTGCGCTACAGCGCCACCCTGCTCAGCGCCGACCAGCAACCGGCCCTGCGGATCAAGGCCCATGCCCAGTACCTGCAAGTGGAACCCCTGACCCTGGCGGCTGTTGGCCTGGACCGCAGCCTGGAACTCTGGGCGATCCCTGCCGACGGCAAACCGATTTCCCTCGGCGTGGTGCCGGTAGGCGGCCAAGGCAAGATCAACCTGAGCCCGGCCCAACGCGAACTGCTGGGCACCCCGATCGCCCTGGCCGTGAGCCTGGAACCCCACGGCGGCTCACCTACTGGGCAACCCACCGGGCCGGTGTTGTACCAGGGGCAATTGGCGGCGCTGTAACAGGCACCTGCTGCCGCAGGAACGGGCTTGCCCGCGAACGTCGTCAGGGTAAACTCCGCGCCCAGGCCCCCCGTCGCATCCTTGCAGGCAGGCCCTTGCCTGCCATGCAAGCCCCCGCCTCGCCTGGCGCCATCCATCGAACGGACTCTTATGAAAGCTGCACTCTACAGCGGTCTTCTGCTGGCCCTGGCAATCGCCGTCTTGCTCTGGCGAATCGGCACCCCGGTTGATAGCAGCCAATGCGCCGACACAGCCCCGGGCCCCCTGACCGGCTTCATCCGCCAGCACTTCAGCGATCGCCAGGGAGCCGACTGGCGCGACGACGGCAGTGCCTTGGGCATTCTTGGCGTTGCCGAGGCCCAGGCGTTCGCCCGCCAACCCGAGCGTTACTACTGCGAGGCCCTGAACCTGCTGCAGGACCCACGGCGAACCCAGACGGAAAAGGTGCATACCACGGCCCTGATGCTGTCCCTGCCCCTCGACTACTACCTGGACCTCATGGACCGCAGCCACCAGTTGTATCAGCGCGGGGCCATGGACCGCCCCGTCCTGACCCTGGTGCTGATACCACGAGGCACGGCGCTGAACTACTGGTGGCTGCCCCAGTGGCGCTCGCGCTTCCAGCGGGATGCGCCAGGCATCCTGGCCGAGACCGACATAAAGGAAATCCTGAGTGGCGAACACTGGTTCGACTACCCGGGTAGAGGCTATTGATCAGGCTTGATTGGCAGGCAACACAAACCCGCCAATAGGCGGGTTTGTGCAATCTGCATGAGGCTATCTGAACAATTCGGCATGGCTGCCCAGGTCGACAAAGGTCACAAGACCGGCTCGGGCCACGTCATAAATCAGCAGAAAATCGCCACCGATATGACACTCCCTGAAACCGTCCCACTCCCCCTTCAGCGCATGATCGAGATACTGCGCCGGTAGCGGCTCTCCCAGGAACAGCAGCACCATGACCTTGCGCACTTCGTGCATGTCACGACGCCCTGCACGCCGATAGCGCTCCCAGGACTTTTTAAACTCCGGCGTTTGTGCGCATTGCCTGGGCAGGTCAGCGCGCTTTGGGTTCCTCTCCGGCTTCGCCATCAGCATCCCTCAACATGTCGTCAATCGAGTCGTACTGACGACGAATCTCACGCGCCTGCGCCATGGCACGAGCGGTTTTCTCCGATGGGACACGCACTTCGAAAGGCAGTCCCTGCACGGCCACAACCTGACGCAGGAAAAGACGCATGGCCTCGCTCAGGCTCAGCCCACAGGCATTGAGCACAGCGGTGGCACTGACCTTCAAATCCTCGTCTATGCGGCAACGCACGTCAGTGGTTTTCAGTAATGCAGCCAAGGTATCACCTCTATTAGTTATTTGTAGCTACATTGTGGCTACGTTTTTCCATTCTGCGAGGTCGACTCTTTGCGGTCAACCGATTTCAGTGGACCGGACTCGTAAACAGGACCTCATGCACGTTCAGCGACGCCACAGCGGACGAAACCTTCTGCAAGACATCCACCCCCCAGCGCCTTGCTGCCTCACGCACCGGCGGCTTATAGTCCGCCGGTCGCCCAGAGGGCGATCGGGTTTGGCGACCCGACAGACACAATGGCATACGCGATTTCCGCAGACAGTGGAGAACGTGCATGCATGCGCATCCGTTGCTTTATGGCAGCTGTGCGCGGGAGACCTCAGGGTCTGCCGGGTTCTTGTGTCTCCGGTTCGCCAACCTGCGTACAGCTGCCACCCAATGCTTGGCGACAGATGAGTGGCGGCATTCAGGAAGACGACACAGGAGTGTTATCGAATGAACCGTTACATGCCGATCACCGGCCACGACTGCAATATCCCCTCCCTACTGATCGACACTCAGGCGCCGCTGGATGTGCTCCATGAAGCCGCCGCCTTCCGTATCCGCGCCGTGACCCAGGTGCTGGAGCAACTGGCCTTGAGCGATGCGCTGGGCAAGGACCCGGTACTGGCCCAGGAGCTGGCCCAGCTCTGCGCCATTCCCCTGCGCGATGGCTGCGACCTGATGGATGTGCTGGGACGGCGCTTGCGCGCCACGCTGATCGCCTGATTGAAAGTGCCCTCACCCCAGAAGAAAAAAACGCCGCGTTCTCGGTAAGAGAAGGCGGCGTTTTAAGTGACTGACAGGCTTCAACCCAAAGGCTGACGGTCCTCAGGCAGCGCTGAACAGCTTGTGCGGGTCGATGACGAATTTCTTCGGCACGCCGGCATCGAACTCGCCATAGCCGCGCGGGGCGTCGTCGAGGCTGATGACTTGCACGCCCACTACTTCGGCGATGTTGATGCGGTCCCACATGATGGCCTGCATCAGTTGGCGGTTGTATTTCATCACCGGGGTCTGGCCGGTGTGGAAGCTGTGGGACTTGGCCCAGCCCAGGCCGAAGCGGATGCTCAGGCTGCCCATCTTCGCCGCGGCGTCCACCGCGCCCGGGTCTTCGGTGACGTACAGGCCGGGAATGCCGATCTTGCCCGCTACGCGTACCACGCCCATCAGCGAGTTGAGCACGGTGGCCGGGGCTTCGTGCTGGGCACCGGCATGGCCGTGGCCCCGGGCTTCGAAGCCCACGGCGTCCACCGCGCAGTCGACTTCCGGCTCGCCCAGCAGGGCGGCGATCTGTTCGTGCAGCGGGGTGTCCTTGGACAGGTCGGCAATTTCAAACCCCTGGGCCTTGGCGTGGGCCAGGCGCACCGGGTTGACGTCGCCGACGATCACCACCGCCGCCCCCAGCAGGCGCGCAGACGCAGCGGCGGCCAGGCCGACCGGGCCGGCCCCGGCCACATAAACGCTGCTGCCCGGGCCAACGCCGGCAGTCACCGCGCCGTGATAACCGGTGGGCAGGATGTCGGAGAGGCAGGTCAGGTCGCGGATCTTCTCCATGGCCTTGTCGCGATCCGGCAGTTTCAGCAGGTTGAAGTCGGCGTAAGGCACCAGCACGTACTCGGCCTGGCCGCCGGTCCAGTCGCCCATGTCGACGTAGCCGTAGGCGCCACCGGCGCGGGCCGGGTTGACGGTCAGGCAGACCCCGGTGTGTTGCTCCTTGCAGGAACGGCAGCGCCCGCACGCCACGTTGAACGGCACCGACACCAGATCACCGATCTTCAGGTTCTCGACGTCGCTGCCCTTCTCGATCACTTCGCCAGTGATTTCATGACCCAGGACCAGGCCGACCTGGGCGGTGGTACGGCCACGGACCATGTGTTGGTCCGAACCGCAGATGTTGGTGGAGACTACGCGCAGGATGACGCCGTGCTCGATCTTCCTGCCGCGCGGGTCCTGCATTTTTGGATAGTCGATTTTCTGTACCTCGACCTTGCCGCTGCCCAGATACACGACACCACGATTACCAGACATGCTTTCACCTCGCTGTTGTTGTTATGGAACCGCGTTACCCAAAGGGGGAAACACGTGGATTGCTCGGGTACGGATGCTGTTTCGTTCTCAAAATCGCTTTCACGCAAACAGGCGCAACGCCTGTAGGAGCGAGCTTGCTCGCGAAGGGCTGCGCAGCAGCCCCAAGAATCATCAGAGCACCACCGTGCGGTTGCCGTTCAAGAACACCCGCCGTTCGATGTGGTAGCCCACCGCCCGGGCCAGGGTCAGGCCCTCGATGTCACGCCCCTTGGCGATCAGGTCTTCGGGGTAGTAACTGTGGTCCACCACTTCCACGCCCTGGGCGATGATCGGGCCTTCGTCCAGGTCGTTGTTGATGTAGTGCGCCGTGGCCCCCACCAGTTTCACGCCCTTGTTGTAAGCCTGGTGATAAGGCTTGGCGCCCTTGAAGCCCGGCAGCAGCGAGTGATGGATATTGATCGCCTTGCCATCGAGTTTGCGGCACAGCTCCGGCGACAGCACTTGCATGTAGCGGGCAAGGATCACCAGTTCGGCGCCGGACTCCTCGATCACCTGCCACACCTGACGCTCCTGGGACGGCTTGTCGTTGGGGTCGAGGGGGAAGTGGTGGTAGGGAATCTGGTGCCAGTCGGCCAGGGGCTTGAGGTCCGGGTGGTTGGACACCACCGCCACCACGTCCATGGGCAACTGGCCGATGCGCTGGCGGTAGAGCAGGTCGTTGAGGCAGTGGTCGGCCTTGGAGACCATGATCACCACCTTCGGCCGGTAGTGCGGCGCGGTCAGCTCGAAGTTCATCTCGAAGGCTTTGGCGCGCTCGGCCAGCCCCTGACGAAAGCCCTGTTCGTCGAGGCCGTCGGGCTGGCGAAATTCCACGCGAATGAAGAAGCGGCCCGAGAGTCGGTCATCGAAGGAGTGGTGCTCGGTGACGTAGCAACCCTGCTCGAACAGAAAGCGGGTCACCGCGTCCACCGTGCCGAGCACGCTGGGGCAGTCGGCGGTGAGAATCCATGTATCGGGGGCGCGGCTCATCAGATGGGCTCCTGTTGACGAAAGCACTGTAGCCGCTGCCGAAGGCTGCGCTCGGCCCCGCAGGGGGCGGCTCTTCGAGCCTTGTCGCAGCCCGCGGCAGCGGCCACAGGGTTAGGGTTCAGGCCTGGACGCTGAGGCCATATTCGGCGGCGGCATCCTGCAGCCACATCCACCAGTAATCGGAGAAGCTGCGGCGCACCAGCAACTCCCAGGTGTCTTCGCCGGTACGGCGGATCACCAGTTGCGACTTAGCGAACACCGTGCCCACCGCCTTGCCCACCGGGAAGTTGTTGGGGTGCACGTCGTAGCTGGTGGACTTCATCAGCACCTGGCGCACGTTGGGGCCGGACAGTTCGAGGATCTGCTGGCCGCCGCTGACGTTGACGATCTGGATATGCAGGTCGCCCAGGGCGGCGCGCAGGTTCTGCTCGGCGGCGAATTCTTCGCCGCTGGGCACGATCAGCAGCCACTCATCCGGGCCCAGCCATTGCAGGCTGGTTTCACCCTTGACCACCACGCTTAAGGCACCCGGCAATTCGATGCCCAGGGCCTTGTGCACGCCGGCGGCGAAGGCCGGGTCGTGGCCGTCGCCACGGATCGTCAGGTGACCGAGGAGTTTTTTCTCGCGCAGGATCACACCGGCGTTCTTGCGGCCCTTGCCCACCAGGCTCGGCAGGTCGGCGTGGTGCAAGGACGACTCGGCCTTGGCCCCGGTGGTGGGGCGCTGTTGGTAAACGTTGACTGCGGTCATGGAGCACCTGTCCTTTATTCTGTGGTCCGGTTCCGGTTGTCGCTGCCAGGGGCTGCGGTCGCTTGGGAACCGGGCGCAAGGTTTTGCATCCCGGGCAGGTCCTGCGGACCTTGGCGCAGCCTGCGGCAGCGGCTACAGGGTGCGTGCCCGGGTTCATGTCATATGTTCTGGCGGTCGCCCTTGGGGTCGAAGAACACCGAGGAAACGATTTCCGCCTCGATCACCCGGCCATCGGCCAGGGGCGCGAAGACCCGCTCGCCCAGGCGCTTGAGGCCGCCCTTGACCACACCCAGGGCAAAGGAATAACCCAGGGAGTTGTGGGCATAGCTGGAGGTCACGTGACCGACCATGCTCATGGGAATCGCCTGCTTGGGGTTGAACACCAGTTGCGCGCCTTCCGGCAGCCACTGGGTCGGGTCGATCGGCTTGAGGCCCACCAGTTGCTTGCGCTGCTCGCGCACGCAGTCTTCACGGTTCATCCCACGCCAGCCGATCCACGAGAACGGCTTGGTCCGGCCCACGCACCAACCCATGTTCAGGTCGTCCGGGGTCATCGAGCCGTCGGTGTCCTGGCCGACGATGATGAAACCCTTCTCGGCCCGCAGCACGTGCATGGTTTCGGTGCCGTAAGGGGTCAGGTTGTACTTCTTGCCAGCCTCGACGATCTGCTCCAGCACACCCATGGCGTAGTCGGCCTGGACGTTGACCTCGTAGGACAGCTCGCCAGTGAACGAGATACGGAACACCCGCGCCGGCACGCCGCCCACCAGGCCTTCCTTCCAGGTCATGAACGGGAAGCCGTCCTTGTCCAGGTCGATGTCGGTGACTTCGCTCAGCAGCTTGCGGCTGTTGGGGCCCGACAGGGTCATGGTGGCCCAGTGGTCGGTGACCGAGGTGAAGTACACCTTGAGGTCCGGCCATTCGGTCTGCTGGTAGATCTCCAGCCACTGCAGCACGCGGGCCGCGCCGCCGGTGGTGGTGGTCATCAGGAAGTGGTTGTCGGCCAGACAGGCGGTGACACCGTCGTCGAAGACCATGCCGTCTTCCTTGCACATCAGGCCGTAGCGGGCCTTGCCCACGTCGAGCTTGGTCCAGGCGTTGGTGTAGATGCGGTTGAGGAATTCCCGGGCGTCCGGGCCCTGGATGTCGATCTTGCCCAGGGTCGAGGCGTCCAGCAGGCCGACGCTGTCGCGCACCGCCAGGCATTCACGCTTGACCGCGGCATGCAGGTCTTCGCCGTTTTTCGGGAAGTACCAGGGACGCTTCCACTGGCCGACGTCTTCGAACTCGGCGCCATTCTTCACATGCCAGGCATGCAGCGCGGTGAAACGCACCGGCTCGAAGATGTGCCCGCAGTGCCGGCCGGCCACGGCGCCGAAGGTGATCGGCGTGTAGTTCGGGCGGAACATGGTGGTGCCCATCTGCGGGATGCTGACGTTCAGCGAACGGGCGGCAATGGCCAGGCCGTTGACGTTGCCCAGCTTGCCCTGGTCGGTGCCGAAGCCCAGCGCGGTGTAGCGCTTGACGTGCTCCACCGACTCGAAGCCCTCGCGGGTCGCCAGTTCGATGGCGGCGGCGGTGACGTCGTTCTGCAGGTCGACAAATTGCTTGGGCGCACGCGCCGTGCCTTTTTCATGGGGCACCTGGAACAGCGCCAGGGTCGGCTCTTCCAGGCGGGTCAGGGCCTTGGGCAACACGCCCTCGACGCTCTGGAACCCGGCTTCGCTGGCGGCGCGCACACCGCCTTCGAAACCATCGGCCAGGGTGTCGCCGAGGCTGTAGACGCCGTTGATACCGCCGACACACACGCGTTTCTGCGGCGCTTCACCGGGCACGAAACCGAGGATGTCTTCACGCCACACCGGCTTGCCGCCCAGGTGCGAAGCCAGGTGCACCACCGGGCTGTAGCCGCCGGAGCTGGCGATCAGGTCGCAATCGAGCCATTCGCCGGGGCTGGTGACCTTGTGCGCCTTGACGTCGATGGCCGCTACGCGCGCGCCAGTCACGTGCTTGCTGCCACGGGCTTCGATCACCGCACTGGAAGTGAGGATGCGAATACCCTTGGCCCGGGCTTCTTCCACCAGGGCACCGCGGGGGTTGTGCCGCGCATCGGCGATGGCCACCACTTGCAGGCTGGCGTCGAGCCAGTCCAGGGCCACGCGGTAGGCGTGGTCGTTGTTGGTAGACAGCAGCAGTTTCTTGCCCGGGGCCACGCCGTAGCGGCGCACGTAGGTGGAGACGGCACCGGCCAGCATGTTGCCCGGCACGTCGTTGTTGCCGTAGACCAGCGGCCGCTCGTGGGCGCCGGTGGCCAGCACCACGCGCTTGGCGCGGACCCGGTGGATACGCTGGCGCACCTGGCCGATCGGCGCGCGGTCGCCGAGGTGATCGGTGAGACGCTCGTGAATGGTCAGGAAGTTATGGTCGTGGTAGCCGTTGACCGTGGCCCGTGGCAGCAGCAACACATCCGGCAGCGACTTGAGCTCGGCGACCACACTGGCCACCCACTCCACCGCCGGCTTGCCGTCCAGGCTTTCGCGGCTGTCCAGCAGGCTGCCGCCGAATTCTTCCTGCTCATCGGCCAGGATCACTCGGGCGCCGCTACGGGCAGCGGCCAGCGCAGCGGCAAGACCGGCCGGGCCGCCACCGACAATCAGCACGTCGCAGTGCTGGTTCATGTTGTCGTAGGTGTCCGGATCGTTCTCGGTGGGCGAACGGCCAAGGCCCGCCGCCTTGCGGATGTACTTCTCGTAGGTCATCCAAAACGATTGCGGGTACATGAAGGTTTTGTAGTAGAAGCCCGGCGGCATCAGCTTGCCGCCGACCTTGCCGAGAATCCCCATCATGTCGTTGTTGACGCTAGGCCAGCCGTTGGTGCTGGTGGCCACCAGGCCCTGGTACAGCGCCTGTTGGGTGGCGCGCACGTTGGGGATCTGGGTGGCTTCGGTGGCGCCGATCTGCAGCACCGCGTTGGGCTCTTCGCAGCCCGCGGCGAAGATGCCCCGGGGCCGGGAATACTTGAAGCTGCGACCGATGATGTCCACGCCGTTGGCCAACAGGGCCGAGGCCAGGGTGTCGCCCTCGAAGCCTTTGTAGGTCTGGCCATTGAAGGTGAAGGTCAGGACTTTGTTGCGGTCGATGCGTCCGCCGTTGGACAGGCGATTGGTCTGGCTCATACCTTCTCTCCAGCAGCCTTGGCGGTGAACTGCGGTTTGGTGCCTATCTTGTAGGTTTCAAGAATTTCGTAGGTCACGGTGTCGCGGGTGGCGTTGAAGTACTGGCGGCAACCGGCGGCGTGGATCCACAGCTCGTGGTGCAGGCCGCGAGGGTTATCGCGGAAGAACATGTAGTCGCCCCACTCCTCGTCGGTGCAGGCGTTGGGGTCCAGCGGCCGGGGAATGTGCGCCTGGCCGGACGAATGGAATTCCTCTTCGGAGCGCAGCTCGCCGCAGTGAGGACAGAAGATATGCAACATAGGGAGTTGTCCTTTTAGTGGGCGACCGCAGCAGCGCCGTGTTCGTCGATCAGCGCGCCGTTGTGGAAACGGTCGATGGAGAAAGGGGCGGCCAATGGATGCATCTCGCCCTTGGCCAGGCTCGCGGCAAACACGTTGCCCGAGCCCGGGGTGGCCTTGAAGCCACCGGTGCCCCAACCGCAGTTGAAGAACATGTTCGGCACCGGAGTCTTGGAAATGATCGGGCAGGCGTCCGGGCTGGTGTCGACGATGCCGCCCCACTGGCGGTTCATGCGCACTCGGGAGAGGACCGGGAACATCTCGACGATGGCCTGGATGGTGTGTTCGATCACCGGGTAGGAGCCGCGCTGGCCGTAGCCGACCCAGCCGTCGATACCGGCACCGATCACCAGATCGCCCTTGTCCGACTGGCTGATATAGCCGTGCACCGCGTTGGACATGATCACGCTGTCGATGATCGGCTTGATCGGCTCCGACACCAGCGCTTGCAGCGGGTGGGATTCGATCGGCAGGCGGAAACCGGCGAGCTTGGCCATGTGCCCGGAGTTACCGGCGGTGACCACACCGACGCGCTTGGCGCCGATAAAGCCCTTGTTGGTCTCGACGCCGATGCACACGCCGTTTTCCTTGCGAAAACCGATGACTTCGGTCTGCTGGATCAGGTCCACGCCCAGGGCGTCGGCGGCCCGGGCAAAGCCCCAGGCCACGGCGTCGTGACGGGCCACGCCGCCACGGCGCTGGACTGTGGCGCCGAGGATCGGATAACGGGTGTTTTTCGAGCAATCCAGGTAGGGAATTTCGTCCGCCACCTGCTGGGTGTTGAGCAACTCGCCATCGATGCCGTTGAGGCGGTTGGCGCTGACCCGGCGCTCGGAATCACGGATGTCCTGCAGGGTGTGGCACAGGTTGTAGACCCCGCGCTGGGAGAACATCACGTTGTAGTTGAGGTCCTGGGACAGGCCTTCCCACAGCTTCATCGCATGCTCGTAGAGCTGCGCCGACTCGTCCCACAGGTAGTTGGAACGCACGATGGTGGTGTTGCGCGCAGTGTTGCCGCCACCCAGCCAGCCCTTTTCCACCACCGCGACATTGGTGATGCCGTGTTCCTTGGCCAGGTAGTAGGCCGTGGCCAGGCCATGCCCGCCACCGCCGACGATGACCACGTCGTAGACCTTCTTCGGGGTCGGCGTGCGCCACATGCGCTGCCAGTTTTCATGGTGGCTGAGAGAGTGCTTGAAGAGGCCGAAGCCCGAATAGCGTTGCATAGTCATTGCTCCAGTTGCGGCTCTCAGCGGTAAACCGGGAAATCAGCGCACAGGGCTGCCACCTGGCGAGCGACATTGGCCTCGACGTCGGCATCGCCGAGGTGGTCGAGGATGTCGCAGATCCAACCGGCCAGTTCAGTGCACTGGGTGACCTTGAATCCGCGGGTGGTGACCGCCGGGGTGCCGATGCGCAGGCCGGAGGTGACAAACGGCGACTGCGGGTCGTTGGGCACGGCGTTCTTGTTCACGGTGATGTGGGCGCGGCCCAGGGCGGCGTCGGCATCCTTGCCGGTCAGGCCCTGACGGATCAGGCTGACCAGGAACAGATGGTTGTCGGTGCCACCGGACACTACATCGTAGCCGCGTTTGATAAATACGCCGGCCATGGCCTGGGCGTTGTCGATTACCTGTTGCTGGTAGGCCTTGAACCCGGGCTCCAGCGCTTCCTTGAAGCACACCGCCTTGGCGGCGATCACGTGCATCAACGGACCGCCCTGGGCACCCGGGAACACCGCAGCGTTGAGCTTCTTCTCGATCTCTTCGTTGGCCTTGGCCAGGATCAGGCCGCCACGGGGACCGCGCAGGGTCTTGTGGGTGGTGGTGGTGACCACGTCGGCATAAGGCAGCGGGTTGGGATACAGACCGGCGGCCACCAGCCCGGCGACGTGGGCCATGTCGACGAACAGCAGCGCCCCGACCTTGTCGGCAATCTGCCGGAAGCGCGGGAAGTCCAGGGTCTTGGAGTAGGCCGAGAAGCCGGCGACGATCATCTTCGGCTTATGTTCCACGGCCAGACGCTCGACCTCGTCGTAGTCGATCAGCCCGGTGCGGGTATCGATGCCGTACTGCACGGCGTTGTACAGCTTGCCCGAGGACGACACCTTGGCGCCGTGGGTCAAGTGACCGCCATGGGCCAGGCTCATGCCGAGGATGGTGTCGCCGGCCTGCAGCAGGGCCAGGTACACCGCGCTGTTGGCGGAAGAACCGGAGTGCGGCTGGACGTTGGCGTAATCGGCGCCGAACAGCTGCTTGGCACGCTCGATGGCCAGGGCCTCGACCTTGTCCACATGCTCGCAGCCACCGTAGTAGCGCTTGCCCGGGTAGCCCTCGGCGTACTTGTTGGTCAGCCCGCTGCCTTGCGCCTGCATCACCCGCTTGCTGGTGTAGTTCTCCGACGCAATCAGCTCGATGTGATCTTCCTGGCGTTGTTCCTCGGCATTGATCGCCGCCAGCAGTGCATCGTCGTAACCCTGGATCTGGTCTTGCTTGCTGAACATCACGTCTCTCCCAGCGGCGGCGCTGCGCCTTTCGTCTCGGTGAGGCCAGCCTTAAAGCTGCGCCCTTTGGATGCGATGGTATGACCGGCAAGGGGAACTCAAATGCCTATGGACGCCACGCAAAGGTGCGTTTACGACATGCCTTGGCGCCCACGGACAAATGCCTCGGACCGCTGCCCAGTGAAGGCTCTGGATCGACGCCTTCAGGATCTCCGCGTCTGCTGCATCGCAATGCCGCCCAGGCCGTTCGCAGCCTGCGGCAGCGGCTACAGGAGTTGGCGCAGGGCCAGCAGCAGGAGAAAGTGCGCCGGGTACAGCAGGTAGGCCCAGCGGCGCATGGCCGGCACCGACCCGCCACGCAGCCCCCGCAGCAGCATCACTCCCAGCCACGGCGCCAGCAGACAAACGGCAATACCGCAGGTTGCCACCGGATTGCCCAGGCGCGCCGCCGGGAACAACGTTTCCCACTGGTTGGCCGCCAGGCACAAGG
Source organism: Pseudomonas sp. BLCC-B112 (assembly GCF_028550695.1). Lineage (NCBI taxonomy): Bacteria > Pseudomonadati > Pseudomonadota > Gammaproteobacteria > Pseudomonadales > Pseudomonadaceae > Pseudomonas > Pseudomonas sp. BLCC-B112. The sequence goes on from NZ_JAQQGK010000006.1 coordinate 127,495, forward strand.
CCGCGGGCAACAGGCTGAAATACCAGGGGCGACGCAGCACCAGCAGCAAGGCCAGTGGCAGCAACACCCCGAAGGCGCCAAACATCAGCCAGCGGGAAAAACCCAGCGCCAGCAACAGGGCCACCAGGCCAAGCGCCAAGGCCAGTCCCCGACGCTGCTGCCAGCCCCGGGCCACCAGCAGGCCCAGGGCCAGGGTCGGCAACACATTCAAGGTGTCGGGATCAGGCACGAACAGGCGATAGGGAATCTCGCTCAGCAGGCTGAATAGCAGCAGCCAGCCCAGGTAACGCCATGGTCCGGGCCGACGGTCGGTTTCAACCCTGGCCCGGGTCAGATTCACCGCCATCGCCAGGCAGAACCAGGGAAACGCCAGGCGCCCCGGCACGTACAGCCAGTCCAGGCTCAAGCCCACATACCGCAGGTGATCCAGCACCATGCTCAGCAGCGCCAGCCACTTCAGCGCATCCAGCGCCTCATCGCGCCGGCGGTTGTCGGTTTTCAGCATCGCATCACGCATAAATCCTTATGGGCCCTGCATTATTCCGGCATAAACAGAGCGTGTGCTCGGCCATTGTTCTTGGGTAAAGTGCGCACCATCATCGACCACGGAACTCTCTTACACGGAAGCCGGCCATGACCGACAAAAGCCAACAGTTCGCCAGCGACAACTACTCCGGCATCTGCCCTGAAGCCTGGGCCGCCATGGAGCAGGCCAACCACGGCCACGAGCGCGCTTACGGCGACGATCAGTGGACCGCTCGCGCCGCCGATCATTTCCGCAAGCTCTTTGAAACCGACTGCGAAGTGTTCTTCGCCTTCAACGGCACCGCCGCCAACTCCCTGGCCCTGTCGTCGCTGTGCCAGAGTTACCACAGCGTGATCTGCTCGGAAACCGCCCACGTCGAAACCGACGAATGCGGCGCTCCGGAGTTCTTCTCCAACGGTTCCAAACTGCTGATCGCCGGCACCCAGAACGGCAAGCTGAGTCCGGAATCGATCCGCGAGATCGCCCTCAAGCGCCAGGACATCCACTATCCCAAGCCGCGGGTGGTGACCCTGACCCAGGCCACCGAAGTGGGCAGCGTCTACACCCCTGAAGAAGTGCGCGCCATCAGCGCCACCTGCAAGGAACTGGGGCTGAACCTGCACATGGACGGCGCGCGCTTCTCCAACGCCTGTGCCTTCCTCGGCTGCACCCCAGCGGAGCTGACCTGGAAGGCCGGCGTCGACGTGCTGTGCTTTGGCGGCACGAAAAACGGCATGGCGGTGGGTGAAGCGATCCTGTTCTTCAACCACAAGCTGGCGGAAGACTTCGACTACCGCTGCAAGCAGGCCGGCCAGCTGGCCTCGAAAATGCGCTTTCTCTCGGCGCCGTGGGTCGGCCTGCTGGAAAACGACGCCTGGCTCAAGCACGCCCGCCACGCCAACCACTGCGCGCAGTTGCTGGCCCAACTGGTGGCCGACATCCCTGGCGTGGAGCTGATGTTCCCGGTGCAGGCCAACGGCGTGTTCCTGCAACTTTCGGAACCGGCGATTGCCGCCCTGACGGCCAAGGGCTGGCGCTTCTACACCTTCATCGGCAAGGGCGGCGCGCGCTTCATGTGCTCCTGGGACACCGAAGAAGAACGCGTGCGCGAACTGGCAGCGGACATCCGCACCGTCATGAGCGCCTGACCCATCCCCTGCGCATGTAGGAGCTGGCTGGCCAGCGAACAGGCCCGCAACCCGGGCGCCGCTCTCACGGGCGCCTTCGCCGGCAAGCCGGCTCCTACAACGACACACCCTCCTCCACGGGAGCTGGCTGGCCAGCGAAAGCATCAGTTCACAAATTCCTGAACTGATTATTTGCCCCTGCTGATTCAACATCCGCCACCTTTATCCGAGACTCCGGGGTCGACCTATAAAAACAAAGGCTCCACCCATGACGACTCAGTCTTGCGTCACCGAAAAGGCCCAGTCTCCTGGCCTTGCGATCGAAACCCGTTCCATCGACTACGTGCCGCGCAACGAGCGCCACGGCAAGGTCTGGCACCAGGGCCCCTTCTGGTTCACCGGCAACTTCGTGCTCACCACCATGGTCACCGGCTTCACCGGCGCGGCCCTGGGCCTGGGTCTGCCCTATGCCATCCTGGCGATCGTCATCGGTGTGTGCCTGGGCACCTTCTGCATGGCCTTCCACGCCAACCAGGGCCCGCGCATGGGCCTGCCGCAGATGATCCAGTCCCGCGCCCAGTTCGGCCTGCGCGGGGCCATCGTGCCGTTCACCGCGGTGGTGTTCGTCTACATCGGCTTCAACGTGTTCAACGTGATCCTCGCCACCGACGCCATCAACACGGTGATCCCCGGGGCCCGGGCGCCCTGGTACACCCTGATGATCGCCATCGCGGTGCTGATCGCAGTGGTTGGCCATGACCTGTTGCACACCGTGCAGCGCTGGCTGACCTACGTGATGATCAGCGTGTTCGCGGTGCTCACCGTCAGCGCCCTGCTGACCTTGCAGGCCGACTCGGCCCTGGCCGACCCGCAGTTTTCCTGGTCGGCGTTCCTGATCCAGCTGTCGGCCGCCGCCGGTTACCAGATCAGCTATTCGGTGTACGTCTCCGACTATTCGCGCTACCTGCCGCACCAGACGCCGTCGCGCCAGGTGATTTTCTGGACCTACCTGGGCGCCGCCGGCTCGGCCCTGTGGCTGATGTCCCTGGGGGCCTTCCTGGCGTCCGCCCTGCCCTCACCAGATGCCATTGCCAGCGTGCGCGAAGTGGGCAACACCCTGATTCCCGGCTTCGGCACCTTCACCGTGCTGATCGCGGTGCCGGCGCTGGTGGGCATCATGGCGGTCAACTGCTACGGCGCCATGCTCACCGGCATCAGTGCCATCGACGGTTTCAAGTCGATCAAACCCAACCTCAAGAGCCGGGTAACCGGCATCCTGCTGGTGGCGGTGGTGATCTTCCTGATCGCCATGAACATTCCCGAAAGCTACCTGGGCAGCTTCAACACCTTTGTCCTGCTGATGCTGTACTTCCTGGTGCCCTGGACCGCGGTCAACCTCGCGGACTTCTACCTGGTGCGCAAAGGCCGCTACGCCATCAGCCACATCTTCAATCCCGCCGGCATTTATGGCCGCTGGTCCAGCGCCGGGTTGCTGGCCTACTTCCTCGGTTTGCTGGCGATGGTGCCGTTCATGTCCCTGAGCTTCTACCAGGGCCCACTGTCCCAGGCCCTGGGCGGCGCCGACGTCGCCTTCGTGATTGGCCTGGCGGTGGCCGGGCTGGTCTACTGGGCGCTGACCCGCAACCTGGACCTGGAAGCCGAACGCCTGGCTATCCAGGCCAGCGAACAGCAACTGGAAGGAGGCGCGCAATGATCCCCCAGACATCCCTGAAAGTGGCCTGCCAGCAACTGGCACCACGAATCGGCGACCTGGACTACAACCGCACCCTCAGCACCGAGGCCATCCGCCAGGCCGCCGCCCACGGCGCCCAAGTGGTGGTGCTGCCGGAGCTGGTGCAGAGCGGCTACGTGTTCCGCGACCTGCAAGAAGCCCTGGCGCTTTCGGAAAGCCTCGACGGGCCGACCTTGAGCCTGTGGAAAACCCTGGCCGAAGAACTGCAGGTGGTGATTGTCGGCGGCTTCTGCGAGCGCCTGGACGATCAGCGAGTGGCCAACAGCGCCGCCCTGATCGAGCCTGAAGGAACGCTGACGGTGTATCGCAAGGCGCACCTGTGGGACCGGGAGAACCTGATCTTCACCCCGGGCGACGAGCCGCCCCCCGTGGTGCCCACCCGCTTCGGGCCGATCGCCATGATGATCTGCTACGACCTGGAGTTCCCCGAATGGGTGCGCCTGCCGGCCCTGGCCGGGGCCGCGCTTTTGTGCGCGCCGGTGAACTGGCCGGACGGCCCGCGCCCGCCCAGCGAGCGGCCGGCGGAGATGGTCCGGGTCCAGGCCAACGCGGCGGTCAACCGGATGTTCATCGCCGCCTGCGACCGCTGCGGCGAAGAGCGCGGGGTGAACTGGGTGGGCGGCTCGACCATCGTCGATGCCGATGGCTATCCGTTGGCGGGCAAGAATCGGGAAAACGGGCAGCAGTTGCTGCTGGCGGAGCTGGACCTGGCCCAGGCCTGGCACAAGTCCATCAGTGAACATAACCATGTGCACCTGGATCGGCGACCGGCGTTGTATTGAGCGCAAGTTGAGGCCTCTGTGGCGAGAAAGCTTGTTCGCGCTCGGCTGTGCCGCAGTCGTCACCTGATGCCTCGATCTGACGTAACGAATCTACAGGTACCGGCGCCGCTTCTGCTCATTGCGGCACTTGGCCAGGAAAGAGCACTCCGGGCACCAGCGACCTTGGGTAATGGAGTGTGGGATCGCATACCAGGTATGTCCGATACTGCACTGCCATTGCAATTTGGTTGCTGAGTCAACGTACTCTTTCGAGAGGCAGTCGCCGCCACGAGCCCGGGCCATATTTTTCATGGCTTTAATGTTGCTGCGCATGCTGTCGTAATAGCATTGACGGCACCAAGCACCTTGCAGAACTCCGGCAGCGGGGGCCTCCCAAGCATGGCCTTTGGCGCAACGCCAAGTTAACGGGGTGGTGCCATTGACGTATTCAGTGGACAAGCATTCCCCCCCACGCGCTCGGGCGGCGGCCTGAACGTCTTCCAAGGTGCGACACCTCTTTTTTACAACGCACACAGGGCACCAACTACGGTGTTTGACACTGGCGGGCACCGCTTTCCAGCGATGCCCTTGCTCACACTCCCAGAGCAAGGCATGGGCGCTATCGATATAGGAATCGGATAAACAGCGTCCCCCACGCTGAGTAGCGATTTCCTGCATCTCTTCCAAGGTGTCGCGCTTTCTCATGCGAAAACAGCTCGGGCACCAACTGCGTTGCTTAATGCTGCCGAATGTCGCCAGCCAACGATGCCCCAAGTGGCATTGCCACTCCATGGGTACCCGACGTGATTCGTAGTGCGTTGAAAGACATCGCCCACCCCGCTCCGCAGCGACCTGCTGCGCAGTTTCCAAGGTGTCACGACGTTGCAGGCGAGCACACACCGGGCACCAACTTCCCCGAATGATTCGATAAGGATCAGCCAGCCACTCATGGCCCACTGCGCAGCGCCAGGACAGCCGAGCAGCCAGGTTGTTATAGGTCTCCGACAGGCACACGCCTCCTCGGGCCAGGGCCAGTTGTTGCATACCCTCGATAGTCTTGACGTGTTTTTCGGTCATGGCATTTAAACGTTGGGCGGGGCACGAAGCTTAAACACCACTGTTCTTGATTGGAGGCAGCATTTTTAATGCTCAGAAACTTCAAGCAACTTTCCAGACTCATCCCATATTTGTTTTTGCGCACCCTTTGCTAGGTTGAGCGCCACTTTGCACCCGGGCCAGGTACGGCGCGGGTCTGGCCTCTCTCACGCTTAAGGATGAGCCTATGTTCGCGCCGGCCGACACTGCGCATTTCGTGCTGTCCATCCCTGCCGTTCGCCACGACTTCAAGGTGCTGGCCTTCAAGGGCCGCGAAGCCATCAGCGAGCTGTATGCGATCCACATCGAGCTAGTTTCGGACAACCCCAACGTCGATCTGGAAAGCCTGCTCAACCAGCCGGCGTTCCTGCAGTTCGGCCTCAAGGGTGAAGGCATCCACGGCCTGATCGACGACATCGAAATCGGCGACAGCGGCAAGCGCATGACCCGCTATCACCTGATCCTGCGTCCTCACCTTTATCAGTTGCAGCACCGCCACAACCAACGGGTCTATCAGAACCTGACGGTGCCGCAGATCATTGCCAAGGTGCTCAAGGAACACGGCATCCTCGCCGACCAATACCGCTTCAACATTGCTCCCAAGCCTTCAGTACCCAGGGTGTATTGCGTGCAATACGGGGAGACGGATTTCCAGTTTGTGCAACGCCTGTGCTTTGAAGACGGCATTCACTGGCACCACGAACACAGCCTCGACCAGCACCTGCTGGTATTTTCCGACAACCAGACCGACTACCCGATCCTCGCCACCGCGCGCTATCAGCAAGGCAGTGGCCTGGCCGCCGAAGACCCGGTGGTCAGCCATTTCGCGGTGCGTTTCAGCACCCGCACCAGCCAGGTGGTGCGCCGCGACTACAACCTGAAAAAGCCCGACCCGCGCAGCGCCTCCAGCGGCGCCCCGCTCGATCCGGTGCCCAGCACCCTGCACAGCTGCGCACAGAGCGAGGCGCTACCAATCCTTGAGGACTATCGCTACCCGGGCCGCTACAGCACCGGCGCGGTGGGCCAGCAACTGAGCCAGATCGCCCTTGAAGGCCATCGCGCCGATTACCAGTTGGCCAAGGGGCAGAGCGATCTGTCGAGCTTTCGCTGCGGCCATCTGGTCACCCTCAGCGAGCATCCGCGCGGCGAATACAACCAGATGTGGCTGCTGGTCAGCGTTGAGCATGAAGGTCGACAACCGCAGGTGCTGGAAGAGTCGGTCACCAGCGACGACCGCCACGGCGGCTTTACCCAGGGTTACCGTAACCGCTTCAGCGCCATCCCCTGGGACACCTTCTTTCGGCCGCAAGAGCCCGCCCCCAAGCCCCGCCTGAGCAGCCAGACCGCGCTGGTGACCGGTCCTGCCGGTGAGGAAATCTGGTGTGACGAATTCTCACGGATAAAGATTCAATTTCATTGGGACCGCGAAGGCGAGCGCAACGAGTTCTCCAGCTGCTGGGTACGGGTGGCCACCAGTTGGGCCGGTGAAGGCTTTGGCCACGTGATCATCCCGCGGATCGGCATGGAAGTGCTGGTCAGCTTTATCGGCGGTGATCCCGAACAGCCCTTGGTGACCGGCTGCGTACCGAACCAGCACACGCCCGTGCCTTATCCGTTGCCGGCGAACAAGACCCGCAGCGTGTTCAAGACCCGCAGCAGCCTGGGCGGCAATGGCTCCAACGAGTTGCGCATCGAGGATCGCGCCGGCCAGGAGCAAATCTACATCCATGCCCAGCGCGATCAGGACTGCACCGTCAGGAACAATGAAAGCCATTGGGTGGGCGTCAATCGCATGCACTCGGTCGGCCAGAACGAAACCATCACCATCGGCCAGAACAGCCTGAGAACGGTCAAGGTCGACGACACCCTGCAAGTAGGCGCCACCAAGAAGGACAGCATTGGCACCCAGTACCTGATCGAAGCCGGGGAAAAAATACGCCTGGTCTGCGGCCAGAGCGTGATCGAAATGCTGGCCACGGGGGAAATTAATCTCTACGGCAGCGCCTTCAACTTCTCGGTGACCGGCGACGCGCAAATCAACACCGGCGGCCAGCTCGACATGAATATGCCCGGCGGCGCCGCCGCCACAAGCCCCGAAGCGGATGGCGTCAAAGGCAGCATCGAGGCCGAAGTGGAGGCCGCCTTCGCGCCAGCACCGGCCCCCGCTTCCTGATGTTCACCTCTTAAGAGCAAGCACCTATGGACTACCTGATCCAGGAAGGAAAACTCACGCTGCCCAGTGGTTTTCAAGATCGCAGCGTCAATATGTTCATCCCGGGGGTAACCCTGCCCGCGCCTTTCAGCCTGACCCTGTCCCGGGACATCACGCTCCCTGGGGAAAGCCTGGCGGAGTATGTCGAGCGCCAAGTCAGCCTGATCGCCGCCAAGTTGCGCAAATACAAACGTCAGGACCTGCAAGAGGTCTGGCTTTCGATGCAATCCCCGGTGCCGGGTCTGCAAGTCGACGCCCATTACCAGAGCGACGGACGCCCGGTGTACCAGCGTCAGGCCGGCTTTATCGTTTCGCCTCAGCGCGTGCTGGTGTTTTCGGCCACTAGCCAGCAGCCCTTTGATGATTCGTTGAATCAGCTGTGGACGGACGTCCTGGCGAGCTTCGAGGCCCATCCTACGCCCTCATCCAAGCCATAAGGCGCCTGCGGACTCAAGGAACGAGAGGCCTGGGAGGCCAAGCATGTTTGAAGCGGCACGGTTAAACGACGAACTGGCCCACAGCAACGCGCTGGTGGGGTTTCTAGTGGGAGCGGCGTTGGGGATCGCCTTGATTGCGGCTGTGGCCATAATTACCGTTGCCACCTGCGGATTTGGCACCGCCTTGCTGGCCGGGGTGCTTGCGGGTGTGGGAGGTATAGCACTGACCTCAGCGGGCGAAGCCATCGGACGAATGTCCAAGGCTCCCGCCGGGGGCATTACCAGTGGTTCACCGGACGTCCTCATCAATGGCCTGAATGCTGCACAAGTTCAGGACAGCCTGGGTATCTGCACCAAGCATCCGGCTCCTCCGATGGTGGCGGAGGGCTCGGCCAAGGTGTTTATCAACGGCTTACCGGCGGCGCGCAAGGGCGACAAGCTGACCTGCGGCAGCGTCATCGACAGCGGCTCGGACAGCGTTTTTATCGGCGCCGAAAAAGAGCAGTACCTGGAGATCGAAGACGAGATTCCAGAATGGCTGCGCACCACCGTCGATATCCTCATGGCCGTGGCCGGCGCCGCCGGCGGCCTACTGAAACTGGCGTTGACCGCTGGCAAGATTGGCCTGAAGGCCGTCGCCCCTTGTGCATTGAAATTTGCTGCCGGGTTTGTCGCGGGTGAACTGGCGGGACGCTTCGTCATTGGTCCGGCCATTGGCCGTGTGGCCGGCGGCCTGATCGGCAATCCGGTAGACGCCATCAGCGGGCGCAAACTGCTGCTGGAAGAAAGCGAAACCGACTTCAGCCTGCCGGGATTGATGCCCATCACCTGGGCGCGTTTCTATGCCAGCGACATTACCCACGAGGGCTTGCTCGGTCGCGGCTGGGTGCTGCCCTGGGAGCAAAGCCTGCGCCTGGAAGACCAACAGCTGTATCTGCGCGACAACCAGGGGCGTGACCTACCCTTGCCACCACTGGAACCCGGCGAGCGCGCCTACCTGACGGACGAGCAACTGTTCGTGGTGCGTTCCGAAGGCGGTCACTACCTGCTGCAAAGCCTGGACAACACCTTCTTCTATTTCGGTGAACTGGCCGATGACGGTCAGCCATCTCCCCTGCGGCGTATCGAAAACGCCCTCGGCCATTTCCTTAATTTCAGCTATGACAGTCAGCAGCGTCTGAGCGACTTGTGCGCCACGGGCGGCATTCGCCTGCACCTGTGTTACGAGCAGCACGAACGGCGCCTGAGCCGAGTCGAACGGGTCGTCGATAACCAGCCTGTCGAAACCCTGGTGCATTACCAGTACGACGCCAACGGCCAACTGCGCCAAGTCATCAACCGCAACGGCGAACGGGTGCGAGGTTTTGCCTACGACCAGGGGCTGATGATCGCCCACGAAAATGCCCTGGGCCTGCGCTGTCACTACCGCTGGGCAACCCTGAACGACGGTCAGCCCAGGGTCACCGAGCACTGGACCAGTGACGGTGAGCGCTACTTGTTCAGCTATGACCTGGCACAACGTCAGACTCATATCAAAGACGTGCTCGGACGCACCGCGCGGATCGACTACAACGAAGGCAGGCGGGTCATCGCCAGCCGCGACTTTGGCGGCGAGCAGTACCGCTTCCAGCTCGATGAATCCGGCAACATGACCGGCCTGGAGCTACCCGACGGCAGCACCCTGAGCTTCATCTACGACAAGCTCTCGCGACTGGAGGAGGAAACCGATCCCCTGGGCCGCTCCATCCGCTACAGCTATCACCAGGACACCGACCTGATCACCGCCATCGAGCGTGCCGATGGCAGTTGTCAGCGCTGGAGCTATGACCGTCACGGCAACCTGCTCGACAGCACCGACCCTTTGGGTCAGGTGACCCAATTCTTCAACACTGACGCCGGCCTGCCCCACACCCGCATCGACCCGCTTGGCAACCGTACTCGGCTGTGGTGGAACGAACTGGGGCAGATCGAGCAATACCAGGACTGTTCCGGACAGCTGACGCGCTATGGCTACGACAGCCACCTGCACCTGGCGAGCATCACCGATTCCATGAAGAGCACTACGCGCCTGACCCGCAAAGCCGATGGCGAAGTGCTGCGCGTCGAGCACCCAGGCGGTAGCCATGACCAGTACCGTTACAACGCCCTTGGCCAGTTGCTCAGCCACACCAATGCCGACGGTCACACCACCAGCCTGACCCGCACGCCACGGGGCCTACCCAGCCAGCGCAGGGACGCCCGTGGCCAGCAGGTTCATTATCAATACGACAAAGCCCAGCGCCTGATAGCCCTGCTCAACGAAAACAAGGCCGCCTACCGCTTCAGCTACGACGCCAGCGATCGCCTGCAGGAAGAAGTACGCCTCGATGGCCTGCGCCGCCGCTTCAGCTACAGCGTCAACGGCCAACTGAGCCAGTTGGAAGAAATCGCCACCAGCCCGACGCTGGTCCAGGTCACTCGCCTGCAACAGTTCGAACACGACGCTGCGGGGCGCCTACTCAGCAGGGTGACCAGCGACGCCCGCCTGGACTATCACTACGACGATGCCGACCGTCTGATCGCCGTCGAGCGCCAGCCGAGTAAGGTGGGCGAAGCCCAGGGCATCCGCCCGGATCGCCTGGCCTTCAGCTACGACGCCGCCGACCAACTGCTGAGCGAAAGCAGCAGCACCGGCAGTCTTGCCTACCACTACGACGCCCTGGGCAACCTCAGCGGGCTGGCCCTACCCGACGGCCGCCAACTGAACCAGCTCTATTACGGCAGCGGCCACCTGCACCAGATCAACCTCGACGGCCACTTGATCAGCGACTTCGAGCGCGACGCCCTGCACCGCGAAACCCTGCGCACCCAAGGCACCCTCACCAGTCGCTACGGCTACGACAGCCAGGGGCGCAAAATGTGGCAAGCCGCAATCCGCCTGCCCCACGAACAACTGAGCCAACTGCAGGAAAAGACCGACAGCCTGCTCGGCCTCCCGCAACATCCCGCCACCGCCCTGCACCGCCGCTATCACTACAGCCCGGGCGGTGAAGTACAGCGGATCGTCGACAAACAGCGCGGTATCACCGACTTCCATTACGACGCCAATGGCCAACTACGCAGCCGCCAACCAAACCACCCACAACTGCACACCGAAGATTTCTCCTACGACCCGGCCGGCAACCTTTGCGGCAGCGGCAGTTGGCAATTCGATAGGATCCAGAACAACCGTCTGGTCGCCTTCAAAGACCTGCGTTTTACCTACGACGACTGGGGCAACCTCAGCGAAAAGAGCAGCGCCAATGGCGCAATGCAACGCTTCACCTACGATTGCGAAAACCGCCTGATCCACGCCCAGACCTGGCACGGCGCAACCCTGCACAGCGAAGCGCGTTACCACTACGACGCCCTCGGGCGACGCATCGCTAAAGCAGTCATGCAAAGCGGCCAGACCCAAGAAACGACGTTCCTCTGGCAAGGCCTGCGCCTGCTGCAAGAACAACAACCGCAGCGCCACAGCACCTATGTTTATGAGCCGGACAGTTACGCACCATTGGCCCGAATCGACACTGATCCCGGACTGCAAGAGCGAGAAGCCAGGCTCTACTACTTCCACACCGACCAGATCGGCACACCGCAGGAAATGACCGATGCCGAAGGGCACGTGGTGTGGCGCGCGTACTACAAAGCCTGGGGCGGATTGGAGGCGTTATCACCGAATACGGTGGAACAGAATCTGCGCTTTCAGGGGCAGTATCACGACCGGGAAAGCGGGCTGTACTACAACACCTTCAGGTACTACGATCCGGCGGTGGGGCGGTTTACCACGCAGGACCCGATTGGGTTGGCGGGTGGGAACAACCTGTATCGGTATGCGCCGAATGCGTTGGGGTGGGTTGATCCGTGGGGATTGGAGTGTTGGAACACCGCAAGGAAGAACTTCTGGAAACGGGAGGCAATTAACCCCAGTCGCACATACTCACCCGCTAATTTGGCTGAAATGGCTAAAGGACGAGCACCAAAAATAAGCGTAATGGTTCAAAACAGAAAAACATTAGAAATAACAGAAAGAGTCTATTCACTGGAGCTTCATCATGCAACGATTCCTCAACGAATCGGGGGAACAGGAGTACATAACACTTCCAACCTCGATATTTTGACTCCTTGGGAGCATGAAGCCGTAGACTCATTCAGGCATGTGGGATCGGATTTAATACGGATAATAAAAGGAGTTGATGTATGGTAGACCACATCCAAGAAATAAAGTCGGTTGTATTTAGTGAAAAATATAAAACCATAATGGACTCCATTAAATCCACTACAGGAATTAAAATTTTTGAAGAGTATGAAGATGCCATGGCCGCAATAGACTCCAGAAGGCTTGTCCTATCTGGTGTATCGTATAAAGAAATACATAAGGCATTAAATAATGAAGATGACTTATTTAAATTCTCCATAAATAAACTAACAAAAAAAGGCAAGGATGTAGAGCAGGAAGGGTTTGAGCCCAGCGCACTTGTCAAGTCGCATGGGTATTCAAAAGGTTTTCTCTTAATTAACCTTGTGGAGTTAATAGTAGCTAAACGGGGTGTAAAGGAACTTGAGCAATATTTTAAATCCTCCCGTATTCCTGACTGGAAGAAATATTCAAAAGAGGTTTTAAGCTTTGTGCCTTGAGGGATTTTTATACTACGAAAACCGCTTGATCCAAGCCCAGACCTAGCATAGCGCACCCCTGTACAGCGAGGCCCGCTACCACAACGACGCCCCTAGGGCGCCGGATCGGTAAACAGGTCACGCAAGATGGCCAGACCCAAGAAACGACCTTCCTCTGGCAAAGCCTGCGCCTGCTGCAAGAACAACAACCGCAGCGCCACAGCACCTATGTTTATGAGCCGGACAGTTACGCACCATTGGCCCGAATCGACACTGATCCCGGACTGCAAGAGCGAGAAGCCAGGCTCTACTACTTCCACACCGACCAGATCGGCACACCGCAGGAAATGACCGATGCCGAAGGGCACGTGGTGTGGCGCGCGTACTACAAAGCCTGGGGCGGATTGGAGGCGTTATCACCGAATACGGTGGAACAGAATCTGCGCTTTCAGGGGCAGTATCACGACCGGGAAAGCGGGCTGTACTACGACACCTTCAGGTACTACGATCCGGCGATGGGGCGGTTTACCACGCAGGACCCGATTAGGTAGGCGGGTGAGGAGAACCTGTATCGGAATGAGAGCCAGTTCCCTTGCCCCCACTCCAAATCAGAACTCAACCCGCACGTCGCCCTTGGGCACGCTGCAGCAGGACAGGATGTAGCCTTCGGCTTCGTCTTCCTCGGTGATTCCGCCGTTGTGTTCCATCACCACTTCGCCGCCCAGCTTGAGTACCTTGCAGGTGCCGCAGATGCCCATGCCGCAGGCCTTGGGGATCATCAGGCCGAGCTTGGCTGCGGCCGCGTGCACGGTTTCCCCCGGGGCCACGCGGATGCTCTTGCCGGAGGCGGTGAACTCCACCTGATGCAGGTCGGCGACATCCACTTCCGGCGCTTCGGCGGCTTGCTCGGCATGCTCCACCGCGTCGGCCCGGGCTTCGGGCGGGGTCGCGCCGAAGGATTCCTCGTGGTAGCGCGCCATGTCGAAGCCGGCAGCTTCCAGCAGGCGCTTGACGGCATTCATGTAGGGCGTCGGCCCGCAGCAGAACACTTCCCGCTCCAGGAAGTCCGGGGCCATCAGTTCCAGCATCTTGTGGTTCAGGTAGCCGCGATAGCCGGCCCAGGGCTCGCCCAGGCCGTGTTTCTCGCAGATCAGGTGCAGGCTGAAGTTGTCGATCCGCGACGCCATGTGTTCCAGCTCGCGGTGGTAAATGATGTCCTTGGGTGAGCGGGCGCTGTGGATGAACACCATGTCGACGTTGCCGTTGGTGTCGTAGAACCAGCGCGCCATGGACATCACCGGGGTGATGCCGACGCCGCCGCTGAGGTAAAGCACTTTCGGGCTGGGGAAATCGATGGCGTTGAACAGCCCCACCGGCCCGTGCACCGCCAGTTCCTGGCCTTCATGCAAAGTGTCGTGCAACCAGTTGGAGACCTTGCCGCCCGGCACGCGCTTGATGGTCACCGAGAAGCTGTAGGGCACCGATGGCGAGCTGGAGATGGTGTAGGAACGCATCACCGGCTGGCCTTCGATCTCCAGTTCCAGGGTGACGAACTGCCCCGGTTTGAAGAAGAACATGATCGGCTGGTCGGCCATGAAGCAGAAGGTCCGCACATCCCAGGTTTCCTGGATGACTTTGACGCAACGGACGATGTGACGGCCATTGGCCCAGGTCTGGGTGGTTACCGGGTTGAGGAAGGTGTTGGACATGCTGTTCTCCACGGCCGACTGTCGGCGTCTTGTCAGCGATTCTGCGTAAGGCTTCTCGCGCCCATTTACCTATCTGCGACATTCACATGCTTATCGCGACCAGCCCCCAGTTACAGGGGCTCCCCCGTCGGGAACAGATTGGGCCATGTCGCCCATGGATAAGGTTCAAGGCGCCCGCGGACCCACACTCGCCTCAAACACGACAACCGATTTTTCGTGACTTGCGTAGCACCCACCGTAGCCACTATTTAATTCGCCGGCCGCACCGAACGGCCATGAGGACTTGAACGATGGACGTCACCGCAACCCTGAGCTTGGGCGATCCACTGGAACCTGCACGCAAGGCCACTGCACAGATGCTGCAGGAGCGCGAGCGGACCTTCTCCCTGCCGCAGCCTTTCTACTGCGACGACAGGCTGTTCGATATCGACATGCAGGAGATTTTCCAGAAGGAATGGCTGATCGCCGGCATGACCTGCGAGATCCCCACCAAGGGCAACTACATCACCCTGCAGATCGGCAAGAACCCGATCATTGTCATCCGCGGCGCCGACGGTGTGGTCCACGCCTTCCACAACGTCTGCCGCCATCGCGGCTCGCGGCTGTGCACCAGCGACAAGGGCAAGGTGGCCAAGCTGGTCTGCCACTACCACCAGTGGACCTACGAACTGGACGGCCGCCTGCTGTTCGCCGGCACCGAGATGGGCGCCGACTTCGACATGAAGCAATACGGCCTGAAACCGGTGAACGTGAAAACCGCCGGCGGCTACATCTTCATTTCCCTGGCCGAGAATCCGCCGGCCATCGACGACTTCCTCTCCACGCTGGCCCATTACATGGAGCCCTACGACATGGAGAACACCAAGGTGGCGGTGCAGACCACCTTGCACGAAAAGGCCAACTGGAAGCTGGTACTGGAGAACAACCGCGAGTGCTACCACTGCGTCGGCTCGCACCCCGAGTTGCTGAAAACCCTGCTGGAATGGGACGACGTCACCGACCCGCGGGCCGACCAGGCGTTCAAGGACCATGTGGCCGCTTCCGCCGCCGCCTGGGAAGCCGAGAAGATCCCCTACGCTCACGCCAGCTTCGGCCTGCGCAATCGCATCGTGCGCATGCCCCTGCTCAAGGGCACCGTGTCCATGACCCTGGACGGCAAGCAGGGCTGCGCCAAGCTGATGGGACGGATCAAGAACCCGGACCTGGGCTCGATGCGCATCCTGCACCTGCCGCACTCATGGAACCACTGCATGGGCGACCACATCATCGTGTTCACCGTGTGGCCCATCAGCGCTCAGGAAACCATCGTCACCACCAAGTGGATCGTGCACAAGGACGCGGTGGAAGGCGTGGACTACGACGTCGAGCGCATGCGCCAGGTGTGGGACGCCACCAACGCCCAGGACCGGCGCCTGGCGGAAGAAAACCAGCGTGGCATCAACTCCACCGCCTACCAGCCGGGTCCGTACTCCAAGACCTATGAATTCGGCGTGGTCAACTTCGTCGACTGGTACAGCGAGCGCATGCTGAGCAACCTCGGCGCAGAACCGGCGCCTTATCTCAAGGGCGTGCCGGTCACTGGCTGATACCGCAGGAGTTCGGCAGCGGCTACAGGATTATGTAGCCGCTGCCGCAGGCTGCGAACGGCTTGGGCGGCATTGCGACGCGGCGAGTTTGAGAGCGCTTGAGGTCCGGCGGAAAACCGTCAAGCAAGGTCCTGCGGACCTTGTCGCAGCCTCGCAGGCTCGGCAGCGGCTACAGGGCCTTCAGGGCCTTCAGGGCTGTGACCAACTGACCGCGCCGGTCTCGCCAATGAAGTCTTCGCTGATCTGCGAGCCGCTCAACTTCACTCTCACATAGCCATTGCGCACCCGCAGCGGGTAGTTCGGATCACCCGCCGACAGGGTTTCCGACCACAGCACCTGAGGGTTGCCTTTCAATTCGCGGGTGACGCCATAGGGAATCGCCCCGTGGCCGATGCAGCGCCCGTACATACCGTCCTTGGGCGCATAGCAGATGCCGTTGTGCAGGTGCCCCCAGTACCAGTAGTCCGGCACCCGGCCCAGGGCCGCGACCACCTGTTTGTACAGCGCGGTCTGCTGCTGACCACTGATATCCAGCCCCTGGTGATGACTGAGGACCATGATCTTGCGCCCCTGCCCCTTGCTGGCCACCAGGTCCTTGAGCCATTGCTGCTGCGGTGGATTGAGGTTGCCGTCCATGTACAGGTTCATTTCATCGGCGGCATAGGCGCTGTCCAGGCCGACGATCAGCCAGTGGCTGTTGAACAGGGCGAAGTAGCTGGTGCCTTGCTGCTTGGGAAACAGCGCGGCGATCTCGGCAAAGTAGCCATGGGCACCGCTGTACATTTCATGGTTGGAGTTGAGGCTGAATGACGCCTGGCGGCCCATGGGCCAGTCGGCAAGGTCGGCGTTCTCTTCGCTGCCGGTACCGGCGTAATACACATCTCCCAGGTGGACGGTGAAATCCGGCTGGTCCTGCTTGATCAGGTCCGCCACGCGCTGCGCCGCCGAATTGGGCTGGAAGTAACCGGTGCCCCAATCCCCGGCCATGTCCAGCAGCACGTTGTCGGCCATCTCGATCAGCGCCGGGGTGGTGCCGAAGGTCGCGTGCTTGCGCAGGTTCTCGATCCAGTTGAGCAAGGCCTCGCTCCAGCGCAGGTCCAGCAGCTCCCATTGGCGACAACCCAGCAGGGTGCCGTCCTTCATCACCTGGGTCTGCAGCTCGGCCACCGTTTGCGGCAAGGGCTTGGCGTTCCCCAGGTGCAGGACCGACAGGCCGTGGGCCAGCTCCCAGGGCACCGGCGCCTGACCGGGGGGCAAGTCGCCGTGAATCAGGGCGTACTGCGCCTGGTCATGGGCGCGCTGCAGCAGTTGCACGATCGCCTGCAGCTCCTTCGGTTCAAGCTCGCTACGGAGTTTTTTCCAGGCCAGCTCGAGCCTGGCCAGCAGCCCGTCGACCCGGGCTTTGACCTGTTCGTATTCATGTTCCAGATTGCTCACAAATGACATGCCGGCATCCCTCTTGATGGTCCCTTTGCCCAAACGCCGAACGGGCGTCACAGGGTCTTCATGTATTCGATCAACTGCCACTTCTGCTCTGCGGAAAGCTGCGTGCCGTACAGATGGCCGCTGTTGCTGTTGCCCTCCAGGTGGGTGTCGTACTTGAAGGAGCCCGGCCCCTGCACCGCCGCGCCACTGGTGATGAAACCGACCTTCTGCGGGTCATACACATCCGAGCCGGTGTAGAACACCTGGGGCCGCAATTCCGGAGCCTGCAACAGGTCCCAGAGGCTCGGCACCGAGCCGTTGTGCAGATAAGGCGCCCGCAGCCAGACACCGTCGGTGGGGGTGTTGCTGTAGCTCTGGGTCTTGCGATAGGCACCGAAGTCGAAAGGCGGCTTCTTGAACCCATGGAAGGCTTGCACCAGGCCGGTGGTGAAGGAGTCCAGGCGGTGGGGATCGGTGCCTAGCGTCTGGATATTGGTCGTGACCTGGCCGGTGTCGGCCTTGCCGAAGTCATGGCACCCGGCACAGTTGGCCTCCCACAGCGGCTTGCCCTGGGCCACCTTGGCCTGATCGAGGGCGAACGGCCAGGCCGGCGGTTTGTGCCCCAGCAGCCAGTTGGTGACCCGGTTGAAGCTCTCAGGCAGCACCGATTCCGGGGTCGCGCCCACCGCCATCGCCGCCGCGTAGTTGCGCTCGCGGATCTGGTTGTTGTTGCCGTCCCAGTGCAGGTACATCGATTCCCGCGGCTTCTGGTTCCAGATCTGCGGCAGGTCCACGGTGCCGATGGTGGAGTCGTCGGGGAAGCCGAACACCACCATCTTGGTCGGGTTGAAGGTGTCGGTGCGCCCTGGCCCTTGCTGCGGCCGCAACTTCTGCCAGGCATAGGCCTGCTTCTGCTTGAGCAGCGCGCTCTTGGCCATGGGCATGATCAGGTAGCGGTTGTACAGGCGTTCGACAAAGCCCAGCTGGAACTTGGCGTTGATCGCGTTCATCAGCGCATCCACGGTGAATTTCGGATCGCTGGCGCAATCGTAGGCGAACCACTGGAAGGCCTGGAGCTGCATCAGGTTGGCCGGTGCGGTGGGCACCACCTGGGACACATCGCTGGCGCTGGCCCGGTAGGCACCGGTGTGGCACAGGGCGCAGTTGGGCTCCACCGTGGGGTAGCCGAGCTGCCGCTTGGCCATGCCCACCGGCAGGTCCCGGCCGTTCTCGTAGAGGAAGCCGAAGACCTCGTAACCGCCGGGGCGCGGGAGTTTTTCCGGGCACAGTTGCGGCAGCACGGCAAACAGGTAGTAAGGAATCCGCGCTTCGATCCCCAGGCCGATGGCGGCGTACTTGAAGTGATCCTCGTCCGAGGCTTCCGGCGGCTGGGGCACTTCGCGAATCATGTTGACCCACGTGGCATAACCGACCACCCCCAGGACCAGCAGCAGGACCAGGCTGCCCACGCGAAAGCTGTGGCGCTTCCAGCAGGCGGCCCAGTACTGGCGCCAGTCGTGCAGCCCGGCACAGAGCAGGGCCCAGGGCCGGTTGGCCGGGGCACTGCCCAGGTACAGCAGGATGCCGAGGATCAGGAACATGCTGAGGTCGCCCATCAGCATGGGCACGAACACCTGGGCCTGGTTGCTGGTATTGATCAGGTAGATCCAGAACGCCACGGCGATCAGCCGCGACAGCACGCACAGCCAGGAATGCACCACGAAGCGCGGCGCGTTACAGCCCGAAGGCATGTAGAACAGGCTGATGCCCACCAGCAGCATGCCGGTGTTTTCCAGCCAGGGGTCCGACAGCACCGGCGGCAAGCCGACCACCGCGGTCAGCAGCGCCGGGGCAAACAGCGCCGGCAGGGCGAACACCATGTTCATGGCGATGCCCAGCCAGATGAAGCGTTGGAACCAGCGGATATAAGCGTTCATATCAACCTTCCCTGCATCCATGTGTAGCGGCCGCCGCAGCCTGCACTTGGCCTCCAAGCGCGCTTGCTGCGGTGCCTGTTGCCTGATCTGGAGCGGGCCCGCGGCGATCTTGCCGCGGGCTGGCCTGGGTCAGCCCCGGGCGGTCTTTTCCAGGTGCGCCAGCATCAGCGGGTACACATCGACCACCGCGTTCTTGCCGAAGATGCAGTCGATGTGTCCGTAACCCGGCACCACGTGGCGGCTGAACAACTCGGGGCCATGGAGTTGGCACAGGCGTTCATAGGTCTTCTGCGTGCTTAGCGGCAGGTAGCACTGGTTGTCGGCGCCGCTGATAAAGCAGATGGGCAACTTCAGCCGATCGAAATGCGGCATGTAGACGTCACGCCCCTTGAAGTCCACCAGGTGCCCCTTGCGACAGATCAGTGCCAGATGCTCGAAGGTCTCGATGTTGGAGGCGCCGAACAGCTCGTGCAGGTTGTCGTGCAGGGTCTGGTTGAGGGTGTCGTGGCGGTACAGCGAGGCGTACATGAAGGTGATGCGGTGGCACACCGGATTGGTGCAGTAACCCTGGGCCTCGATCCGCGCGTAGCCGTTGAGCGCCGTGTCGTAGAGGCGGTTGAACAGGCTTTCCTTGCTGTCGGCGTAGGCCGTCAGGGACTTGATGCCGATGGCGTCGAGCATGCCCGGCAGGTGCAATCCGGCCTTGATCCCGGTGGCGGTGGCCACCACGGTATCGGCGGCAATCTGCGAGCAGACCACCGAGCGCACGTCCTGCAGGCCCGCCAGCAGCGACATGAAGAAGGTCGTGGCGCCGTAGCAATGCACCACGCATTGCACGTCACGGGCCCCGGTCGCCTGCTTGATCTGGCCGATGGCGGCCTTGAAATCATAGGCCGCGATCTGGTCGCCATTGCATTCCCGCTTGCTCGCCGGCAACAGGATGCTGACCCGGAAATCCAGGAGCCAGACGTCATAGTCGTGCTTGCACAGGTACTCCAGCAGGTTGGTCTGGATGGTGTCGGTGGAGAAGATGTTGGAGCCCACGCCAAGCCCGTGCACCAGCATCACCGGGCCTTTGCTGCCGGCCTGGTAGCGGGTCAGGCGCAGCTGCACCCGGTCTTCGGTCTCGAAGAACTGCACCGTGGGCACCGGTGCATCCAGGGGCCGCTTGTTCCGCGGCGGCGCGTCGGGGTTGAAGTAGATGTCTCCGGCGAAAACGCCGCCGTAGCTCTCCCAGAGAATCCCGGCGAAGAACTTGCCGAAGCGCGCCAGGGCCTCGATGCGCTCACGCTCGTTGCGCGCATTGAGCACCTTCATGGTGGTCATCTGCCTGGCGAAGTCCGCCGGCAGGATGTGCATCACCCCAGAGCCCAGCACCGGGCCGCTCTTGTCCTGGCCGCGGTACAGGGTCACGTACAGGGTGCTGGTGTCAGGCCAGATGTTCAGCACGCCGTGATCCTCGGGCACGGTCTTGAACGCACTGAAGTAGTACTGGTTGCCGTCCTCGGCGGTCAGGCGCATGTCGTAGTTCATGTGGCGCACGCCCACCTGCTGCTGGAACTCCTCGAACAGGTTGAACACCCCGTGGCTGGCCACCAGGGGCTGAGCCGACAGCGCCGGAGCCTCCAGGGTGCCCACCAGGGTGGCAGCGTGCTCGGGCTCCTTGATCATCCGGTTGAGGTCGTTGGCCGTGATGGTCAGGGTGAACTCGATGGGAGAGTTCTGCGCCTCGCCGCGCTTGGCCGCCTCCTGATAGAGCGCCAGATCGGTGCCCTGGGGCTGGGTGAAGGCCGTGGAAAAATAACCCTTCATGGTCTCGGTGAACTGCACGCCCAGGGTCGGCGCCGGCACCGCCTTGCTCGGGGCCGAGGGCAGGCTGTAGTCAATCTTCCAGCCGCGATCCTCAGCCAGCAGGCGCATGTTGCGCTCGCTGACCGCCGAAATGGTCAACAACGGATTGACCGCCAGCGAGGTGGGAATCACCGCGCCGTCCGCCACATACAGCCCGGGATAGACCTCAGTGCCGCTGGCGCCGCAAAACACCTGGCCCTTGTGGTTGACCACCCCCTGAGCGGCGTCTTCGCCCATGACGCAGCCGCCCAGCGGGTGCACCGAAACGATGCTGTGCTTGAGCAGCTTGGTCCAGATCGGGTTCTCCACCCAGACTCCGCCCAGCGCCTTGGTGCTCTGGTACAGGCGCTCGTTGCCAAGAATCACGTTGGGCTGCTGGCCAACGCCCGGCCAGTCGATGCGCAGTTGATCCTTGGCGTCCAGCAGCATGCGGCCGCGGCCATCGTCATGGCTCATGATCAGGTAGGTCTGCATGTTGTGCAGCGCACCGTAATAAGGCCCCCGCAGAAAGCTTTCGGCCTCGCGCTCCTTGTAGCCCAACTGAGCGCTGAGGCTGTTGTCGGTGGCCTTGCCCAGGGTCGCGGCAAACAGCGCCATGCTGGGCACCATGGCCCGGCCCAGGGCACCGGGAATCGACCCCTCCTCGATGACCATGCGGCTGCGCCAGTCGCCTTCGGTGCGCATGTCGATGATGGAGGTGATGCACGGCCCCACGGGTTTGAGCTCACTGGCCGAATGGGTGCCGAAGCCGATGCCGTTGATGGTCTGCTCACAGTTATGGCCGAACCCGAGGATGTCGCCGTTACCGCTCATGTGCTCACCCAGCTGGTCCGAGGTGGACAGGCCCTTGGCCCTGGAGCGCAGGAGAATTTCCGTGGAACCCAGGGTGCCGGCACTGAGCACCACGATGTCGGCCTTGACGAACAGGGTCGGCGCCGAGAACTTCTCGCGACCGCTGTCCAGGTATTGGAAATGCACGATCCAGCCATCGCCCTCCCGCTCCAGGTAGCGCACTTCGGCCTGGCAGAAAATCTCGGCGCCATGATTGCTGGCGTCCGGCAGGTAATTCATCAAGGTGGTGTTCTTGGCCTTGTTGTTACAGCCCGAGACACAGTCGCCACAGTGGTTGCACGGCAGTTGCTCGACTCCGACATGGTTGAGGTTGTTGGGCAGCTTGGCGAAGGTCACGTTGATCGGCGGCTTGTAGAAGTGCGCACCCTGCTTGAGAAACTCCGCGGACTTCTGGTTGGCCTGGAGCTTGGGCAAGGTCGGCGCCGAGTCGGGATAGGGATTGGGCTTGAGCATCTCCCGGGCCCGGGCATATCCCTCCTTGAGCAGGGTATCGCGATGCTCGCGCACCGCCCGGGGCCAGCGCGGGTCGTCGAAGACCCCGGGTTCGGGCTCCAGGGCGACGTTGGCATTGATCAGCGACGTGCCTCCCAGGCCGCAACCGACCACCACGTTCTGCTGGGCGTTGACGTGCAGATCGAAGAGCCCGGTGCGTGAGCCGATGTGGCCGTCGGGGTCATGCACCTGCAGCTCTTCGGTGGCGGTGGCCAGGGTGTTGGGGTACTCGCCCGGCTGGATCTCCCGCCCTCGCTCCAGCAGGCAGACACGCCGACCGGCCCGGGACAATCGGGAAGCGGCGATGCCACCTCCGTAGCCGGAACCGATGACAACAACGTCGTAGTGTTCCTGGATCTCGCTGATGGGGGTCGCGATCCGAGTCATGGCGGGGTTCCTCTCAGGCTGATGGGGCAACTCTGTGGTCGCCTCTAATGGGTGCATCCGTCAGCGCGCAGGCAGCCGAACAGGCAGGCCTTGGCGCCTGAAACACAAGCAGTGAAGGGACAAAACGAAGGGCAGGGCTACAGACGTGCGCGCTGGTTGGCGGCACGGCGACGGGTACGTCTAGGGAGGGGGGCCCCGGTCGGATAAACCTGCGATAAACGACAATCCATTGCCTGCACTCCCTGAGCCGGATGTGGATAAGTTGCCGCTAAGTCCTTGTGGCATCAGTGAAGACAGGCCACCTATCACTGTCAAGAAAGCCATTAGAACTGTACGAAATTTGATCTATTGCCGTACACGCTATGGATTACAGGGGGTGCAGCCTTCCGCGAACATGTTATCCACACCTTGGCCCACAGCAACTGTGGGCAAATGAGCGAGGGTTGGGGATATTTCAGCAGGCAATGCCAAGAAAATCCGTGACTTATGGGAAAACAGCGGTTTTGCCGGCAATTGATCAATTATTGAACAAAGCTCTGAAAGGCACGTATTCAGAGGCCTGTAGAGGAAGGCGAACACCTTATCCACAGAACGGCCAACAGACTTTGGGGGCAACTGGGGTCAGAAGCATCAGCAACTGTGGAAAACCCCTGGAGGCCGCGAAATATCGAGGCTTTACCCGAATAATCGAGCCTGAACAGCGTATTTGGATGTTTTTTGATCAAACCATTCAAGCTCAGGTTCTACGGGGCCTGCAGCGCTAAGCGAACATCTTATCCACAGAAGCGCCAACAGACTTTGGGGGCAAGTGCTGTGCAAAAGTCTCTTCGGCTACTTCCCTGCCCTGGAAAAAAAGCCATGAGAATCGCCAGCTTAGACTGATCAAAATTCGAACAGACGGCTACAGGGCTTGTTCCACAAGGGCTTGAGCAAGGCGCGAACACCTTATCCACAGGTACGCACACAGGGATTGTGAGTAACCCATCGCTACTCTTGTCGGAGCTGGCTTGCCAGCGAATGGCGGTGCCCAGAGGTGAGTGCACGGCCCGAGGGCTGTGCATAAGCCTGAGCTCAGCGGACCACGCCTTCTTCGATGAGCAACTTGAGAATGGCCTCGGCGCCGGCCTCGGGGCTCACGCCCTTGAGCACTTGGCCGGTGCCGCCGCTGGCCTTGGCGGTGGCGGCCTTCATGCGATCCGCGCCGCTCTTGGCCTTGATCACTTTCAGGCGCTTGGGCCGCGGTTTGGCCGGTTGCAGGCTGAAGGCTGTGAGTAACTCGTCTTCCACCACCACGACCTGATCGGCCTGCAACAGACCACGGCGCGCCGGGCCATAGGCGCTCTGACGCGGTTTCGGCGCGGCGTTATCCACAGTGGCGAGAAACGGCAGGCGCACCTTGAGCCGCCGCCGCTGGCCACGGGGCAAGGCTTGCAGGACATGGGCCACGCCATCGGCCAGGGATTCGACTTGCGCCAGCCCCACCACCAGCGGCCAGCCGAGGTTTTCCGCCAGCAAAAACGGCAGCATGCCGGAGCCTTCGCCGGTTTCTGCCTGGCTGCCGGTGAGTACCATCTGAGCGCCCGCGTCGCGCAGGTACTGGGTCAGGATCGGCAGGGCATCAGCGCCCGCTGGCTGTTCCAGCACGTGCAGCTGTTCCAGGCCCATGCCCAGGTAAGCACGCAGGGCCGGTTCGGCGACGTCGCCGGCATGCAGCACCTGCAGTTTGTCCCCCGCCAGTTGCAGGCCCAGTTCCACCGCACGGGCGTCTTGCTCGGCACGCCGTGGACGGCCGGAGGTCGGGTGAGCGCCTATCGATACCAGGCTGATCACAGTGCTGTTCATAACGTCCCCTTAAGCCGCATCGCGCTTGGCATCGTTGCGGTAAGCCGCTACCGCCGCGATCAAGGCCTTGAGAATTTCCGCGCTGTCGCCAATCACCGACAAGTCGGCGCGTTTGATCATGTCGCAGCCCGGGTCGAGGTTGATGGCCACCACCTTGTCGCAGGCGCCGATGCCCTGCAGGTGCTGGATCGCCCCGGAAATCCCCACCGCCACGTAGACCCGCGCGGTGACCCAGATGCCGCTGGCCCCCACTTGCCGATCCCGGGCCATGAAGCCGTCGTCCACCGCCACCCGCGAGGCGCCTTCGGTGGCACCCAGGGCCGCGGCGGTCTGGTGAAACAGTGGCCAGTCCTTGACCCCGTTGCCCCCGGAAAAGATGAATTCGGCCTCGGCCATGGGAATCGCCGCCGGGTCCACCGCCACCGCGCCCAGATCCTCGATCCGCGCCAGACTGCGGGCCACCGTTGTGGATAACTCCACCGGCAAGGCTTCGTGGCGGGTTTCGCTGACCGGCTCGGCGCATTCGGCGGCGGCCAGGATCAAGCGTGGCGCTGGCCGCGCCAGGTCCTGCAGCCCGGCACCGGCACGGCCGATGCACTGCCCGTCCTTGACCTGCCAGACCCGGGTCGCCGGGCGTTCGCCCAGGGCCGCGGCCAAACGCCGGCCCAGTTCGCCACCACCGCTGCGGCTGTCGGGCAGCAGCCAGTGACGCGGGCCGAACTGGTTATCCACAGCCCGCAGGCCCTGCACCCGTTGTTCCGGTGCATAACCGTCAAACTCGCTGCCTTGCAGCACCAGCAGGCGGTCGACGCCGGCCGTGGCAAAGGCCGATTCCTTGTGCTCACCAAACACCACCGCCAGCACTGCGCCGTCCTGGCCTGCCAACTGGCGGGCCAGCCCCAGCAAGTCGCGGTCGTGGCTGCTCAGGCGGCCGCCGACCATGTCCGGCACCACGCTGATGTAGAACGCCGGCTGCGCCACTTGATGCAGCGGCAACTGCACCTCGGCCGCGGCCGTGCGCTTGGCGCTGCCGCCCTGCTGGGCGCCACTGCGGTCGATGCGCTTGAGGCCGTTGGGGCCGATAAAACCGATGCCATGGGGATTCTTGCGGATCAGGCCATTGGGTCCCATCCAGCTGTGTTGCGCCGGCTGCATGGCCGCGTGCAGCGGGTGCAAGCGGTTGCGAGCAATCCATTCGGCCCGGGGATCGCGGCGGATAATGTCGCTCATCAGTGCACCTCCGCAGGTTCAGGTTTCACCGACGCCGGCGCTTTGCCCGGGGCGGCGTCTTCGAGCAAGGCATCGGCCACCAGTTCGGCGATGTCCTTGATCATCGGCCGCGGCTCCACCACCCCTTCGAGCATGGCCGTGCACTGTGGACAACCCACGGCCACCAGCTCGGCGCCAGTCTCGCGGATGTCTTCCATGCGCATGTCGGGAATCCGTTGCTTGCCCGGAATGTCGGTGATCGGCGCCCCGCCGCCACCGCCGCAGCAACGGGAACGGAAGCCCGAGCGCTGCATTTCCTTGATCTCGATGCCCAGGGCCCGCAGTACGTCCCGAGGGGCTTGGTACTCGCCGTTGTAGCGGCCCAGGTAGCAAGGATCGTGATAGGTCACGCTGCTGCCTTTGTGCTGGCCCAGGTTCAGCGCACCGGCGCCGATCAGTTCGGCCAGGTAAGTGCTGTGGTGCTGCACCAGATAGTGGCCGTTGAAGGCGCCGTACTCGTTTTTCAGCACATGGAAACTGTGGGGATCGCAGGTGACGATGCGCTTGAAGCGGTACTTGGCCAGGGTCTGGATATTGCGCTTGGCCAACAGCTGGAAGGTTGCCTCGTCGCCCAGGCGTCGGGCCACGTCGCCGCTGTCGCGCTCTTCCAGGCCGAGCACGGCGAAGTCCACCTTGGCCGCTTTCAGCACTTTGACGAAGGCGCGCAGGGTGCGCTGGTTGCGCATGTCGAAGGCGCCGTCGCCGACCCAGAACAGCACATCGGTACTCTGCTTGTCGCTAAGCAGGGACAGGTTCAGGTCCGCCGCCCAGTTCATCCGCCCGCCCGGGTTGAAGCCGCCGGGGTTGTCGGTGGCGATGAGGTTTTCCAGGACCTCGGCGCCCTTGTTCGGCGTCGCGCCCTTCTCCAGGGTCAGGTGGCGGCGCATGTCGACGATGGCATCAACATGCTCGATCATCATCGGGCATTCCTCGACGCAGGCCCGGCAGGTGGTGCAGGACCACAGGGTCTCGGCGTCCACCAGGCCGTTGACGATGGGCTGGTGCGGATGGCCGCCATGTTCGCCGATGGGCTTTCCTGGGTAAGGGCTACCAGCGAACTGCGCGTCGGTGCCACCAGCCAGGCCGACCACCATGTCCTGAATCAGCTTCTTCGGGTTCAGCGGCTGGCCGGCGGCGAAGGCCGGGCACGCCGCCTCGCACTTGCCGCACTGCACGCAGGCGTCGAAGCCCAGCAGCTGGTTCCAGGTGAAATCCTTGGGCTTTTCCACCCCCAAAGGCGCGCTTGGGTCTTCCAGGTCCAGGGGCTTAAGGCCCGTGGAACGGCCACCACCAAAGCGCTCGGCGCGACGGTGCCAGGCCAGGTGCAAGGCGCCAGCGAAGGCGTGCTTCATCGGCCCGCCCCAGGTCATGCCGAAGAACAGCTCGGACACGCCCCACAGCACACCGACCGCCAAAATCGTCGCCAGCAGCCAGCCACCGAAGTGTTCGGGAAGGATGCCCGCCACCGGCAAGGTCACCACAAAGAAACTCACCGAGAACGCCAGCAGGCTTTTCGGCAGGCGCATCCACGGGCCCTTGGACAGGCGTGCCGGTGGGTTGCGCCGACGCTTGGCGACGAACAGCGCGCCGACGAACATCAGCGTGGTGGCCAGCAGCAAGGCGTAGCCGAGGATGCGGTTATGCAGACCAAAACCATGCACCAGGATCGCCAGCACCGCCGCCAGGACAAAGCCGCCCGCCGTGGCCACGTGGGTGTTGGCCATGTATTTGTCCCGGGCCACCACATGGTGCAGATCCACCATGTAGCGCTTGGGCATGGCCAGTAGCCCGCCGATCAGATCGACCTTGGAGGCTCGCCCCTGGCGCCACATGGCCACGCGCCGCAGCGCGCCGAGGACCGCGAGGCCGACGGCGGCGAACAACAGAATGGGAAGAAGGGTGTTCAACATGGTGGAGCTCCCAAAGACCGGGTCGGTCGTTGTAGCCGCTGCCGCAGGCTGCGCCCGGGCGGCACTGCGTCACAGGACAGATGCTCTTGAGGGCCTCGGAAGGCCCTTCGGGCCTTATCGCAGCCTGCGGCAGCGGCTACAGGTGGCTTAGAAATCCTTGCACAGGCGCAGTGCGTCGTAGATCGCAGCATGGGTGTTGCGCTGGGATACGCAGTCGCCGATGCGGAACAACAGGTAGCCCTCCCCCGTCTCGCTCAGGCACGGCTGCGGCTTGATCGCGAACAGCGCCTCGACGTCCATCTGGCCCTTGTTGCGCGAACCTTCCTTGAGCCCGTAGTAGAGCTCTTCGTCAGGACGCACGCCGTTTTCCACCACCACCTGGTCCACCACCCGCTCTTCGCGGGCGCCGGTGTATTCGTTCTCCAGCACCGCCACCAGCTTGTCGCCCTCGCGGTAGACCTTCTCCAGGGTCAGGTCCCCGGTCATGATCACTTCCTTGGGGTACAGGCTGCGGTAGTAGGTAGGGAACGAGGTGCCGCCCACGGCGATGCCCGGTTTGATGTCGTCGGTGACGATCTCCACTTGCGAGCCCTTGTCGGCGATGAAGTCGGTGACCGACATGCCGGTGAACTCGCAGATGGTGTCGTACACCAGCACGTTCTTGCCCGGCGCCACCTTGCCGTCGAGGATGTCCCAGCTGCTGACCACCAACCCTTCGGCGGCGCCCCAGTGCTCGTTCTGCTCGATGAACGGATGGCCGCCCACGGCCAGCACCACCACGTCGGGGCGCAGGTCGAGGATGGTCGCGGTGTCCGCCGCGGTGCCCAGGCGCAGGTCGACTTTCAAGCGCGCCAGTTCCAGCTGATACCAGCGGGTAATGCCGGCGATCTGATCCCGTTGCGGGGCCTTGGAGGCGGTGGTGATCTGCCCGCCAATGGCGTCTTTTTTCTCGAACAGGGTCACGTCGTGGCCACGTTCGGCCGCCACGCGAGCGGCTTCCATACCGGCAGGGCCGGCGCCGACCACCACCACCTTGCGCTTGATGCCGGTGGTCTTCTCGATGATGTGCGGCACGCCCATGTATTCACGGGAGGTGGCAGCGTTCTGGATGCACAGCACGTCCAGGCCCTGGTACTGGCGGTCGATGCAATAGTTGGCGCCGACGCACTGCTTGATCTGGTCGATCTGGCCCATCTTGATCTTGGCGATCAGGTGCGGGTCGGCCATGTGGGCGCGGGTCATGCCAACCATGTCGACATAACCGCCTTCGAGAATCCGCGTGGCCTGGTTCGGGTCCTTGATGTTCTGTGCGTGCAGCACCGGGACCTTGACCACTTCCTTGATGCCCGCCGCCAGGTGCAGGAACGGCTCCGGCGGGAAGCTCATGTTGGGGATCACGTTGGCCAGGGTGTTGTGGGTGTCGCAGCCCGAGCCGACCACGCCGATGAAGTCCAGCATGCCGGTGTCGTCGTAATACTTGGCGATCTGCTTCATGTCCTCGTGGGACAGGCCGTCCGGGTGGAATTCGTCGCCGCACAGGCGCATGCCGACACAGAAGTCGTCGCCCACTTCAGCGCGCACCGCCTTGAGTACTTCCAGGCCGAAGCGCATGCGTTTCTCGAAGGTGCCGCCCCATTCGTCGGTGCGCTTGTTGACCCGCGGGCTCCAGAACTGGTCGATCATGTGCTGGTGCACCGCCGACAGCTCGACGCCGTCCAGGCCGCCGGCCTTGGCCCGACGCGCAGCCTGGGCGTAGTTGCCGATCACCCGCCAGATCTCTTCCGGCTCGATGGTCTTGCAAGTGGCGCGGTGCACCGGCTCACGCACCCCGGACGGCGACATCAGGGTCGGCCAGTTGAAGCCGTCCCAACGCGAGCGCCGGCCCATGTGGGTAATCTGGATCATGATCTTGGCGCCATGCTTGTGCATGGCGTCGGCCAGGTTCTGGAAGTGCGGGATGATGCGGTCGGTGGACAGGTTCACCGAGCTCCACCATTCCTGGGGGCTGTCGATGGCCACCACCGAGGAACCACCGCAGATGGCCAGGCCGATGCCGCCCTTGGCCTTTTCTTCGTAGTACTTCACATACCGTTCAGTCGTCATGCCGCCGTCGGTGGCATAGACCTCAGCGTGGGCGGTGCTCAGCACACGGTTGCGGATGGTCAGTTTGCCGATCTGGATCGGCTGGAACATCGCTTCGAAAGCCATTTTTCTTAACTCCGCTTACAACGGTTTGACGACGAACAGGCCATCGTCGTGGCCTTCTTCGGAACCACCGTAAACCTGCTCTGCCACGGTGCGGATCTTGCTGCCACGGGCTTCCAGGATCTGGTCCATGGCACCGGCGAACCAGCCGGTGAACATGTAGTCGACCTTGCGCCCGACCTTGCCGTACACGTAGACGAACGCCGAGTGTTCGAGCTTGACGCTGGCGGTGCCTTTATCCAGGTCGATGTCCTGGATCTTGAACAGGCCCCAGCCGCGCTGGGACAGACGCTTCATGTAGTGCTCGAACACCGCGACGCCTTCCAGGCCGTGGCATTCGGCTTCTTTTTCGCACCAGTGCCAGGCGGACTTGTAGCCGGCCTTGTAGAGGATCTCGGCGTAGGCATCGGCGCCCAACACTTCCTCGATGCCCATGTGGTTGTTGACGAAGAAATGCCGTGGCACGTAGAGCATCGGCAGGGCGTCGGAGGTCCAGACACCGGTTTCGCTGTCGACTTCGATAGGCAGTTGCGGGGCGATTTTGGCCATGTTTCAAAACTCCGGAATTCTGTGGATAAGTACGTCTGTAGCCGCTGCCGCAGGCTGCGAAAAGGCTCCAAGAGCCTTCCGAGGGCCGCAAGAGCGCGTCTCCTTCGGAGCCGATCGCAGCCTGCGGCAGCGGCTACAGGAATGTGCTGTGGGGGGTGGCCTTATTCGCCCCAGACGTCCTTCAGGACGCTGACCCAGTTCTCGCCCATGATCTTGCGCACCACGCGCTCGCTGTGGCCGCGCTTGAGCAGGGTCTCGGTGAGGTTGGGGAACTCGCCCACGGTGCGGATGCCCAGGGGGTTGATGATCTTGCCGAAGTTGGTCAGGCGCCGGGCGTAGCCCTTGTCGTGGGTCAGGTATTCGAAGAAGTCCTGGCCGTGGCCCTGGGTGAAGTCGGTGCCGATGCCGATGGAATCCTCACCGACAATGTTCATGGTGTATTCGATGGCTTCGGCGTAATCGTCGATGGTCGAATCGATGCCCTTGGCCAGGAACGGCGCGAACATGGTCACGCCGACGAAGCCGCCGTGGTCGGCGATAAATTTCAACTCGGCGTCGGACTTGTTGCGCGGGTGCTCCTTGAGCCCGGACGGCAGGCAGTGGGAGTAGCAGACCGGTTTCTTGGATTCGAGGATCACTTCCTCGCTGGTCTTGGAGCCGACGTGGGACAGGTCGCACATGACCCCGACGCGGTTCATCTCGGCGACGATCTCGCGGCCGAACCCCGAGAGCCCGCCATCACGCTCGTAGCAGCCGGTGCCCACCAGGTTCTGGGTGTTGTAGCACATCTGCACAATGCCCACGCCCAGCTGCTTGAACACCTCGACGTAGCCGATCTGGTCTTCGAAAGCGTGGGCATTCTGGAAGCCGAAGAGGATGCCGGTCTTGCCCACTTCCTTGGCCTTGCGGATGTCCGCGGTGGTGCGCACCGGCATCACCAGGTCGCTGTTTTCGCGAATCAGTTTCTGGCTGGCGGCAATGTTGTTGACCGTGGCCTGAAACCCTTCCCAAACCGACACCGTGCAGTTGGCTGCGGTCAGGCCGCCCTTGCGCATGTCCTCGAACAGCTCGCGGTTCCACTTGGCAATGATCAGCCCGTCGATAACGATGCTGTCGGCGTGTAATTCGGCTGGGCTCATCAGGCTGTCCCCTTATTGGCGATTCCTGCGCCGAATCGTCTGCCGGCGCTTTGGGGTCAGCATATGCTTGAGGGCCGGGGCGCCCCGGTGCAAAAACGACAGGGGAATTGCCGAAAGCGTCAAGACCCGACAAAGGGCCGGATGTGGGGGCATGGCGCCCTCTGTTCTTTGCCTGGGGCTTGCGCCAGAATTCGCCGCTTCAACGAAAGCTTCACTGGATGAGGGGCAGTGCTGCAATGAAACCGATCTTCCTGGCCTTGATATTGATAGCCACCGGCGTACAGGCGGCCGAAGAGGCCGACAGCACGCCCTGCGACGGCGTGGAAAACGACGTGCAGACCCTGGAATGCGCGACCTACAACCGCACCACCGCCGAGCAGTTGCTGAGCGACAACGTGCAAAGCCTGCTGGAACGCCTGGGCACCCTGTACGGCAACGACAAGGCGCAACTGGCCGACATCAGCGCCAAGGTCAAGAACGCCCAGCAGCTGTGGCAGAAGCAGCGCGATGCCGACTGCGCGGTGGAATCCTTCCCGGCCAAGCCCGGAACCAAGGCCTACACCATCGCCACCAATGATTGCCTGGCGCGGATGAGCGACGAGCGCTCGGAGTTCATCGAGTCCATCGCCCAGGAATGACCCGTCACCGGTAGGAGCGGGCTTGCCCGCGAAACATGCCCGACCCCGCCCCATGTCGCGGCGGGAAAAGCTTCGCGAGCAAGCTCGCTCCTACGCAGGTCACGGAGTCAGGCGCCGCCGCGAAAGCACGAGACACCCCAGGCCGTCAGCTTGAACGGCAAATGGTAGTGCTGGCGCGGATCATCCAGTCCGAAGCGATACACCAGCACATCGAGAAACGGCACTTGCGGTGACGCCTGGCCCTGGGCTCGATAGAACGCCGCCACGTCCAGCTCCACCTCGTAGACGCCCCGGTCGAAGCGGGCCGCCAGCTCGCTCAGCGGGGCCAGCAGGCCGTTGTCGGCAATCTGCCCTTCGCAGAGCCACTCCTCGCCCAGGCGGCGTACCCGAACCTGCATGCCTGCGGCCACCTTGCCGCTGGCGACATCCACCACATGGATGGACACTCCGCCGTTCATTTCCAGAACCCCACATGAGCCTGGGCCGCTTCGTGTTCCAGCATCGGCCCCAGCACCGGGATCTGCCGCTGCCCCCGGGCAAAGACTTCACGGCATGGCAGGGAAAAGGTCGGGTTTTCCGGGTGATCGCCGGTCAGTGCCAGCAAGGCATGCTCGGACAAGGCGTAGACCACCCGGCCAATACCGGTCCAGTAGATGGCCCCGGCGCACATGCAGCAGGGCTCGGCGCTGGTGTACAGGGTGCACTGGGCCAGCTCCTCGGGGCCCAGGAGCCTTGCGGCCTTGGCGGCAGCGGCGAGTTCGGCGTGCTGGGTCGGGTCGCCTTCGGGGGGCATGGAGTTGTTGCCGGCACTGGCAATGATCTTGCCGTTGCGGTCCGCCACCAGGGCGGCGAACGGGTGGCGACCGCGGGCCTTGGCCTCTTCGGCCAGCTCAATGCTCTGGCGCAGCAGTTGCAGGTCCAGCTGGCTGACGCCGACAGGGATTGGGGAAAGAATCTGGGTCATCTTGACCTCCTTTTCATGGACAGGGGCCCGCCGGAAAAAAGCGGGCCTGATAGCCGTCTTCAGTCACCAAGCCCGGCCTGGGCGGCCAGTTCTTGGGCCGCAGACATGCGGGGATTGAGCAGCAGGTTGAGCACGATGGCGGTGAGGGCGCCGAGGAAGATGCCGCTTTCCAGCAGCAGCTTGAGGGGGCCGTGGGCCTGGGCGAACAACGCCGGAAAGGACATCGGTAGCACGCCGACACTGACCGACACGGCGACGATGATGCCGTTGCCAGTGCCCTCGAACCTCACCCGTGACAGCTCCTGGATGCCGGCCACGGTGGTCATGCCGAACATGACGATGGCGCAGCCCCCCAGTACCGGGGTCGGCACCGCAGCCACCAGCGCCCCGAGCTTGGGAAACAGCCCCATGAGCACCATGATCGCGCCGGCTGCCGCCACCACGAAGCGGCTCTTGATCTTGGAGAGCGCGATCAGTCCGGTGTTCTGGGTAAAGGCGTTGTAGGGGAAGCTGTTGAACAGGCCGCCGAGCAGGGTGGACAGGCCGTCGGCGCGAAAGGCGTCCCCCAGGGTGCGCTGGGTGGTCGGCTTGCCGGTGAGTTTGCCAATGGCCAGACAGTTGCCGGTGGTCTCGGCCATGATCACCAGCATCGCCAGGGTCATGATCAGGATCGGCATCAGGGAGAATTGCGGAACCCCGAAGGCCATGGGCGGGCTCAGCTCGAACCAGGCCGCTTCGCCCACCTGGGCAAAGTGGGTCATGCCGCAGGCCGCAGCGATCAGGCTGCCCACCAGCAGCCCGATCAGCACACTGAGGTTGCCGATAAAGCCGGAGAACTTGCCGTAGATCACCAGGGTCACCGCCACGGTGGCCAGCCCCAGCAACAGGTTGGCCGGTGCGCCGAAATCCTCGGCGGCGGGGTTGCCGCCCCCCAGCCAGACGGCCGCCGCCGGCATCAGGGAAATGCCGATGATGGTGATCAGACTGCCGATCACCACCGGTGGAAAGAACCTCAGCAGACGGCTGAACAGCGGAGCCATGGCAATGGTCAGGACCCCGGCGGCGATTACCGCGCCGAACACCTCGGCCAGGCCGAACTGCTTGCCGATCATGATCATTGGCGCCAGGGCAATGAAGGAGCAGCCCTGGATCAACGGCAAGCGTGCGCCGAAGCGCCAGAAGCCCAGGGTCTGGATCAGGGTGGCAACGCCGGACGTCAGCAGGTTGGCGTTGATCAGTAAAACCACCTGGGCCGCAGTCAAGCCCAGGGCATTGCCTAGAATCAACGGCACCGCCACCGCACCGGCATACATCACCAGCACATGCTGCAGGCCGAAGGTGAACAACTGGCGAACGGGCAGGACCTCGTCCACTGGGTGAACCCGGGGAATGTTCATGTCGCAGATCTCCTGAAAGTGCAGCTCTTGTTGTTGTTCTGGCAGGCATCCGGGGGCAATGCCCCGGCAGGATGTACGAACGTCGGCGCCCATGATCTGTGCTTGAATACGATGCAACAAATGAGCAGCCATCGTTTTTAACGATGGATTGGACAAGCCTGTCCTGGGGTCGGGAGACGCGATGCGCTTTTCACTGGAACAACTGCAGATGTTCGTTCAGGCCGCACAAACCGGCTCGTTCTCGGCCGCTGCCCGCAAGCTGGGCAAGACCCAGTCCACGGTCAGCGTGGCCATTGCCAACCTGGAGGCCGACCTGGGGGTGGAGCTGTTCGACCGTAGCAGCCGCAGCCCGGTGCTGACCGCCAGCGGAAAGAAGATGCTGCTGCAGGCCGAGGCGGTACTGGAGCGCTGCCTGACCCTGCAGGCCAATGCCGACTGCCTGTCGGAGGCGCTGGAACCGCAGTTGTCCATCGTGATCGAAACCCCTTACGGCCCGCTGATGCCGGTCTTGCGCGAGTTCGAGCAGGCCTTCCCCTATGTCGACCTGCTGATCCGTCATCCGCTGTCCGGAGATGCCAGTGAGCTGGTGGCCCGTGGCGATGCGGTGCTGGGGATCGCCTTTTCGCAACCGGGCTATCCCCAGGAGCTGGAGTTCCAGCAGATGGGCAAGCTGATCATGTTGCACGTCTGCCACCCGGATCATCCCCTGGCCCGGCTGGACAACGTGACCTTCGACGACCTGCATGGGCATCGACGCCTGGCCTTTAGCGCCCACGCCGACAAGCTGCCCAGCAGCGAGTACCTGCGCTGCAGCCAACTGTGGCAGGCGGAAAACTACCTGGCGCTGCTGGAAATGGTCCGCGCCGGCCTGGGCTGGGCCACCCTGCCCCGGCAACTGATCCAGCGTGAACTGGCCAAGGGCGAGCTGGTGGAGCTGCAACTGGGGGCCTATCCCTACACCGACTGGCTGGTGGGCGTGGACCTGCTCTGGGCTCGGCAACGGGTGATGGGCAAGGCCGAACGCTGGCTCAAGGAACGCCTGCTGCGGCACAAGGTGTACGAAGTGGATCGGCGCGGACAGTCCACGACCTGGTAACGCTGGCGCGGGCAACAAAGGGACAAGGTTCTGAGCTTGGCCGGGCAGTAAATATAAGCAAGGATTCGCAATCCTTATAAAATGCTTATATAGTCCGCCATGAACGAAATCCTCTGGAGTCGAAAAGCGGTCAAGCAGTTGATGCGACTGCACCACGAGCATCAGGTCCAGGTTCGTGATGCGATCGCCCTGCTGGCCGACATGCCCGCCAGTGGCAACGTCAAAGCCCTGTCCGGCCACACCTATGCCTATCGCCTGCGGGTTGGCCAGTACCGCGTGCTGTTTGATTGGGACGGGGTTATCCATATCGTCAGTGTTCAAGAGGTCAAAAAACGTGATGAACGCACCTACTGACATCCAGATCATCCACGGCCCGGACGGCAAGCCTGCGTTCGTGGTGATTCCCTACGCGCAGTACGTTGCGCAGCAGAATGAGCCTGATCTGATCCCCCATGGCGTGGTCAGTCGCATGGTCGATGGCGCCACGCCGATCCGGGCCTGGCGCGAGCACCTGCACCTGACCCAGGATGAGGTTGCCAAGCGGCTGGGGATCTCTCAGCCGGCCTTCGCCCAACAAGAGAGCGTGGCCCGACCCCGCAAGAGCACCCGGGAAAAAATTGCCGCCGTCTTCGGTATACGCGCCGACCAGCTGGAGCTGTAAGCTGCTCCCCACTCAACGATTGAAAGGGTTACTCATGAGCATCTGCGGTATCGAGATCAAGGGCAGCGAAGCCATCTTCGCCCTCGCCTCCCTGCAAGACGGCGCACCGCACCACCAGGCGCTGGCCATCAAGAAGATCGCCCTGGAAGACGACGATGATGCGGGCAACGTTCGCGACTTCGCCGCCCGGATCGACGCCTTTGTCCGCGAACACGGGATTACCCGCATCGCCATCAAGAAACGCAGCAAGAAAGGCGAATTTGCCGGCGGCCCTACCACCTTCAAGATCGAAGGCGTGTTTCAGTTGCTGGATAATTGCGAAGTGACCCTGCTGTCGCCGCAAACCATCAACGCCCAGCACAAGAAGCACAGCTTCGAGCTGGGGGCGAGCCTCAACAAATACCAGCACGAAGCCTACAAGACCGCCTGCGCCGCCTTGCTGAAGAAATGATCCTGAGGCCCTGCTTAGCGGTCTAACGCCAAACATCCAGCGCGCCTGAGATCCTCGCGTCCCTGCGGGCCGTTCGCAGCCTGCGGCAGCGGCTACATTTGGCGCCGATAATGCTGCAGCCAGTCGGCGAATGAATTGTCTTCCAGGGCATAGGCGCCCCGGCTGGACTTCCACACCAACTCCTTTTCCCGCAGGGCATCGATACAGGCTTGCACCGTCTGGGTGCCCGGTTGCGTATCGCTGCCCATGGCCTGCAACGCCTTGGCCACCGCCGCCAGGGTGTCGTCGGTAAAGGGCGCGAACGGCAGGTTGTTGCGCGAGCGCTCCACCATCACTTCCAGCACCGCCCGCTGGGACAGGGTCAGACCGTTCCAGGCGCTTTCGAATTCGCTCCAGACACCGGCGCGGAGAATCTCGGCGCTGCTGCGCAACAACTCGTTGAGCTGGCTCGCCTCCCCCAGCTCCAGGGCCACCTGGCCAATGATGCTGCGGAGCATTTCCGGACGCCGGCCAACCCATTCGAAGGCCTGGTCCAGATCATCGGCATTGAACTGGTTGGTGGGCGCCAGATGAGCGTTCAGATGGGCGGTGTAGGCCTTGGTGAAATCCCGTCCCAACAGCGGGAACGGGGTGATGCTCGAACCAAAGAACGGCTGGTTACGGTTGAGCACCAGATGGGCCAGCTTGTCGCGATTGGACCCGGTGAACACCAGGCGCAGGCCGCTGGTATCCATGTCCCGCCCCTGATTGAGCTGATCCCGGGCCGCCTTGAGCGCGAACATGGCATTCAACCCGGCCTCCGAGCTCAAGGCATGCTGGGCCTCGTCGATTATCAGGACCACCGTCTTGCCCGCGGCGC
Organism: Pseudomonas sp. BLCC-B112; assembly: GCF_028550695.1. Taxonomy (NCBI): domain Bacteria; kingdom Pseudomonadati; phylum Pseudomonadota; class Gammaproteobacteria; order Pseudomonadales; family Pseudomonadaceae; genus Pseudomonas; species Pseudomonas sp. BLCC-B112. The sequence continues at coordinate 165,260 of NZ_JAQQGK010000006.1, forward strand.
TGTGGAGCAATTCCAGGGCCTGGGTCAGGGTCGCGCCTTCGGGCAACTGGGACTTGCTGAAATCCCAGGACAGGGTGCGCAGAAAGCTGAGCTTCTCCACCCCGAGGGACTTGGCCAGTTTGCGAATGCCTTTCTCGAAAGGCACCAGCGCCCCGGCAATGGCCGCGGCGATCAGCTCGGCGGGGTCTTTTTCGCGATTGGCCCAGAGGTCGACATAAACCGCCAGCCAGCCACGGCTCTGGCATTCGGGCAGCAGGTCCTCGCGCAGGAAGGTACTTTTCCCGGTGCGCCGCGGCGCCGCCAGGAACAGCCCCGAGCTGTAATCCTGAATCCCCGAACCCACCAGGCCATCGGCAATATTGAGCGCCAGAGCAGGACGACGAAACACGAAACCGGTGTTTTTCGACATGGTTTTATACTCAATTATTTCCAGGGCTATAATTTATAGCCGCGAGTATAATTGACTATAAACCCCTGTCAAACCGACTCCTGGCCGCTCCCCAGCAGGCGTCGGTCTTCACGGGGACAGTGCACAAAACGCGCGCGGTAACTGCGGGTGAAGTAGGACGGCGACTCAAACCCGCAGGCGATGCTCACCTCCAGCACGCTCATGTCGGTCTGGCGCAGCAGTTGCCGGGCCTTCTCCAGGCGCAGGCCCAGATAGAAGTTGCTCGGGGTGTCGTTCAAGTGCAGGCGGAACAGCCGCTCCAGCTGACGCCGGGTGACCTTGATCGATTCCGCCAGGGCCAGGGTGCTCAGGGGCGGCTCGCTGTGCTGCTCCATCTCGCCGATCACCTGCACCAGTTTCTTGTTGCTGATGCCGTAGCGGCTGGCGACTTCCATGCGCTGGTGATCCTTGCGCGGGCGGATGCGCCCGAGCACGAACTGTTCGCTGACCTGGATCGCCAGTCGCGGGCCGTGGGCCTGGGCGATCAGGTCGAGCATCATGTCGATGGACGCGGTGCCACCGGCACAGGTGATGCGCCGACGATCGATCTCGAACAACTCCTGGGTCACGCTCAACTGTGGATAAGACTCCTTGAAGGCCTCGATGGCTTCCCAGTGCAGGGTCACCCGGTGCCCCTCCAGCAGCCCGGATTCCGCGAGAATCACGCTGCCGGTGTCGATACCGCCGAGGGTCACGCCCTCCAGGTCCAGGCGTCGCAACCAGTGTTCCAGGGCGGGACTCAGGCACTTCAACGGCTCGAAGCCGGCCACCACCCACAAGGTTGCGCCCTTCTTCAGCGGCTCCAGGGCCGCGTCAACATTGACCGACATGCCGTTGCTGGCCAGCACCGCGCCGCCGTCGGCGCTGAGCACATGCCAGCGATACAGCTCGCCACGAAAACGGTTGGCCACCCGCAGTGGCTCGATGGCGGAAATGAAACCGATGGCGGAGAACCCCGGCATCAGCAGGAAGTAGAAGTCCTGGGACATGCAACGCACTCCGGTGACGGCCAGCGTGGGCCCTGTGATACGCCAAATGCCCCCCTGCCACAAGAGGCCAGGTCGCTGCAGTGCAAGAGTCGGTCGCCGCTGTGCGTTTACCGCCGGCGACGCCTGCGTACCTTGAGCTCACCGACGCACCAAGACGCCGGGATCGACAATAACAACCTGCCGAGGGAACCCACATGAAACGACTGATCAGCCGCTGTGTGCTTGCGCTTAGTGGTAGCGTTTTTCTGACGTCGGGAGCCATGGCCGCCGACGCCCCCAGTTGCCAGAACGTACGCCTGGGCGTGGTCAACTGGACCGACGTGATCGCCACCAGCGCCATGACCCAGGTCCTGCTCGACGGCCTCGGCTACAAGACCAAGCAGACCAGCGCCTCGCAGCAGATCATCTTCGCCGGCATCCGCGACCAGCGCCTGGACCTGTTCCTCGGCTACTGGAACCCGCTGATGACCCAGACCATCACCCCGTTCGTCGACGCCAACCAGGTCAAGGTCCTGGCCGAGCCCAGCCTCAAGGACGCCCGCGCTACCCTGGCCGTCCCCTCCTACCTGGCCGACAAGGGCCTGAAGACCTTCGCCGACATCGCCAGGTTCCAGAAGGAGCTGGGGGGCAAGATCTACGGCATCGAGCCCGGCTCGGGAGCCAATACCCAGATCAAGGACATGATCGCCAAGAACCAGTTCGGCCTGGGCAAGTTCCAGCTGGTGGAGTCCAGCGAGGCCGGCATGTTGTCGGCGGTGGCCCGGGCGGTGAAACGCAATGAAGCCATCGTGTTCTTCGGCTGGGCGCCGCACCCGATGAACGTCAACTTCAAGATGACCTACCTCAGTGGCAGCCAGGACGCCCTGGGCCCGAACGAGGGCCAGGCCACGGTCTGGACCGTCACCGCGCCGAACTATGCCGAGCAGTGCCCGAACGTGCACCGGCTGCTGACCAACCTGACCTTCAGCGCCGAGGACGAGAGCCGGATGATGCAGCCGCTGCTGGAGCACAAGGACGCCCTGGAGTCCGCCCGGCAGTGGCTCAAGGACCACCCGCAGGACCAGCAGCGCTGGCTGGAAGGGGTGACCACCTTCGATGGCAAGCCGGCCGCCGAACACCTGCAACTGACCAGCAAGTAAGCAACCGCCACTACCGCCCCGCAGCCCGCACCGGGCTGCGCATGGCCACCTCATGCCCCCAGCAAACACGCCTGTAAGGAACCGCACCATGAACCACGACGTCATCATCACCTGCGCACTCACCGGTGCTGGCGACACGACCGCCAAGAGCCCCCATGTGCCGGTCACCCCGAAGCAGATAGCCGCCGCCGCGGTCGAAGCCGCCAAGGCCGGCGCCACGGTGGTCCACTGCCACGTCCGGGACCCTGCGAGCGGCAAGTTCAGCCGTGATGTCGCGCTGTACCGCGAAGTCATGGAGCGCATTCGCGAGGCCGACGTCGACATCATCGTCAACCTCACCGCCGGCATGGGCGGCGACCTGGAGATCGGCGCCGGCGAGCATCCCATGGAGTTCGGGCCCAACACCGATCTGGTCGGGCCGCTGACCCGCCTGGCCCATGTCGAGGAACTGCTGCCGGAGATCTGCACCCTGGACTGCGGCACCCTCAACTTCGGCGATGGCGACACCATCTACGTGTCCACCCCGGCCCAACTGCGGGCCGGTGCCAGGCGCATCCAGGAGCTGGGGGTGAAAGCCGAGCTGGAGATCTTCGACACCGGGCACCTGTGGTTCGCCAAGCAGATGATCAAGGAAGGCCTGCTGGACAACCCGCTGTTCCAACTGTGCCTGGGCATTCCCTGGGGCGCCCCGGCGGACACCACCACCATGAAGGCCATGGTCGACAACCTGCCGGCGGATGCGGTCTGGGCCGGCTTCGGTATCGGGCGCATGCAGATGCCCATGGCCGCGCAAGCGGTGCTGCTTGGGGGCAACGTGCGGGTCGGCCTGGAAGACAACCTGTGGCTGGATCGCGGCGTGCTCGCCACCAACGGCCAACTGGTGGAGCGGGCCACGGAGATCCTCAGCCGCCTCGGGGCCCGGGTCCTGACCCCGGCCGAGGGCCGCCAGAAAATGGGCCTCAAGCAACGCGGCTGACCCCAATCCACCTCTCTGTGTAGGAGCGAGCTTGCTCGCGAAGAGGCCGTCACATCAGACCCCATAGCAGCCAGCTTGCCGACGCAGGTGCGCGCAAAGCCGCCAAGCGCTTCGCTGGCAAGCCAGCGCCTACAGACTCTTTTTTCAGGAAGACGCGATGACTTTTATCACCAACATCAAAACCTTCGCCGCTCTGGGCAGCGGCGTGATCGGCAGTGGCTGGGTGGCCCGCGCCCTGGCCCACGGCCTGGACGTGGTGGCCTGGGACCCGGCGCCGGGCGCTGAAGCTGCCCTGCGCCAGCGGGTCGCCAACGCCTGGGGCGCCCTGGAACAACAGGGCCTGGCCCCCGGCGCCTCGCCACAGCGCCTGCGCTTTGTCAGCACCATCGAAGAGTGTGTGAAAGACGCCGACTTCATCCAGGAAAGCGCTCCCGAGCGCCTGGAGCTCAAGCTGGAACTGCACCGCAAGATCAGCGCCGCGGCCAAGCCCGACGCCCTGATCGGCTCCAGCACCTCGGGCCTGCTGCCCAGCGAATTCTACGAAGGCTCGACCCACCCGCAACGCTGCGTGGTGGGCCACCCGTTCAACCCCGTGTACCTGCTGCCGCTGGTGGAAGTGGTGGGCGGCCAGCACACCGCACCCGAGGCGATACAGGCGGCGATACAGGTCTATGAATCCTTGGGGATGCGGCCACTGCATGTGCGCAAGGAAGTGCCGGGCTTCATTGCCGACCGCCTGCTCGAAGCCCTGTGGCGCGAAGCCTTGCACCTGGTCAATGACGGGGTGGCGACCACCGGGGAAATCGACGACGCGATCCGCTTTGGCGCCGGCCTGCGCTGGTCGTTCATGGGCACCTTCCTCACCTACACCCTGGCCGGAGGCGACGCCGGCATGCGTCACTTCATGGCCCAGTTCGGCCCGGCGCTGCAACTGCCCTGGACCTACCTGCCGGCCCCGGAGCTGACCGACAAACTGATCGATGACGTGGTCGAGGGCACCGCCGAGCAACTGGGCAGCCACAGCATTTCGGCCCTGGAGCGCTATCGTGATGACTGCCTGCTGGCGGTGCTGGAGGCGGTGAAAACCACCAAGGCCAAGCACGGCATGCACTTTCACGACTAACCCAACCCCTGTAGGAGCTGGCTTGCCAGCGAATAGGCCCTCAAGCCAGGCGCAAACCCAACGGACGCCTGCGCCGGCAAGCCGGCTCCTACCGTTATCCGGTGATCCTATGCCTGCCCTGACCACCTACAGCACCCGCATCATCAAAGACTGGGTCGACTACAACGGCCACCTGCGTGATGCCTTCTACCTGCTGATCTTCAGCTATGCCACCGATGCACTGATGGATCGCCTGGGGCTCGACAGCGACAACCGCGACGCCAGCGGCCACTCACTGTTCACCCTGGAACTGCACCTGAACTACCTGCACGAGGTGAAGCTCGACACCGAGGTCGAAGTCCATACCCGGATCATCGGCCACGACCGCAAGCGCCTGCACCTGTATCACAGCCTGCACAAGGTCGGTGATCCCCAGGAGCTGGCCGGCAACGAACAGATGCTGCTCCACGTCGACCTCGCCGGCCCCCGCTCCGCGCCGTTCGACGAAGCGGTGTTGCAGCGCCTGCAAACCATGGCGGCCGAGCAGGCCGAGCTGCCGCGTCCCACCTACATCGGCCGGGTGATTGGCCTGCCAACGGAAAAATGACAACCAGCCCGAAAAGGAGATCGCCGTGAACATCGCCGCCCTTGCCGACTATCGCCGTTATCCGCTGATCAGCCCGTTGAGCGCCGTCCAGGTACTGCCGGACCGGGTCCAGGTGCACTGGGCCGATGGCCGCCTCAGCCCCTTTCACCATCAATGGCTGCGGGACAACTGCCCCTGCCCGGAATGCGTCTACAGCGTGACCCGTGAACAGGTGCTGGAAATCGTCGATGTGGCCGAGGACCTCGGCTGCCACGGGGCGCACATCGACAGCCAGGGCTGCCTGTGCCTCGAATGGTCGGACGGCCACCGTAGCCGCTTCGATCCCGGCTGGCTGCGGGCCCATGCCTATGACGAGCAATCCCGCGAGGAGCGCCGCGCCCACAAGGCGCACAGCCAGTTGTGGGACAGCAGCCTGCAACTACCGGTATTCGAGTATCAGGCCCTGATGGACGATCCTGCGGCTCTGCTGCAATGGCTGCTGGCCCTGCGCGACACCGGCCTGACCCAGGTCCGGGGCGCCCCCACGGAACCCGGTTCGCTGGCCCTGATCGCCCGACGCATCTCGTTTATCCGCGAGAGCAACTTCGGCGTGCTGTTCAACGTGCAATCCAAGGCCGATGCCGACAGCAACGCCTACACCGCTTTCAACCTGCCGCTGCACAGCGACCTGCCCACCCGCGAGCTGCAACCGGGACTGCAGTTCCTGCATTGCCTGGTCAATGACGCCGTGGGCGGTGAAAGTATCTTCGTCGACGGCTTCGCCATCGCCGATGCCTTGCGCCGTGAAGACCCCGAGGCCTTCCTGACGCTGTGTGAAACACCCGTGGAATTTCGCAACAAGGACCGCCACAGCGACTACCGCTGCCTGGCGCCGATCATTGCCCTGGATGCCCTGGGCCGGGTGGCGGAGATCCGCATGGCCAACTTCCTGCGGGGGCCTTTCGACACCTCGGTGGAGCAGATGCCCCGGCTGTACCACGCTTACCGTCGATTTATCGCCATGACCCGAGAGACGCGGTTCCGGGTCATCCGCCGCCTCGACCCGGGACAACTCTGGTGCTTCGACAACCGCCGCACCCTGCATGCCCGCAACGCCTTCGACCCGTCCAGCGGCGCCCGGCATTTCCAGGGTTGCTACATCGACCGCGACGAGCTGCTCTCCAGGATCCTGGTCCTGCAGCGCTGATCCCCATCCCACCGGCCACCGGCTCCCCGCAGGAGCCGGCTGGCCAGCGAAGCTTGCCGGCAAAACCTCCACAGGCAAAAAAAAGCCCCGATCAAGCCGTGACAGGATCGAGGCAGGGACTACTGCTGAGGAGCTGCGGTGAGAAGGTGACCAAACCAACACGGCGCGAGCTGGTTGCAGTCTGCCCACTCTGCCTGCTCGCGAGTTAGCCGAAAACGACCTGCCCGTAGGCAATAGGGTCATTGCAGGGGTTCAGATGTCCTCGGTATAGAACACCACCGTCACGTAGAAATAGCCGATCTTGTGCCAATCCCGGCGCTGGTTGTAGGGCGTCTCTTCAGAGCCCATGCCGATCTGATAATGACGCCCGGTCTTCTTATCCCTATAGGAAATGAACCCCTTCGTTTCCCAGCCACAGCAGACAAACTTGAGCCCCTCCTGCAGCCCCAGTTCCCGCTGCAGATAGCGCTCTACCTGATGGGCATCCTGACCTTTGACCCGATACCTCGCGGTCAGCGGTGCGCCCTGATCCTCGGGCTGCGACTCACAGTGAAAAAACTCCAGGGATTTCGGCGGATCGGTCATGGCCCGCAAAAAATCGCCACACTCGGTGGCTGCCGCAGCCGCGCTGCAAACCAGCCACAACAAACAGGCCAAACCCAGGTTGAACATCACTTTCATCCACTACAGCTCCCTATATTTCTGCCCCAACGGCCATCCTGCCAACCCCCGCCGCTTGCGGCGGGGGTCCTTGAGCGCCAGCACGGCTCAATATCCACCCTTATGCAAGCCCGGGCCATCACACGCAAGCGCCGCGAGACTTGATTGACCGTCTTTTTCCAGACGCTGTTGCAACCGGCCATCAGCCATCGAGTTAGCCGAAAACGACCTGTTCATAGGTAAACGGGCCATCGCGACCATCTGCCCTTGCCGCCACCCGGACGGCCAACCAGAATCGACTGACGACCACGTTACCTGAATAAGGATGAGCGTCATGATGCATGCGGATTTGATTGATCAGGACGACCTGCTGGGACAACTCCGGGCCCTGGGTTTCGAGATGCCCGCAGGCGCCAGCGCCGAGCAGGCCTGTGAATGTGCGGTGCGCGGTTTGAGCGATGCACGGGCCAAGGCGCTCAAGGGCATGGTGGAGCAGATGCTCACCGGTAATGCGACCATTCTTCCCGCGGTGCGCCAGGCCATTGATCGCCAGTTGCTGCCGGCCCTGGCCGAGTACCTGCAGCAAAAACGCGCGTGAGTCTCCCTGTGCCCTGAGCGGATTGCTAGAGTGCGCGTCCCTCTGGCGAAAACAGGCAAGCACTCATGATCCCGATACAGCCCGGCTCATCCGCCGACGCGGCCAGCTGGCTGCAATTGCGCCTGGGCCTGTGGCCCGACTGTCCGCCAGAGGAGCACCTGGCCGAAATCCGCCAGATGCTGGCCGCACCCGAGCGCTATGGCTGCTGGCTGGCCTTTGCCCAGAACGGTGAAGCCATCGGCCTGGCCGAGGCGGCGCTGCGCCACGACTACGTCAACGGCAGCGAGAGTTCGCCGGTGGTGTTTCTCGAAGGAATCTATGTGGCTCCCGAGCACCGTCGCCAGGGCGTTGCCCAGCAACTGATCGAGCAGGTCAGCCAGTGGGGACGCCAGGCCGGGTGTGTGGAGATTGCGTCTGACACCAGCCTGGACAATCTGGCCAGCCAGACACTGCACCACGCGCTGGGTTTCGAAGAAACCGAACGCGTGGTGTATTTCAAGAAGCGTCTGTGACTACAGACGCACGCTGGCGAAGGTCGACTCGTTGCGCGCCTGACTCAAGGCCGACAGCGGGCCGGACAGCGGCGCCAGGACCATGGCTTGCGGCAGCGGCATCATCGCCACCTGCTGGGTGGTGTTGGAGCCGATGCGCTCGTCACGGGGCGGAATACCGAAGTACTCGCGGTAGCACTTGGAGAAGTGCGGCGTAGAAACGAAACCACACACCGACGCCACTTCGATGATCGACATCGGCGTCTGCTTGAGCAGTTGCCGCGCGCGGATCAACCGCAGCTTGAGGTAGTAGCGCGACGGCGAACAATGCAGGTACTTCTGGAACAGCCGCTCCAACTGCCGCCGGGACACGGCCACGTACACCGCCAGCTCGTCCAGATCGATCGGCTCTTCGAGGTTGGCTTCCATCAGCGCAACGATTTCCTGGAGCTTGGGCTGGTTGGTGCCAAGCATGTGCTTGAGGGGCACGCGCTGGTGATCCTGCTCGTTGCGGATGCGCTCGTAAACGAACATCTCCGAGATCGCCGCTGACAACTCACGGCCATGATCGCGACTGATCAGGTGCAGCATCATGTCCAGCGGCGCGGTGCCGCCGGAGCTGGTGAAACGGTTGCGGTCGAGGGTGAACAGGCGGGTGCTCATGGCGACCCGGGGGAAGGCTTCCTGCATCGACGCCAGGCATTCCCAGTGCACGCTGCAATCGAAGCCGTCCAGCAGACCGGCGCAGGCCAGGGCCCAACTGCCGGTGCACACCGCGCCGAGGCGGCGCGACTGGCGAGCCTGGCTTTGCAACCAGGACACATGTTCACGGGTCACGGTGCGCTGGATGCCGATGCCGCCGCAGACGATCACGGTGTCGAGGCTGGGGGCTTTGTGCATGGAGGCGTCGGGGGTGATTTGCAGACCGTCACTGGCCCAGACCTGACCGCCATCGACGCTGAGGGTGGTCCAGCGATACAGCTCGCGGCCGGACAGTTGGTTGGCCATGCGCAGGGGTTCGACTGCGGAGGCCAGGGAAATCAGCGTGAAATTGTCCAGCAGCAGAAAGCCGATGGATTGAGGCGCACGGTTCTGGGGTTGGGCCCCGGAGTTGAACGACGTCATCGCGATATCTCCTCACACAAAGCGGGTGATGGCCTCAGGCGGAGGCTCTTTTTATGTGCCCTGCGACTCATCGGAGGCGGGCTTGATATTCACAGAGCAATTGCCATGCCTAAAGTTGAATGGGCATTCAATAACTCCTGAAAACGACGTCGCGACGCGTCTATATAGCCCTTGGCAATGTGCGGATAAGAAGCGCCGGAATCACCGCACAGAAGGCGGCAGGCGCAGCGGTGAGCAGTTAGGTAGCACTTGCGCGACCGATGCGTCGGGCCAGGACTGGCGAGTGTCACTCAAAGCACAACCGAGCGACGGACGCCGAGGTCCATCAGCCCGCTTGGCCACTTGTCTATTCACGACGCGCTAAAAGGTGGCGCGCCCCTCCTCTGATGAGCAATTTGGGCGCGCCGCCGTCCCTGTGCAGTAGCCGGCGTAACGCCCCGTGCAGACTCAACACTCCACCGCACTCACCGCCAGCCCACCGCGAGAAGTCTCTTTATATTTGTCATGCATGTCCGCCCCGGTATCACGCATGGTGCGGATCACCCGATCCAGGGAGATGAAGTGTTGGCCATCGCCGCGCAAGGCCATCTGCGCGGCATTGATCGCCTTCACCGCGGCAATCGCGTTGCGCTCGATGCAGGGCACCTGCACCAGCCCGCCCACCGGGTCGCAGGTCAGGCCGAGGTTATGCTCCAGGCCAATTTCCGCGGCGTTGCACAACTGCTCGGGCGTGGCCCCGAGAATCTCCGCCAAGCCCGCCGCGGCCATGGCACAGGCCGAACCCACTTCGCCCTGGCAACCGACTTCGGCCCCGGAAATCGAAGCGTTCTTCTTGCACAGGATGCCGATGGCCGCCGCGCCCAGAAAAAAGTCCACCACGTTGGCGTCGGTCACGTCCTCGCTGAACTTCATGAAATAGTGCAGTACCGCCGGAATGATCCCCGCTGCGCCGTTGGTGGGCGCGGTGACCATGCGTCCACCGGCGGCGTTCTCTTCGTTCACCGCCAGGGCGAACAGGTTGACCCACTCCATGGCGCTCAAGGTCGAGCCGATCACATTGGGTTTATTGAGCTCCTGCAGGCTGCGATGCAGCTTGGCCGCGCGCCGACGCACATTGAGCCCGCCGGGCAGGATGCCTTCGTGTTTGAGCCCTTGTTCCACGCAATCCTGCATCGCGCGCCACAGCGTCATCAGGCCGCTGCGGATTTCTTCTTCCGAACGCCAGACCTTCTCGTTGGCCAGCATCAGTTCGGCGACTCGCAGGTTGTGCTTCTGGCACAGGCTGAGCAGTTCCACCGCACTGGAGAAATCGTAAGGCAGCTCGCTACGATCCAGGTCCGCCACGCCGCTACTGGCCTGGGCCTGGTCGACGACAAAACCGCCGCCCACTGAATAATAGGTATCGCGCAACAGCTCTCCGCCTTCACCTTCGGCCACCAGGGTCATGGCGTTGGGGTGAAAGGGCAGGTTTTCGTCCAGCAGGCGCATGTCCCGGGACCAGGTGAACGGCACAGCCAGCCGTCCGTCCAGCAACAGGGTGTGGGTTTCCCTGAGCCGTTCGATGCGCGGGCCGATCAGCGACGGGTCGATCGCATCGGGCCACTCCCCCATCAAGCCCATGATCACCGCGTTGTCGCTGCCATGGCCAATGCCGGTGGCCGACAACGAACCGAACAGTTGCACTTCGATCCGCCGCACCTGCTCCAGCAGATGGCGTTCCTTCAATACCTGGACGAATAACGCCGCGGCGCGCATGGGCCCGACGGTGTGGGAACTGGAAGGCCCGATGCCGATCTTGAACAAGTCGAAAACACTGATAGCCATTACTGCGTAACTCCTCGATGAGCACAGTCCAGGCGCTGAAAACGCCCTCTGACGGAGCTGCTACGCTCAAGCTGCAATCCGCCGAGAAGGGCGCATCATCAGGCTTTTACCGCGCCTCGCGACGTCTGACACCGACTCACTCATGTCCACCAACGCCGCCTGGCGCGAGGCTCGGGTTCTGGGCGTTTTTTGCGGCTCAGATGCAGGAAAAAATGCCCAAAAACACTGTAAGCGACCTCACCGACACTGGATGCGACCCTCCCTGTACTGGATACGACGCACCCTGTAGGCGACAGTTTTTCACTGGTACATGATCAGTCTCGACTCGATTGAAAGGGGCTGTTGACGTTTGGTGACAGGCCGCGACGGAGGCCCACTTGGCACAGGGCAAGGCGCGAGGAGCGTAGTTTGGTTGTTCCCAATAAGCTCCGAGCAACACGGCCCTGTGCCAAGTGGGCCCCGTCCCTGCGGGTTGCGTGCCAAACTGCGCGAGGCTGCGTTGCGGGATTTGCCAAGGGAACAACCATTGGCGGCATTCCGCGCCTTGCCTCGCACAGTTTGGCCCAGCAACGCGGCTCGTCACCAAACGTCAACAGCCCCTGGGCACGGTGGTAGAGCTGTCCCCGGCACACCAACCGCCACACTTATAAGCGCGGTCCATACGCCGCCAGAAAAACATCCAGGAGTCCCCCCTATGAAAGGTTCCCCGTTGTTGTTGGCCGCCATGCTGAGTCTGCCGCTTCTGGCACACGCCGCAGAACCGGAGCAATGCAGCACCGTAAACTTCTCCGATGTCGGCTGGACCGACATCACCGTGACCACCGCCACCACCAGCGTTGTGCTCAACGCCCTGGGCTACAAGACCAAGACCACGATGATTTCCGTGCCGGTGACCTACAAGTCCCTGGCCGACGGCAAGAACATGGACGTGTTCCTCGGCAACTGGATGCCGACCATGGAAAACGACATCAAGCCCTACCGTGATGCCGGCACCGTTGAGACCGTGCGCGCCAACCTGGAAAACGCCAAGTACACCCTGGCAGTTCCCGAGTCGCTGTATGACAAAGGCCTGAAAGACTTCGCCGACATCGCCAAGTTCAAGAAGGAGCTGGACGGCAAGATCTACGGCATCGAGCCGGGCAACGACGGCAACCGCACCATCCAGACGATGATCGACAAGAACGCCTTTGGCCTCAAGGACGCCGGCTTCAAGGTGGTGGAGTCCAGCGAGGCGGGCATGCTGTCCCAGGTTGAGCGCGCTCAGCGTCGCGACACCGCGGTGGTGTTCCTGGGCTGGGAACCGCACCCGATGAACACACGCTTCAAGATGAAGTACCTGACCGGTGGCGACGACTTCTTCGGCCCCAACTTCGGCCAGGCCACCATCTACACCAACACCCGCAAGGGCTACACCACCGAGTGCAGCAACGTGGGCCAGTTGCTGAAGAACCTGTCGTTCACCCTGAACATGGAAAGCACCCTGATGGGCAACGTGCTGGACGACAAGATGAAGCCTGACGCGGCCGCCAAGGCCTGGCTGAAAAAGAATCCACAGGTGCTCGATACCTGGCTCGCTGGCGTGACCACCATTGACGGTAAACCCGGCCTGGAAGCCGTGAAGGCCAAGCTTGCCCAGTAATCGCTTACGCCGGGCGGGCTTGCCCGCCCGGGCTGTTTTTTCCTTGCATGCGGACGTTCAATACCATGCTCACTGATCAGAAAATCCCCCTGGGCCAGTACATCGCGGCTTTCGTAGACTGGTTGACGAAACACGGTGCCAGCACCTTCGATGCGATCGCTACCACCCTGGAAACCATGATCCACGGCGTGACGTTCGCGCTGACCTGGTTCAATCCCCTGGCCCTGATCGGCCTGATTGCCCTGCTGGCGCACCTGATCCAGCGCAAATGGGGCCTGACTGTATTTGTCGTGCTGTCCTTCCTGCTGATCCTCAATCTGGGGTACTGGCAGGAAACCATGGAAACCCTGGCCCAGGTGCTGTTCGCCACCCTGGTCTGCGTGCTGATCGGCGTGCCCCTGGGAATCGTCGCCGCGCACAAGCCGTTGTTCTACACCATGATGCGTCCGGTCCTGGACCTGATGCAGACCGTCCCCACATTCGTCTACCTGATCCCGACCCTCACCCTGTTCGGCCTCGGGGTGGTACCCGGCCTGATCTCCACGGTGGTGTTCGCCATTGCCGCGCCGATCCGCCTGACCTACCTGGGCATTCGCGATGTTCCACAAGAGTTGATGGACGCGGGCAAGGCCTTTGGCTGTTCGCGCCGTCAGTTGTTGTCGCGCATTGAGCTGCCCCACGCCATGCCGAGCATCGCCGCCGGTATTACCCAATGCATCATGCTGTCGCTGTCGATGGTGGTGATCGCCGCCCTGGTCGGCGCCGACGGCCTGGGCAAACCCGTGGTCAACGCACTCAACACCGCCGACATTGCCCTGGGCTTCGAAGCCGGCCTGGCGATCGTGCTGCTGGCGATCATGCTCGACCGCATCTGCAAACAACCTGAAGCCAAAGTAGGGGGTGACGCATGAGCATAATCCGCTTCGATAACGTAGACGTTATCTTCTCCAAGGACCCACGGGAGGCGCTCAAGCTGCTGGACCAGGGCATGACCCGCAACGAAATCCTGAAGAAGACCGGGCAGATCGTAGGCGTGGAAAAAGCCAGCCTGGACATCCAGAAAGGCGAGATCTGCGTGCTGATGGGCCTCTCCGGTTCCGGCAAGTCGAGCCTGTTGCGCTGCATCAACGGCCTGAACACCGTGAGCCGCGGCAAGCTGTTCGTCGAACACGAAGGCCAGCAGATCGACATTGCCTCCTGCTCCCCCGCCGAACTGAAGATGATGCGCACCCAGCGCATCGCCATGGTGTTCCAGAAGTTCGCCCTGATGCCCTGGCTGACGGTGCGCGAGAACATCAGCTTCGGCCTGGAGATGCAGGGCCGACCGGAGAAGGAACGGCGCAAGCTGGTGGACGAGAAACTTGAGCTGGTGGGCCTGACCCAGTGGCGCAACAAGAAGCCCGACGAGCTGTCCGGCGGCATGCAGCAGCGTGTGGGCCTGGCCCGCGCCCTGGCCATGGACGCCGATATCCTGCTGATGGACGAACCTTTCTCGGCCCTCGACCCGCTGATCCGCCAGGGTCTGCAGGACGAGCTGCTGGAACTGCAACGCAAGCTGAGCAAGACCATCGTGTTTGTCAGCCACGACCTGGACGAGGCCCTGAAGCTGGGCAGCCGCATCGCCATCATGAAAGACGGGCGGATCATCCAGTACAGCAAGCCGGAAGAGATCGTGCTCAACCCCGCGGACGACTATGTGCGCACCTTCGTCGCCCACACCAACCCGTTGAACGTGCTCTGCGGTCGCAGCCTGATGCGCAGCCTGGACAACTGCAAGCGGGTCAACGGCTCCGTGTGCCTGGACCCGGGCGGCGACTCCTGGCTCGACCTGGCGGAGGGCAACACCATCAAGGGCGCCCGCCGCAACGGCTCGCAGATGGACCTGCAGAACTGGACTCCGGGGCAGGCGGTGGAAGAACTGGGCCGGCGCCCGACCCTGGTGGACTCCAACATCGGCATGCGCGACGCCCTGCAGATCCGCTACCAGACCGGCAACAAACTGGTGCTCCACGACAACCAGAAAGTCGTCGGCATCCTCGGCGACAGCGAGCTCTACCACGCGCTGCTCGGCAAGAACCTGGGTTAAGCCGCAGACACAAAAACGCCGCGAGCAATCGCGGCGTTTTGCTTTATCGACACACGCCCTTCTGTAGGAGCTGGCTTGCCAGCGAACAGGCCCTGAAGCCTTGTAGCCCCCTTGAAGGGCGCCTTCGCCGGCAAGCCAGCTCCTACAGCGGGTGGAGCCGCCCCCTCGGGAGCGGTCCGTTACTTCACTCAGCTATAGACCCGGCCAAGGAGCTGCCGATGGCTTTCGAACTGATCGAGCACATCACGGGTGATCTGCTCCTGGGTGAAGCCCATCAAGTCGTATTCCTGGCTGCCGTTGTGCAGGTACACCTCGGCGCGGTAGAAACGACTGCGCACTTCGCTGTCCGCCCCTTCCGGCTGGGCCGATTCGCTCGGTGCCGCCAGGTAGCCGTCCAGGCTCACTTCATAGACGAAGGGATTGCCTTCCTCCATTTCCACCCGCAGGCCCAGCAAACTCTTGGACTTGCCCAGGTTGGTCTGCACTTCATGGCCCAGGGTGCGCAGTTGCGCGACGGCTTCCTGCAGCGCCGGGCTGATGTGCTTGTCCATGTAACGCTGCACCACCGACTGGGTCGGTTGCAGGTCCAGCTGGGTCAGGCGCTCGCTGAAACCACGGCGACCGCGCTCGGCCAATTGCGCTTGTTCCTGCTCGATCTGCACGTCCTGGCGCATGGCCTTGTGCAAACCGAACATGAAGAAGATCAGCACCACCGAGAACGGCAGGCCGGCCAGCACCACCATGGTCTGCATGGCTTCGAAGTTACCGGCGAACAACAGACCGATGGTCACCAGGGTGATCACCACCGACCAGAAGATCCGCAGCCAGTGCGGGGCGTCTTCGTCGACGTTGCCGCCTTTGCAGGACAGGTTGGCCATCATCACCGCGCCGGAGTCGGCGGGGGTCAGGAACAGCACGAAGCCGACGAAGATCGAGACACCGATGACAATCTTCGAGGCCGGGTAGTGCTCAAGCAGTTGGTAGATCGCCATGGACGGCTGTTCCAGCGCCGTCTTGCCCAGTTCCACCGCTCCCTGGTTGACCACCAGGTCCAGGGCCGAGTTACCGAAGATCGACAGCCAGGCCAGGGTGAAGCCCAGGGGAATCAGCAGCACGCCGGCGACCAGCTCACGCACGGTGCGACCACGGGAAATACGCGCAATGAACATGCCTACGAATGGCGCCCAGGAAATCCACCAGGCCCAGTAGAACAGGGTCCACAGGCCCAGCCAGCGGTCGGACTTGGCGTTGTCGCCTTCGTACACATAGAGGTCGAAGGTCTTGAGCACCACACCGTTGAGGTAGTCGCCGATGTTCTGCACGAAGCCGTTGAGCAGGTGCAGGGTCGGGCCGAACAGCAGGACGAAAATCAACAGGCCGCTGAACAGCACGATGTTCAGGTTGGACAGGCGGCGGATGCCGTTTTCCACACCGGACACCGCGGCGATGGTGGCCACCGTGCTCATGACGATGATCACGATCAGCAGGTTGGTGTTGCTGTGCTCCATGCCGAACAGGTTTTCCAGGCCGGAAGACACCTGCATCGAACCAATCCCGAGGTTGGTCACCAGGCCCAGCAGGGTCACGAACATGCCGAAACCGTCCACCGCATGGCCGGCCGCGCCCTTGACCCAGCGCTCGCCCACCAGCGGATACAACGCCGAACGCAGCGCCAGCGGCTGGTTATGACGATAGGCAAAGTACGCCACCGCCAGGCCCACCAGGGCGTAGATCGCCCAGCCATGCAGGCCCCAGTGCAGGAAGGTCAGCTGCAACGCCTGGCGTGCGGCCAGGTTGCTACCGGGTACGCCTTCAGGCGGGTTGAAGTAGTGATCCAGGGGCTCGGAAGCACCGAAGTACAGCAGCGAGATACCGATACCGGAAGAGAACAGCATCCCGGCCCAGGCACCGTAGCTGAAGTCCGGGGTGTCTTGCTTGGTCCCCAGCTTGAGCTTGCCGTAGGAGGAGAACGCCAGGCCCACCACGAACACCAGGTAAGCGGCGATCACCACCATGTAGTACCAGCCGAAGCTGCGAGACAACCAGGCCTGGGCAATGCCCAGCAGTCGGCCGGCCTCTTGCGGGGCGATGATCAGAATGGCGGTCAACAACAGGATCAGCGCGGTGGAGGTGTAGAACACCCAACCGTTGACCCGCACCTTCTCCGGTGGGGTCTTTATAAGAGAGGCAGAACTCATTGCACAGATGCTCCAGGCAGTGCGAGAGAAGGACACAAGGCAACACCGCACCCGACCAATCGGTTAGTTGGCAGCCGATCATCGGGTGATATAAAGACACCCCGAAAAAGCCCGAAACCGCAAAAGCCGCGTTGCGCACCCGCATCCAAGGTCAGTGACGAACCTGCAGCTCGTCGCCTGTTCCCCGGAGCGTCCTGCCCCTTCAACACGTCCTTACTCTTGCCGGTCCACGCCATGCCACGTGTAAGTTTTGGGCTATTTCGGAGGTCGTTTTCCCGCCGTCCGCGAGTAGGAAAACCTCCCCAGGCAGCGACGATTTGTCGCAGATCTTATTCTTTGTTGATTGAACGTTCAATCAAAACAAAATAGACTGGCCCACAAGTCGACCGGCGTCATACGCCCGCCGACAGGCCTAAGGAGAGGTATCAGATGCCCAAGGTCGGTATGCAACCCATACGCCGCCAGCAATTGATCGAAGCCACGCTACAGGCCGTCGATCAGGTCGGAATGGGGGACGCCAGCATTGCGCTGATCGCCCGTTTGGCCGGTGTTTCAAACGGCATCATCAGTCACTACTTTCGGGACAAGAACGGCCTGATCGCAGCGACGATGGGTTACATCATGAGCATGCTCAACGAAGGCGTCAGAGCACGCCGCCAGGCCCTGACGGACGACAGCCCGCGCGCTCACCTGAAAGTGATCATCGAGGGCAACTTCGATGCCAGCCAGGTGAACGGCCCGGCAATGAAAACCTGGTTGGCCTTCTGGGCTTCCAGCATGCACCAGCCCGATTTGCACAGGTTGCAGCGGATCAACGACCACCGCTTGTATTCCAACCTGTGTTGCCAGTTCCGCCGTGCCCTGCCGCTCTACCATGCGCGCAAGGCAGCTCGCGGCCTGGCGGCTTTGATCGACGGTTTGTGGCTGCGTGGTGCCTTGTCGGGTGATGCATTCGACACCGACCAGGCGATACGGATCGCTTACGAATACATGGATCTACAACTGGCTAAGCAGGAGCGCCAGAGCACAAAAGAGACGCTCGGCCCCTGACCCGCCACTGATCAACGTGTCCTGAACTTCGGGATACGCCCGGTGGTCAAGCCCACTACTTAATGCACTTGCGAGGACACTATGGCCCGTTTCGAACTGCAAAAACTCTACATCGACGGCGGCTACACCGATGCCGGCAGCGACGCCACTTTCGATGCCATCAACCCGGCCAACGGTGAAGTTCTCGCACAAGTGCAGCGTGCGACCAAGGAAGATGTGGAACGCGCCGTGGTCAGCGCCGAAAAAGGCCAGAAGATCTGGGCCGCCATGACTGCCATGGAGCGTTCGCGCATCCTGCGTCGTGCCGTGGAAATCCTCCGCGAGCGCAACGACGAACTGGCCGCTCTGGAAACCCTGGACACCGGTAAAGCCTTCTCCGAAACCAAGTACGTGGACATCGTCACCGGCGCTGACGTGCTGGAATACTACGCAGGCCTGGTACCGGCCATCGAAGGCGAGCAGATCCCGCTGCGCACCACTTCCTTCGTCTACACCCGTCGCGAGCCTCTGGGCGTGGTCGCCGGCATCGGCGCCTGGAACTACCCGATCCAGATCGCCCTGTGGAAATCCGCGCCAGCCCTGGCCGCCGGTAACGCGATGATCTTCAAGCCCAGCGAAGTCACCTCGCTGACCACCCTGAAACTGGCCGAGATCTACACCGAAGCCGGCGTACCGGCTGGCGTGTTCAACGTCCTGACCGGCAGCGGCCGTGAAGTCGGCACCTGGCTGACCGAGCACCCGCGCATCGAGAAAGTCTCCTTCACCGGCGGCACCGACACCGGCAAGAAAGTCATGGCCAGCGCTTCCAGCTCCTCGCTCAAAGACGTGACCATGGAACTGGGCGGCAAGTCGCCGCTGATCATCTTCGACGACGCTGACCTGGATCGCGCCGCCGACACCGCCATGATGGCCAACTTCTACAGCTCCGGTCAGGTCTGCACCAACGGTACTCGCGTGTTCGTACCGAGCCACCTGAAAGCCGCTTTCGAAGCCAAGATCGCCGAGCGCGTAGCGCGCATCCGCATCGGCAACCCGGAAGACGAAAACACCAACTTCGGTCCGCTGGTCAGCTTCCAGCACATGGAAAGCGTGCTGGGCTACATCGCCAAGGGCAAAGCAGAAGGTGCCCGCGTACTGTGCGGCGGCGAGCGCCTGACCGACGGCGAATTCGCCAAGGGTGCCTTCGTTGCACCGACCGTGTTCACCGACTGCACCGACGACATGACCATCGTCCGTGAAGAAATCTTCGGCCCAGTGATGGCGATCCTGACTTACGAAACCGAAGAAGAAGTGATCCGCCGCGCCAACGACACCGACTTCGGCCTGGCTGCCGGTATCGTCACCAAGGACCTGAACCGCGCCCACCGCGTGATTCATCAGCTCGAAGCCGGTATCTGCTGGATCAACGCCTGGGGCGAATCCGACGCCAAGATGCCGGTTGGCGGCTACAAGCAATCGGGTGTTGGCCGTGAGAACGGCATCAGCTCGCTGAACAACTTCACCCGCATCAAGTCGGTACAGGTCGAGCTGGGCGACTACGCCTCGGTGTTCTAAGACACCCAGCCTGAACGACAACCCCTGTAGCCGCTGCCGCAGGCTGCGAAAAGGTCCGAAGGACCTTCCTGCGATCGCCGAAGCACGTCCGCTGCGCGGCCGATCGCAGCCTTCGGCAGCAGCTACAGGCCTATTGATCGTGCGACCTGACCAATCTCAAAGAGGGTGCATTCAATGTCCCAAGAATTCGATTACATCATTGTGGGTGCCGGCTCTGCCGGTAACACCCTGGCGACCCGTCTGACTGAAGACGAAGGCGTCACCGTCCTGCTGCTGGAAGCCGGCGGCCCGGACTATCGCTTCGACTTCCGTACCCAGATGCCGGCGGCACTGGCCTTCCCACTGCAAGGCCGTCGCTACAACTGGGCCTACGAGACCGATCCAGAGCCACACATGAACGGTCGTCGCATGGAGTGTGGTCGCGGCAAGGGCCTGGGTGGCTCGTCGCTGATCAACGGCATGTGCTACATCCGCGGCAACGCCATGGACTACGACGGCTGGGCCAAGCTGCCAGGCCTGGAAGACTGGACCTACCTGGACTGCCTGCCGTACTTCCGCAAGGCGGAAACCCGTGACATCGGCCCCAACGACTACCACGGCGGCGAAGGCCCGGTCAGCGTGACCACGCCCAAAGCCGGCAACAACCCGCTGTTCCACGCCATGGTCGAAGCCGGTGTACAAGCCGGTTACCCGCGCACCGAAGACCTGAATGGCTACCAGCAGGAAGGCTTCGGCCCGATGGACCGTACGGTCACCCCTAAAGGTCGTCGCTCCAGCACCGCCCGCGGTTACCTGGACATCGCCAAGAAGCGTTCGACCCTGACCATCGTCACCCACGCCCTGACCGACAAGATCCTCTTTGACGGCAAGCGCGCAGTCGGCGTGAGCTACCTGCAAGGCAGCACCGAAGAGCGCGTGGAAGCCCGCGCCCGCAAGGAAGTGATCGTCAGCTCCGGCGCCATCGCCTCGCCGCAACTGCTGCAACGCTCCGGCGTCGGCCCCCGCGCCCTGCTGGAAAGCCTGGACATCCCGGTGGTCCACGACCTGCCGGGCGTCGGCGAGAACCTGCAGGACCACCTGGAACTGTACCTGCAGTACGCCTGCACCCAACCGGTGTCGCTGTACCCATCGCTGCTGTGGTGGAACCAGCCGGCCATCGGTGCCGAATGGCTGTTCAACGGCACCGGCATCGGCGCCAGCAACCAGTTCGAAGCCGGCGGTTTCATTCGCACTCGTGAAGAGTTCGAATGGCCGAACATCCAGTACCACTTCCTGCCGGTGGCGATTAACTACAACGGCAGCAACGGCGTGAAAGAGCACGGTTTCCAGGCGCACATGGGTTCCATGCGCTCGCCGAGCCGTGGTCGCGTGCAGATCAAGTCCAAGGACCCGCGCCAGCACCCGAGCATCCTCTTCAACTACATGGCCACCGAGCAGGACTGGCAGGAATTCCGCGACGGCATCCGCCTGACCCGGGAAATCATGCAACAGCCGGCCCTGGACGCCTTCCGCGGTCGAGAAATCAGCCCGGGCATCGAGGTGCAGACCGACGAGCAACTGGACACGTTCATCCGCGAGCACGCCGAGACCGCGTTCCACCCATCCTGCTCGTGCAAGATGGGCACCGACGACATGGCGGTAGTGGATGGCCAGGGTCGCGTGCACGGCATGCAAGGCCTGCGCGTGGTGGATGCCTCGATCATGCCGATCATCACCACCGGCAACCTCAACGCGCCGACCATCATGATGGCCGAGAAAATCGCCGACAAGATCCGTGGCCGTCAGCCGCTGCCCCGCAGCAAGGCCGACTACTACGTAGCGGGCAACGCCCCGGTGCGTGGCAAGCCAATGCGCGATATCACTCCGACCGCGCAGTAAGCAGTACGGGCACCGACCGCAAGGGTCGGTGCCTTTTTCACCTCCCCGCGTATTTCCTGCCCCCGCATTGCCCGCACTGCCTCCTTGATCGCAGCCTCCGGCAGCAGCTACAGTTCTGCAACTTGCCCATCCCCTTCGCCCCGGAGTCCACCGACGCCTATATCTGTAGGAGCCGCCGGGCAGCGTTCCGTTTGCTGGCGACAAGACCCGCCCGCTATCGCGTCTCACAAGGAGGTTCTCCATGTTCGACTTTCACCCCCAGCTCAAGCAGCGCTTTGCTGCCTTGCGCACGGGCGCCGAATTCTTTTCCCTGCGCTACGTGCGCGAGTCGGACCAATACCTGTCAGTGCGCAAGAACGTTGCCGAACCACCGAGCCTGGGCCGCGACGAAGGGGCGATGCTGACCGCAAGGGTGCGTGGTGTGGAAGCCTACGCCGCCACCAGTGACCTCTCGCAAGGCGGCCTGCAAGCCGCCCTCGACCGCGCCGAACACCTGGCTCGGGTGATCGCCGCCCACGCCCTGCTGGACCTGCGCGAGCAACCGGTATCCAGCCACCGTGGCGACTACCTTTCGCCGAATCTGGACCAGCCCTTCCCATCCCTCAGCGACTGCTACCAGCTGCTGGGCGACGAATCGGCCTCGGTGCCCAAGGACGAGCGCCTGGTGAACTGGCAAGTGGGCATCGGCGTGACCCAGGTCGAGCAGATCTACCTCAACAGCGCCGGCGCCGAGCTGCGCCAGGCTCAGCGGTTTGTCTACCCGGGCCTGGATGTCACCGCCTACGACGGTAGCGACAGCCAGACCCGCAGCCTGGGCCGGGAAAACTTCGGCCAGCAGGGCGCCGGTGATGTGATCAGCCGTTGCGGCCTGCTGGGCGCGGCGCCACGGGTGGCCGACCAGGCGCTGCAACTGCTGCTGGCGCCGAACACCCCGCCAGGCCAGCGGGACCTGCTGCTGATGCCGGACCAGATGATGCTGCAGATCCACGAGTCCATCGGCCACCCCCTGGAACTGGACCGCATCCTCGGCGACGAGCGCAACTACGCCGGCACCAGTTTCGTCAAACAGGAAGATTTCGGCCGCCTGCAATATGGCTCGTCCCTGCTCAACGTGACCTTCGACCCACAGATTCCCGAGGAGTTGGCCAGCTATGGGCATGACGACGATGGCAGCGCCGCCAGCAAGCAGTTCCTGATCCGCGAGGGGCTGCTGGTACGTCCCCTGGGCAGTGCCTTGTCGCAATACCGCAGTGGCCTCGACGGCGTTGCCAACAGCCGCGCCAGCAGTTGGAACCGCGCCCCCATCGACCGCATGGCCAACCTCAACGTCGAGCCCGGCGACCAGCCCCTGGACCGCCTGATCGGCCAGATCGAACACGGCATCCTGATGTCCACCAACCGCTCCTGGTCCATCGACGATGCACGCAACAAGTTCCAGTTCGGCTGCGAATGGGGCCAGTTGATCGAAAACGGCGAGCTCAAGGGCGTGGTCAAGAACCCCAACTACCGGGGTATTTCCGCACAGTTCTGGCGCAACCTCAGCGCGGTGGGCGATCGCAGCACCTTCCAGGTCCTGGGCACGCCCAACTGCGGCAAGGGCGAGCCCAACCAGGTAATCCGCGTCGGCCACGCTTCGCCGGCCTGCGTGTTCAGCAAGATTGACGTATTCGGAGGAGACGCCTGATGAACAGGACGATGAATCAGGCCGAGCAGTTCAAGGCATGGGTGCAGTGGCTGCAGGACGCGATCAAGGAATCGGAACAGTTCACTCTGAGCTACTCGGCCGAGTCCTCGGAGTTCATCCGTTTCAACCACGCCAAGGTGCGTCAGGCCGGGCAGGTGCAACAGGCCAGCCTGCACTTCAAGCTGATCGAAGACGGACGCCACGCCGACTTGAGCATCACCTTGAGCAACGACCCCGAGGTGGACCGTCAGCGCCTGGTCGAAGCCCTGCAACAGTTGCGCGAAACCCTGCCGCTGCTGCCAGCGGACCCGTACCTGATGCTCAATCACGCCCAATGGCAATCCCACCACGTGCAGGACCATCCGCTGCCCGATAGCGAGCAGGTGGTGGCACAGATCGGCCGCGCCGGTGCCGGCCTGGATCTGGTGGGCATCTATGCCGCCGGCCCCATCAGCCGAGGTTTTGCCAGTTCCGCCGGAGCCTTCGGCTGGCATCAGGCCAACAGCTTCAACTTCGACTTCAGCCTGTTCCACGCCAATGGCGAAGCGGTGAAGGCCAGCTACGCGGGACACGCCTGGGACGACGCAGCCTTCGCCCAGCGCTTCGACCAGGCCCGTCAGCAACTGGAGTTCCTCGGTCGACCGCTGCGCACCCTGACGCCG
Source organism: Pseudomonas sp. BLCC-B112 (assembly GCF_028550695.1). Classification (NCBI taxonomy): domain Bacteria; kingdom Pseudomonadati; phylum Pseudomonadota; class Gammaproteobacteria; order Pseudomonadales; family Pseudomonadaceae; genus Pseudomonas; species Pseudomonas sp. BLCC-B112. The sequence continues at coordinate 189,156 of NZ_JAQQGK010000006.1, forward strand.
GGGCAGTACCGCGCCTACCTGGCACCGGCGGCCCTGGAGGAGATCATGGGCATGCTGGCCTGGGGCGGGTTCTCGGCCCAGTCCATTGCCAGCAAGCACAGCCCCCTGCAGAAGCTCTACGCGGGCGATGCCGCCCTGAGCCCCCTGGTGTCCCTCGACGAACAGGTCAGCGGCTCCCTGAGTCCGGCCTTTTCCGATGAGGGCTACCCGCGCAGCGACCTGTCGCTGATCGCCGCCGGCAATGCCAACGCCCAGTTGATCAACTCCCGCAGCGCCGCCGAGTACGGCCTGACCAGCAACGGCGCCGGCAGCAGCGAATACCCCAGTGCGCTGAACATGGCCGCCGGGCAGCTGTCGCAGCAGGAGATCCTCAAGCAACTGGGCACCGGCCTGTACATCAGCAACCTGTGGTACCTCAACTACTCGGACCTGCCGGCAGCGCGCCTGACCGGCATGACCCGCTTCGCCACCTTCTGGGTGGAGAACGGCGAGATCCAGGCCCCGGTGAGCACCATGCGTTTCGATGACAGCGTCTACAGCCTGCTGGGTTCACAACTGGAGGCCCTGACGGCGCAACGGGAACTGCTGCTTTCGGCCAGCACCTACGGCCAGCGCCAGACCGCCTCGATGCATTTGCCCGGAGCCCTGGTCAGTCGCCTGACCCTCACCTTGTAAGCGACAAGCCGCAAGCTGTAAGCGGCAAGCTTGAAGCTTATGGCTTGCCGCTTGCCGCTGCCCTTGGGAGATCCCATGCCCGAACGCACGCCTCTCGATGCCACCACCGCCCGCTGGGTGCCCTGGGTGGTGGCCATCGCCTTCTTCATGCAATCCCTGGACGGCACCATCCTCAACACGGCGCTGCCGGCCATGGCCCAGGACCTGGCGGAAGACCCGCTGCGCATGCAGGGGGTGATCATCGCCTACATGCTCACCGTGGCCCTGCTGATCCCAGCATCGGGCTGGATCGCCGACCGCTTCGGCACCAAGAAGATCTTCTTCGGCGCCATCTTGCTGTTCAGCATCGGTTCCCTGCTGTGCGCGATGTCCAACACCCTGAGCCAACTGATCGGCGCCCGGGTGATCCAGGGCCTGGGCGGGGCACTGATGCTGCCGGTGGGACGGTTGGTGGTGCTGCGAGCCTACCCGCGCTCGGAGCTGGTGCGGATCATGGGCTTCATCACCATTCCCGGGCTGCTGGGCCCGCTGATCGGCCCGACCATGGGCGGCTGGATGGTGCAGTACCTGACCTGGCACTGGATCTTCCTGATCAACCTGCCAGTGGGTGCGGTGGGCTGCTATGCGGTGTGGCGTTTTATCCCCGACCTGCGAGGCAGCGAGCGCACCCGTTTCGATGGCCTGGGCTTTGTGCTGTTCGGCGCGGCGATGGTGCTGATCACCATCGCCATGGAAGGCCTGGGGGAACTGCACCTGCCACACCTGCGGGTGATGTTGCTGCTGTTTGCCGGGCTGGCCTGCCTGGCCGCCTACTGGCTACGGGCCGGGCATATCGACACCCCGCTGTTCGCCCCTTCGCTGTTCAAGGTGCGGACCTTTGCCGTGGGCATCCTCGGCAACCTGTTCGCCCGCCTGGGCAGCGGTGCCCTGCCGTTCCTGGTGCCGCTGCTGCTGCAGGTGGCGCTGGGTTATTCACCGTCCCAGGCGGGGATGAGCATGCTGCCCCTGGCGGCCGCGGCGATGCTGGCCAAGTCCATTGCCCGGCCGTTGATCGAGCGCCTGGGCTACCGCATCGTGCTCACCGGCAACACCCTGGCCCTGGGGCTGATGCTGGCCAGCATGGGGCTGGTCAGCGAGCACACGCCTTATCCCCTGCTGCTGGGCATGCTGGCGGTGCTGGGGGCGATCAACTCGCTGCAGTTCACCGCGATGAACACCGTGACCCTGATCGACCTCGACGATGCCGCCGCCAGCAGCGGCAACAGCTTACTGTCGGTGGTAGCGCAGTTGTCCCTGAGCCTGGGGGTGGCCTGTGCCGGTGCGCTGCTGGGCGGTTTTACTGCACAAGTAGGCAATGACGGAGTGAACACCGTGCTCGGCGCCTTCCAGCTGACCTTTCTCACCGTGGGCATCATGGCGATGCTGGCGGCGGCGATCTTCCTCCAGCTGTCGCCCACCGATGGCCGAAGGGCGCGCAAGGTCGAGGAACAGCACATCGAGCATTGAGCCGCACACCTCCCTCCGTAGGAGCCGGCTCGCCGGCGAAGAGGCCCCCGAGCATTGCACCAAGCTCGCGACCGCTTTCGCTGGCAAGCCAGCTCCTACACAAAACCACCTTTGCGCGGTTGCTCGTCCAGAATTTGCAGGTTATGGGAGCGAGGCTGATACACTGCGCGACATTTTGTTTTGCAGGCCAGTCCCGTGACCACCATTGCCACCGCTTTTAATACTTTGCCCCTGTCTCCCGCCATGCTGGCTAACCTCGACTCCCTCGGTTATGCCCAGATGACGCCGATCCAGGCGCAGAGCTTGCCGGTGATCCTCAAGGGCATGGACCTGATCGCCCAGGCCAAGACCGGCAGCGGCAAGACCGCGGCCTTCGGCATCGGCCTGCTGAACCCGATCAACCCGCGCTACTTCGGCTGCCAGGCCCTGGTGATCTGCCCGACCCGCGAGCTGGCCGACCAGGTGGCCAAGGAAATCCGGCGCCTGGCCCGTGCCGAAGACAACATCAAGGTCCTGACCCTGTGCGGCGGCGTGTCCTTCGGTCCGCAGATCGCTTCCCTGGAACACGGCGCCCACATCATCGTCGGCACCCCGGGGCGTATCCAGCAACACCTGCGCAAGGGTTCGCTGGTGCTTGATGGCCTGAACACGCTGATCCTCGACGAAGCCGACCGCATGCTCGACATGGGTTTCTACGACGCCATCGAAGACATCATCGAGCAGACCCCGTCGCGCCGGCAGACCCTGCTGTTCTCCGCCACGTACCCGGTGGGCATCAAGCAACTGGCGTCGAAGTTCATGCGTGATCCGCAGACGGTGAAAGCCGAAGCGTTCCACGACGACACGCAGATCGAACAGCGTTTCTACGAGATTTCCCCGGAAGAACGCATGAGCGCAGTGACCAAAGTCCTGCACCACTTCCGCCCGGCTTCCTGCGTCGCTTTCTGCTTCACCAAGCAGCAAGTGCAGGAAACCGTCGATCACCTGACCTCCAAAGGCATTTCCGCCGTCGGCCTGCACGGCGATCTGGAACAGCGTGACCGCGATCAGGTGCTGGCGATGTTCGCCAACCGCAGTACTTCGGTACTGGTCGCCACCGACGTGGCCGCCCGTGGCCTGGACATCGATGCGCTGGACATGGTGATCAACGTCGAGCTGGCCCGCGATTCGGAAATCCACATTCACCGCGTTGGCCGTACCGGTCGCGCTGGCGAAAAAGGTATCGCGGTCAGCCTCGTCGCACCGTCCGAAGCCCATCGCGCGCAAGCCATCGAACAGCTGCAGAAAGCCCCGCTGAACTGGGATCAGGTCGACAACCTCAAGTCCCAGGGCGGCGCCCCGCTGCAGCCACCGATGAGCACGCTGTGCATCGCGGGCGGGCGCAAGGACAAAGTGCGTCCGGGCGATATTCTCGGTGCACTGACTGGCGACGCCGGCATCCCGGGCGCCCAGGTCGGCAAGATCGCGATCTTCGACTTCCAGTCGTATGTGGCGGTTGAACGCACCGTGGTCATGCAGGCGCTGCAACGTTTGAACAACGGCAAGATCAAGGGCCGTTCGCTGCGCGTGCGCGTCCTCTAACCCCACCGTCCCTGTAGGAGCGAGCTTGCTCGCGATAGCGTCCGAACAGCCGACATCGAGGTTGAACCCGGCACCGTTATCGCGAGCAAGCTCGCTCCTACACAAATTTGTGCGAGGACACCGTTTTGCGTTCTACCCAAGTCGTGATCATCGGCGCTGGCGCGGCCGGCCTGATGTGCGCCCTGACCGCGGCCGGCCGGGGCCGTCAGGTGCTGTTGCTGGACCACGCCAACAAGGCCGGCAAGAAAATCCTGATGTCCGGCGGTGGCCGCTGCAACTTCACCAATATGTACACCGAGCCCGCCAACTTCCTTTCGCAGAACCCGCATTTCTGTAAATCGGCCCTGGCCCGCTACACCCAGTGGGACTTCATCGGCCTGGTGGCCAAGCACGGCGTGCCCTACCACGAGAAGAAACTCGGCCAGCTGTTCTGCGATAACAAGTCCAGCGACATCCTCGGCATGCTGCTCGACGAATGCGATCAGGTCGGCGTCGAACTGCGCCTGGACACCTCGATCCAGCAGATCGAGAAAATGGAGTCGGGCTATCTGTTGCAGACCACCCTGGGCGCGGTGCAGTGCCAATCCCTGGTGATCGCCACCGGCGGCCTGTCGATCCCGACCTTGGGCGCTACCGGTTTTGGCTATCAGGTCGCCAAGCAGTTCGGCCATGAACTGCTGCCGACCCGTGCCGGCCTGGTGCCCTTCACCATCACCGACCAGCTCAAGGAGCTGTGCAGCGAGTTGTCGGGCACCTCGGTGGACTGTCTGGTGAGCTGCAACGAGCAGAGCTTTCGCGAAAACATTCTGTTCACTCATCGTGGCCTCAGCGGCCCGGCGATCCTGCAAATTTCCTCCTACTGGCAACCCGGCGACAGTGTCGAGATCAACCTGCTGCCAGACCACGACGCCCTGGGCTGGCTGCAACAGCAGCAGGCCGAGCGCCCCAACAGCGAGCTGAAAACCCTGCTGGGGGAAATCTTCACCAAGAAGATGGCGGGACTGCTGGCCGAGCACTGGTTCGTCTCCAAGCCGATGAAGCAGTACACCCCGGCGGAACTGGCGGACGTGGCGCAAAAACTCGGCAGCTGGCAGTTGGTGCCGGCGGGCACCGAGGGCTACCGCACCGCCGAAGTGACCCTGGGCGGGGTCGATACCCGCGAGGTGTCGTCCAAGACCATGGAATCGCTGAAGAGCCCGGGGCTGTATTTCATCGGTGAAGTGCTGGACGTCACCGGCCACCTGGGCGGCTTCAACTTCCAGTGGGCCTGGGCCTCGGGCTACGCGGCGGCGCAATACGTCTGAGCCGCTGTGTATCCCTGTAGGCGCTGCCGCAGGCTGCGACAGGTCCGCAGGACCTCAACGGACCTTGAATCGCCGCGCCCCTTCGGGTCGTTCGCAGCCTACGGCAGCGGCTACAGGCGCCCGACCGGCAACGGCAACAGAATTTGTCGGCCGATGTGACGGCGGCATTGCGCCGTCGTCAATACTGGCTCAATTTAGCTGCATCGCCCCGGAAGGCCTGTCCCACTCCATGTCATCGACTTCTTTTCGTCAGTCTCTGCGCCGCCTCTGGGCGCTGGATAAATTCAGCTACAGCGTACGGGTGTTCATCGCCCTGACCGGCAGCATGGCGCTGTGCTGGTATCAGGATGAGATGGGCCTACTGATTCCGCTGTTCCTCGGCATCATCGCCAGCGCCCTGGCCGAAACCGACGACAGCTGGCAAGGCCGGCTCAACGCCCTGGCCGTGACCCTGGTGTGCTTCAGCATCGCCGCGCTGTCGGTGGAACTGTTGTTCCCCTACCCCTGGATCTTCGCCATTGCCCTGGCCCTGGCCAGCTTCGGCCTGACCATGCTCGGGGCTCTGGGGGAACGCTATGGCGCCATCGCCTCGGCGACCCTGATTCTCTCGGTCTACACCATGATCGGCGTCGACCAGCGCGGCGGCGCGGTGATCGATTTCTGGCACGAGCCGCTGCTGCTGGTGGCCGGCGCGGCCTGGTATGGCCTGCTCTCGGTCCTGTGGCAGGCGCTGTTCTCCAACCAGCCGGTGCAGCAGAGCCTGGCCCGGCTGTTTCGTGAGCTGGGTTTCTACCTCAAGCTCAAGTCATCCCTGTTCGAGCCAATCCGCCAGTTGGATGTGGAAGCCCGGCGCCTGGAGCTGGCCCAGCAAAATGGCAAGGTCGTGGCCGCCCTCAACGCCGCCAAGGAGATCATCCTGCACCGGGTGGGCAATGGCCGGCCGGGGTCGAAAGTCAGCCGCTACCTGAAGCTGTACTTCCTGGCCCAGGACATCCACGAGCGCGCCAGTTCGTCTCACTACCCCTATAACGCCCTGACCGACGCCTTCTTCCACAGCGACGTACTGTTTCGCTGCCAGCGCCTGTTGCGCCAGCAGGGCAAGGCCTGCCGCGCCCTGGCCGAATCCATCCAGCTGCGCCAGCCGTTCGTCTATGACGCCAGCTTCGCCGAGGCCCTGAGCGATCTGCACGCCTCCCTGGAACACCTGCGCATCCAGAGCAACCCGGCCTGGCGCGGGCTGCTGCGCTCGCTGCGCGCCCTGGCGGCCAACCTTGGCACCCTCGACCGCCTGCTCAGCGACGCCAGCAACCCCGACGCCCTGGCCGATGCCACCGACAGCAGCCTGCTGGACCGCTCGCCGCGCAACCTCAAGGATGTCTGGACTCGCCTGCGCACCCAGCTGACACCGACGTCACTGCTGTTCCGCCATGCCCTGCGCCTGCCCCTGGCGCTGAGTATCGGCTACGGCATGGTGCATCTGATCCACCCATCCCAGGGCTACTGGATCATCCTCACCACGCTGTTCGTCTGCCAGCCCAACTACGGCGCCACCCGGCGCAAGCTGGGGCAGCGGATCGTCGGCACCGCCATCGGCCTGACCATCGCCTGGGCGCTGTTCGACCTGTTCCCGAGCCCCTTGGTGCAATCGCTGTTCGCCATCGCCGCCGGGGTGGTGTTCTTTACCAACCGCACCACCCGCTACACCCTGGCCACAGCCGCCATCACCCTGATGGTGCTGTTCTGCTTCAACCAGGTGGGCGACGGTTACGGGCTGTTCCTGCCGCGGCTGTTCGATACCCTGCTGGGCAGTCTGATCGCCGGGCTGGCGGTGTTCCTGTTCCTGCCGGACTGGCAGGGCCGACGCCTGAACAAGGTGCTGGCCAACACCCTGAGCTGCAACAGCATCTACCTGCGCCAGATCATGCAGCAGTACGCCGCAGGCAAAAGCGACGACCTGGCCTACCGCCTGGCCCGGCGCAACGCCCACAACGCCGACGCGGCGCTGTCCACCACCCTGGCCAACATGCTCATGGAGCCGGGGCATTTCCGTAAGGAAGCCGACGTGGGGTTCCGCTTCCTGGTGCTGTCCCACACCTTGCTCAGCTACCTGTCGGGGTTGGGCGCGCACCGGGAAACCCAACTGCCGGGGGAAGTCCGCGAGCACCTGATCGACGGTGCCGGGGTCAGCCTGGCGGCGAGCATCGACGAGATTGCCCAGGGCCTGGCCAACAAGACCCCGATCGCCATCCAGAGCGATGCCGAGGAAGCGTTGGCCAATGAGCTGGAGCAGATGCCGGATGAAATCGACGAAGGCCAGCGTCTGGTGCAGACCCAGCTGGCACTGATCTGTCGACAACTGGGCCCGTTGCGGACCCTGGCGGCGCACCTGATCAAAGACACCAGCGACGACGCAAAATCGTAGGAGCCGGCTTGCCGGCGAAAGGGGCCGCAAGATTTATGCAAGGTCCGGGGCCGCTTTCGCTGGCAAGCCAGCTCCTACAGACAGCCCCCCTGTTCGGTTACATACCGTGTTGGCGCAACAGGCGGTCGTAGCTGCCGTCGGCCTTCATGGCGGCAATTTCCCGGTCGAACTTGGCAACGATCTGCGCATGCTCGGGGTTTTTCAGGCTGACCAGGATATGCAGGCCGTTCTCGCTCAGGGGCTTGGGCAGGAACTCCACCGCGTTGCGCACCCGAGGCGATTCCCGGGCCAGGTAGTAGCGGGCGACGTATTCGTCTTCCAGAGTCAGCTTGACCCGGTCCGCCGCCAGCATGCGCACGGCCATGGCGAAGTTATGCACCAAAACTTTCTGCAGGTTCGGGTCGTTGTCGAACTCCGGCGAATAGGCGTAGCCACGCACCACCGCCACCGGGTACTGATGCAGTTGCTTGAGGTTGTTGTATTCCAGCGAGGCATCCTTGCGCTTGATGAAGCGCACTCGGTTGACCAGGTATTCCGAGGAAAACTGCCCCAGATGGGTGCGCTCTTCGTTGTACCAGGCATTGACCAGTACGTCGTAGCGTCCCTCGCCAACCCCCATGAGAGCCCGGGCCCAGGGCACCTGTTCGAACTCGCTGGCATAGCCGGCACGGGACAGGGCGGTGCTGACGATATCGGTGGCCACCCCGCCGTTGACCAGGGTCGCGTCGGTAAAGGGGGGCCAGGCGTCAGCGACCAGGCGCAGCTTCTCCGCAGAAGCGCTGTGGCCCAGCAACAGCAATCCGATCAAAGCCAAAGCTCGATGCAATCGCAGCATGCTAAAAGATCCTTAGCGGGCACAGGGCCCAGCGCGTTCCAGCCGACACTCGAGGGCCCCTGCCGGTATTCGACAGGGCAGCCCAGCCCCTAACACTAGCTCATCAGAACCGCTGCACAGGACTTGAAAACAGATTACACAAAGAAGACAAAGGCCAGTAACAACAATAGTGGCATTTTGACCTAACTCACAGAAACAGCCTCTGGGTGCTGCTCGACAAGACATCCGGCGGCGATGTGCCTAGTATTTCGCACAGCACTTTCTACAGGATATGAAGATGACCATCGAATGGGTCTGCAAGCATCACACCGATCTGGGCAAGGAACAGTTGTACGCCATCCTGCAACTGCGCACCGAAGTCTTTGTCGTGGAACAGAAATGCCCCTACCAGGAAGTGGACGGCCGCGACCTTGAAGGCGATACCTGCCACTTGATGGCCTGGGACGACGACCGCCTGCTGGCCTATGTGCGCCTGCTGGACCCGATCTCCCAAGGCGGCGACGTCGTGATCGGCCGCGTAGTGATCGCCGAACAGGCCCGTGGCCAGGGCCTGGGTCATGCCCTGATGGAGCAGGCGCTGAAACAGGCGCAACGGCACTGGCCAGAAACCCCGATCTACCTCTCGGCCCAGGCCCATCTGCAGGATTACTACGGACGCTACGGCTTCATCGTCGCGGGTGAGGAATACCTTGAGGACGGCATTCCCCATATCGGCATGCGCCGGGCCTGAGACTCAGGGATAACCCAGCACTGTCTTGATCTGCCGCAGATTGGGCTCGATCCAGCCCTTGTCGATGGCTCCCCAGCTATGGATCCGGTAGCGCCCGGCATGATTGCGGGCGCCATCCTGCTGCTCGAACTCGCAGAGGATGTCCAGGTCCGCCAGGGCGGCGATGGTGTCCTGGGCGGTGCGTCGGGGCATGCCCGTGACCTCGGTCAGCGCCGGCACACTGCTGGCCAGGCCGCTGTCGATCAGATACGCCACATACAGGCGGCGGTAGAAACTGCTCTTGGTCTTGCTGACATCCATCGCCTACTCCCTTTCACTAAGCACTAATCCGCCGCTCCCGCCTTGGCTTGCAGGTCGCGCCAGGTCAGGTAGACCCGCAGGTCGAACTCCAGCTGGTGATAGCCCGGCAGCATATGCTCGCAGAGCTTGTAGAACGCCTTGTTGTGGTCCGATTCCTTGAAGTGCGCCAGCTCGTGCACCACGATCATCCGCAAGAACTCCGGCGCCGCCTCCTTGAACAGGGAGGCGATGCGGATCTCCTTCTTGGCCTTGAGCTTGCCGCCCTGCACCCGGGACACCGTGGTGTGCAGGCCCAGGGCGCGGTGGGTCAGGTCCAGGCGATTATCGAACAGCACCTTGTCGATGGCCGGGGCGTTGCGCAGGTATTCCTGCTTCAGTTCCAGAGCGTAGTTGTACAACGCCTTGTCGCTCTGTACCGCGTGCTTGTGCGGATAGCGCCGGCTCAGGTAGTCCCCCAGGCGATCTTCGTCGATCAGCTGGCGCACTTGCTGTTGCAGGGCGACGGGGTAGGCCTGAAGGTATTTGAGTGCAGTCATGAAGGGGCAACGCAAGGTGCAAAGAGCGCCAGTGTAGCGAATTCAGGCCGGCAACGCGCTCCAGTCAAAAGGCTGGGCAAATTGACTGGCACTGCTGGCAGTCAGGGGGCGAGCCACCAGGAAACCCTGCACGTATTCACAACCGCTGGCCTTGAGCCACTCGTATTGCTCGAGGGTTTCCACGCCTTCGGCAATCACCAGCAGGCCGAACTGTTTGCACAGGTCGATCACGCTGCGGGCGATGGCGGCATCTCGCGGCGAAGTCAGCAGGCGAGCGATCAGGTGCCGGTCAAGCTTGAGGGTGTCCAACTGCAGGTCACGCAGGTACGCCAGACAGCAGCTGCCTGATCCGAAATCGTCCAGGGCCACCCGCACCCCCAGCTCATGCAACTGCTGCAACTGCTTGCGAGTCTCGTCGAGGTTCTGGGTCAGTGCCGCCTCGGTCACCTCCACCTCCAGCTGACGAGGCTGCAGGCCATGGCGCAACAACACCTGGCGCAGTTCGGTTGCCAGGTTGGGCATGCCGAACTGGGTAGCGCTGAGGCTGACACCCAACACCAGGTCCGGGCTGAATACCTGTTCCCAATCCTTGCGCTGAGCGGCGCCCTGCTGATAGATCCAACTGCCCAGGCGGCTGATCAACCGCGCCTCTTCCAACAACGGCAGAAACAGCCCCGGCGGTACATCGCCGACACTCGGGTGCCGCCAGCGCAGCAACGCCTCGAACCCTCGCAAGCGGCCATCGGCAATGGCCACCTGGGGCTGATACACCAGGGTGAACTCCTTGCGCTCCACCGCGCTGCGCACGCTTTCTTCAAGCATCAGCCGGGACCGGGCACGACCGTTCATTTCATGGTCGTAGTAACGGTACTGCTGACGGCCGGCACGCTTGGCCTCGTACATGGCGATATCCGCCGCGCGCAACAGGCCATCCAGATTGGAACCGCAGTCAGGGTAGATGGCGATGCCAATGCTGGCCCCCAGCACCACCTCCATGCCATCGATCTGCTGGCTGATGGACAGGCGTTCGATCAGTTTTTCGGCGATTTTTGCCGCCTGCTCCGGGAAGCTCAGCTCCAGCAGGGCCGTGAACTCGTCGCCGCCCATGCGCCCAAGAATGTCGAACGAATGCAGGCATTCCTTCAACTGCTCGGAGACCCAGCGCAGCACCCGGTCACCGGCATCGTGCCCCAGGGAGTCGTTGACTCGTTTGAAGCCGTCCAGGTCCAGGTAGAGCAGGACCAGAGACTTTCCCGAGCGATCGCTGCGCAGCAGGATGTTCTCCACGGTCTGATAGAAACCGCGCCGGTTGAGCAGGCCCGTCAGCGGATCGGTAACGGCCTGGTACTCCAGCTGTTGATGCAGGTGTCGAACCTCGGACATGTCCAGCAAGGTCACCACCATGGCCTTCTGTTCGCTGGGCAGGGGCGCGCAGGACAGGGCCACGCAGATCTGCTGACCGGGGACGGTACGCAACAGGGCGTCATGCAGACGATAGGTCTCGCCCCTGCGGTAGCAGGCGTAGAGTTCGGATTCGTTCCAGTCGGGGACGTGGGGCTTTTGCAGGTAATCGAGGAAGGGCGAGCCTTCCAGATCTTGCACCTGGGCATTGAGCAAGCGCGAGACCGCTGGATTGGCGAAGCGCACATGGCCGCCTTCGTCCACCACCAGGATGCCTTCGGCGGCGTTGTCCAACACCGCGGCGTTGAACGCTCGCGCCACCTCCAGATCATGACTGAGGTGCTGCAGGGCTCGGCGGTTGCGCTGTTGCTCCAGCAAAGCCTGGACCTTGGGCTTGAGGATCTGCGGGTCGAAGGGTTTGAACAGGTAGTCCACCGCGCCACTGGCGTAGCCCTTGATCACGGCATCCTGGGACTGCTCGTTCGCGGTGAGGAAGATGATCGGTGTCAGCCGGGTACGCTGGCTGCCGCGCATCAGTCGAGCCACCTCAAAACCATCCATGCCGGGCATCTGCACATCCAGCAGCACCAGATCCACCTCATGCTCGAGCAACAGGCCCAAGGCCTCGACACCGGAGGCAGCGGTCATCACCCGCCAGTCCTGGCGCTGCAACAGAGCACGCATGCTTAGGAGATTTTCAGGATAGTCATCAACGATCAGAAGAGTGGAGTGGCCTTCGGCCACATCCGGATGCACGCATTCCATGCTGCTTCTCTTGCCTGTAGTAAGACTGAGCGGGTGAGAAAACCTGGCTAAAACTGTGGACTCACTCTAGACCCGGATCTTGAAAAGCAGAAGCCGCCATCACGTCATCGCTCCGCCAATGGCGCCGACTCCCGACTAACGGTCACAGTTGTGCAGCATAAAAACCGGGAAGGATGGCATTTCGATATTTTGCTGACGTCAGATATCCGCCGTACGGACCTCGCCCGGCATCCGTTCTGCGTTATAAAGACGCCCGAAGAAGCGCAGGCTAAAGCCCTCGGCGACCTGCACCAGACCTTTCCTTGCGGAACCTCTCACCATGATCGATCTGGCAACCTGGAACCTCAGCGTTCCCGTCGGCAGCCCACCGGCAACCATTGACACCCCCACCCTGGTCAAAGGCTTCAAGGACCAGTACTTCCACTCCGATAGCGGCACCCTGTTCTTCTGGTCGCCGGTGACCGGATCAAAAACCGAGAACGCCATCTACCCGCGCACCGAGCTGCGGGAAACCTATTCCAACGGCACCCTGCGCAACTGGACCTATCCCGAGGCCGACAACCTGTTGTACGCCACCCTGGCAGTGAAGCAGGTGCCCTCGTCGGGCAAGATCGTCGTCGGCCAGATCCATGCCTACAACAGCACCAAGCCCCTGGTGAAAGTGGAGTACCAGTACAAGACCAGCCAGGGCAGCGGCAATGTCGTGGCCAAGGTGCGCATGCGCCCGGATGACGACGAAGGCCGGGTCATCACCGTCGCCAGGAACGTGCCCATGGATCGGGAGTTTTCCTACCTGATCCACCTGAGCCCCGGTGGTGCCCTGGGGATCAGTGCTGCGGGCTATCAATGGGATGGCCAGCTGAGCGCCACCTGGCGCGACAAGCCGCTGTATTTCAAGGCTGGCGTTTATGTCCAGGACAACAGCGGCTACACCAGCGAGGGCGGCAAGGTGACCTTCTCCAAGCTGGATATCGACCACAACAAAATCTAACCCCGTCTCTGTGCAGGAATCCCAGGCACAAAAAAGCCCGCATCGCTGCGGGCTTTCCGGATGACGCTAAGGCTTAGTTGACCTTGGCGTTCAGCTCACCCTTGAGGTAGCGCTGGAACATTGCTTCCAGGGAGATCGGCTTGATCTTCGAAGCGTTGCCGGCAGTGCCGAAGGCTTCGTAACGGGCGATGCACACGTCGCGCATGGCGGTCACGGTGGCCCCGAAGAACTTGCGCGGGTCGAACTCGCTCGGGTTGGTGGCCATCAGGCGACGCATGGCACCGGTGGACGCCAGGCGCAGGTCGGTATCGATGTTGACCTTGCGCACGCCGTACTTGATGCCTTCGACGATTTCTTCAACCGGCACGCCGTAGGTTTCTTTGATGTCGCCGCCGTACTGGTTGATGATCGCCAGCCACTCCTGCGGAACCGACGAAGAACCGTGCATCACCAAGTGGGTGTTGGGGATGCGCTTGTGGATTTCCTTGATGCGGTCGATGGCCAGCACGTCGCCGGTAGGCGGCTTAGTGAACTTGTAGGCACCGTGGCTGGTTCCGATGGCGATGGCCAGGGCGTCGACCTGGGTCTTCTTGACGAAGTCCGCGGCCTCTTCCGGATCGGTCAGCATCTGGCTGTGGTCCAGCACGCCTTCGGCACCGATGCCATCTTCTTCACCGGCCATGCCGGTTTCCAGGGAGCCCAGGCAGCCCAGCTCGCCTTCTACCGACACGCCGCAGGCGTGGGCCATGGCCACGGTCTGTTGAGTGACGCGCACGTTGTATTCGTAGTCGGTCGGCGTCTTGCCGTCTTCGCCCAGGGAGCCGTCCATCATGACCGAGGAGAAGCCCAGCTGGATCGAGCGCTGGCAGACGTCAGGGCTGGTGCCGTGGTCCTGGTGCATGCACACCGGGATATGCGGGAACTCTTCGATCGCCGCCAGGATCAGGTGACGCAGGAACGGCGCACCGGCGTACTTGCGCGCACCGGCGGACGCCTGAACGATCACCGGGGAGTCAGTCTTGTCAGCGGCTTCCATGATGGCGCGCATCTGCTCAAGGTTGTTGACGTTGAAGGCTGGAACGCCGTAGCCGAACTCGGCTGCGTGGTCCAGCATCTGGCGCATGCTGATGAGTGCCATTGTGTGTGTCTCTCCCGGTCGAGGGTCGTTAATCGTGCAAGCCTGCCGTAGCGGCGACTGCTATTCAAGTGATTGCAGATCGGGGGTCAGCCCGCCCTGTTGTATCCGTTAAAACCAAATCTCTACAGCCCTGTAGGAGCCGGCTCGCCGGCGAAAGGGGCCTTGAACCTTGCACAGGTCTGGAAGGCCGCCTTCGCTGGCAAGCCAGCTCCTACTGGGCCTTGCAGCCGCGGCCGATCAAGTCATTGGTGGCGACCCAGTAAACCAGGCCCTCTTCACCCTTGACGTGAAACGCCAGCATGTCATCGCTGTACAGCGAACCCGAACCACTGGGCTCAAGCTTAAGGCGCCGAACCTGATCGTCGCCCCCCAGGCGCACGTCGACCGCCTTGCGGCTGTCGTCGGTGTAGCGCCAAAGCACTTGTGCCTGGCTGTCACACACCCAGGTCGTCCAGTTGTCGGGAGCCGGCGACTTGAGCAGGTTCAGGTTGGCACACCCTGCCAGCAAGCCCAGCATCGCCACGGCGATCAAACCTTTCATCGATGTTCCTCGGCTGACAGCCCACAGGCCCCAGCGCGTTGCGTTATCCAATCCGACCCGTCAAGGGCAGCCCTGTTCCCTGGTCTTTGACGGTGTCTCGTACTTCTCCAGGCCCTCTGGGCCCAGACGCTTGTTAATCACCGGCGCCGTTTCGGCCTGCCAATCGGCCTGATAGCAGCCTTTGTCCGGCTCACCGGCCTCATCGGCCGATTTTGCCTGGGGAGTGCCGGAGCACCCCGCCAGCAAAGCCGCGGCGATCAACAGTGGCAATGTCTTGACCATCAGAACACTCCTTTGCCCGGCCAACGGGAATCTCAGGCCTTGGCCCGGGCTTCCAGGACTTCAACCGCCGGCAGTACCTTGCCCTCGACGAACTCGAGGAAAGCGCCGCCACCGGTAGAAATGTAGGAGATCTGCTGGGCCACGCCATACTTGTCGATGGCCGCCAGGGTGTCGCCACCGCCAGCAATGGAGAACGCGGCGCTGTCGGCGATGGCCTGGGCCAGCACCTGGGTGCCGTTGCCGAACTGGTCGAATTCGAACACGCCTACAGGACCGTTCCAGAGGATGGTCTTGGAGGATTTCAGCAGCTCGGCGAACTGCGCGGCAGTCTGTGGACCGATGTCGAGGATCATGTCGTCAGCGGCAACATCAGCGATCAGCTTGACGGTAGCTTCGGCGCTTTCGGCGAACTCCTTGGCCACGACCACGTCCACCGGCAGCGGTACGCTGACCTTGGCGGCGATGGCTCGGGCGGTGTCCAAGAGGTCCGGCTCGTACAACGACTTGCCCACCGGATGCCCGGCAGCGGCCAGGAAGGTGTTGGCGATGCCGCCACCGACGATCAACTGGTCGCAGATCTGGCTCAGGCTGTTGAGCACATCCAGCTTGGTGGACACCTTGGAACCGGCAACGATGGCCGCCATCGGCTTGGCCGGGTTGCCCAGGGCCTTGCCCAGTGCGTCCAGCTCAGCAGCCAGCAGGGGACCTGCAGCGGCTACTTTGGCGAACTTGGCCACGCCATGGGTCGAACCCTCGGCGCGGTGCGCGGTGCCGAAAGCATCCATCACGAACACGTCGCACAGGGCAGCGTATTGCTGGGCCAGTTCGTCGGCGTTCTTTTTCTCGCCCTTGTTGAAGCGCACGTTTTCGAACAGCACGATGTCGCCGGCCTTGACCTCGACACCACCCAGGTAGTCGGCCACCAGTGGCACTTCACGGCCCAGGGCGCGGCTCAGGTAATCGGCTACCGGCTTGAGGCTGTTCTCGGCAGAGAACTCGCCTTCGGTCGGGCGGCCCAGGTGCGAGCAGACCATCACCGCCGCGCCTTTTTCCAGGGCCAGCTTGATGGTCGGCAGCGAAGCCAGGATCCGCGCATCGCTGGTGACAACACCGTCCTTGACTGGGACGTTGAGGTCTTCGCGGATCAGTACGCGCTTACCTTGCAGATCGAGGTCGGTCATCTTCAACACGGTCATGGGTCGCAATTCCTGGGTTACTGTTGTTCAGAAACAGAGAGTTTAGAGTCAGAGCGTGGAGTGGCTGTTTGCAGGTAGTGCCCAGCAACATCCAGCATCCGGTTGGCAAAGCCCCATTCGTTGTCGAACCAGGCCAGGATGTTCACCAGCCGAGGGCCGGAAACGCGGGTCTGACTGGCATCGACGATCGCCGAATGGGGATCATGATTGAAATCACAGCTGGCGTGAGGCAACTCGGTATAGGCCAGCAAGCCCTTGAGCGGACCGCTGGTGGCGGCCTCGCGCAGAATCCGGTTGACCTCGGTGGCGTCGGTATCGCTCACGGTCTGCATGGTGATATCCAGGCAGGACACATTGACCGTCGGCACTCGCACAGCTTTGGCCTGAATTCGCCCGGCAAGTTCCGGCAACAAGCGCTCGATACCACGCGCCAGACCAGTGGACACCGGGATCACCGACTGGAACGCCGAACGGGTCCGACGCAGATCCTCGTGGTGATAGGCGTCGATCACCGGCTGGTCGTTCATCGCCGAGTGAATGGTGGTGATCGACACATATTCCAGGCCGATGGCCTGATCCAGCAGGCGCAACAGCGGCACACCACAGTTGGTGGTGCAGGAGGCGTTGGAGACCAGCAGCTCGGCGCCGGTCAGACACTCCTGGTTGACCCCGTAAACGATGGTGGCGTCGACATCCGCCTCGCTGGCCATCGGCTGGGAGAACAGCACCCGTGGCGCGCCGGCGTCGAGGAAACGCTGGCCGTCTGCCCGGGTGTGGTAGGCACCGGAGCATTCCAGCACCAGATCGACGCCCAGGGACGCCCAATCGATGCCTTCGGGGGTGGCACTGCGCAGCACTTTCACGCAGTTGCCATTGATATGCAGACAGTCGCCATCGACCTTCACCTCGCCGGGAAACCGGCCGTGGGTCGAGTCGAAGCGTGTCAGGTATTCAACACTGGCCATGTCGGCCAGATCGTTGATGGCGACGATCTCGAATCCAGCCGCAGCCCCCCGCTCGAACAGAGCACGCAAGACGCAACGACCAACCCGGCCGTAGCCGTTGAGTGCAACTTTATAGGGACGCGATTGAGGCATGGGGTTCTCGATCAGGCACAGGCAGACGAACTTGTTATACGCACCCCATCGCAGGAGCTGGCTTGCCAACGATCAGCGGCGTGTCAGGCAGGCCGCGAATCGCTGGCAAGCCAGCGCCTACAAAGGGATCGCGGTGGCTGGGCCACCGCGTGCTTTTTTAGTCTTCCAGCAGCTCTTCGGCCTGGCCCAGGATGTTGTCCAGGGTGAAACCGAACTCTTCGAACAAGGCCGGCGCAGGCGCCGACTCGCCGTAGGTGGTCATGCCGATCACCCGGCCTTCCAGACCCACGTACTTGTACCAGAAGTCGGCGTGAGCAGCTTCGATGGCGATCCGCGCGCTGACCTGCAACGGCAGAACCGATTGCTTGTAGCCCGCGTCCTGAGCGTCGAACACGCTGGTGCACGGCATGGAAACCACGCGCACCTTGCGGCCCTGCTCAGTCAGCTTGTCGAAAGCCTGGACCGCCAGGCCCACTTCCGAACCGGTGGCAATCAGGATCAGCTCAGGCTCGCCTGCGCAGTCTTTCAACACGTAGCCACCGCGGCTGATGTCGGCGATCTGCCCGGCATCACGGGTTTGGTGCTGCAGGTTCTGGCGGGAGAAGATCAGCGCCGATGGGCCGTCCTTGCGCTCCAGGGCGTACTTCCAGGACACCGCCGACTCCACGGCATCGGCTGGACGCCAGGTGTCGAGGTTCGGGGTGCTGCGCAGGCTGGTCAGTTGTTCGATCGGCTGGTGAGTCGGACCGTCTTCGCCCAGACCGATGGAGTCGTGGGTGTAGACATGGATCACCCGCTGCTTCATCAGCGCCGACATGCGCACGGCGTTGCGTGCGTATTCCATGAACATCAGGAAGGTCGCGCCGTAAGGCACCAGGCCACCGTGCAAGGCAACGCCGTTCATGATGGCGGTCATGCCGAACTCGCGCACGCCGTAGTACATGTAGTTGCCGCTGGCGTCTTCAGCGCTGACGCCCTTGCAGCCTTTCCACAGGGTCAGGTTGGAACCGGCCAGGTCGGCCGAACCGCCGAGGAATTCAGGCAGCAGCGGGCCGAAGGCGTTCAGGGTGTTCTGGCTGGCTTTACGGCTGGCGATGGTTTCGCCCTTGGCCGCGACTTCAGCGATATAGGCATTGGCCTTCTCGGCAAAGTCCGCGGGCAGATCGCCCGCAAGGCGACGTACCAGTTCATTGGCTTCGGCAGGGAACGCAGCGGAGTAGGCAGCGAAACGCTGATCCCACTCGGCTTCCACGGCGCGACCGGCTTCCTTGGCGTCCCACTCGGCGTAGATGTCGGCCGGGATTTCGAACGGGCCATGGTTCCACTTCAGTGCAGCGCGGGTCAGGGCGATTTCCTCGGCACCCAGTGGTGCGCCGTGGCAGTCTTCCTTGCCCTGCTTGTTCGGCGAACCGAAACCGATGGTGGTCTTGCAGCAGATCAGGGTCGGCAACGGGCTCTTGCGCGCGGTGTCGATGGCGGTCTTGATCTCTTCCGGATCGTGGCCGTCGACGTTGCGGATCACTTGCCAGTTGTAGGCTTCGAAACGCTTCGGCGTGTCGTCGGTGAACCAGCCTTCGACTTCACCGTCGATGGAGATGCCGTTGTCATCGTAGAAGGCGATCAGCTTGCCCAGGCCCAGGGTACCGGCCAGGGAGGCTACTTCGTGGGAAATGCCTTCCATCATGCAGCCATCACCCAGGAATACGTAGGTGTGGTGATCAACGATGTCGTGACCTGGACGGTTGAACTGCGCCGCCAGGACTTTTTCCGCCAGGGCGAAGCCCACGGCATTGGCCAGGCCCTGACCCAGTGGGCCAGTGGTGGTTTCCACACCCGGGGTATAGCCGAATTCCGGGTGGCCCGGAGTGCGGCTGTGCAGTTGGCGGAAGTTCTTCAGGTCATCGATCGACAGGTCGTAGCCGGTCAGGTGCAGCAGCGAGTAGATCAGCATCGAGCCGTGACCGTTGGACAGCACGAAGCGGTCACGGTCGGCGAAGGATGGATTGCTCGGGTTGTGCTTGAGGTAGTCACGCCAAAGTACTTCGGCGATATCCGCCATACCCATGGGGGCACCTGGATGGCCGCTGTTGGCTTTTTGCACGGCATCCATGCTGAGGGCACGAATGGCGTTGGCACGCTCACGACGGCTGGGCATCGCTGATCTCCTGAGGATTGAATAAAACGAAACGGAAAAAAGGCCTGCATTTTCCCTCAGGCGTCTGGCGGGGGCAATGACAGATAGTCACTCAGGCATGTTTTTCCCAAGGATAAGCACTCAATCCACTGGAGAAACCCGCTCGCCGTTCGTTGACAAGGCAACGAACGGCTCTGGCAAAGCCCTGCAACAGCAATATCAAAAAGTTTTGATATTGCTGTTGCAGGGCTTTGCAGGCACCTCTAGACTGCGCCCCTATGAACCTGCACGCACCCTCCATTGAGCATGACGATTGCGACGAACTGGCCGCCCTGTGCAAGGCCGGCGGCGATCCTCTGAGGCTCAATGTATTGCGCGCACTGAGCAACGACTCGTTCGGTGTACTGGAACTGGCTCAGATCTTCGCCATCGGCCAGTCCGGCATGAGTCACCATTTGAAGGTCCTGGCCCAGGCCAACCTGGTGGCGACCCGCCGTGAAGGCAATGCGATTTTCTATCGCCGCGCCCTGCCCCATACCGAACTCCTGGGGGGCAAGCTTCACGCAGCACTGCTGGACGAAGTGGACCAGGTGCGGCTGCCGGCGGATGTCCAGGGCCGGATCGGCCTGGTGCACCGGCAACGGGCCGCAGCCAGCCAAGACTTTTTTTCCCGGGTGGCGGAGAAATTCCGCGCCCAGCAGGACCTGATCGCAGGACTGCCCCAGTACCGCGACAGTGTTCTCGCGCTGCTGGACCAGCTGAGTTTCAAGCCAATGGCCACGGCCATTGAAGTGGGCCCCGGTGACGGTGGATTTCTCCCTGAACTGGCCCGACGCTTTGCCCAGGTAACCGCTCTGGACAACAGTCCGGCAATGCTTGAACTGGCGCGCCAGCTGTGTGAGCGCGAAACATTGGCTAACGTCAGCCTGCAATTGGCCGATGCATTGGATGGCGTGCCACTGACGGCCGATTGCGTAGTGCTGAATATGGTCCTGCACCATTTCGCCGCACCGGCCGAAGCCCTCAAGCAAATGGCCCGATTGCTGCAACCAGGCGGCAGCCTGTTGGTAACAGACTTGTGCAGCCACAACCAGAGTTGGGCCAAAGAGGCTTGCGGCGATCTCTGGCTAGGGTTCGAACAAGATGATTTGGCCCGCTGGGCCAGCGCTGCGGGACTGACTCCCGGGGAAAGTCTCTATGTAGGCTTACGTAATGGTTTCCAGATCCAGGTCCGCCACTTTCAGCGACCGGCTGGCGACACTCACCATCGGTAAATTTTAGGAAACCGTCGAGATGAGCGAATACTCCCTTTTCACCTCCGAGTCCGTGTCTGAAGGGCATCCGGATAAAATCGCCGACCAGATTTCCGATGCGGTGCTGGACGCCATCATTGCCCAGGACAAGCATGCCCGTGTCGCGGTGGAAACCCTGGTCAAGACCGGTGTTGCGATCGTCGCCGGTGAAGTCACCACCAGCGCCTGGGTCGACCTGGAGCAGATCGTCCGCGACGTGATCTGCGACATCGGCTACACCAGCTCGGACGTCGGCTTCGACGGCGCCACCTGCGGCGTGATGAACATCATTGGCAAGCAGTCCCCCGACATCAACCAGGGCGTTGACCGCGCCAAGCCTGAAGATCAGGGCGCCGGCGACCAGGGCCTGATGTTCGGCTACGCCAGCAACGAAACCGCAGCGCTGATGCCGGCGCCGATTGCCTTCTCCCACCAACTGGTCCATCGCCAGGCTGAAGCCCGCAAATCGGGTCTGCTGCCATGGCTGCGTCCGGACGCCAAGTCCCAGGTCACCTGCCGCTATGAAAACGGCATCGTGGTCGGTATCGACGCCGTGGTGCTGTCGACCCAGCACAACCCGGAAGTGTCCTACAACGACCTGCGTGAAGGCGTGATGGAACTGATCGTCAAGCACGTGCTGCCAGCCGAGCTGCTGCACAAAGACACCCAGTTCCACATCAACCCGACCGGCCAGTTCATCATCGGTGGCCCGGTGGGCGACTGCGGCCTGACCGGCCGCAAGATCATCGTCGACAGCTACGGCGGCATGGCCCGTCACGGCGGTGGCGCGTTCTCCGGCAAGGACCCATCCAAGGTTGACCGTTCCGCCGCTTATGCCGGTCGCTACGTGGCCAAGAACATCGTTGCCGCCGGCCTGGCCGAGCGTTGCGAGATCCAGGTGTCCTACGCCATCGGCGTGGCGCAACCGACTTCGATCTCGCTGAACACCTTCGGCACCGGCAAGATCAGCGACGACAAGATCGTCAAGCTGGTACGCGAGCACTTCGACCTGCGTCCTTACGCGATCACCACCATGCTTGACCTGCTGCACCCGATGTACCAGGAAACCGCGGCCTACGGTCACTTCGGCCGTGCCCCACAAACCAAGACCGTGGGTGAGGACACCTTCACCACCTTCACTTGGGAAAAAACCGACCGCGCCGACGCCTTGCGCGCTGCTGCCGGCCTGTAAGCTTCACCTGGCAACATCCAAAGCCCCGCCCGGCTCGCCCGGCGGGGCTTTTTTGTGGCTGAAGGTTTCCTTGCAGAGCCAGCCGACAACCGTCGATACAGGGCCCTGCGCCATTGACGACGAGTTTTGGCGCCCGATGAAACACCCGGCAAACACCTTCGTCCAAGCCCACAGCCAATCCCCTCTAGCCTTTAGCGCATGCCCATCAGAGCAAGGATGCTCCCCATGCTGCCAAGACTCTTCCTGCTGCTTCTGGCCCTCGCCGCTCTACCCGCTCAGGCCCAATGTCCTGACTGGCCAACGTCCCAGGCCAACCTGGAAATCACCGCCCTGCAACAACAGCTCAAGAACTGGGACACCCGCTACCACCGGCACGGCCAATCGCCTGTAGCCGACGAGCTCTACGACCAGTCCCGTCAGCGCCTGGCCAACCTGCGGCACTGCTTTCCACAGATTCCCGTGACAGCGGACCGGCCGTTGCTCGACGCCCGGGGCAGCATCCCCCACCCTATTGCTCACACCGGAGTGGAAAAACTCCCCGATGACAATGCCGTCCAGCTCTGGCTAAAAGGTCGCGAAGGTGTTTGGGCGCAACCCAAGATCGACGGCGTGGCCGTGACCCTGATCTACCGTCAGGGTCGCTTCCACCAGGCGTTAAGTCGGGGTGACGGCCTGCTGGGCCATGACTGGAGCGCCAGCGCCCGTCAGATCCCGGCCATCCCCAAACAATTGCCACAGCCCGTGGACCTGCTGCTGCAAGGGGAGCTGTATCAACGACTGGAGCAACACATCCAGTCCCGCGCGGGCAGCCTCAATGCTCGCAGCCGGGTCGCCGGATGGCTGGCACGCAAACACCTGTCGAGGGCAGAAGCACAGCAGATCGGCCTGTTTGTCTGGGACTGGCCTCAAGGCACCGCCATCTTGAGTGAACGCCTGGAGCAACTGGCGCAACTGGGTTTTCCCGAGGGCGGTGAATACAGCCGGCCCATCACCGGGTTCAGCGAAGCTCGGCAATGGCGAGAGCACTGGTACCGCTCACCCCTGCCCTTCGCCAGCGACGGCATCATCCTGCGACAGAGCCAGCGCCCGGCCGCCGAGCGCTGGCAGGCCAAAGCGCCGCACTGGATCGCCGCGTGGAAATATCCCTACGCCCAGGCCCTGGCCCATGTGCGTCAGGTGCGATTCCGCATCGGCCGCACCGGACGCATCACCCCTTTGCTGGATATCGAGCCTGTCACCCTCGACGACCGACAGATCCGTCGCGTCAGCGTCGGCTCGCTACAACGCTGGCGGGCACTGGATATAGCGCCCGGCGATCAGGTGGCCATCAGCCTTGCCGGATTGACCATTCCGCGTCTGGAGAGCGTGGTACTCAGGAGCCCGCAACGCCAGGCCATCCAGGCTCCGGCCCAGGAGGACTTTCATGGCTTGAGCTGCTGGCAGCCCTCTCCCGGTTGCGAGAGTCAGTTTCTCGCGCGGCTGACCTGGCTCGGCAGCAAACAGGGCCTGGACCTGCAGAATATCGGCGAGCGAACCTGGAGCAGGCTGATTGAAACAGGGCGTATCAAAGGCCTGTTGGATTGGCTGACCCTGGATCAGGCGGAGCTTGCTAACATTGCCGGCTTCGGCAAGCGCAGCAGCTCTCGTTTACTCGAGAGCCTGCACCGGGCAAGACAGCAACCCTTCCCTCGCTGGCTGAAATCCCTGGGGCTGCCCCCCAGTGGCTCAGCTGACCTGAGCGGGCCATGGCAAACCCTGGCGCTGAAAAGCAGCCAGGACTGGCAGGACGAGGCAGGAATAGGAGCGGAACGTGCTGCGCAACTGATGGCATTCTTTCGTGATCCACAGGTACTGGCCCTGCGTGCCACCTTGAGTGAAGCGGGTATCGAAGGTTTTTAATCCATCATCCTGGGGCGCAGGTTGAACCACCCAGGCGGGATTGGGTTCCAACACCCCACTCCCGATGCCAGCGTCAATATTTTAATTGGTTATTTTTTGATCTTTTTTCCACCTGGAGCCTTCCATGAAACTGTTTCCATCCCTCGCTGCCTTGACCCTGTGCAGCCTGATGAGCGCGCCCCTGCTG
This sequence comes from Pseudomonas sp. BLCC-B112, assembly GCF_028550695.1. NCBI lineage: Bacteria > Pseudomonadati > Pseudomonadota > Gammaproteobacteria > Pseudomonadales > Pseudomonadaceae > Pseudomonas > Pseudomonas sp. BLCC-B112. Next base: position 213,160 of record NZ_JAQQGK010000006.1, read on the forward strand.
GCCGCCGAACAAGCTCCGCAACTGACCGGTTGTGCCGCCAAGCGCCAAGCGATCATGACCCAGATTGAACAAGCCAAGGCTCATGGCAATAGCAATCAGCAAGCCGGCCTGGAGCGCGCCCTGAGTGAAGTCAACGCCCACTGCACCGATGCCTCGCTGAAGAAGGATCGGGAAAACAAGGTGCTGGAAGCCAAGCACGAAGTCAGCCGGCGCCAGGCCGATCTGGAAAAAGCCATGAAGAAAGGCGACTCGGAGAAGATCAACAAGCGCAAGGACAAACTCGCCGAATCCCGCAAGGAACTGCAGCAAGCCCTGGACGAGCTGGACAAGTAAGCGGCGCTTGTCGTGGCGAGGGAGACTGCTCCCTCGCCAGCGCAAAACACCTTGTCAGAACCGCCACTCAGTGATTGCGGAATTCTTTGTGACAAGCACTGCAGACATCCTCGACCTTCTGCACTGCCGGCCCCAGGTTACTGGCCTTGTAAGGCTGGACCTGGCTGATGGTCACCAGTTCACCGGTGGCCGCCTCCAGGTTGCGTGCCAGCTCCTGGAACCGCGCCTGCTTGCGCCAGACGTCATCGGTGGCGCTGGTGTGATCTTCTTCCTTGACCTCGGGGAAGTGCTTCCAGGGTTCATGGGACAGGCTGTCGAGCTTGACCGCACCTTCGGCAAAACGCGCACCGTCGAAAGGAATCCGCCCACGCAGCATGCCCCCCAGGTCCTCGCCGGTCTTGAGCATCTGTTTGAAAATTGCCTTGCGCTGACCCAGGGGAGAGTTGGGATCGACACCGCCACAGGCGGAAAGCGTCAGGCAGGCCAGCAATACAACAGAAAGTCTTTTTAGCGTCATGGTGGCTTCAGGTCAGGTCACGGAAACGGCGGCCAGTATCCTCGCCTCCCCGGCAAACACCAATAGCCCTATTAACAATAGGGGTTGCCCACTGCCACCCAGTCTGTGGATAACCCTTCAAGGAAATACAGCATGAACCCGAGCTTCCTCCGCTGGCGTCGCCACCTGCTCTGGACCCTGCCAGCCCTGGCGCTGCTTGCCGGCTGCAACGGCGGCGATAACGGCAAGCTTGCGCCAACCCACGCCTTGGCCACCTACAACAGTACGCCCTGGGAGTCGTTGCCCAGCGTAGCCGATAACGACCTGCTGGCCGGCTTCGGCTCCTGGCGCAGTGCCTGCAACCGCCTGAAAGCCGACCCGGTGTGGGGCGCCACCTGTGCTGCAGCGGCCAACGTGCCACAGACTCCGGCTGCCATCCGCGACTTTCTCAAGGAACACCTGGAAGTCTATGGGCTGCGCTCGGGCAGCGGCAGCAGCACCGGCTTGATCACCGGCTATTACGAACCGGTGTATCCCGGCAGCCTGACCCAGACCCGAACGGCCAATGTACCGGTGTACGGCGTGCCGGACGACATGATCATCGTCGCTCTGGACAGCCTCTATCCGGAACTCAAGGGCAAGCGCCTGAGGGGCCGCCTCGAAGGCCGGGTGCTCAAGCCCTATGACGATGCCGCGACCATCGAAGCCAAGGGGGTGAAGGCTCCGGTGCTGGCCTGGCTGACCGATCCGATGGACCTGCAATTCCTGCAGATCCAGGGGTCGGGAAGGATCCAGCTGGATGACGGTCGCCAACTGCGGATCGGCTACGCCGACCAGAATGGCCACCCGTACCGGCCCATCGGCCGCTGGTTGGTGGAGCAGGGGGAACTGAAAAAAGAGGACGTGACCATGGGCACCATCGCCGCCTGGGCCAAGGCCCATCCGACGCGGATTCCCGAACTGCTGGGCAGCAACCCAAGCTACGTGTTCTTCAATCGCAACCCGGACAGCAACGAAGGCCCCCGTGGCTCATTGAACGTGCCGCTGACTTCCGGCTACAGCGTCGCAGTGGATCGCAAGGTCATTCCCCTGGGCAGCCTGCTGTGGCTGTCCACCACTCGTCCCGACGGCAGCAGCCTGGTACGTCCCGTAGCCGCTCAGGACACAGGCGGCGCGATTACCGGAGAAGTCCGTGCCGATTTGTTCTGGGGCACCGGCGAGGCGGCCGGGCAACTGGCCGGCGACATGAAGCAGCAGGGGCAGATCTGGATGCTCTGGCCCAAGGGCGCGGCGCTGCCCAAAGTACCGGAAGTGCCCGATACCCCTTGACCCCAGTAGCAGCCGGCTTGCCGGCGGAGGCGACCATGAAGACGCTTTCGCCGGCAAGAGGGTGTTTCAGACTGAAACGAAGAAGAAACTGGCGATCAGGCCCATGCCCACGAACCACACCAGGGACCGCAGGATCGCCCAGTCCGCCAGGTAGCAGATCATGTACAGCAGGCGGCTGGTGACAAACAGCACCGCCAGGACGTTGATGGTCACCAGTTCGGCGTTACCCGCCACATGGGCAATGATCACCGCCGCAGCAAATGCCGGAGTCACCTCGAAACCATTGAGCTGCGCGTTGTGGGCACGCTTGGGCAGCCCCTCCAGGGTACTCAGGAACGCCCGTGGGTCATGGTTGTAGCGAAGCCCGTATTTGCCTGCGCCCTTGGCGATGGCGGTACACAGGTAGGGCAGAACAATTGCGATCAACACACACCAGAAAGCGACAGTCATGGAGCAAATCCTTTTTTAGAGTTTTAGGGAGTGTTCAGAACTTCATCACCAACATGCCAATCAGCACCAATCCACAGGCTAAGAGCCGTGGCCGGCCGAAAGGTTCTTTCAGGTAGCGCATACCGAACAGCACCACCAGAATCACACTGATTTCACGCAGCGCCGCCGCTTCTGCAATCGAGCCCAACTGCATGGCCCAAAGCACCAGAGCGTAGCTGAACAGTACACAGAAGCCGACGCTCAGCCCCAAGCGCCACTGCTCACGCCAGAACTGCGCGAACGCGGGCCGCTTCCACACCACAGCCACCAGGGGAAAGGGCCAGGCGCTGAGCAGCGTGACCCAGGTCAGGTAGTCCAGCGGGTGCGACCAGCGGCGCAGGGCCTGGCCGTCGATAAAGGTATAGCAACCGATGCACAGGCCGATCAGCGCCACCACCGGCAGCATGCTCCAGGGCAGGCGCGCGCCGCCTCCGCCTTGCCAGAGCAGACACAGCATGCCGAAAGGAATCAGCAGGATGCCGAGGATCTGCTGGGTGCTCAGGACCTCGCCGGCAAAAATCAGGGTCAGGGCCAGCACTACCAGGGGCGACAAGCCGCGCATCAATGGATAGACCAGCCCCAGGTCACCTACCCGATACGCCTGGATCAGCAAATAGCGGTACAAGAGTTCGAAGGCCGCCGAGGCGATGATCCAGGGCCAGATCTGCGGCGGCGGCCACTGTAGGAAAAACAGCATGATCGCCACGAACAGCAACGCCACGCTGTCCATGCAGGCCACCACCAGCAATCGTTCACCGCTGAACTTGATCAGGGTGTTCCATGCCGCATGCAGCAGCGCCGCCACCAGAACCAGACTTGTCGCCAGCACCTCACACTCCCTGTTTGCCTGAAGGTCATCGGATCTCGTGCGGCACGGTCATGCTTGGGCAAAGTGCCCGACCACAGAGCGGGAATCCTCGCATGCCGGCTGCCCGGCCTGCACTGGTTGCCCGCTTTTTTGGCAGTGGCGACAGCGAATTCGGCAGCATGGGCGTGCCCGGGGCATTTTTACCGCCAGGCCTGCAACGTCGCCCCCTCGCTGCGGTCAATGGGTGCGGCTCAACAGCATTGCCGTGGCAAGGGAGCGGACTCCCGCGCCATAACGAACTGTGTCCCGTCCCGTCGCCGGCACATCAAACCTTTGGCCTGAAAGAGTTCAGGCTGCTTTTCCTGCGATCATCCAAAGGAGTCCGGATGCTTGAACTTGTCGCTGCTTTTATCTGCCTGACCACCCTGCTCACCTACGTCAACTTCCGTTTTATCGGCCTGCCGCCGACCATCGGCGTGATGGTCACCGCCCTGCTCTTTTCCTTGTTGCTGCAAGGACTGAGCTACCTCGGTTTCCCCGGCCTGGAAGAGCATGTCGAGGAACTGATCGGCAAGATCGACTTCGGCGACCTGCTGATGAACTGGATGCTGTCGTTCCTGCTGTTCGCCGGCGCCCTGCACGTCAACCTCAACGATCTGCGCAGCTATCGCTGGCCCATCGGCCTGTTGGCCACCGTCGGCGTGCTGATCGCCACCTTCGTCATCGGCAGCCTGGCCTACTGGATCTTCGGCCTGTTCGGCTGGCACGTAAGTTTCCTCTATTGCCTGCTGTTCGGCGCACTGATTTCCCCCACCGACCCCATCGCGGTGCTGGGCGTACTGCGGACCGCCAACGCCTCCAAGCCGCTGAAGACCACTATCGTCGGCGAGTCGCTGTTCAACGACGGCACGGCGGTCGTGGTGTTCACCGTGCTGCTGGGCATCGCCCAACTGGGTGAAACCCCGACAGTGAGCGCCACTGCCTGGCTGTTCGTGCATGAAGCCATCGGCGGCGTGGTGTTCGGCGGGCTGATCGGCTACCTGGTGTACCTGATGATCAAGAGCATCGAGCAGCACCAGATCGAAGTGATGCTGACCCTGGCTCTAGTGATCGGTGGTTCGGCCATGGCCAGCGAGATCCACGTATCGGCACCGATCGCCATGGTGGTAGCCGGCCTGATCATCGGCAATCTGGGGCGCAACCTGGCGATGAACGACATGACCCGGCGTTACCTGGATGGTTTCTGGGAACTGCTGGACGACATGCTCAACGCCCTGCTGTTCGCCCTGATCGGCCTGGAACTGTTGCTGCTGCCGTTCAACTGGCTGCACCTGGCGGCCGCGAGCCTGCTGGCAGTGGCTATCGTACTGTCGCGCCTGTTGACCGTGGCCCCGGCAATCCTCCTGCTGCGCCGCTGGCGCAGCGTGCCCCGGGGCACCATTCGCGTGCTGACCTGGGGTGGCCTGCGCGGTGGCGTCTCAGTGGCGCTGGCGCTGGCCCTGCCCCTGGGGCCGGAACGCGACCTGGTGCTGAGCATCACCTACATCGTGGTGCTGTCCTCGATCCTGCTGCAGGGTCTGAGCATCGGCAAGCTGGTGCGCCATGTCACCCAGGAAACCCCGGCAGCCAAGACCGAGGCCCACTGATCACTTCTTGATCTGTCGCGGATCGGGTGCCCCTGCCCGATCCGCGTTTTTGTTCGGCGTGCCGCTCTCGCTGCGCACCTGGGCATGGCTGATCAGAGCGAAGATGAAACTGCCGCCGATGATGTTCCCCGCCAGGGTCGGCCCGGCGAACACCTGCCAGAAATCCCGCCACCCCAACTCGCCGGCAAACACCAGGTAAGAGACTTCGGCCGAGCCCACCACTATGTGGGTGAAGTCCCCCAGCGCCATCAGGTAGGTGATGAGGATGATGATCCACATCTTGGCGCTCTCCATGGACGGAATCATCCACACCATGGTGGCGATCATCCAGCCGGAGATAATGCCCTTGGCGAACATCTGCGAGCTGTCGTTCTCCATCACCTTGCGGCCGATTTCCAGAAAGGCCTGGTCGGTTCGGCTGTCGAAGATCGGCAGGTGCAGCATCACGTAGGCCACCAGCAAGGTGCCGCACAGGTTACCCACCAGCACCACGCCCCATAAGCGCAACAACCGCCCGAAGTTCTGCAGGCTCGGCTTGCTCATCACCGGCAATACCGCGGTCAGAGTATTTTCCGTAAACAGTTGCTGGCGCGCGAGAATCACCGCCAGAAAGCCCGCACAGTAGCCGAAGCTGGCGATCACTTTGAAGGCTTCGCCATCCGGCAGGCGGGAGTTGAGCAGGCCCATGCCCATCAGGGACAGGCCCATGGTCAGGCCGGCAGCCAAAGCCGACCACCACAGGGCAGCGACGCTGCGCTCCAGCTCCTGATCGCCCTGGGTGCGGATGATTTCATGCAGGACCGCCGCGCGGGGCGGCTGGTTACGGTCGACGTCCTGCTGCTCCGCGGCCGAAAGACCGGGGGTTTTACCGTCGTGTCGAGTGTCCATGGGAGTCCTGAACCAGGTGGGTCGTATGAGTTACGACATGCGAGGTTCAGGGCTGTTCCGTTCGGATTGGAGACCTCAGGCTGGCGAATGGGGTCAAGGCCCTCGCCGGCGCGTGGGTTCAGGCTTCGTCCTTGAACTGGTCCTTGACGTATTTGATTTCGGTGCGCCCGTGAGGCGCCGGCAGGCCGTCTTCACCCAGGTTGACGAAGACCATCTTCTCTACGGTGAGAATGGATTTGCGGGTGATCTTGTTGCGTACTTCGCAGGTCAGGGTAATGGAGGTGCGACCGAACTCGGTGGCGGTGATGCCCAGCTCAATGATGTCGCCCTGGCGTGAGGCACTGACGAAGTTGATTTCCGAGATGTACTTGGTGACCACTCGCTGGTTGCCCAGCTGGACAATGGCGTAGATCGCCGCTTCTTCGTCGATCCAGCGCAACAGGCTGCCGCCGAACAGCGTGCCGTTGGGGTTGAGGTCTTCGGGCTTTACCCACTTGCGGGTGTGGAAATTCATATTCACTCCTGACCGTCCTGCCAATTGATGCCCGGCATAATGGCAGACCGGACGGTCATGCTCTACGCAACATCGACTATGGTCGCGATTAACGATCTTCATCCAGGCGACAGAAACACTTTTGGAAGTCTGGCTCTGGCGGCTATAATCGCCACCGTTTCAAAACGGTCATCTGCACTTGATACCGTTTTCCCGCCACCTGTCCGAGGGGCGCTGCAGCAGGCATGACCTGTCAGGCTCGGATGGGGCGTTGTCGGTACAGGCTTCCCTGTACGGACACTAAACGCACAACGGCGCCCATTCGCACACTACGAATGGAGGCTCTTCATGAGCGCTGTAAACACGCCTGCAGATTTTACCGACTACAAAGTCGCCGACATTTCCCTGGCCGCCTGGGGCCGTCGCGAAACCATCATCGCCGAGTCGGAAATGCCCGCTCTGATGGGTCTGCGCCGCAAGTACCTGGCTGAACAGCCACTCAAGGGCGCGAAAATCCTCGGCTGCATCCACATGACCATTCAGACCGCCGTACTGATCGAAACCCTGGTTGCCCTGGGTGCCGAAGTACGCTGGTCGTCCTGCAACATCTTCTCGACTCAAGACCAGGCCGCTGCCTCCATCGCCGCCGCCGGCATTCCTGTGTTCGCCTGGAAAGGCGAAACCGAACAAGAGTACGAGTGGTGCCTGGAGCAGACCATCCTCAAGGATGGCCAGCCTTGGGACGCCAACATGATCCTCGACGACGGCGGCGACCTGACCCAGCTGCTGCACGACAAATACCCACAGGTACTGGATCGCGTTCACGGCGTGACCGAAGAAACCACCACCGGCGTACACCGCCTGCTGGACATGCTGGCCAAGGGCGAGCTGAAGATTCCTGCGATCAACGTCAACGACTCGGTGACCAAGAGCAAGAACGACAACAAGTACGGCTGCCGTCACAGCCTGAACGACGCCATCAAGCGCGGCACCGACCACCTGCTGTCCGGCAAGCAAGCGCTGGTCATCGGCTACGGTGACGTGGGCAAGGGCTCGGCCCAGTCCCTGCGTCAGGAAGGCATGATCGTCAAGGTTTCCGAAGTCGACCCGATCTGCGCCATGCAAGCCTGCATGGACGGTTTCGAACTGGTTTCGCCGTTCATCGACGGTATCAACAACGGCACCGAAGCCTGCATCGACAAGGCCCTGCTGGGCAAGATCGACCTGATCGTTACCACCACCGGTAACGTCAATGTTTGCGACGCAAACATGCTCAAGGCCCTGAAAAAGCGCGCCGTGGTCTGCAACATCGGCCACTTCGACAACGAAATCGACACCGCTTTCATGCGCAAGCACTGGGCATGGGAAGAAGTGAAGCCACAGGTACACAAGATCCACCGTACCGGCCATGGCGATTTCGACCCACAGAACGACGACTACCTGATCCTGCTGGCCGAAGGCCGCCTGGTGAACCTGGGCAACGCCACTGGTCACCCAAGCCGCATCATGGACGGTTCGTTCGCCAACCAGGTTCTGGCACAGATCTTCCTGTTCGGCCAGAAGTACGCCGACCTGTCGCCAGCCCAGAAAGCCGAGCGCCTGACCGTTGAAGTCCTGCCGAAGAAACTCGACGAAGAAGTGGCCCTGGAAATGGTTCGCGGCTTCGGCGGCGTGGTCACTCAACTGACCAAGCAACAGGCTGACTACATCGGCGTGACCGTCGAAGGTCCGTTCAAGCCAGACGCTTATCGCTACTAAGAGCAGCTGCAAGCGTTGAGCTTCAAGCGGCAAGCCAGGGCCACAAGCCGGGCTTGCCGCACAAAGCCTCACGCTTTGCCCCTATTTGCTTAAACAGTGTCAGGCAACAGGCTCCAGAATCAGGAGATGAGCGCACCCACGCTTCTCTTGGCGCTTTCAGCTTGCGGCTTGTAGCTGGAGGTTGCTTCCATGTCCCAAGATCGTCGCTACAGCTTCGAGTTCTTTCCGACCAAGACCGATGCTGGGCATGAAAAACTGCTTGCCACTGCCCGTCAGCTGGCCAGCTACAACCCCGACTTCTTCTCCTGCACCTACGGTGCCGGCGGCTCGACCCGTGATCGTACGGTCAACACCGTGCTGCAACTGGAGAGCGAAGTAAAAGTCCCTGCCGCACCGCACCTGTCTTGCGTCGGCGACAGCAAGGACGACCTGCGCGGTCTGCTGCAGCAGTATCAGGCAGCTGGCATCAAGCGCATCGTTGCCCTGCGCGGCGACCTGCCTTCGGGCATGGGCATGGCCAGCGGCGAGTTGCGCCACGCCAACGATCTGGTGAGCTTCATTCGTGAAGAAACCGGCAGCCACTTCCATATAGAAGTCGCCGCCTATCCGGAGATGCACCCGCAAGCGCGCAACTTCGAAGACGATCTCACCCATTTCGTACGCAAGGCCAATGCCGGTGCCGACAGTGCGATCACCCAGTACTTCTTCAATGCCGACAGCTACTTCTACTTCGTCGAGCGCGTGCAGAAGATGGGCGTAAACATCCCGATCGTGCCGGGCATCATGCCGATCACCAACTACAGCAAGCTGGCGCGTTTTTCCGACGCCTGCGGCGCGGAGATCCCTCGCTGGATCCGCAAGCAACTGGAAGCCTACGGTGACGACAGCACCAGCATCCAGGCTTTCGGTGAGCAGGTCATCAGCCAGATGTGCGAGCGCCTGCTGCAGGGCGGCGCACCAGGACTGCACTTCTACACCCTGAACCAGGCCGACCCGAGCCTGGCCATCTGGAACAACCTGAAGCTGCCGCGCTGATCGGCAACACTTCACCAGGCCCCGGCGCAAACCGGGGCCTTTTTATTTGCCCAAGCCTTGAGCCAGAGCGGCTGGAACTCCCCCTAGCAATTGCATGATCTCTCGTCGTAATCTCCAGCAATGTCCGTCATTGCCCAGCTGCTGATAGCCCTCCTCTGCACTTGCCTGAGCGTCGCCGCCCATGGCGAGAAGCTGCGCATTGTCACCGAACCCTGGGCGCCTTATGTCTATGAGGAAAACGGCAAGGCCCTGGGGCTGGACTACGAAACCACGGCCATTGTCTTTCAGCGTCTGGGGATAGAAGTAGAGTGGCAGTTCCTACCGTGGAAACGCTGCCTGGCCATGCTGGAAACCGGCCAGGCCGACGGAGCCCTGGATATCTTCCATAGCGACCAGCGCGACCGCACCTTGCTCTATCCCAGCGAGCCTCTCTCGGATGTGGAGTTCGTGATGTTCTACGCCAAGCAGCGCCCACATCCGTTCAAGCACCTGGATGAACTCAAGGGCCTGACCATCGGCACCTCTCCCGGCTACCTGTATAGCGATGACTTCAGCAATTCGACCCTGTTCAACCGCGAGCCGGCACCGACCCATGAAGCCAACTTCGGCAAGCTGCTACTGGGACGCATCGACCTGTTGATCACCGACAAGCGAGTGGGCCAGCATCTGCTGGACAGCCTGGGCATTCGCGATCAGGTCAGCCAGAACCCTACGGTCATCAGCCGCCAGAGCCAGTACCTGGCGCTGCGCCGCAACGCCGGGATGGACCTTTTGGTGCAACGCTTCGGCGCCGAACTCAAGCGCTTCAAGCGCGAACCGGCCTACGCCGAGTTGAGCGCCAAGTACGGGGCGGAACCTGTTCTGCCCCCAGTCAGGTCATCCTCTACCCGGGGGTCAGAAAAAACCGTTGAGCAGCAGGAAAGCAGCGCATACTGATTGCTCTGTTATACTCCGGCCTCCCGCCAGGCTCACGCCCGGACGCTGGAACCTGTTCAAGGCCTCTCCACCCCGCTACGGCGCAGCCAACCGGCCCGCGCGAGCCTGTGTTGGAGAGTCTTCAGGCCAGCAGGACCGGACGGGATTGCGTCCTCTTAAACGCCATTCACGCCCGGCAAGATTATCCCTTTGGGCCAAGCCCTCACTAAAACAGGATTACTCATGTCCTTTGCTTCCCTCGGTCTCTCCGAGGCTTTAGTCGGTGCCATCGAAGCCGCCGGCTACACCCAGCCTACTCCGGTGCAACAGCGGGCCATTCCCGCCGTGTTGCAAGGTCGCGATCTGATGGTCGCGGCACAGACAGGTACTGGTAAAACCGGCGGTTTCGCCCTCCCGATCCTGGAGCGGTTGTTTCCCAACGGTCACCCGGACAAATCCCAGCGTCACGGCCCGCGCCAACCGCGCGTACTGGTCCTGACCCCGACTCGCGAACTGGCCGCGCAAGTGCATGACAGCTTCAAGCTGTATGCCCGCGACCTGAAGTTCGTCAGCGCCTGCATCTTCGGCGGCGTCGGCATGAACCCGCAGGTCCAGGCCATGGCCCGTGGCGTCGATGTGCTGGTGGCGTGCCCCGGCCGCCTACTGGACCTGGCCGGCCAAGGCAGCGTCGATCTGTCCCACGTGGAAATCCTCGTGCTCGACGAAGCCGACCGCATGCTCGACATGGGCTTCGTCCATGACGTCAAGAAGGTCCTCGCCCGCCTGCCTGCCAAGCGTCAGAACCTGCTGTTCTCCGCGACCTTTTCCAAGGACATCACGGACCTGGCCGGCAAGTTGCTGCACAACCCCGAGCGCATCGAAGTCACCCCGCCGAACACCACGGTTGAGCGTATCGAGCAGCGGGTGTTCCGCCTGCCCGCCAGCCACAAACGCTCGCTGCTGGCGCACCTGATCACCGCTGGCGCCTGGGAACAGGTGCTGGTGTTCACGCGTACCAAGCACGGCGCCAACCGCCTGGCCGAGTACCTGGACAAGCACGGCCTGAGCGCTGTGGCGATCCACGGTAACAAGAGCCAGAACGCCCGCACCAAGGCCCTGGCCGATTTCAAGGCCGGCGACGTACGCATTCTGGTAGCCACCGATATCGCCGCCCGCGGCCTGGATATCGACCAACTGCCCCACGTGGTCAACTTCGAGCTGCCTAACGTCGACGAAGACTACGTGCACCGTATCGGTCGTACCGGCCGTGCCGGTCGCTCGGGCGAGGCCATCTCCCTGGTGGCTCCGGACGAAGAGAAACTGCTGAAAAGCATCGAGCGCATGACCAAGCAGAAGATCGCCGATGGCGACCTGATGGGCTTCGATGCCAGCGCCGTGGAAGCCGAGAAGCCGGAAGTGCGCGAGCGTCCGGACGTACGCAACCCGCGCAATCCTCGTGGCCCACGTGGCGACGGCCCGAACGGCGGCGGTGGCGGCGGTGGCGGCGGTGGTCGCAAGGACAAGGGCAAGGACAAGGGCGGCAAAGACAAGCCGGCCCGTGGCGAGCGCCCGGCCCGCGAGCAGAAACCGCGTGAAGGCACTCCGGCCCGCGAACAGCGCCAGCCGACACCACGTGCCGACCGGGCACCGGATGAGTTCCTCGACGACGACGTGGACAACTTCGGTAACCGCGCTGACTACGTCAGCCCATACCAGAACAAGAACAACCAGGGCCGTGGTCGCCGTCCAGGGGCTCCGGCCCAGGGCGCCGGTGCCGGCAATCCGCCACGCGGCGGCGCTGGTGGTGGCCAGGGTCGCTCCGGCAACCCACGCAACAGCAACGGCAGCACCACCGGCACCGCACCGGCCAAGCGCAGCGGCGGCCCACGCAACGGCGCCCCTCGTGACAGCCAGGGGCGTCGCGACGAGTCGCGCAATCGTCGCCCGAACCGTGACGAACAGCCACGCCAGGAGCCGGCGGTGCAGAATCCTCGGGGCAACCAGCCGAAGATCATGCACAAGGAGTCCAAGGCCGATCGCTTCCCGACGCCTGAGCAACTGGACCAGTTGCCGAGCCGCCCACGGGGCGAGAAGCCGGCACTGCTGACCCGCAATCGCTGAGTCCGCAGGCTGCAATGAAAAACGCCCCTGGTCGCAAGACCCGGGGCGTTTTTTGTGGCGGCTGGTCGAGGGCGCTTTCTGCAGCCGCTGCCGCAGGCTGCGAACGACGGGGAACCCGGCGCAAGGGCCTGCCAGGCTCACCGGGTTGCATGACGGGTAATAAAAAACGCCCCCGATTTGTGGTCGGGGGCGCTTTTTTGCCTTGGCGCAGGTTGCGATCAGTCCAATAAGGGCTGTGCGAATTGAATCGCGAAGGCCCTGCGGGCCTTATCGCAGCCTGCGGCAGCGGCTACAGACGAAGCATTACTTCGCTTTCACACCTTCGAAGGTGATGTACAGGTCGACGTTGTTGGACGCCGGGCCCAGGTCCATCATCTTGCCGAAATCCTGGCGATTGATGCTGGTGGTGCCTTCGAAGCCGGCACGGTAGCCGCCCCATGGGTCCTTGCCTTCACCCAGGAAGGTGGCCTTGACCACAACCGGCTTGGTCACACCGTGCAGGGTCAGATCGCCGGCCACGTCAGCGGTCAGCTTGCCGTCGGCATTCTTGCCGGTCGGCTTGACGCTGGTGGAGACGAACTTGGCATCGGCAAACTTGCCAGCGTCGAGGAAGTCCTTGCTGGTGATGTGCTTGTCACGTTCGGCGTGGTTGGTGAACACGCTGGCGGTGCGCACATTGACTTCGATCTTGGCGTCTTCAGGCTTGGCCGCGTCGAAGCTGAACTTGCCGTCCAGGTCCTTGAAGGTACCGGTGATGAAGCTGTAGCCCAGGTGGCTGATCTTGAAGTCGACGAAGGCGTGCTGGCCTTCCTTGTCGATCACATAGTCCGCTGCCATCACTTGACCGGCCGCCAATACAGCCGATCCGATTGCCAGAGCGGCGAGAGTCTTTTTCAACATGCTTTCTATTCCTTTTGAGTCGAGGTTGAACATCAGGCTTTGCGACCCAGCATTCGGCTGAGGGTCGCATCACGATCGATAAAGTGGTGCTTCAAGGCCGCCAGACCATGGATGCCGGCAAAGATCACCAGCGCCCAGGCCAGGTACAGATGCACCACGCCTGCTACATCTGCCTGGTCCGGCAGTCCGGAAACCAGGGCAGGAACTTCAAACAAGCCAAACACCGGGATACCGACGCCGTCTGCGGTGGAGATCAGGTAACCGGCAATCATGACCGCGAACAGACCCAGGTACAGGAACCCATGTCCCAACTTGGCCCCCAGGCGGGTCAGACGTCCATGATTGGCCGGTGCCGGTGGTGGTGGGCTGACAAACCGCCACAGCACCCGCAGCAGCATGATCGCAAACAGCGTCAGGCCAATACTCTTGTGCAGGTCCGGGGCGTCTTTGCGCCAGGTGCTGTAGTAGTCGAGACCGACCATCCACAAGCCCAGAGCGAACAATCCGAAGACGGCCAGGGCCACGCCCCAGTGCAGAACAATGCTTACCCAGCCGTAGCGCGAAGAAGAATTACGTAACTGCATCGAGTTGCATCCTGTAAGAAACGCTGACCAAGACTAGCGATTTACCTATCGAATTAAAGCGAAAAATTTTGCTTTGAAATATCGAGAAATACGATCGATAGTCTGGGCCGGGCTCGTTAAGAAAAGATTAAGGACCGTTTCAGAAGACTCAGGGATAACCAAGGGCGGGTGCCCTGGCAGCTCTCAGGCACGTCTTTGCGTACAGGGCGCATTTGTCTGACCGCCGCCCCACACAATAGGTTGTCCCGCGGCCATGCATTGCATAGGCTTGCCCGATTCCGCCTCCAGGAGACTCTACATGGGCCTGAATAACCAGTGGATGCAACGCGATCTCGCGGTACTGTGGCATCCCTGCACCCAGATGAAAGACCACGAACAACTGCCTTTGATCCCCATCAAGCGCGGTGAAGGCGTCTGGCTGGAAGACTTCGAAGGCAAACGCTACCTGGACGCGGTCAGTTCCTGGTGGGTCAATGTATTCGGCCACGCCAATCCGCGCATCAACCAACGCATCAAGGATCAAGTGGACCAGCTGGAGCACGTGATCCTCGCCGGTTTCAGCCACCAGCCGGTGATCGAGCTGTCCGAGCGCCTGGTGCAGATCACCCCCGAAGGCCTGACCCGCTGCTTCTACGCCGACAACGGTTCGTCGTGCATCGAAGTGGCGATGAAGATGAGCTTCCACTACTGGCTCAACCGCGGCCAGCCGGCCAAGAAGCGCTTCGTCACCCTGAGCAACAGCTACCACGGCGAAACCATCGCCGCCATGTCGGTGGGCGACGTACCGCTGTTCACCGAGACCTACAAGGCCCTGCTGCTGGACACCCTCAAGGTGCCTAGCCCGGACTGCTACCTGCGTCCCGACGGCATGAGCTGGGAAGAGCATTCGCGAAACATGTTCGCCGCCATGGAACAGACCCTGGCCGAACACCACGACACGCTAGCCGCAGTCATCGTCGAGCCATTGATCCAGGGCGCCGGCGGCATGCGCATGTACCACCCGGTGTACCTCAAGCTGCTGCGCGAAGCCTGCGACCGCTACGGCGTGCACCTGATCCATGATGAGATCGCCGTGGGCTTCGGCCGCACCGGCAGCATGTTCGCCTGCGAGCAGGCCGGCATCCGTCCGGACTTTCTGTGCCTGTCCAAGGCCCTGACCGGCGGCTACCTGCCTCTGGCCGCATGCATGACCACCGATGAGGTCTACAGCGCCTTCTACGATGACTACCCCACCCTGCGCGCCTTCCTCCACTCCCACAGCTACACCGGCAACCCGCTGGCCTGTGCGGCGGCGCTGGCGACCCTGGACATCTTCGAGCAGGACAACGTCATCGAGAACAACCGCGCCCTGTCCCAGCGCATGGCCAGCGCCACTGCGCATCTGGTGGATCACCCCCACGTGGCCGAAGTGCGCCAGACCGGCATGGTTCTGGCCATCGAGATGGTCCAGGACAAGGCCAGCAAGAGCGCCTACCCGTGGCAGGAACGGCGCGGCCTGAAGGTTTTCCAGCACGCCCTGGAACGCGGCGCCCTGTTGCGTCCCCTGGGCAACGTGGTGTATTTCCTGCCGCCCTACGTGATCACCCCGGAGCAGATCGACTTCCTCGCCGAAGTCGCCAGCGAAGGCATCGACATCGCCACCCGCGACAGCGTCAGCGTGGCCGTGCCCAAGGACTTCCACCCGGGCTTCCGCGATCCGGGCTGAGTCCCTCGCCCCGCTCCTGCACCCTCTGGCGCAGGAGCGGGCTTGTCAGCGAAGCGCTTCGACACGCACCGCACCATCGTTCATCGCCGGCAAGCCGGCTCCTACAGCACAGAGAAACCAGATGAGATTGTCCCGCTTCTTTATCGACGCCCCCTTGAGCCTTGGCGAACACGAACTGCCGGAAGCCCAGGCCCATTACATCGGACGTGTGCTGCGCATGGCCGAAGGTGATGCCTTACAGGTGTTCGACGGCTCAGGCATGGAGTTTCGCGGCACGCTGGTGGAAGTGGGCAAGAAGCGGGTACGGGTCCAGCTGGATGAAAGCTTTGCCGGCCAGGACGAATCACCGCTGCAGATTCACCTGGGCCAGGGCCTGTCCCGGGGCGAACGCATGGACTGGGCGATCCAGAAAGCCACCGAACTTGGGGTGAGCGAAATCACCCCGATCTTCAGCGAGCGCTGCGAAGTGCGGCTCAAGGACGAACGTGCCGACAAACGCCTGCTGCACTGGCGCCAGGTGGCCATCAGCGCCTGCGAGCAATGCGGTCGTTCCCGCGTTCCGCTGATTCATCCACCGGTATTGCTGGCGGACTGGATCAAACAGACCCAGGCGGACCTGAAACTGGTCCTGCATCCCGTGGCCCAGCCCCTGGAAAGCCACGCCAAACCCCAGACCCTGGCCTTCCTGATTGGCCCGGAAGGCGGCCTGTCCGATGCCGAAGTGGAGCAGGCCCACGGTGCAGGCTTTCTGCCTGCCCGTCTTGGCCCTCGCGTGCTGCGCACCGAAACCGCCCCCGTGGTCGCCCTGGCCGTGGCCCAGCAACTGTGGGGCGACTTCTAAAACAGTCCCCGTTCAAACACCCACCGTAGGTGGCGGCGCAACAGCCGGTTATTGCACCGGGTCGCTGGTGGGCTGGGCGATGATCGCCTTCAGCTCGGCAGTCATGGGGAACTCCAGGTTCAGGCCCTTGGGCGGAATCGGCTGCTGAAACCAGCGCTGGTAGATGGCGTTGATCTCGCCACTGCGATACAGATCCGCCAGGACCCCATTCACCAGGGCCAGGAACTGCTGGTCATCCTTGCGCACCATGCAGCTATAGATCTCACGCGACTGCTCCTCCCCCACCACCATCCAATTGTGCGGGTCCCGCGCCTTGGCCCGTTCGCCGTAGAGCAGCGCATCATCCATGTAGAACGCCGCCGCACGCCCCGACTGCAGCATCTGGAACGCCTCGCCGTGGTCCTTGGCGCTGATCACGAACATGTCGATCTTGTGCTCGACGTTGTAACTCTTGAGAAACCGCTCGTTGGTGGTCCCCGCCGTGGTCACCACGTTCTTGCCCCGCAGGTCGGCGAAGCTTTTGATCCCGCTGTCCTTGGCGGTCAAGAGTTGCCCTTTGACGTAGATAAAACCGTAGGAAAACGCCACCTGCTTCTGCCGCTCGGCCGTCACGCCGGTGGAACCGCACTCCAGGTCCACGGTGCCGTTCTGCACCAGGGGAATGCGCGTCTGCGAGGTCACCAGGTTGTACTTCACCTTCAGCTTGGGCAGGTGCAACTGCTGCTGGATGCGCTCCACCACCTTGCCCGCCAGCTCCACCGAATAGCCCATGGGCTGGCCGCTGTTGTCGCCGACGTAGGAAAAGGGCACCGAGGCATCGCGATAACCCAAGGTAATACTGGAGCTATTGGCGATCTTGGCCAGGGTGCCGTCCAGAGGCGCCTCGTTGGCCTGGGAAACGGCGCTGAACAACAGCCCCAGGGTGCAGCCGAGCAACGTGATCTTATGCATTGTTATTCTCCGTTGTGGGTAGAGGTGATTCAGCGGCGAGCAGCGATGACGCTGATTTCGACGAGGATCTGCGGGCGCGCCAGGGCCGCCTGCAAGGTCGTGCGCGCCGGCGCCTGCCCGGGGGACAGCCAGGCCGACCAGACTTCGTTCATCACCGCGAAATCGGCCTGGATGTCCTTGAGGTAGATCGTCGCGCTCAAGAGATGATCCTTGTCGCTGCCCGCCTCGGCCAGCAAGGCGTCGATCTTCTCCAGGACCTCCCGGGTCTGGCCGCCGATGTCGCTGCTAGAGCCCGGCACCTGGCCGGAAAGGAACACC
Organism: Pseudomonas sp. BLCC-B112; assembly: GCF_028550695.1. NCBI lineage: Bacteria > Pseudomonadati > Pseudomonadota > Gammaproteobacteria > Pseudomonadales > Pseudomonadaceae > Pseudomonas > Pseudomonas sp. BLCC-B112. Next base: position 230,770 of record NZ_JAQQGK010000006.1, read on the forward strand.
AGTCCGGCAAAGGTAACGGCGCCGCTGAGGCGATGGTTGCTGTGGATACGCTGGATACTCATCTGAAGACTCCTGTTGAACGTTCAGGCGACGCGGGGCGCCAGGCCCTGCATGTCGATGCTGGTGGAACGCTGGCCAATCAGTTCGCCCAGCAGTTGGCCACTGCCGCAGGCCAGGGTGAATCCCAGCGCGCCGTGACCAAGGTTGAGCCACAGATTGCGATAGGCGGTGGCGCCGATCAGCGGCACGCCGCTGGGAGTGGCGGGACGCATCCCGGCCCATTCGCTGGCCGCCGCATAATCACCGGCGGCGGCGAAGGTCTGCTCGGCCTGACGCCGCATCAAGGCCAGCCGAGCCGGGTCCGGGGACGGATCGAAGCCGACGATGTCGACCATGGCCGCCACCCGCAACTGCTGGCCGATCCGGGCGTAGACGATCTTGCGGTTGTAGTCGGTGATGCTGATATCCGGCGCGCGGTGCTCAGGACCGATGGGCACGCTGAGGCTATAGCCCTTGAGCGGATACAGGGGCAGCTTGAGCCCGGGCAGGCGCAGCTCGGCGCTGCGGTGACCGGCCGCCAGCACCAGGTGCTCCACCGCTAAGAGCCGGTCGCCCAGATCGATGGCCTGCACCCGGTCGCCCTGGTGATGAATGCCCCGAACCCGCTGGCCCAGGAGAATCTCGCAACGCCCGGAAGCCTGCAGCCGCGCCGCCAACTGCTGGCAAAAGCCATGACAGTCGGCCACTTCCTCGTCGGGGGTGTGGATGCCGCCGACAAAGGGCGCGTCGCCCAGGGTCGGTTCCAGCGCCGCGCACTCGGCGGCCGACAACACCTGCTGCTGGCGGCGGTCCGCGAGGTTGTGCCGGGCGTGGTCGAAGCTGCCACGCTCACGAAAGGTCACCAGCTTGCCATTGCGCCGCCAGTCGAAGCCCTGCAGGCCATCCTCTTCGCGCCAGCGTTGCAGGGTGCTCTGGCTGAGCAATGCCAAACGCAGCAGGTGGGCGCCATTGCGCTGGTTCACCGAATGCCGACAGGCACCGAGAAACCCCGCCAACCAACGCCATTGCGCCGGGTCCAGGCGCGGGCGCAGCTTGAGCGGCGAGTCGCCCTTGAGCATCCAGCCCAGGGCCTGCCAAGGCACACCGGCATCGGCCAGGGGCGCTACATAGCGATAGGACAACTGTCCGCCATTGGCGAAGCTGGTCTGGCTGCCGAGGGCATCCTGGGCTTCCACCAGCGTCACTTCCAGGCCCTGGCGAACCAGGGCATAGGCGCTGGCCAGGCCAATGACGCCACCGCCGATGATGCAAACCCGCTGACTCATGACTGTCCCCGACCGCTTGTTGAATGGCGCAAGGTTAGGGGCAGGTGACAGGCGCCGAACAATGAATAAAGATGGACCACCCATAAACAAAGGTTATGGACTGCCCATGCGACTGCGTCACATCGAAATCTTCCAGGCCATTCGCCAGACCGGCTCCATCAGCGGCGCCGCGCAGCTGCTGCACGTCTCCCAGCCAGCAGTGAGCAAGGTCCTGCAGCACGCCGAACTGCAACTGGGTTTTCCGTTGTTCCTGCGGGTACGGGGCAAGTTGCAGCCCACGCCCGAAGCCCTGGAGCTGGAGCGGGAAGTGGACAAGGTCAGCGAAAGCCTGCAAGGGGTCAGGCGGCTGGCGCAGAACCTGCGCCGGGCGCCGGGCCAGAGCCTGCGCATCGGCGCCACCCCGGCCCTGGCCCTGGCCCTGCTGCCACCGGCCATCAGCGAATGGACCCGCCGCTACCCGGACAGCCTGTGCGAACTGTCCAGCGCCCATAGCCGCGAACTGGTGCAGAACCTGCTGATGCGGGAAATCGATGTGGCCCTGACCCTGCAGCGCCCGGATCACCCCGGGCTCTGTGCACAGCCCCTGGCCGAGGGCGTGCTGGTGGCCCTGGCACCGCTGGACTACTGGCCGGAGCCAACCCGGGGCCAGCCACTGGCCCTGATGGAACTGGCGGATGCACCGCTGATTGGCCTGAGCAGCACCGATCCGCTGTCAGCCCGGCTCGACAGCTACCTCAAGACCGTGGAACCGCCGCCTCGGGTGAGCATTGCCGTACAGACCTACTCCCTGGCCCGGGCCATGGTGGAGTCCGGTGCCGGGCTAGCCTTGATCGATCCCTTCACCGCCCTGGGCGCCTCACCGGCCAGCACCGCCATCCGCCCCCTGAGTCCGCCCCTGCCCATCACCCTGTACGCCGTGACCCGCACCGCCGAACCGCCGCCCCACACCCTGGCCAGCCTGCTGCAGATTTTCTCTCGTCAGGCCCAGGCCCAGCTGGACCACCCCTTATAGGACGTAGAACAGGATGGCGATGAAGTGCAGCAGGCTGCCGGCGATCACGAACAGGTGCCATATGCCATGGGCATGACGCAGGCGGCTATCCAGGGCAAAGAAGATGATGCCCACGGTGTACAGCACGCCACCCGAGGCCAGCCAGGCAAAACCGGCGGGGCCCAAGGCCGCCAGCAGCGGCTTGACCGCCACCAGCACGATCCAGCCCATGACCGCGTAGATCACGATGGACAGAATTCGCGCCTCGGAACGCGGCTTGATCTCCTGCAGGATGCCAATCAGCGCCAACCCCCAGACAATCCCGAACAGGGTCCAGCCCCAGGGCCCGCGCAGGGTCACCAGGCAGAAGGGCGTATAACTGCCGGCAATCAGCAGATAGATGGAAAAGTGATCGACCTTCTGCATGATGCCTTTGGCCCGCCCACGCACGCTGTGGTAGACCGTGGACACGCTGTAGAGCACCAGCAAGGTGAAGGAATAGATCGCCACACCGACGATCTTCCACGGGTCGCCATCGAGGCTGGCCAGCACCACCAGCCAGATCCCGCCGACAAACGCGGCGATCGCTCCCAGCAAGTGGGTCCAGGCGTTGAATCTTTCTCCGTGATACATCTGTCGCTCACCCTTGAAACATTGAAAAAACACGCAAGGCTCAGGCCTGCAGCTTGAAAGCGCAACATGTCTATTGGGGCACGGCCAATAAAAAACCAGCGCCCACGCCCTGACTCATCGGGCATCATCAGCCCCTCATCAGCCGAGGCCAGTCCATGCTCATCGACGAAGAGTTGACCCTGAAAAAGCTCGAAGTGTTTCTGGCCTTCATGCGCACCGGCAATCTGGCCCGCGCTGCCGCCGAGTTGCAGACCAGCAATGTCAGCGTGCACCGGGCCATCCACTCCCTGGAAAACGCCCTGCGCTGCCCGCTGTTCAAGCACGAAGGGCGCAACCTGACGCCGCTGGAAAGCGCCTTCGTCCTCGAAGAGCGCGCCCAGAAACTGGTCCAGGACGTGGTCGAGAGCGTGCGCCTGACCCGTGAAGCAGCGGGCTTTTCCGCAGAACGTTTCAAGCTCGGCGCGCTTTACTCGCTGACGGTGAAAACCGTGCCGCAGCTGATCATGGGCCTGAAGCTGCGCCGCAGTGAACTGAACATCGACCTGATCCTGGGCTCCAACATCGACCTGCTGTACAAGCTCAAGAACATGGAAGTGGACGCCATCCTGATTTCCCTGGACGACAGCGTCAACGACCCGGACTGTGAACAACTGCCGCTGTTTTCCGACGACATTTTCCTTGCCACTCCCGCCGATTCGCCCTTCGCCCAGCAGCGTGAAGTGGACCTGGCCGACGTGCGCGATGCCACCTTCATTACCCTGACCCAAGGCTTTGCCACTCATCAGGACGGAGTGCGGGTGTTCAAGCAGGCGGGGTTCGAACCCAAGGTAGCGATGCAGGTCAACGACATCTTCACCTTGCTGAGCATGGTCAGCTCAGGGGTGGGTTATGCGTTGCTGCCGGGGAGGATCGCGGCCGTCTACGAGAACCGCGTGAAACTGATACCGCTACAGGCGCGCTACCGCCTGCAGCAACATATCGGTGTGGTGTTTCTCAAGGCCAAGGAACGCGACCCGAACCTGTTGGCACTGTTGGCCGAATGCCGGATGTACGCCAATCGGCAAATCACGTAGGAAGCCGGTTCCTGCCAAAACGCGTCATTCGCAACACCGCAACCCGCCGTAGGAGCTGGCTTGTCAGCGAAGGCGTCCATAAGACTTGTGCACGTCTCAAAGGCCCCTTCGCCGGCAAGCCGGCGCCTACGCGCCCAGCAGGCCACGCATCAGCAGGAACAGCAGCGACGGCCCCAGCAGGCAGCCCAGGGCCGTGTAGAACGCCGCCGTCAGGCAACCATAGGGCACCAGCTTCGGATCGGTGGCCGCCAAGCCCCCGGCGACGCCGCTGGAAGTGCCCATCAAGCCGCCGAAGATCACCGCGCTGCGCGGGTTGTTGAGGCCGATCAGCGGTGCCACGAAGGGTGTCATCACCATCACCAGAATCGCCTTGATCAACCCCGCGGCAATCGACAGTGCCATGACCTCGGAGCTGGCGCCGATGGCGGCGCCAGTCACCGGCCCGACGATGTAAGTCACCGCCCCGGCGCCAATGGTGGTCAGGCTCACCGCATCGGTGTAACCAAAGGCCATGGCCACCCCCACTCCCGCCACAAAGGACGAGCCAACCCCGACGAACAGCGCCAGCACCCCCACGAATCCGGCGCGCTTGAGCTCCTCGACACTGACACCGAAGGCGGTGGCGACAATCGCGAAGTCCCGCAGCATGGCCCCGCCCAACAAGCCGATGCCCGAAAGCAACGGGATATCCACCACGCCCTTCTGCCCGCCGGTGAAGGCGCCGCCCACGTAGGACAGCACCAGCCCCAGCAGAATGGCGATGGCCGAGCCATGCAGGCGGCCCTTGGTAAAGGTGTTGGAGATCCAGTAGGAGACCCACATGGTGATCCCGATCACTGCAAAACCGCTGATCAGCCCGTAGCCGCTAATAACCTTCATCATCGATTCGTACATGGCCCTTACCCCACCGTTTTCTGAGGAGCGGCCACATCCGGCGCCTTGTTGCCGATGCGCACCAGCACCGGCACCAGGGCAAAGGCGATCACCACCGCCAGGGTGCCCGCCAGGATCGCCATCGGCCCGCCCTTGAGGGCGCCATACACGTTTTGCTGGGCGGCCATGGCCACCACGATGGGGATGTACACCGCGCCCCAGAACTCCACGCCCTGCTCGGACTTGCCGGCGAACAACCCGCGCTTGTGCAGGTAGCTGCCCAGGCCGATCAACAGCAGCATGGCAATACCGACGCCGCCGACATTGGCCGGTACGCCGATCAATTTGCCCAGCAGCTCACCGATGAAAATACCCACCAGGGTACAAAAGGCCAGGAAGGCCACACCGTAGATAATCATTGTTGTTGTCCTCAAAGTGCATCGTCGAAGTTGTTGTTCTTGTGCTTCGTCAGCCTGAGTCGGTGCTCTATCGGTCGCGGCTTCCCTCCTCACGCATCAGCGCCTGCAAGGTGTCCAGGCGCGCGCCGTCGAAGGCGATCACCGTCCCCTGGGCAAACACGCGGCGGGCCAACCCGGTGAGTACCGCGCCGGGCGGCAGTTCGATCTGCAGGCGCACCCCGCGCTCGTAGGCGCTTTGCACGGTGCCGCGCCAGTCCACCACCCGGCACATGTTGAACGCCAGGTCATCGCGCACCTGTTCCACCGTGCGCAACGGTCGGGCCCGGCTGCCGCTCAGATAACCCAGGGCGGGCACCTGCAAGGGCACTTCGGCAAAAGCGGCGGCCAGGATCTGGGCCGGTTGTTCCAGCAACGGGCAATGGGACGGCACGCTGACCGCCAGACGCTTGGCCACGCCGACTCCACAACCCCGGGCCAGCTCGGCCACGGCATGCATCGCCGCATCGCTGCCGGCGATCACCACTTGGCTGTCGGCGTTGATGTTGGCCAGGTACACCGGCGTTTGCGGGCTGTGGACCTGGGCCAGCAACCCCTCCACCAGCGCCAGATCCAGGCCGATCAATGCGGTCATGCCATAGCCCTGCGGATAGGCTTGCTGCATCAACTGGCCACGCAGGCTCACCAGTCGCAACGCATCGGCAAACCCCAGGGCCCCGGCCACCACCGCCGCCGGGTAGGCACCGATGGACAAGCCCGCCACATAGTCCGCCTTGACCGGCGCTTGCAGCAGGGTCCGGGCACAGGCCACGCCAGCGATCAACAGGCACAACTGCACGGCCCGTGTGCTGGCCAGGGCCTGGGGCGAATCCAGGGTCAGCACATCCTCGCCCAGCACTTCGCTGGCCTCGTCCAGGCAGGCGCGGATTTCAGGGCTTGGCGGCAAACGCTGGAGCATCCCCGGCTGCTGCGCGCCCTGGCCCGGAAACACCAGCAAGCTGCTCATGCCGCCTGCTCCAGCGCGCACCAGGGGTCGCTGACCAAGCGCGCGCCCTCGGCACTTTTAAGCAGCACCCGAGGCGCCGTTCCCGCCCATTCCCGCAGGGCCAGAGCGCCGGCCGGCACCTGCAGTTGCAGATCCACCGGGCACTCGGCGCACTCCAGCAGGGCCAGCAACTCGCGGGCCTGAGTCCGGGAAAAAGGTTCCGGCGTGCGCAGGATCAGGTCCAGGTCGCTGTGCTGATGCAGCGCGGCAATCCCACAGGCCAACTCAAAACCGGCGCTGCCGCTGACGCCCCAGACCAGGCCCAGGGCATCCAGCTCGCCACGTAACTGCTGCAACGCCTGAAGCGCCGGCAATGAGCGCGAGCCGGACATCCGGCACAGCGCCTCGGGATGCACCCCACGCTGCACCGATTCCAACGCCAGCACAGCCGGGTAGCGCTGCTCGCGGGTGCGACCGCGCAGGCCGACAGCAATCTGCCCCGGCGCCGTCAGTGCCCGCCGCACCACCACCGGCTGCCCGGCCTCCAGCACGGCAAAGGCCCAATCCGGCGCATCGGCGGCCAACTGCGCCGGGGTCATGCCCCACAGCAAGTCGTGGGGCAGCCAGGGGCCGAGCCCGTTCACCATTGTTCCCGCAGCAATTGGCGAACCCGGCTCGACGCCGCCCGGTTCGACGCCCCCAGACGGCAGCTCAGGTCGACGCCTTTGGCCCGCACATCGGCAATCGCCGCCAACAGGCATTCCTCGACGACCGCCAGATCCTCCACTGCCGGCTGTTCAATCTGCCGCACCGATACGCTTTCCCAGAGCAGCCCGAGACTGGCGTAGCTGTCGATGTCATAGGCCATGGGCGGCACGCTGGCGGCCAGGGCTTCCAGTTCCTCGACACTGCGCAGGGTGACCCGCGCCGCCGACGCCTTGCCCATGGCATGCACCATCACCCCGGGATCGCGCAGGGCGATCAAGCGGTTGGCCTGATAACCGTGGGCCAGAAAGGCTCCGGACATGGCCTTGCCCACCAACAAGGCAATCACCGGGTGCCCGGCCAGCCGCGCCCGGGCGTAGCTGTCGGCCGCCGCCGCCAAGGCCTGATGGATGCCCAGGGCTTCTTCGCGACGGCCATAGGCCTGGCTCGGTACATCGACAATGGCGAGCAGCGCCCGCTTGTGAGGCTGGTCGCAGTCGGCATCGATCAACTCATCCACGGCCTTGGCCAGGCCCCAGCCTTCCAGCAGGCCGACCTCGCCCTGACGGGCACGGGGAAAGCGATTTTCCGGGTCGGCCACCACGGCGATAAAACGCACCGGCTGCCCCGCCAATTGACCATCGGCCACCCGCAGCGACGGCGGCAGGCCGGCCACCAGCGCGGCGCCGCCACTCAAGGCGTTGAACCAGTTCAAACCCCGCAAAGAACAAGCACTCATGAGCGGTCTCCTTGATACAGATCGCGAACCGTCGCCGCATCGATTTGCGGCGTGGTGTCCAAACGGGCCAGGCGTTGCAGGTACAGATCGGCCTCGCGGCTGCGTTGCCGCTCGGGCAAGCCCAGGGCCAGCAACTCGCGGACCTGGGCCTGGATCTGCGCCACATCGTCGGCCACATAACGGTCCACCAAACCGCTGGCGAAACGCTGCTCGCCGCCGGTCAGGCTCCAGATGAACGGCCGGTCACGGGAGTCGTATTCCTCAAGCCCGGCTTCCTGCTCGATCACCTGCGGGCCGTTGAGCCCCAGGCGCGCTTCCTGGGTGACCACGAGATAACTGCACAGCCCGGCGGCAATCGACATGCCGCCAAAACAGCCGACACTGCCGGCCACCACGCCGACCACCGGCTGGTACTGGCGCAGGTCGACAATCGCCGCATGGATGTCGGCAATCGCCGCCAGTCCGAGGTTGGCTTCCTGCAGGCGCACGCCACCGGTTTCCAGCAGCAGCACGGCACAGGTCGGGATGCCGTTGCGGTTGTCCTCGGCAGCCAGTTCCAGGGCTCCGGCGATCTTCGCCCCGCCCACTTCACCCAGGCTGCCGCCCTGGAACGCGCCTTCGATGGCGGCAATCACCACCGGCAAACCGGCGATGCGGCCCTTGGCGATCACCACGCCGTCGTCGGCCTGGGGCACCACGCCCTGACGCGCCAGCCAGGGCGACATGACCCGCTGGAAAGGGTCCAGCAGCTCGCGAAAACTGCCGGCATCCAGCAAGGCCCGGGCCCGCTGCCGGGCGCCCAGCTCGACGAAGCTGTGCTTGTTCAATAAACGTGCGCTGTCAGTCATGGCCGATCTCCTCGAAGCCCTGTTCCAGGCGCAGGCGCACCACCCCCGGGGTGGCGCCGAAATCATGGATGTCGATCAGCAGCGCCGGCGGCAACTGGCCGTCGAACATGCGCTCGAACAGGTGCTGCCAGCGGGCGGCGCTGCCGTTTACCGAAGTCTGCACCTGGATGGTCAATGTGCCGGGCTGACCCGGCTCCAGCAGCACTTCCAGGTCGCCGGAGCCAACACAGCCCACCAGGGCGCGGCCACGGCCGGGCTGGCCGGCGGGGAATTGAAAAGACAAGGTTTCCATTACAGCGCTCCCTGGATAAAGGCGTCGGCGGATTCGATCCGGTCCAACAGCAGGCTGGCCGCCAGCAAATCAGCGGCGCCGCCGGGCGAGGCATTCAAGGTCAACAGTTGCAGGTCCAGCTCATGCAAGCGACGACGACCGGCGAGGCTGGCGCTGCCACCGGCATCGAGCACCGCCTGGGCGCCCTGCTGCATGGCCTGCAAGCCTTGCTCACCGGCGCGGTACAGCACGCAGGTGTCCGCCAGACGGCTCATGATCGCCAGCAAGGCATCAAGCCGGGCGTTCTGTTCGCCATGGCCCTGGGCGCGGCTGCGCTTGAGCTGTGGCAGCCCCCGTTGCAGCACCGCGGGGAAGCCTTGCTGGGCTTCTTCCCGAGCACCGCGCACGCCGTAGCGCAGCGCCACCTGGGCGCCATGACTCAAGGGCCGTGGCGCGTAACGATCCTCCAACAGGGCCAGACGCGCAGCCCGCAGCGCAACGCTGCCGGCACCTGTGGATCGAGGTTCCAGCGCGGTCGCGGCCACCAGCAGGCCCAGGGCCCAGATCGCCCCACGATGGGTATTCACCCCCGCCGTGGTGGCGAGCATGGCCTGTTCGCCTTCGCGGCCGATGCGGCCCAGGGCTTCGCGCAGAGGCAGGCCGACTTCACCGAACGCCAGCGCCGCTTCGGCCATTTCCTTGAAGGCCGGCCACAGGGCCAGGGCCGAAGCGTGCATCAAGCCCAGGTGCAGATCGGTATGGGCGCCATTGCCACGACGGTCCACCAGGGCCGGCTTGGGCGACAGGTCGGCCTCGTCGATCAGCGCGTCCACCGCCAGGTCCGCCAGGCGTTCGGCCAGACTCAGGCTGTTTGATTGCAGGTTGAGTGCGTGCATTACCAGCTCCTGAACTTGGCGGGCGGGTTGTACAAGCCACCGGACCACTGCACCAGATCGGCGACGCTTTTCGCCGCCAGCAGCTCGCGGCTGGCGTCGGTCCGGCGAATGCCCAGGTCTTCGGGCAAGGCGATCAGCCCTTCACGGCGCATGCGCGCGGTGTCCTTGGGGTTGTGGCGCAAGCCGATGGCGGTCACCCCAGCCACGGCGGCAATCATCGCCTGGCGTTCTTCCAGGGAGCGGGCCTTGTACAGGTAGGCGATGCCTTCCTCGGTGAGCAGGTGAGTAACGTCGTCGCCGTAGATCATGATCGGCGCCAGGGGCATGCCGCTCTTGCGCGCCACTTCCACGGCATCCAGGGTCTCGACAAAAGTCGGTTTGCCGCCTTCCTGGAAGGTTTCCACCATCTGCACCACCAGCTTCTTGCCGCGTTCGAGCATGGCCTGGGGTGCATCGCTTTGATCCTGGCGCATATCGAGCCAGGCCGGAGTGCCGTGGCGCCGCCCGCGCGGGTCGTGGCCCATGTTCGGTGCCCCGCCGAAACCGGCCAGACGGCCGCGGGTCACGGTGGAAGAGTGGCCGTCGCCGTCCACCTGCAAGGTGGCGCCGATAAACAGGTCCACCGCGTATTGCCCGGCCAGCTGGCAGAACATCCGGTTGGACCGCAGCGAGCCGTCGCGGCCGGTGAAGAACACGTCCGGACGCGCGGCGATGTAGTTCTCCATGCCCAGTTCGGTGCCGAAGCAATGCACGCTGTCCACCCAGCCGCTTTCAATGGCCGGGATCAGGGTTGGGTGAGGATTGAGGGTCCAGTTGCGGCAGATCTTGCCCTTGAGCCCCAGGGACTCGCCGTAGGTCGGCAGGATCAGCTCGATGGCCGCGGTGTTGAAACCGATGCCGTGGTTCAGCGACTGGACCTTGTGTTTTTCGTAGATGCCGCGGATCGCCATCATCGCCATCAGCACATGCACCGGCTTGATATGCCGTGGGTCGCGGGTGAACAGCGGCTCGATATAGAAAGGCTTGTCGGCCACCACCACGAAGTCGACCCAGGATGCGGGGATGTCGACCCGGGGCAGCTCGCTGACATCGTCCACCAACTGGTTGACCTGGACGATGACAATGCCGTCGCTGAAGGCCGCCGGCTCGATCAGTGCCGGGGTGTCCTCGGTGCTGGGGCCGGTGTAGATGTTGCCGGCACGGTCGGCCATGAACCCGGCGGACAGCACCACATTGGGGATCAGGTCCACCACCAGCCGTGCATAGAGTTCGATGTAGGTATGAATGGCGCCGATTTCCAGCAGCCCGTCTTCCAGCAACTGGCTGATGCGCAGGCTCTGGGTGCCGGCGAAGGAGAAGTCCAGCTTGCGGGCGATGCCGCGCTCGAACAGGTCCAGGTGCTCGGAACGACCGACGCTGGGCATGATCATGTGCAGGTCATGCAGCTTGGCCGGGTCGACCTTGGCCAGGGAGCGGGAGAGAAAGTCCGCCTGCTTCTGGTTATTGCCCTCCAGCACCACCCGGTCGCCGGGCAGGATCAGGGCTTCCAGGGCGGCGACGATCTTGTCGCTCGGCAACACCACGCCATCGGCGATGGCCCGCACCTGTTCGAGGCGCCGCTGCTTTTCGCTGCGCCGCCGCGACCAGCGCGCGTCGGGGGAAATTATTGTTGTCATGCTCACTCCACGGGTTCGCTGTCGTGGCAGTCACCATAGGAGTGAAACCTGGGGCCATCAATCAAGCCCGGCGTTGGATAGTTACGCTGAGCGTAACGATTGCCAAGCCAATGGCGCCGTTTCTCGCTCTCGGTACACAATGCCCACCGGACCGGCCAGCCAATGGCCTGAGCAGACAATAATGAGAGTCAGCATGGACACACCGATTCGCTCGAACCAGGCGTTGCTGGAACAGATCAAGCACGGCCTGAAGCCCGACTACCTGATGTTCTGGGGGCACCAGCCGACCCGGGACGGGCGCCCCTCCCCGAGTTGCTTCAGCCAGTGGTTTGCCGCCGGTTTCGAGATCGAGGGCATCCACTATCCCAGCGCCGAGCACTTCATGATGGCCGGCAAGGCCCTGCTGTTCGACGACCGGGAAACCCACGGGCGCATCCTCAAGGCCGTGACGCCCGCCGATGTGAAGCAACTGGGCCGTGAGGTTCGTGGTTTCGATGACACGCAATGGCAAGCGGCGCGCTTCGACATCGTGGTCCAGGGCAACCTGGCCAAGTTCAGCCAGCACTCGGCCCTGGGCGAGTACTTGCTGTCCACCCGGGACCAGGTGCTGGTGGAAGCCAGCCCGGTGGACCGGATCTGGGGCATTGGCCTGGCCGCCGAGGACGCCAAGGCCAGCCGGCCAGAGCAGTGGCGCGGCCTGAACCTGCTGGGCTATGCGCTGATGGAAGTGCGGGACAGGTTGCGTACTGCCTGAGGCGCTGCTTTCGCTGGCAAGCCCGCGCCTACAGGCGGTTTGGTGCAGGAGCCGGCTGGCCGGCGAAGCGGCCCTAAAGCCCCCCCACCAGCAACTCTTCCAGCGCCAGCAGATCCGGCACCTTGGCCACCAGCTCGGCCACCTGCACCGCGGCTTTTTCCAGGGGCGCCAGGGGCACGTCGACATAGCTCAGTTGGCTGTCGAGCTTGCAGGAGCGGGGAATGCCCTGCACCAGCAAGGCGATGAACTTCAGTTCCGGGCGCCCGCCCAGGGCATTGAGCACCACGATGCGAGCCCGCTCGCCGATCACCGTCTTGTTGCCACAGGCCGATTCGAAACTGATCAACGGAATCCGCCGTTCGCGCCAGAGCACCTGGCCCAGGTACCAGGGTGGCGAGTCCAGGTCGAAGGCGCCCTGCTGGTAGTCGATCAACTCGGCCACTGCCACGTTCGGCAAGATCAGGGTGCGGTCGGCCAGGGGCAACAACAGCCCGGTGAGGGTGCTGGAGCGGTGATCAAGCATGGTTCTTGCTCCACAGGGCGATGCTTTCCAGCAACACCGACTCTTGATAAGGCTTGCCGAGGTAGTCGTTGACCCCAATGGCCATGGCCCGATCGCGGTGTTTCTGGCCGGTACGGGAGGTGATCATGATGATCGGCAAGTGCTGCAGACGGGGATCGTTGCGCACCTGGATCGCCACTTCGAAGCCGTCCATGCGCGGCATCTCGATATCCAGCAGCATCAGGTCCGGGGTGTGCTCGGCCAGCACGGCCATGGCATCGACTCCGTCCTTGGCAGTGAGCACGTTCATGCCGTGGCGCTCCAGCAAGCGGCTGGTGACCTTGCGCACAGTGACCGAGTCATCCACCACCAGCACCAGCATCGGCCGTGGCGGCTCCACCTCGCTGGCTGCTTCCTCCCCGGCCGGACGCGGCAGGGGCGCTTGCAACTGCTGTGCGCGGATATGCGCCAGCAGGTCGAGAATCAGCACCACCCGGCCATCGCCGAGAATGGTCGCACCGGACAGGCCCTGCACCGCCGCGAACTGCGGGCCCAGGCTCTTGACCACGATCTCTCGGGTGCCGGCCGTGGTGTCCACCTGCACCGCGATACGCTGCTCGTTGCAGTGCACCAGCAGCACCGGCAACGGCAGCACCTGGCCCAGGAGCTTGGGCCGCGGCACGGTGTGCAGCAGCTCCCCCAGGTAGCACAGGTCATAGCGCTGGCCGGCGTATTCATAGCGCGGCGGGTCGAGTTGGTAATAGGCGTCCAGTTCACCCGGCAGCACCCGGACGATGCCTTCCACGGTGTTCAGCGGGATGGCGTACTGCTCGTCGGCGCACTGCACCATCAATGCCCGGTTGACCGAGACGGTGAATGGCAAGCGAATACGGAAATGCACCCCCTGGCCGGCAATGGAGTCGATGCTCATGCTGCCGCCCAGTTGGCGCACTTCTTCATGGACCACGTCCATGCCCACGCCGCGCCCGGAGATCTGGGTGATCTTCTCGGCGGTGGAAAAGCCCGGCTGCATGATGAACTGCAGCACCTCGCGGTCGCTGATGGGCGCCTGCGGGTCCAGCAGGCCACGCTTGATGGCCTTGTTGCGCACCGCCTCCAGGGGCACTCCGGCACCGTCGTCGCGCATGTCGAAGATGATGTCGCCGCCCTCGCGGGACAGGTCGAGGGTGATCCGCCCCTGTCGCGGCTTGCCGGCGGCCAGCCGCGCCTCGACGGATTCCAGGCCGTGGTCCACGGCGTTGCGCAGCATGTGCTCCAGGGGCGCCACCATGCGTTCGAGCACGTTGCGGTCCATTTCCCCCTCGGCGTTGCCCACCACGAATTCCACGTCCTTGCCCAGCTCTTCGGCCACTTGGCGCACGATGCGCTTGAGCCTTGGCACCATGCGCTCGAAAGGCACCATGCGGGTGCGCATCAGGCCTTCTTGCAACTCGGTGTTGATGCGCCCCTGCTGCTGCAACAGGTTCTCGGCGTCATGGTTGCGTCGGTCGAGGGTTTCCTTGAGGTCCAGCAGGTCCGAGGCCGATTCGAACAGGGCCCGGGACAGCTGCTGCAACTGCGAGTGTCGATCCATTTCCAGGGGGTCGAACTCTTCGTAGCCCAGGCGCTCGGCCTCCACCTGCTGGCGGCTGAGAATCCGTCCCTGGGTCTCGGTGTCCAGGCGGCGCAGCTGGTCACGCATCCGCTCGATGGTGGTTTCCATCTCGCCAAGGGCCACCCGGGCATCGTTGACCTGTTGTTCGATGCGGCCACGAAAGATCGACGTCTCCCCGGCCAGGTTCACCAGGTCGTCCAGCAACTCCGCCGATACCTTGACCATGTCCCCGGCTGCCGCCGCTTCTGGAGCGGGTGCGACAGGCTCGGGCTTGCTCGCCGGTAGCGGGGTTGGCACCCCAGACGTGGACGGCACACGGGGATGGCTCAGGTCGTGGATGGCGTCGATGAGTTTCTGCGCCGCCTCGATGGGCTGGCCAGCCCGGGCTGCGTCGAGCATCTGCGCCAGACGGTCGTGACTTTTCTGCAACAGGGTGAACAGCGCTGGGCTGGGTTGCAGCAGGCCGGCGGACAGGCCTTCGAAGAGAAACTCCAGCTCGTGGGCCAGATCGCCGATGGGGGCAATCTCCACCATCCGCGCACCGCCCTTGAGGGTGTGCAGGTCCCGCAGCAGGGTTTCCACTTCCTGGCGGGCCTGGGGGTCAGCCTGCCAGCGCCCCAGGGCCGCGGCGGAGCTGTCGATGATGTCGAAGCCCTCTTCGAGGAAGATCTCCAGCAGCTCCGGGTCCTGGGCGGCACTGTCCTCCTGCGCCGCGCTCGGCACCGGTTCCGCAGGGCTTGCGGCCTGCTGCCGGTAGGCCCGCACGGCATCGACCTGGGCCCGGGACTCGTCCAGCGGCCGTTGCCCCTGCAATTGCTCCAGCAGCAGCGCCAGCTGCTCATGGCTGCTGCGCAATAGCAGGCCCAGGTGCTGACTGTGGCTGTAGCGCCGGTCCACCAGCCCCTCGTACAGCGACTCCAGCTCATGGGCCAGTTCCGCCACCGGGGCCACTTCGGCCATGCGCGCACCGCCCTTGAGGGTATGCATGTCCCGCTGCAGGGACGACAGCGGTGCAGCATTTTCAGGATCGGCCAGCCAGCGCTGCAAGGCCTGGTCGGCGCTTTCGAGGATATCCACCGCTTCTTCGAGGAAGATCTCGACGATCTCGTCATCGGCTTGCAGAGGATCTGCAACCTGCTCCAGGCCAGCGGTGGCCGCCCCCAGTTCACTGATACTCAGGACGCGACTGCCATCGCTTCTGATCAAGCCGGTGGCGGACGGGTCGAGGCCCTGGTGCAACAGTTTGCGCAGGGCCTCGACCCGCTCCGGCCGCGGGCTGACTTCCTGGCCCGCCGCCAGCTCGTCGAGCATGTTGATCAGGGCTTCATGGGCGCTTTCGGCTTCATTGAAGAAGCCCTCGCTGACCGCCAGGCTGCTTTCCTCCACGGCGCCATAGAGATCGAGCAGGGCCTCGCACAGCTCATCCACCGGATGCAGGTCGGCCAGGTGAGCGCCTTCGCCAAGGGTGGTCAACTCGTCCAGCAAGGCGCTGAGCTCCTGGCGCTCGCCGGGATGCTGCTGCCAACGCCGCAACAGGCTTTCGGCATCCAGCAGGATGTCCATGCCCTGGGCCAGGAAGTTATTGATCAGTTGCGGATCGCGCTTGGCCCGAGGGGCACTGTCCGGGGCGTTGAGCAAGGCTTCCAGCCGCTCCCCCAGCAGCACCAGGACGCGGCCGACCAATGAGCGGGCACCATCGATGGGCGCCAGCGGATCACTGTCCAGCTGCCGCAAGCCACGGCGCAGCAGGCCTTCGGCCTCCAGCAGCAGTTCCACTTCGTCCAGGTCCAGGGGAATCAGGTGCGCCCGGTACTCCCGGGCCAATTGGTCGAAGGGCCCGGCCAGCTCGGCGATGGGCAGCACTCCGGCCATGGAGGCGCTGCCCTTGAGGGTGTGCAGGGCACGTTGCAGTGCGTCGCTGGCCTGCAACGGCACGTGCTCGGCGGCCTGATCGAGAAAACGCTGGATGCTGTCCAGGTGGGTCTGGGCTTCGGCACGGAAGATTTCCAGCAACTGCGGGTCGAGGGCGTGGTCGTCCGGCGCCACGCTGGCGGGCTCCTCGGCGCCCTTGGCCAGGGCATGGGCACGCGCCGCCAGGCGATCGACATCATCGCGCTGACGCTGACCCTGGACGGCGAACTCGGCGATCAGCTCAGGCAACAGCTCCAGCGTGTCCTCCACCAGCTGCAGGACCTCGGGGCCGGGGGCCACGCTGTGTTCCAGCACCCGATTGAGGAGGTTCTCCACCGCCCAGGCCAACTCCCCCAGCACCAGCGCGCGCACCATGCGGCCGCTGCCCTTGAGGGTATGAAAGGCCCGCCGCAGCTCACTCAGGGCGGACGTGCCCTGGGGGTCGGCCGCCCAGCGCGGCAGGTACTCGCGAAGCATTTCCAGCACTTCCTCGGTTTCTTCGAGGAACACTTCCCGCAGTTCGTCGTCCACGGGCTCCTCGTCCCGAGGGGGCGGCAGCAGGCTGCCCGGGGTGATCAGGGCCGGCGGGTTGAGGGCCGATACCGGCACCGCCAGCGCATCCGCCAGGGACTGTGCCACCTGGGGATCATCCAGCGCCTGCAGGTCCTGCGCCACTTGGGCCTGGTTGGGACTCAGGGGCTGATCCAGCAACGGCACCTGTTCCACCGGTACATAACCGAGGGCGGCCAGGCCTTGCTCGGCAACGTCGAGGATTTTTTCGCCCGGGGCTTCATGGTCCTCGCTCAAGCGCTCCAGGTAGTACTCCAGGCTGGTGATCACGTCAGCCAGATGGTCCAGTTGCTGCCAGGCCGGCCTGGGTTGCGCCAACAGCAGATGCTCGGCGATGAACTGGTTGCAGGCCTCCATCAGGCTGGCGGCACGGGGCAGCGGAATCATCGCCAGGGCACCGCGCACCTGGGTCAGCAGCTCTGGCAGCGAAACCAGTAGCTCGCGCTCCCAGTCACCTTCGATGCACTCGATGATCAGGTCCTTGGCCTGCTGCAGGCAGAGCCGTGCCTCCCTGATCACCAGTTGGTGGATCTGGGTCAGGTCGGTGGTGGGCAGGCGGCTTTCTTCGCGACTCTCCGGCTCCACAGTACCGACCATGCCGGCCAGGGTCGCCTCGACATACAACAGGGCACCGGCCACATCCATCAACACCGCGTCGTCCGGCGCCCGCTGGCCCTGAGCCAGACTCTGCACCACCGCCAACTGGTCGATGATCACCTTGCGCGGCTGGCCGAACCCCAGCACCGCCAGGGTGTCGGCGATCTGCCGCAGCGGCGACAGCAGACTGTCCAGGTCGCCGGCGTGCTGGCGATCGCTGCGCACGAACAGGTCGAGGCGCTCCTTGACCCGCACCAGGCCGTCGCACACGGCCGCCAGCACCGAACGCATGGCATCGCGATCGGGGCCGGCCATGCGGGCCCGCTCCTCGTCGACCACCGCGCTGTCGGGCAAGGCATCGTCCAGTCCGTAACGTTCTTTCATGGTCAGCATCAATGGAGTGGGATGGCGCGCCTTGGCGATGTAGAACAACAGGCTCTTGAGCAACTCGGCGGGCGCCGCCTGGTTGATGCCGGGCATGCCTTGTTCCAGGAGCCGCTTGAGTTCCTTGTCGGCGTCCTTGAGCAGGCTGCGCACCGCCGGGCTGTTGGCGATCTCGTTCTGGCGCATGCCTTCCACCAGGGCCGAGGCGATATGCCACAAAGGCGCCAGCGGCGCATCCTGGCACAGGGCCTCCAGGCGCTCGAAGACCTTGGCCATGTGGCCCAGGCAAATGTCGGCGTCCTGCTCACGCAGCAGGTCCACCAGCGCGGTCTGCAGCATGTGTCGCAGCTTGCGCAACTGGGTCGGGAATTCCAGGGGCTCCAGGGCCGCCAGGGCCTTGTCGGAAAGAGGCGGCAGGCTGGGCAATTGCGGGCTGAACAGGCTGGTTTCCGAAAGCAGGCTTTCACCCCGAGCGCTGCGCAGGTCGTTGAGCAGTGGCAACACCACCAACGGCAGGTCGCGCCGGGCGCTCTGCACCCGGTCCAGGTACTGGGGCAACTGGCTGATGGCCTGGCGCAGCAGGCGCAGGGCTTCGTCACGCTGGGCCACCCGCTGTTGCTGCAGGGCCAGGGCGAGTTTCTCCATCTCCTCGGCCAACAGCGCGGCGCCGTAGAACTCCACCATCTGCAGGCTGCCATGGACCTGATGAATCCCCTCCAGGCACTGGTCGAGGGCGTCCAAGGCCTGGGGATCGTCCGCCAGGTGCTCCAGTGCCTGATAGGCCTGCTTCAAGGTCTCGGCAATTTCGCCCTTGACCCATTCCAGGGCCACATAGTCATGCCGGTCAACCATAACCACTCCAGTCAAAACCTTCTGTGCTCGCCAGATCGCAAACGGGTTCCCAGCGTCAGCGGTTGTCATTCGGGGCCGGTCCCCGGGTCGCCGGCAGGGTAAAGCCGGATACAGAGCGGCGCAGTTGGCTGGCCATCTTCGCCAGGTTGCCGATGCTCTCGGCGGTCGCAGTGGAGCCGGACGAGGTTTGCGAGGTGATCTGCTGGATCACGTTCATGGTCAGGGAAATCTGACCGGCCGAGGAGGTCTGTTGCTGGGCCGCATTGGAGATGCTCTGGATCAGCGCCGCCAGGGTCCTGGATACGCCCTCGATTTCTTCCAGGGCCACCCCGGCGTCCTGGGCCAGGCGCGCACCGCGCACCACTTCGGTGGTGGTCTGCTCCATGGAGATCACCGCTTCGTTGGTATCGGTCTGGATCGCCCGCACCAGGGTCTCGATCTGTCGCGTGGCCGCCGAGGAGCGCTCCGCCAGACGCTGCACTTCATCGGCCACCACGGCAAAACCGCGCCCGGCATCCCCGGCCATGGAGGCCTGGATCGCCGCGTTCAAGGCCAGGATGTTGGTCTGGTCGGCAATGTCGTCGATCAGGCTGACGATATCGCCGATTTCCTGGGAAGACTCACCCAGGCGCTTGATGCGCTTGGCGGTGTCCTGGATCTGTTCACGAATGTTGTCCATGCCGTGGATGGTGTTGTGCACCACTTCGTTGCCCTTGTTGGCGATCTCCACCGAGCGCTCGGCCACCGCCGAGGACTCCGCCGCGGTGGCCGAGACCTGATCGATGGACTGGGCGATGTCGTTGATCGCCGTGGAGGC
Organism: Pseudomonas sp. BLCC-B112; assembly: GCF_028550695.1. Lineage (NCBI taxonomy): Bacteria > Pseudomonadati > Pseudomonadota > Gammaproteobacteria > Pseudomonadales > Pseudomonadaceae > Pseudomonas > Pseudomonas sp. BLCC-B112. The sequence goes on from NZ_JAQQGK010000006.1 coordinate 250,203, forward strand.
TTCGCAAATCTGCTGCGCCTGATGCTCCGAGGCTTCCGCCAGCTGCATGGCGGTGGCCTGGGTTTCCTGCACCGCGCCGGCCACCTGACCCGCCGTGAGGTTGATGGTGGCCACCAGGTCGCGCAGTTGGTCGACGGAATAGTTGATGGAATCGGCAATGGTGCCGGTGAAGTCTTCGGTCACCGAAGCGGTCACCGTCAGGTCGCCGTCCGCCAGGTCCTCGATCTCATCCAGCAGACGCATGATCGCGTTCTGGTTGCGCTCGTTCTTCTCGGCGGTTTCCAGCAACTGGCGGTTGGTTTCGCGGACCATCACCAGGCCGATGAGGATGATCGACGCCAGTGCCAGCAGGCCCAGGACGTAACCGCCGATGGTGTCCAGCTTGCGGCTGCCGGCCAGGTTCTCGAAGCCGGTGGCCAGCAGCGAGGCTTCGTCCAGCAGGGTCTGGGACAGGCTGAAGATGTTGCTCGCCGATTCGCGGACCTGGAACAGCTCGGGCGAGGTTTCGAGGATCTCGTCCACGGAACCGGAAACGAACTCGAACAGTTCGGAAATCTCCGTCAGGCGGGACCGGGCGTCGAGGTCTTCGACCTGGCTGATCTTCAGCCCCGGGTTGCCTTGCAGCATGCCGTTGAGCACCTGGCCGAAACGCGCGGCATCGCGGCCGAATGCATCGGCGGCCTGCACGGCGTTTTCGTCGCCGGCCAGCACCGTATTCACCGCACCGAGAATCCGTTCGGCCAACAACGACTGGCGCTGGGCCATGGCCACCTGGGCTGCCGGGGCGCCGCGCTGGAGCAGGATCTCCACCACCTTCTCGTATTCCACCTGCAACTGCGGCACGGTTTCCGCCAGGGTCGCGGCCACCTGGTGCAGGGACAACACCGTCTGTTCGCTGGCCAGGATCGCGTCGGTGTTCTTCAGCAGTTTTTCCCAGTCCAACTGCACGGCGCGCATTTCCTGGCGCAGGGCCACCGGGGCCCCGGGCAGGCCGGTGGCCGGGTCGCCCTTCTTCAGATAGCCCCAGCGCTGGGCAAAGTCATTGCGTGCATCCCCCAGCAGCTTGAACGCCGCGACCTTGCCCGCCGCCGCTTCGGTGGCGTTCTTGGCGATGCGCTGGGACAGCACCCGCAGCTCGCCGGCATGGCCGATGTACTGCTTGTCGTAGGTGGCCTGGGTATTGAGGTAAGCGAAGTTGGCGAACAGCAGCATGATGAACACGATCAGTGCGATGAACAGCACGATGATCTGCGAGCGACTGCGGGAGCCCTCCAGGGGCTTGCCGGTTTTGGCTTTGGTCATCGATCAGGCCTGTGGCGAGCGGGCGGTCCCGCGTTCGGGTCCCCGGGACGCACGCATCGCCAGGGCAGCATGGATTGATCCAGGAAGGCACGGGCCTGCCATGGCACTGCAAACGGGCTGCACAGCCGTCGGGGCGTCATTCATGCCGCCACCTCCAGGAACCCGGGAGAACGGGCCAGGGCGAAGGGGCTGAACACCTGCCAGATCTGATCACGACGGAACTGCCCTTGCAGGTAGGGATTGATCGCGGCGTCGCAGAATCCGCCAAGGCCGGGCTCCAGGCTGTCCTGGGCAAAGTGCTGCAGGCCGGCCACCTCATCCACCAGCAGGCCGGCGAACAGCTCTTTGTACTCCACCACCAGCACTCGCCGCTGCTTGCGCAGGGGCGACAGTTCATGACCGAAAAAACCGCACAGGTCCATGATCGGCAGCAGGCGCCCACGCAGGTTGGCCACGCCCTTGACCCAGGGTTTGACCCCGGGCAGCAGGGTGTAGCGCGGCTCGTGCAGGACTTCGCTGATCTCGCCCATGGCCGCGACGTACCAGTGCTCTCCCAGGCGGAAACCGATACCGCTCCAGCTGTGCTGGCGGGTTTCCTGGGACGGCAGGTCGGCAGCCAGCAGGCGGCAGCGCTGGTCGATCTCCAGCAGCAGCTCGAAGGCGGTCTGGGATTCGCTCATGGCCGGGCGATCAGCCGGCCAGGACGTTGTTCAGGGTCTTGATCAGGGTCTCTTCGTCCACCGGCTTGGTCAGGTAGTCCTTGGCGCCCTGGCGGGTGCCCCAGACCTTGTCGGTTTCCTGATCCTTGGTGGTGATGATGATCACCGGGATGTGGCTGGTCTCGGCGTCCTTGGTCAACTGCCGAGTGGCCTGGAAGCCGTTGAGGCCGGGCATGACGATGTCCATCAGCACCGCATCGGGTTTTTCTTCCCGGGCCAGGGCCACGCCGTCGGCACCGTTCTCGGCCTTGAGCACTTCATGGCCGTGCTTTTCCAGCATGCCGGTGAGTTTGTACATTTCAGTCGGCGAGTCATCGACGATCAGAATACGAGCCATGGTCTTCCCCATACGGTATAGGCGCGCGGCCCGCGGGCCGGACACCATTGTGCGTGTCTACTGTGGCGCAAGCGCGACAAAGTCCGGAACGTGGGCCTTGATTGCGCTCAGCAGTTCTTCCTTGCTGAAGGGTTTGGTCAAAAACTGGTCGGAGCCGACGATACGCCCCTTGGCCTTGTCGAACAGGCCGTCCTTGGAGGACAGCATGATCACGGGAATGGACTTGAACGCGCTGTGGTTCTTCACCAGCGCACAAGTCTGATAACCGTCGAGCCGCGGCATCATGATGTCGACGAAAATGATTCCGGGGTGGTGGTCGACGATCTTCGACAGCGCTTCGAAGCCGTCCACTGCGGTAATGACTTCACAGCCGACGTTCTTCAGCAGCATTTCGGCCGTGCGGCGAATCGTCTTCGAATCGTCGATCACCATCACCTTCAAGGCGTTGGAATGCTGTTCCATATCTGCTCTGCCATCGCCCCAGCGAATGATTTGATCCGGTACCGCTGGCCAACGCCCCAAACCCTTGAACTTCAAGGCCTCGGCCCGGCATGCGAGCCTTTTTAGCACACTCTCCCCCCTGCAATCTATGGACCACGCCAGGCAGTGGTTTTTCCTTGACCCAGGCCCTTGTCAGCGCCACTCTGACGCCACTTTTTTTGCCTTGCTCCCACTCATTTTCTTAAAGGAATCCACCCATGAGCGTTCGCGTCGGGATTGTCATGGACCCTATCGCCAGCATTTCCTACAAGAAGGACAGCTCGCTGGCCATGCTGCTGGCCGCCCAGGAGCGCGGCTGGACCCTCTTCTATATGGAGCAGCGCGATCTGTACCAGGGCGCCGGCGTGGCCCGGGCGCGCATGCGGCCGCTGCAGGTGTTCGCCAACCCGGAGAAATGGTTCGAGCTGGACGCCGAGATCGACTGCCCGCTGAGCGATCTGGACGTGATCCTGATGCGCAAGGACCCGCCCTTCGACATGGAGTTCGTCTACTCCACCTACCTGCTGGAACAGGCCGAAAGCGCCGGCGTGCTGGTGGTGAACAAGCCCCAGAGCCTGCGCGACTGCAATGAAAAGCTGTTTGCCACCCTGTTTCCCCAGTGCACCCCGCCCACCGTGGTCAGCCGTCGCGCCGATGTATTGCGCGAGTTCGCCGCCCAGCATGGCGATGTGATTCTCAAGCCCCTGGACGGCATGGGCGGCACCTCGATCTTCCGTCACCGCGCCGGCGACCCGAACCTGTCGGTGATCCTGGAAACCCTGACCGTGCTCGGCAGCCAGCAGATCATGGCCCAGGCCTACCTGCCGGCCATCAAGGACGGCGACAAGCGCATCCTGATGATCGATGGCGAGCCGGTGGATTACTGCCTGGCGCGCATCCCCGCCGCCGGTGAAACCCGTGGCAACCTGGCCGCCGGCGGTCGTGGCGAGGCCCGTCCACTGAGCGACAAGGATCGCTGGATTGCCGCTCAGGTCGGCCCGACCCTGCGGGCCAAGGGCCTGCTGTTCGTCGGCCTCGACGTGATCGGCGAGCACCTGACGGAAATCAACGTCACCAGCCCCACCTGCATCCGTGAAATCGACAATGCCTTCGGCACCCAGATCGGCGCACGGCTGATGGATGCCATCGAACGCAAACTGCAAGCCGCCAGCAACAAGCCGCAAGCTTGATCTGCATCAAGCTGCAGCTTGTCGCTTGAAGCTTGGCACTCAAGGCTTGAAACCAACATTGCGTTATCATGCGCCGCCTGTGAAACCGTGATGTTGGTTGTGTGATGCCTCCTGTGATGTCGAACCGTCGATGAACCTCCCGTCCGATCTGCCCCCCGAGCTGGCCCATAGCGGCGTGCGCGCGGCCGATCGCCTGGGATTTACCCTGTTCCTGGCGGCGCTCCTGCACCTGGCACTGATCCTCGGCCTGGGCTTTTCCTTTGCCGAACCCAAGGCGATCAGCAAGACCCTGGAAATCACCCTGGCCACCTTCAAGAGCGAGACCAAGCCGAAGAAGGCCGACTTCCTCGCCCAGGAAAACCAGGAAGGCAGCGGCACCCTGGACAAGAAGGCCATTCCGAAAACCACCGAAGTCGCCCCCTTTCAGGACAACTCGGTGAAAAAGGTCGTGCCGCCACCGTCAGTCAAACCTGAAGTCAAGGAAGTCGCGCCCAAAGCGGCCGTGGCCACCACCGCGCCGAAGCCGAAAAAGACCGTGACCCAGCGTGAAGAGGTCAAGAAAGACCCGACGCCCAAGGCCGACACCCCGCGTTTCGACAGCGCCCAACTGTCCAGCGAGATTTCCAGCCTGGAAGCCGAACTGGCCAACGAGCAGCAGCTGTACGCCAAGCGCCCACGCATCCACCGCCTGAGCGCCGCCTCCACCATGCGCGACAAGGGCGCCTGGTATAAGGACGAGTGGCGCAAGAAGGTCGAGCGCATCGGCAACCTCAACTACCCCGAGGAAGCCCGGCGCAAGCAGATCTACGGCAACTTGCGGCTGATGGTCTCGATCAACCGCGACGGTTCCCTGTACGAAGTGCTGGTGCTGGAGTCCTCCGGCCAGCCGCTGCTGGACCAGGCCGCCCAACGCATCGTGCGCCTGGCAGCGCCGTTCGCCCCCTTTACCGGCGACCTGTCGGACATCGACCGCCTGGAAATCATCCGCACCTGGCGCTTCGCCCGGGGCGACAAACTGTCCAGCAACTGATCTTTCGCCCCTGCGACCTCGAAGAGGCCCGACAGAGCGGCGCAAATCCCAATGACGCCTTCGCTGGCAAGCCAGCTCCTGCACAGGGCGCGCTTGTCAGCCGGGCCCGCCACCGCCACACTAGCGCTCATGAAAAATGTCAGCCCCAGCTATCTCAAGCATCACTTCTTGATCGCCATGCCCCATATGGCCGACCCGAATTTTGCCCAGACGTTGACCTATATCGTCGAGCACAATGCCAGCGGCGCCATGGGCCTGGTGATCAATCGGCCCCTGGACCTGAGCCTGGCCGATATCCTCGAACAATTGCGCCCCGACGAAGAACCGTCGCTGCTGTGCCAGCATGTGCCGATCTTCAGCGGCGGCCCGGTGCAGACTGATCGCGGCTTTGTCCTGCACCCCAACGGCCCGATCTATCAGGCCACGGTGGAATTCGAAGGGCTGTCCCTGTCCACCTCCCAGGATGTGCTGTTCGCCATTGCCGACGGCGTGGGCCCGGCCAAGAGCCTGATCGCCCTGGGCTATGCCGGCTGGGAAGCCGGGCAGCTGGAAGCCGAACTGGCGGACAACGCCTGGCTGACCTGTCCCTTCGACGCCGACATCCTGTTCAACACCAGCAGCGAATTGCGCCTGGAAGCCGCCGCCCGGCACCTGGGGGTCAACCTCAGCCTGCTCACCAGCCAGGCGGGGCACGCCTGATGGCCTTGCGACTGATCCTGGGCTTCGACTACGGCACCAAGCAGATCGGCGTCGCCGTCGGCCAGGCCATCACCGGCCAGGCCCGGGAGCTGTGCACCTTGAAGGCGCAGAACGGCGTGCCGGACTGGAATCAGGTGGAAGCCCTGATCAAGGAATGGAAACCCGACGCCGTGGTGGTGGGCCTGCCCCTGAACATGGACGGCAGCCCCAGCGACATGTGCGTGCGCGCCGAGAAGTTCGCCCGGCGCCTGAACGGCCGCTTCAATGTGCCCTTCTATACCCACGATGAACGCCTGACCACCTTCGAGGCCAAGGGCGAACGCCTGGCCCGGGGCGGGCAGAAAGGCAGTTACCGCGACAACCCGGTAGACGCCATCGCCGCGGCCCTGCTGCTGCAGGGCTGGCTCGACGAAAACGCCACGCTGTTGAATACCTGAGATCCCGAATCCTGAAGATGCGCGGCACAAGGCTGCGCGCCTCCTGGCCCAACACCAGCCGTAAGTTCCCGTGCCCTGCTGCCCGGCAGCAGGCGCGAGCCCACGAAGGAGCCACCATGAGCCTGCCCAATCCCGCCGCCCTGATCAGCCAGATGGCCACTGATCTCAACGCCCACCTGGCCCAGCGCGCCATCAGCGAGCCGCGCTTCATCGGTATCCGTACCGGTGGCGTGTGGGTGGCCCAGGCCCTGTTGGAAGCCCTGGGCAGCGACGCCCCCCTGGGCACCCTGGATGTGTCCTTCTACCGCGACGACTTCAGCCAGAACGGCCTGCACCCGCAAGTTCGCCCCTCGGAACTGCCGTTCGAGATCGAAGGCCAGCATCTGGTGCTGATCGATGACGTGCTGATGAGCGGCCGGACCATCCGCGCCGCCCTCAACGAGCTGTTCGACTATGGCCGTCCAGCCAGCGTGACCCTGGTCTGCCTGCTGGACCTGAACGCCGCCGAGCTGCCGATTCGTCCGAATGTGGTGGGCGCGACCCTGTCGCTGGCCGCCCACGAGCGGGTAAAATTGTCCGGTCCTGCGCCGCTTCAACTCGAGCTCCAAGACCTCGCCCTCTAACTCGCCCTTTTAAGAGTCCATTGCGATGACGCCTCTAGACGCCAAGCGCCCGCTGCAGCTCAACGATCAGGGCCAGCTGCGCCATTTCCTGTCCCTCGACGGCCTGAACCGCGAGCTGCTGACAGAAATCCTCGACACCGCCGACTCCTTCCTCGAAGTCGGCGCCCGGGCGGTCAAGAAAGTCCCGCTGCTGCGCGGCAAGACCGTGTGCAACGTGTTCTTCGAGAACTCCACCCGTACCCGCACCACCTTCGAACTGGCGGCCCAGCGGCTGTCGGCGGACGTGATCACCCTGAATGTCTCGACCTCCTCGGCGAGCAAGGGTGAAACCCTGCTGGACACCCTGCGCAACCTGGAAGCCATGGCCGCCGACATGTTCGTGGTACGCCACGGCGACTCCGGCGCCGCGCACTTCATCGCCGAACACGTGTGCCCGCAAGTGGCAATCATCAACGGCGGCGACGGCCGTCACGCCCACCCGACCCAGGGCATGCTCGACATGCTGACCATCCGCCGGCACAAGGGCGGCTTCGAGAACCTCTCGGTGGCCATCGTCGGCGACATCCTGCACTCGCGGGTAGCCCGCTCGAACATGCTGGCGCTCAAGACCCTCGGCTGCCCGGACATCCGCGTGATCGCACCGAAAACCCTGCTGCCGATCGGCATCGAGCAGTACGGGGTCAAGGTCTACACCGACATGACCGAAGGCCTGAAAGACGTGGACGTGGTGATCATGTTGCGCCTGCAGCGTGAACGCATGCAGGGCGGCCTGCTGCCCAGCGAAGGCGAGTTCTACCGCCTGTTCGGCCTGACCACCGCACGCCTGGCCGGGGCCAAGCCCGACGCCATCGTCATGCACCCGGGCCCGATCAACCGCGGTGTGGAGATCGAATCGGCGGTGGCCGACGGTCCGCACTCGGTGATCCTCAATCAGGTGACCTACGGCATTGCAGTGCGCATGGCGGTACTGTCCATGGCCATGAGCGGGCAGACCGCCCAGCGACAATTCGAGCAGGAGAACGCCCAGTGAAGCTCAGCATTCTCGGCGCCCGCGTCATCGATCCAAGCAGCGGCCTGGATCAAACCACTGATCTGCACCTGGAAGCCGGCAAGATCGTCGCCATCGGCGCCGCACCCAATGGTTTCAATGCCGTCACTATCATCGACGCCAAGGGCCTGGTGGCCGCGCCCGGCCTGGTGGACCTGAGCGTGGCCCTGCGCGAGCCGGGCTACAGCCGCAAGGGCAGCATTGCCAGCGAAACCCGCGCCGCCGCGGCCGGTGGCGTCACCAGTCTGTGCTGCCCGCCGCATACCAAACCGGTACTGGATACCTCGGCCGTGGCCGAACTGATCCTCGACCGCGCCCGGGAAGCCGGCAACAGCAAAGTCTTCCCGATCGGGGCTCTGAGCAAGGGACTGGAAGGCGAACAGTTGGCCGAGTTGATTGCCCTGCGTGACGCCGGCTGCGTGGCCTTCGGCAACGGTCTGGACGGTTTCCGCAGCACCCGCACCCTGTGCCGTGCCCTGGAATACGCCGCCACCTTCGACCTGACGGTGATCTTCCACTCCCAGGACCGCGACCTGGCCGAAGGCGGCCTGGCCCATGAAGGTGCTACCGCCAGCTTCCTCGGTTTGCCGGGCATCCCGGAAAGCGCGGAAACCGTGGCCCTGGCCCGGGACCTGCTGCTGGTGGAACAAAGCGGCGTGCGCGCTCACTTCAGCCAGCTGACCAGCGCCCGGGGCGTTGAGCTGATTGCCCAGGCCCAGGCCCGCGGCCTGCCAGTGACCGCCGATGTGGCGCTGTATCAGCTGATCCTCACCGATGAGGCGCTGATCGACTTCTCCAGCCTGTATCACGTGCAGCCGCCACTGCGCTCGCGAGCCGACCGTGATGCCCTGCGTGCAGCGGTGAAGTCCGGGGTGGTGCAAGCCATCTCCAGCCATCACCAGCCCCACGAGCGCGATGCCAAGCTGGCGCCGTTCGGGGCCACCGAGCCCGGCATCAGCAGCGTCGAGTTGCTGCTGCCACTGGCCCTGACCCTGGTTCAGGACGGTTTACTGGACCTGCCGACCCTGCTGGCGCGCCTCAGCGCTGGTCCTGCCGAGGCCTTGCGCCTGCCGGCGGGCAAGCTGGTGGAAGGGGGTGCAGCGGATCTGGTGCTGTTCGACCCGGCCAGTTCCACCGTGGCCGGCGAGCGCTGGCTGTCCAAGGGCGAGAACTGCCCGTTCCTCGGCCATAGCCTGCCGGGCGCGGTGCGCTACACCCTGGTGGATGGGCATATCAGCTATCAAGGCTGATTGCCTGGCTGGCGCCCTGTAGCCGCTGCCGCAGGCTGCGAACGGCTCCGAAGGAGCCGCCGCTCCTGATGGCGGTCTGCGGCAACAGCTACATGCAACGCCATCACTGCCTGCGCCGCTGACTGGGTCAACGGCGTTTGGCGTTTTCCAGGGAGACCTGGTCGTTCAGGGTCCAGAAGTCGTACAGCACCCCCAGGAAGAACAAACCACCGGTGAACAGGTAGAGCACACCGCTCAACCATTTGCCCTGGTACATGCGATGTACGCCAAATACCCCGAGGAAGGTCAGCAGAATCCAGGCCACGCTGTATTCCACGGGACCAGAGGTAAAGCGCAAGTCCGCTTCCCGATCCATGGACGGGATCAGGAACAAGTCGATCAGCCAGCCAATGCCCAATAGACCAAGGGTGAAGAACCAGATGGTCCCGGTCACCGGCTTGCCGTAATAGAAGCGGTGAGCGCCGGTAAAACCGAGAATCCACAACAGGTAACCGATCACCTTGCTGTGGGTGTCATGGGCGGATGCATCCTGACGATAGGTGTTCATTAAGAGCCTCTTGCTAGGTGATAGATAAATATTCTTAAAATCTTTGTGACTTTTTTACAGGCTTTCGACGTGTGGACAATGTTACCTTCTGTTCCGCCAAAGCCTTGTACTGCCTGACTTCTGACGGTTTTCTGCGTCAAGTTGCCACCTCTTTGCCGAAGTTGACCCCAAGGTTGAATCGACAAACGGCCACGGAAGTGACCTGAAAGCTGTTATAAAGTTGCGCGCTAACCAAATAAGAGCCTTGCCTAATGCGACCATTTTTCAAGACATGGCTAACCATTTGCCTATTAATGCCACTGGCCGCCCACGCCACCAACCGTGAGCAACGACTTCCCAACGTTAATGGCTACACCCCGAAACCCCATGTTTCGACGGTCACCGCCAAGAACAAGACCACCATCAAGCACCCCACCCGCCTGAGCAAGGCCGACAGCAAGCTGGTAGCCAACAACGCCGGCCGGCCAAGCACCACTGTCCTCAGCCGTGCGGTCAATGTGCTGGGCACCCCCTATCGTTGGGGCGGCAGCAGCCCAAGTAAAGGCTTCGATTGCAGCGGCCTGGTGCGCTACGCCTTCAATGACGTCGCCGCCGTGGACCTGCCACGTACCTCCAACGCCATGGCCAGCGGCCACGGGCAGAAGGTCGAGCGCAAGGACCTGAAGCCGGGCGATCTGCTGTTCTTCAACATCAAGAGCCGCAAGGTCAACCACGTCGCCATCTACCTGGGCGAAGACCGCTTTATCCACGCCCCACGGCGCGGCAAGGCAGTGACCATCGACACCCTGAAGAAACCCTACTGGCAGAGCCACTACGTGGTTGCCAAGCGGGTCCTGCCCAAGGAACAGGCTCCTCTGCGGGTCGTGCAGCGCTGATCTGCTGATTCGCCCATTCGCCGGCAAGCCGGCTCCTACACCCACCTGTAGGAGCCGGCTTGCCGGCGAATGCATTTCCAGCCCTGTCAAAAGCTCTCCGGCATCCGGGCCTGCTCCCGCGCCTGTTCTCGGCTGATCAGCCCTTGCCCCAGCAATGCCTTGAGGCTCATGTCCAGGGTGCGCATGCCCTGGGCCCCGCCGGTCTGGATCGCCGAATACATCTGCGCCACCTTGTCCTCGCGAATCAGGTTACGGATCGCCGCATTGCCCAGCATGATTTCGTGAGCCGCCACCCGCCCACCGCCCACTTTCTTCAGCAACACCTGGGCAATGACCGCCTGCAACGACTCGGCCAGCATCGAGCGCACCAGGGCCTTTTCCTCCCCCGGAAACACGTCCACCAGCCGGTCGATGCTCTTGGCCGCGGATGCAGTGTGCAGGGTGGCGAACACCAGGTGCCCGGTTTCGGCGGCGGTCAGGGCCAGGCGAATGCTTTCCAGATCGCGCAACTCTCCCAGCAGGATCACGTCCGGGTCCTCCCGCAGCGCCGCACGCAAGGCGGTGGCGAAACTGCGGGTATCACGCGGCACTTCGCGCTGGTGGATCAGGCAACTTTTCTGCGGATGAATGAACTCGATGGGGTCTTCGAGGGTGAGGATGTGCTGCTGCCGATGCTGGTTCAGGTGATCGATCATCGCCGCCAAGGTGGTGGACTTGCCGCTACCGGTGGGCCCGGTGACCAGCACCAGCCCCCGGGGCGCTTCGGCAATCTGCTGAAACACTTGCCCCAGTCCCAACGCCTCCAAGCTCAGTACCCGTGACGGGATCAGGCGCAGCACTGCAGCCGCTCCCCGGACGTGCTGGAAGGCATTGACCCGGAACCGCGCCACGCCCGGCAGTTCGTAGGCAAAGTCCAGATCCTGCTGGCTGGCGAACACCTGCCGCTGTGGCTCGCTCATCAGGCCATGCATCAAGGACAGCACCTGCTGTGCATCCAGGGCCGGGCTGTCCAGCGGACGAATATCGCCATCAATGCGCAGCATCGGCGCCAGTCCGGCAGACAGATGCAGGTCGGAAGCGCCCCGGGAGATGCTCAAAGTCAGGAGTTCGGTGATGTCCATAGTGCCCCCCAATTCCAGTAGAATGCCGCGAGCTTCAGACCCAGCCGCCATGCCGGGCAATGACCGGCGCGGCCCTTGAGCGATGCTCGGGCCGGTCGACAATCAGGGTCTGGTGGATTCATGCGGCGGTTGGCGGCCAAGGTCACAGGCTCCCGGTCGCCGGTACTTTTGAGAAGAAATCGAATGTCCACGATAGCAGACAACATTGCCCAGCTAGCCGAGCGTATCCGCAGCGCCTGCCAGGCCGTACAGCGTGCCCCGGACAGCGTCATGCTGCTGGCCGTGAGCAAGACCAAACCCGCCGCCGCCCTGCGCGAAGCCTATGCCGCCGGCCTGCGGGACTTCGGCGAGAACTACCTGCAAGAAGCCCTGGGCAAACAACAGGAACTGGCGGACCTGCCCTTGAGTTGGCACTTCATCGGCCCCATTCAGTCGAACAAGACTCGCGCCATTGCCGAGCATTTTGCCTGGGTGCATTCCGTGGATCGCTTGAAAATCGCACAACGCCTGTCCGAGCAACGCCCCGCCGAACTGCCACCGCTGAACATCTGCATCCAGGTGAATGTCAGTGGCGAAGCCAGCAAGTCCGGCTGTACCCCGGCCGACCTGCCAGACCTGGCCAGGGCCATCAGCGCCTTGCCACGCCTGCAACTGCGCGGGCTGATGGCGATTCCCGAGCCCACCGAGGACCGCGCCGCCCAGGAAGCCGCCTTCGCGGCGGTGCAGGCCCTGAACAACCAACTGCGCGACAACCTCAAGCTGCCCCTGGACACCCTTTCCATGGGCATGAGCCACGACCTCGAAGCGGCCATCGCCCAGGGCGCCACCTGGGTGCGGATCGGTACCGCACTGTTTGGTGCCCGCGACTACAGTCAGTCCTGATGCGACTGACACTGACCTCTCATAAGGACCTGTCATGAACACGACTCGTATCGCTTTTATCGGCGCCGGCAACATGGCGGCCAGCCTCATCGGTGGCCTGCGGGCCAAAGGCCTTGAGGCGGCACAGATCCGTGCCAGTGACCCCGGCGCCGAAACCCGGGCCAAGGTGGCTGCCGAACATGGCATCCAGGTGTTCGCCGACAACGCCGAAGCCATCGCCGGCGTCGATGTGATCGTCCTGGCGGTCAAGCCCCAGGCCATGAAAGCCGTGTGCGAAGCCCTGCGCCCGAGCCTGCAGCCGCAGCAGCTGGTGGTGTCCATTGCCGCCGGCATCACCTGCGCCAGCATGAACCACTGGCTCGGCGAGCAACCGATCGTGCGCTGCATGCCCAACACCCCGGCGCTGCTGCGCCAGGGCGTCAGCGGCCTGTATGCCACCGCCCAGGTCAGCCCTGAACAGCGCCATCAGGCCGAAGAACTGCTGTCCGCCGTGGGCATCGCCCTGTGGCTGGATCAAGAGCAGCAACTGGACGCAGTGACCGCGGTGTCCGGCAGCGGCCCGGCGTATTTCTTCCTGCTGATCGAAGCCATGACCGCCGCTGGCGAAAAGCTCGGCCTGCCTCGGGAAACCGCCGCCCAACTGACCCTGCAGACCGCCCTGGGGGCGGCTCACATGGCAGTGTCCAGTGACGTCGACGCCGCCGAGCTGCGCCGCCGCGTGACGTCGCCAGCCGGCACCACGGAAGCCGCGATCAAATCGTTCCAGGCCAACGGCTTTGAAGCCCTGGTGGAAAAAGCATTGGGTGCCGCCGCGCACCGCTCGGCCGAAATGGCCGAACAACTCGGTCGTTAACTCGCCCCTACAAAGGAATCGATAATGTTCGGACTCAACGACGCTGCCATTTTTGTGATTCAGACCCTGGGCAGCCTGTACCTGCTGGTGGTCCTGCTGCGCTTCATGCTGCAAGTGGTGCGGGCGAACTTCTACAACCCTATCTGCCAGTTCATCGTGCGCGCCACCCAGCCACTGCTCAAACCCCTGCGCCGGGTGATCCCCAGCATGTTCGGGCTCGACATGTCCTCGCTGGTCCTGGCCCTGATCGTCCAAATGGCGCTGTTCGCCATCGTCCTGACCCTCAGCCAAATCTCCTTCAATGCCCTGGGCCTGCTGCTGTGGGCGCCGATCGGCATCTTCGCGCTGTTCCTGAAGATCTGGTTCTTCGCCATGATCATCAGCGTGATCCTGTCCTGGGTCGCTCCTGGCAGCCAAAGCCCGGGCGCGGAACTGGCCTACCAGATCAGCGAGCCGCTGCTGGCCCCATTCCGGCGCATCGTGCCCAACCTGGGCGGCCTGGACATCTCGCCAATCCTGGCCTTCATCGTGATCCAGCTGGTGCAACAGTGGCTGATTCCGCGCCTGGCGCTCTACACCTTCATGCCCCCTGAGTTGTTCGGGCTGATCTGATGAGCTACTTCCGCTGGGACGGTGACGATCTGATTCTCGATTGTCACCTGCAACCCAAGGCCAGTAACGACGAGTTCGCTGGCCTGCATGGGGAGCGGCTGAAGATCCGCCTCACCGCCCCGCCTGTGGAGGGCAAGGCCAATGCTCACTTGATGGCGTTCCTGGCCAAGGCTTTCGGCATTCCCAAGAGCCACGTCAGCCTGGTCAGTGGCGAGTTGAACCGGCAGAAGCGCGTGCGCCTGCAAGCGCCGAAGAAGCTGCCGGATCTGCCGGGGCTGGCGCGCCCTGCCTGATTCTTCGGCAACCCGACTCCTACGCCCCAGGTCCGCTGTAGGCACCGGCTTGCCAGCGAATCTCACCCCGCCATTTCTCCAACCAAATACAGCCCCGGGCTTTGCTTGCCGCTGGGGGCAGCGGTCTTTAGACTTACGCCTCATTTAAATGAGAGCAGGGTCGATGCCAACTGCCTTTCCCCCCGATTCTGTTGGTCTGGTCACGCCAGAAATAGCGCACTTCAGCGATCCTCTGGCCCTGGCCTGCGGACGCGCGCTACCGGCCTACGACCTGATCTACGAAACCTATGGTCAGCTCAACGCCAGCGCCAGCAACGCGGTGCTGATCTGCCACGCCCTGTCCGGCCATCACCACGCCGCCGGCTACCACAGCGTTGATGACCGCAAACCCGGTTGGTGGGATAGCTGCATCGGTCCCGGCAAGCCGATCGACACCAACAAGTTCTTCGTGGTCAGCCTCAACAATCTCGGCGGTTGCAACGGCTCCACCGGCCCCAGCAGCCTCAATCCGGAAACCGGCAAGCCGTTCGGCGCCGACTTCCCGGTGCTCACCGTGGAAGACTGGGTGCACAGCCAGGCGCGCCTGGCGGACCGCCTGGGCATTGCCCAGTGGGCGGCGGTGATCGGCGGCAGCCTGGGCGGCATGCAGGCCCTGCAATGGACCATTACCTACCCGGACCGGGTACGGCACTGCCTGGCCATCGCCTCGGCCCCCAAGCTCTCGGCGCAGAACATTGCCTTCAACGAAGTGGCCCGCCAGGCGATTCTCACCGACCCGGAGTTCCACGGCGGTTCCTTCCAGGAACAAGGGGTGATCCCCAAGCGCGGGCTGATGCTGGCGCGCATGGTCGGGCACATTACCTACCTGTCCGATGACTCCATGGGCGAGAAATTCGGCCGCGGCCTCAAGAGCGAAAAGCTCAACTACGACTTCCACAGCGTCGAATTCCAGGTGGAAAGCTACCTGCGCTACCAGGGCGAAGAGTTTTCCGGGCGTTTCGACGCCAACACCTACCTGCTGATGACCAAGGCCCTGGACTATTTCGACCCGGCGGCGAACTTCGACGACGACCTGGCCAAGACCTTCGCCAACGCCAGCGCCAAGTTCTGCGTGATGTCCTTCACCACCGACTGGCGCTTCTCCCCGGCCCGTTCCCGGGAGCTGGTGGACGCGCTGATGGCGGCGCGCAAGGACGTCTGCTACCTGGAGATCGACGCACCCCAGGGGCACGACGCCTTCCTGATCCCGATCCCGCGCTACTTGCAGGCCTTTAGTCACTACATGAACCGCATTACCTTGTGAGGACTCGATGAGAGCCGATCTGGAAATCATCCAGGAATGGATCCCCGCCGGCAGCCGCGTCCTCGACCTGGGCTGCGGTAACGGCGAGCTGCTGAGCTGGCTGCAGGAACACAAGCAAGTCACCGGCTACGGCCTGGAAAACGACCCGGACAACATTGCCGAGTGCGTGGCCAAGGGCATCAACGTGATCGAGCAGGACCTGGACAAGGGCCTGGGCAACTTCGCCAGCAACAGCTTCGATATCGTGGTCATGACCCAGGCCCTGCAGGCCGTGCACTACCCGGACAAGATCCTCGACGAAATGCTCCGGGTCGGCCGCCAGTGCATCATCACTTTCCCCAACTTCGGCCACTGGCGCTGCCGCTGGTACCTGGCCAGCAAGGGTCGGATGCCGGTCTCGGAGTTCCTGCCGTACACCTGGTACAACACGCCGAACATCCACTTCTGCACCTTTGAGGACTTCGAAGAGCTGTGCCGCGAGCGGCAAGCCCGGGTGATCAACCGCCTTGCCGTCGATCAACAACACCGCCACGGGTGGGCCAGTAAGCTATGGCCTAATCTGTTGGGAGAGATCGGCATCTACCGCGTCAGCAGTCCCGGCCTGCAGGATCACAAAGTCGCGGTATAAACCACGTTGCATCGAGGAGAACCACCATGGGACGTCTGGTTACATTTCTATTGGCCGCCTGCCTGAGCCTGAGCGCCCTGGCCGCGGACCCGATCAAGGGCGAACGCAAGGAAGTGTTCGGTGACATCACCGTGCACTACAACACCTTCAACTCCACCTACCTGCAGCCTGACATCGCCAGGGCGGCAGAGCTGGTTCGCAGCAAGAACCAGGGCGTGATCAACGTCTCCCTGATCAAGGATGGCAAGCCGCTGGTCGGCCAGGTCAGCGGTACGGTCAAGGACCTGACCAGCAAGAGCATCCCGCTGAAATTCCGCCAGATCACCGAACAGGGCGCGATCTACTACATCGCCCAGTTCCCGGTGGAACAGCAAGAAAACCGTACGTTCACCATCACCGTGCAAACGGGCGGTGACACCAACAGCTTCAGCTTCAACCAAGAGCTATTCCCGGGCGAATAATGAACCTCACGCAACTCGTACTGGCCAGCCACAACGCCGGCAAACTCAAAGAACTCCAGGCCATGCTCGGCGCCTCGGTGCAACTGCGCTCGATCGGCGAGTTCAGCAGCGTCGAGCCGGAAGAAACCGGTCTGTCGTTCGTCGAAAACGCCATCCTCAAGGCGCGCAATGCCGCGCGCATTTCCGGCTTGCCGGCACTGGCGGACGATTCCGGCCTGGCCGTGGACTTTCTCGGCGGCGCGCCGGGCATCTACTCGGCGCGCTATGCCGACGGCCAGGGCGACGCGGCGAACAACGCCAAGCTGCTCGAAGCCCTGAAGGATGTGCCCGAGGAGCAACGCGGCGCGCAGTTCGTCTGCGTCCTGGCCCTGGTGCGGCACGCCGACGATCCGTTGCCGATCCTCTGCGAAGGCCTGTGGCACGGGCGCATCCTCACCGCCGCCAGTGGCGAACACGGTTTCGGCTACGACCCGCTGTTCTGGGTGCCGGAACGTGACTGCTCCAGCGCCGAGCTGGGCCCCGTGGAGAAAAACCAGCTCAGCCACCGCGCCCGCGCCATGGCCATTCTGCGGCAACGCCTGGGCCTGCAATGAGCCAGGACCGATCCGCGTCGCCGCTGATTCTCGGCGGCGCGCCAACGCCTCGGGCGGCGCTGCCCCAGTTGCCGCCCCTGGCGCTGTACATCCACATCCCGTGGTGTGTACGCAAATGCCCTTATTGCGATTTCAACTCACACGCCGCCAGCCCGACGTTGCCGGAAGAAGAGTACGTCGACGCCCTGCTGGCCGACCTCGACCTGGAGCTGCACGCGGTGCATGGCCGCGAGCTGAGTTCGGTCTTCTTCGGCGGCGGCACCCCGAGCCTGTTCAGCGCCCAGGCCCTGGGGCGACTGCTCCAGGGCGTGGAACAACGCATCGCCTTCGCCAGCGATATCGAAATCACCCTGGAAGCCAACCCCGGGACCTTCGAGCAGGAGAAATTCACCGCCTATCGCGCCCTGGGAATCAACCGCCTGTCCATCGGCATCCAGAGCTTCCAGGAACAGAAGCTCAAGGCCCTGGGCCGCATCCACAACGGTGACGAAGCGATTCGCGCCGCCGGCATGGCGCGCCAGGCCGGATTCGACAACTTCAACCTGGACCTGATGCACGGCTTGCCGGATCAGTCCCTGGACGATGCCCTGGGCGATCTGCGTCAGGCCATCGCCATGAAGCCGACCCACCTGTCCTGGTATCAGCTGACCCTGGAACCCAACACGGTGTTCTGGAACCAGCCGCCGGTGCTGCCGGAAGACGACACCCTGTGGGATATCCAGGAAGCCGGCCAGGCCCTGCTGGCCGAGCATGGCTACGCCCAGTACGAAGTGTCGGCCTACGCCCAGCCCGGACGCGCGGCGCGGCACAACCTGAACTACTGGAGCTTTGGCGACTTCATCGGCATCGGTGCCGGTGCCCACGGCAAGCTCAGCCACCCGGACGGGCGCATTCTGCGCACCTGGAAGACCCGCCTGCCCAAGGACTACCTGAACCCGGCCAAGCCGTTCAAGGCCGGCGAGAAGTCCCTGGGCAACGACGAGCTGCCGTTCGAATTCCTGATGAACGCCTTGCGCCTCACCGATGGCGTCGACGCCGCACTGTTCGCCCAGCGCACCGGCCTGGATCTGGCCAGCCTTGCCGAAGGTCGGCGCCAGGCCGAACAAAGCGGCTTGTTGCAGGTCGAACCGTCACGCCTGGCGGCCACGGCCCGCGGGCAACTCTTCCTCAATGACCTGCTGCAATACTTTCTGATCTAAGGAAATCACATGGATCTGGTACTCGACCTGCTTGCCACCGTGTCCCGCTGGAGTCGCAGCAACCTCTCGGAAATCGCCCTGGCATTGGTGGGCTGCCTGCTGGTGCTGTTCGGCGCGGACATCAAGGGCTGGGTCGAGCAACGCCTGGGCGGCATCGCCGGCGCCTTGCGCGTGCCGCTGATGGCCTTGCTGTGCATGGTCGGCAGCGGCCTGGCGCTGATCTACGCCACGCCATGGATCGTCCGCGGCCTGAGTCAGTTCAACAACTACAGCCTGGCGCCGGTGCTGCTGGTGGTGCTGGTGCTGATTGGCGTGGTCGCTGATCGTCGCTGACCTGTCGACCCCCTTCGCCGGCAAGCCGGCTCCTACAGCCCCCCGTAGGAGCCGGCTTGCCGGCGAACGCAATCCAACGGCTGCCCCCGTTATCAAGGAAGAACATGAGCAAGAAAATCATCGAGGACACCAGCAAGTTCCTCAGCTACGTGCTGCGCCACGAGCCACAGGCCATCGGTCTTGAGCTGGACAGCCAAGGCTGGGGCAATATCGACGCGCTGATCAGCGGCGCGGCCAAGAACGGCCGGCAACTGAACCGGGAACTGATCGAGCGGGTGGTCGAAGGCAACGACAAAAAGCGCTTCGCCCTCTCCGCCGACGGCCAGCGAATTCGTGCCGTTCAGGGACACTCCAACAAGGCCGTGCAATTGCAGCTTGAGGCAAAGCAACCACCCGCCGTGCTCTACCACGGCACTGCCACGCGCTTCATGGAGTCGATCAATGAGAAGGGGCTGATCCCGGGCTCACGGCACCACGTGCACCTGTCCCAGGAAATCGAAACCGCCCGGGCCGTGGGCCAGCGTTACGGCAAGGTGGTGATCCTGCAGGTCGACGCCCAGGCCATGCAGGCCCAGGGTTTCACCTTCTATCAGGCAGAGAATGGGGTGTGGCTGACCGACCAGGTGCCGGTCAGTTTCATCCAAGCCTTGTAGGAGTCAGCTTGCTGGCGAAGGCGTCCTTAAGGGCACCTTCGCTGGCAGCGGAACGCCGCCCGGCCAGCTCCTACAACAGCGAGTCCGGCTCAGTCGATTTTTTCGAACTTCAGATCCCACACGCCATGGCCCAGGCGCTCGCCACGACGCTCGAACTTGGTGATCGGGCGTTCGGCCGGGCGCGGTACGCACTTGCCGTCTTCGGCCAGGTTGCGGTAACCCGGGGCGACGTTCATCACCTCCAGCATGTATTCGGCATAGGGCTCCCAGTCGGTGGCCATGTGCAGAATGCCGCCCACCTTGAGCTTGCTGCGCACCAGTTCGGCGAAAGAGGCCTGGACGATGCGGCGCTTGTGGTGCCGGCTCTTGTGCCACGGATCGGGGAAGAACAGCATCAGCCGATCCAGGCTGTTGTCAGCGATGCAGCGATTGAGCACTTCAATGGCGTCGCAATCGTAGACCCGCAGGTTGGTCAGGCCCTGAGTCAGCACGCCATTGAGCAGCGCACCGACGCCCGGACGGTGAACTTCCACACCAATGAAGTCCTGCTCCGGAGCCGCCGCGGCCATTTCCAGCAGCGAGTGGCCCATGCCGAAGCCGATTTCCAAAGAGCGCGGCGCTGAACGGCCGAACACCTGGTCGTAGTCCACCGGGGCGTCGGCCAGGGGCAGCACGTACAGCGGCGCGCCCTGGTCCAGGCCACGTTGCTGGCCTTCGGTCATGCGCCCGGCGCGCATTACGAAACTCTTGATACGGCGGTGTTGGCGCTCGTCGCCGGCTTCCGGCTGGATTGGCGTGTCGTTTGATTCAGTCATCAATGGCTCTTACTTGATCAGACCATCCAGCGGCGAGGAGGCGCTGGCATAGAGTTTCTTCGGCATGCGACCGGCGAGGTACGCCAGGCGGCCCGCGACAATTGCGTGTTTCATGGCTTCGGCCATCAGCACCGGTTGCTGCGCGTGGGCGATGGCCGAGTTCATCAGCACCGCCTCACAGCCCAGCTCCATGGCGATGGTGGCGTCGGAGGCGGTGCCGACACCGGCATCCACCAGCACCGGAACCTTGGCTTCTTCGAGGATGATCTGCAGGTTGTACGGGTTGCAGATCCCCAGCCCGGTGCCGATCAGGCCCGCCAGGGGCATGACCGCGATGCAGCCCATTTCCGCCAGTTGGCGAGCGATGATCGGGTCATCGCTGGTGTAGACCATCACGTCGAAACCTTCCTTGACCAGCACTTCGGCGGCCTTGAGGGTTTCCAGCACGTTGGGGAACAAGGTCTTCTGGTCGGCCAGGACTTCCAGCTTGACCAGGTTGTGGCCGTCCAGCAGTTCGCGAGCCAGGCGGCAAGTGCGTACCGCTTCCACCGCGTCATAGCAGCCGGCGGTGTTGGGCAGGATGGTGTAGCGATCCGGTGGCAGGATATCCAGCAGGTTCGGTTCGCCCGGGTTCTGGCCGATATTGGTCCGGCGCACGGCGACGGTGACGATCTCGGCACCCGAGGCCTCGATGGCCAGGCGGGTTTCTTCCATGTCGCGGTACTTGCCGGTGCCTACCAGCAAACGCGACTGGTACGTCCGACCGGCCAGGACGAAAGGCTTGTCACTACGAACGTTGCTCATCGGAAATCCTCTGTTGGGGTGAGGTTCTTGCAGAATTCTTCATCAGGCCCGGGGCCCTGGAGCCCTCATTCCGGGGCCGGTGAACGCGTCTTCCATGGGAGAGGCCCGGAGTCGGGCCAGGGCGCTGCGCAGAATACGTAGCAGCGCGATTGACGCCAGTGGCTAGCCGCCGCCGATGGCGTGGACCACTTCCACCTGGTCGCCCTCGTTGAGGGCGGTCTCGGCGTGCTGGCTGCGCGGAACGATATCCAGATTGAGTTCCACCGCGATCCGGCGTCCGGTCAGGTCCAGACGGGTCAGCAGGGCCGCAACGGTCGAGCCGTCGGGCAGTTCAAAGGATTCACCGTTCAACTGAATGCGCATGCTCAAGGCCGCCATCATTTTTAGGGGCCAGCATTCTAGCCCGATCGTGACCTAAAGGTCAGCTACAAGCGTCAGCCGGCCCCTTGCAGGCGCCAGGCGGCAAGGCCCAGCAGGAACCAGCCAACCAGGAAGGCCAGGCCACCGAAGGGGGTGATGATGCCCAGCTTGCTGATGCCGCTCAGGGTCAACAGGTACAGGCTGCCGGAGAACAACAGGATGCCCAGGGTGAACGCGATGCCGGCCCAGGTCACCAGCCGCCCTGGAATATGGGCCGCCAGCAAAGCGACGCCGAACAGCGCCAGGGTATGCACCAGCTGGTAAGTGACCCCTGTATGAAAAATAGCCAGGTACTCGGTGCTCAGGCGGTTTTTCAGACCGTGAGCGGCAAAGGCACCCAGGGCGACCCCGGTGAAACCGAAGAAAGCGGCCAGCATCAGGAAGCCACGCAACATGAGGAACTCCAGTCAGATTCAGCGCAAAGGGTCTGTATAATGGCGCGCTCAACGGGTTCGGCCAAGCCATCTCTATGCTGCGTTATCTGTTTCGTCGCCTTGTAAAAGCCTTGATGTGGTTCGTGGTCGGCAGCGTGCTGCTGGTGCTGCTGTTCCGTTTCGTACCGCCCCCGGGCACCGCCCTGATGGTGGAGCGCAAGGTCGAATCCTGGATCGACAACGACCCCATCGACCTGCAACGCACCTGGAAGCCTTGGGATGAAATCTCCGACAACCTCAAGGTGGCGGTGATCGCCGGCGAGGATCAGAAATTCCCCGAGCACTGGGGCTTCGATATCGATGCAATCCAGGCAGCGTTGATCCACAACGAACGGGGCGGTTCGATCCGTGGCGCCAGCACCCTGAGTCAGCAAGTGTCGAAAAACCTGTTCCTCTGGTCCGGCCGCAGCTACTTGCGCAAGGGGCTGGAAGCCTGGTTCACCGCGCTGATCGAGGTGTTCTGGCCCAAGCAGCGGATTCTTGAGGTCTACCTCAACAGTGTCGAATGGGATGAAGGGGTGTTCGGGGCAGAAGCCGCGGCGCGCCATCACTTCGGCGTCAGCGCGGCCAACCTGTCGCGCCAGCAAGCCAGCCTGCTGGCCGCTGTCCTGCCCAATCCAAGGGTGTGGAGCGCAGCGCGGCCCAGCACTTATGTGATGCAGCGGGCGGGCTGGGTTCGGCGGCAGATGAGCCAGTTGGGTGGGGCCGATTACCTGAATCGGTTGAATGAAGCCCGTAAAGCGCCGTGGGCGGGTTAGGTAAACCAGGCCTATTCGCCGACAAGCCGGCCCCTACAAAAGACGCGCAAACAAAAACGCCCCGATCATCTCGGGGCGTTTTGCATGACGCTTCAGGCTTAAGCGGCGATGGACAGCTTCAACTTGTTCATCGCACTCTTTTCCAGCTGGCGGATACGCTCGGCCGAAACGTTGTACTTCTGCGCCAGGTCGTGCAGCGTGGCTTTCTCTTCGGCCAGCCAGCGCTGGTAGAGGATGTCACGGCTGCGCTCGTCCAGCACTTCCAGGGCTTCGTGCAGGTTGTGGGTGGAGTTGTCGCTCCAATCAGCATCTTCCAGTTGCAGCGCCGGGTCGTAGCGATGGTCTTCCAGGTAGTTGGCCGGCGATTGGAAGGCGCTGTCATCATCCGCTTCAGCAGCCGGATCGAAGGCCATGTCCTGGCCGGTCAGACGGCTTTCCATCTCGCGCACTTCACGGGGCTCGACGCCCAGGCTTTCCGCCACGCGATGCACTTCTTCATTGTTCAGCCAGGCCAGACGCTTCTTCTGGCTGCGCAGGTTGAAGAACAGCTTGCGCTGAGCCTTGGTGGTCGCGACTTTCACAATCCGCCAGTTACGCAGGATGAACTCGTGAATTTCCGCCTTGATCCAGTGCACCGCAAAGGACACCAGGCGCACACCCATTTCCGGGTTGAAGCGCTTCACGGCTTTCATCAGGCCAACGTTGCCTTCCTGGATCAGGTCAGCCTGGGCCAACCCGTAGCCGGAATAGCTACGGGCGATATGTACAACAAAACGCAGGTGGGCGAGCACCATCTGCCGAGCCGCCTCAAGATCCTGCTCATAGTAGAGACTCTCGGCCAGTTCACGCTCCTGCTCGGGCGTCAGCAATGGAATGCTGTTCACCGTGTGCACATAGGCCTCCAGGTTTGCGCCTGGAACCAATGCGTAAGCAGGTTGCAAAGAAGTGGTCATACGAAAAAACCTCCGACTCACATAACTCGTGCAGTTCAGCACTGCGAAAATTGACCGGAAACCGCGAAACAAGTTCCCAAATATTCTGAAAGGTCAATACAAGCAAAATGACATTACTTCGGTGCCAGCTCCCTCAGGTGGCGGGCCACCGCAATCCACGCACCGATATAACCCAACAGCACCGCACCAAGCAAGAGCGATAGACCATCAGCAACCGGCACCCCCGCCAGGGCAAAATCACTGCCGTACAAGCCGGCCAAGCCGATCACCGCGTCGTTCAGCCAGTTCAGGCCAAACGCCAGTACGCCCCAGGACAGAATCCCCGCACCGAAGCCATACAACGCGCCCATATAAAGGAAGGGACGGCGCACATAGCTGTCTGTGCCGCCGACGAGTTTAATCACTTCTATCTCTGTGCGGCGGTTTTCAATATGAAGACGAATGGTATTGCCTATCACCAAAAGTAATGCAGAAACCAGCAATACCGTCAGGCCGAAGACAAAACGGTCCCCCAGCTTGAGGATGGCCGCCAGCCGCTCGACCCATACCAGGTCCAACTGCGCCAGTTGCACCTTGGGCATTTCCGACAACCGCTGACGCAAGGCCTCCAGGGTCGCCTTGTCCACTTCGCTCGGCGTGACCAGCACTACGCCCGGCAGCGGATTGTGAGGCAGCTCACGCAAAGCCTCACCCAGGCCGGACTGCTGCTGGAATTCTTCCAGCGCCTTTTCCTTACTGATGAACTCGGCATCCGCCACACCAGGCAGGCCCTTGATCTCTTCGCCAAGCTTCTCACCTTCGCTGGCAGAAGCCCCCAGATCCAGGTACAGCGAAATCTGCGCTGCCCGCTGCCAGGAACCGCCCAGGCGCTCGACGTTGCTGAGCAGCAACGACAGACCCATGGGCAAGCTCAGGGCCACAGCCATCACCAGGCAGGTAAAGAAACTGCCGATGGGCTGCTTGCCCAGGCGCCGCAGGCTGTCCAGCAAGCTGGCGCGATGGCTTTCGATCCAGGCATGCAACAGGGTGGCGAAATCCGGACCGTCGTCCTCGTCGCGCTTTTTCTTCGGTGGCGGTGCTTCGGAGGCCTTGGGCGCTACGCGCTCCGCCACTTTAGGGGTACGTGTGGCACTCATACGCCGGCCTCCCCGTCGCCAATCAATCGGCCGCGCTGCAGGGTCAGCATGCGGTGACGCATGCGCGCGATCAGCGCCAGGTCGTGACTGGCGATCAGTACGCTGGTGCCCAGGCGGTTGATGTCTTCGAACACGCCCATGATTTCCGCCGCAAGACGCGGGTCGAGGTTACCCGTGGGTTCGTCCGCCAGCAGTAGAGCCGGGCGGTGGACGATGGCTCGAGCAATACCTACGCGCTGTTGCTGACCGGTGGACAGATCACCTGGGTAAAGATCGGTTTTGTCCGACAAAGCCACGCGCTCCAGGGCCGAATCCACGCGCTTGGCGATTTCCGCCTTGGATAGACCGAGGATCTGCAACGGCAGAGCGACGTTGTTGAACACCGTGCGATCGAACAGTAACTGGTGATTCTGGAACACCACGCCGATCTGCCGCCGCAGGAAAGGGATCTGTGCATTGCTGATCTGTCCCAGGTCCTGACCCGCCAGCAGCAATTTGCCGGAGGTAGGGCGTTCCATGGCCAGCAGCAGGCGCAGCAAGGTGCTTTTGCCGGCGCCGGAATGGCCGGTGACAAACAGGAATTCGCCACGACGGACGCGAAAGCTCAGCTCATGCAGGCCAACGTGGCCATTGGGATAGCGCTTACCGACCTGTTCGAAACGAATCATGAACGCTCCCGCTCGGCAAACAGTGCCTGGACAAAGGGTTCTGCTTCAAAAGTACGCAAGTCATCGATGCCTTCACCGACCCCGATATAACGGATCGGCAGACCGAACTGCTTGGCCAGGGCGAAGATCACCCCGCCTTTGGCAGTGCCATCGAGTTTGGTCAGGGCCAGGCCGGTCAATTCCACGGTCTGGTTGAACTGTTTGGCCTGGTTGATGGCGTTCTGGCCGGTACCGGCGTCCAGCACCAGCAGCACCTCGTGCGGCGCATCGGCGTCGAGCTTGCCGATCACCCGGCGAACCTTCTTCAACTCTTCCATCAGGTTGTCTTTGGTGTGCAGGCGCCCTGCCGTATCGGCGATCAGCACATCGATACCACGGGCCTTGGCCGCCTGCACGGCGTCGAAGATCACCGAAGCGGAATCGGCTCCGGTGTGCTGGGCGATGACCGGGATCTTGTTGCGCTCGCCCCAGACTTGCAGTTGCTCCACCGCCGCGGCGCGGAAGGTATCGCCGGCCGCCAGCATGACTTTCTTGCCTTCCAGCTGCAGTTTCTTCGCCAGCTTGCCGATGGTGGTGGTCTTGCCGGCGCCGTTGACGCCCACCACCAGGATCACGAAGGGTTTGCTCTGGGCGACGATTTTCAGCGGCTGCTCCACCGGCTTGAGCATGCTGGTGAGTTCGGCCTGCAACGAGGCGTACAGCGCATCGGAGTCGGTGAGCTGCTTGCGCGCCACCTTCTGGGTCAGGTTCTGGATGATCACCGAAGTCGCTTCGACCCCGACGTCGGCGGTCAGCAGACGGGTTTCCAGGTCTTCCAGCAACTCGTCATCGATGGCCTTCTTGCCCAGGAACAGGCTGGCCATGCCTTCGCCGATGCTGGCGCTGGTCTTGGACAGGCCCTGCTTCAAGCGGGCGAAAAAACCGACCTTGTTCTCTTCAACAGGACGGACCGGCTCGACCACGGGCTCGGGCTCCGCCACCTGGGCAACCGGCTCGGCAACAGGAGCAGGAACAGGAACAGGAACAGGAACAGGAACAGGAGCAACAGGCTCCGGCGCGACGAATACCGGCGCTACCGGCGTTTGTACTTCGAGCACCGGAGCCGGGGTGACAACCGGCGCTTCGACCACCGGTTCAGATGCTGGGGCCAGGGCTGGAATCGGCGGAGTGACGTGCTCCGCCTGAGCGTCCTCCACCAGGGCCACCGGCTCTTCCGCTACCGGTAGAGTCAGCCAGGGCTTGTGCTCCGGGCTCGGAGTCAGGGGCAGCTCGGGCGCAACGGCCGCTACCGGCTCGGCCTCGACCCGGGGTTGCAGCACCGGCTCGCCGGTCGACAGCACCACCGGCTCGGTCGGGGCTACGCTGGGAGCGGTTTCAATGACCGGAGTCGGCACCGGCTCGACAGGCACTTGCGGCTGTTCGACGACGGGTTCCTGCGGCTTTTTGCGCAGCCATCCGAACAGGCCTTTCTTCTCGCCAGCCGCGGCTGGGGTCTTTTTGTCGTCGTTGGAACCAAACATGGAGACGGCTATCTCAAGGTAGCGATGCGCCAGTGGGCGCTTCGGTAAATAAATATTCGATGCAGAACAGACTGTGTTTCATCCAGCTTGTTCACGCGCAACATGTTGTCGAAATGCCCAAAAGCACTTCAAGGATCGATTTTACTTAAGGACTGGAACGGCAAAATCGGCGAAAAGTCGAAGTTTAGCTGACAAATCAAGGCTTTTTGCCGGTAACTCATACAACCTGCTCAAGCACACTCTGATTCGTGCAAGCCTGATAGGCGTGGCCGCCAGTAAAACGGATCAGTATCCTAGCACCTCCTCGCCCGCACAGGCTAAGACCAAGCGGGCAGCCCAACAGGTTTAAAAACGAATGAATGCTCTAGCCCGCCGCGCTGCAGGCCTGCTGCTCAGCACAGTTTGTCTGCCCCTTGCAGCCCTGGCTGCCGACCCGCAACCCACCCACGAATTCACCCTCGACAACGGCCTCAAAGTGGTGGTCCGCGAAGACCATCGCGCACCGGTAGTGGTGTCGCAGGTCTGGTACAAGGTCGGCTCCAGCTACGAAACCCCGGGCCAGACCGGTTTGTCCCACGCCCTGGAACACATGATGTTCAAGGGCAGCGAGAAGGTCGGCCCGGGTGAAGCGTCCCTGATCCTGCGGGATCTTGGCGCCGAAGAGAACGCCTTCACCAGCGACGACTTCACCGCTTATTACCAGGTCCTGGCCCGCGACCGCCTGGGCGTGGCCCTGGAGCTGGAAGCCGATCGCATGGCCAGCCTGCGCCTGCCGGCCGACGAGTTCGCCCGCGAGATCGAAGTGATCAAGGAAGAACGCCGCCTGCGCACCGACGACAAGCCGCTGTCCAAGGCCTATGAGCGCTTCAAGGCCATGGCCTACCCCGCCAGCGGCTACCACACGCCGACCATCGGCTGGATGGCCGACCTGAACCGGATGAAGGTCGAGGAGCTGCGCCACTGGTACCAATCCTGGTACGCGCCGAACAACGCCACCCTGGTGGTGGTGGGCGATGTCACCCCGGATGAGGTCAAGGCCCTGGCCCAGCGCTATTTCGGCGCCATCCCCAAGCGCGACGTGCCACCGGCGAAGATCCCCCTGGAGCTGGCCGAACCCGGCGAGCGCCTGATCACCCTGCATGTGAAGACCCAACTGCCGAGCCTGATGCTGGCCTTCAACGTGCCAAGCATCGCCACAGCTGAAGACAAGCGTTCGGTCAACGCCCTGCGCCTGGCCGCGGCCCTGCTGGACGGCGGCTATAGCGCGCGCATTCCGACCCAGCTGGAGCGCGGCGAAGAGTTGCTGTCCAACGGTTCCACCAGCTATGACGCCTACACCCGAGGCGACAGTCTGTTCATGCTCTCGGCCACCCCCAACAGCCAGAAGAAGAAAACCATCGCCCAGGCCGAAGCCGGGCTGTGGCGCCTGCTGGACCAACTGAAAACCACCCCGCCGTCGGCCGCAGAGTTGGAGCGGGTCCGGGCACAAGTGATTGCCGGGCTGGTCTACGAGCGTGACTCGATCACCAGCCAGGCCAGTGCCATCGGCCAGCTGGAAACCGTCGGCCTATCGTGGAAGCTGATGGACACCGAGCTGGCGGAACTGCAAAGCGTGACCCCGGAAGACATCCAGAAAGCCGCCCGCACCTATTTCACCCGGGAGCGTATGAGCGTGGCCCATGTACTGCCTGAGGAGTCCGCTCATGAGTAAGCGCAAGAATGCTTCACCGGTCCTGCTGGGCCTGGCCCTGGTCGCCCTGCTCACCGCCGGTGGCCTGTACCTGTCGCGCTCCGGCGAGAGTAGTGCCAGCCAGGCCCTGGACAACGCCAAGAGCAGCCAGAAGCTGCAATCTCTGGCCGAGCTGGATGGCAAGGCCCCCAGCCACCGCAACCTCAATGTGCAGACCTGGAGCACCGCCGAGGGCGCCAAGGTACTGTTCGTCGAAGCCCGCGAGCTGCCGATGTTCGACATGCGCCTGATCTTCGCCGCCGGCAGCAGCCAGGACGGCAACACTTCCGGCCTGGCCCTGCTGACCAACGCCATGCTCAACGAAGGCGTGCCCGGCAAGGACGTGGGCGCCATCGCCCAGGGCTTTGAAAGCCTGGGCGCGGATATCGGCAACGGTGCCTACAAGGACATGGCCGTGGTCTCGCTGCGCAGCCTCAGCGCTGTGGATAAACGCGAACCGGCGCTTGAGCTGTTCGCCGAAGTGGTGGGCCAGCCGACCTTCCCTGCCGACTCCCTGGCGCGGATCAAGAACCAGTTGCTCGCCGGCTTCGAGTACCAGAAGCAGAACCCCGGCAAGCTCGCCAGCCTGGAACTGATGCAGCGCCTGTACGGCAGCCATCCCTATGCGCATGCCAGCGAGGGCAACGCCAAGAGTGTTCCGGGCATCAGCCTGGCGCAACTGCAGGCCTTCCACGCCAAGGCCTATACCGCCGGCAACGTGGTGATCGCGCTGGTCGGCGATCTGTCGCGCAGCGACGCCGAGGCAATCGCCGCGCAAGTCTCCGCCGCCCTGCCCAAAGGCCCGGCCCTGGCGAAGGTCGAGCAACCCACTGAACCCAAGGCCAGCATCGGCCACATCGAATTCCCATCGAGCCAGACCAACCTGCTGCTGGCGCAACTGGGGATCGACCGTGACGATCCGGATTACGCCGCCGTGTCCCTGGGCAACCAGATCCTGGGCGGTGGCGGCTTCGGCACCCGGCTGATGAGTGAAGTGCGCGAGAAACGCGGCCTGACCTACGGCGTGTACTCGGGCTTCACCCCGATGCAGGCCCGCGGCCCGTTCATGATCAACCTGCAGACCCGCGCAGAAATGAGCGAAGGCACCCTGAAACTGGTGCAGGACGTGTTCGCCGATTACCTGAAAAACGGCCCGACCCAGAAAGAACTGGATGACGCCAAGCGTGAACTGGCCGGCAGCTTCCCGCTGTCCACCGCCAGCAACGCCGATATCGTCGGCCAGCTGGGCGCCATGGGCTTCTACAACCTGCCGTTGAGCTACCTGGAAGACTTCATGCGTCAATCCCAGGCACTGACGGTGGAACAGGTCAAGGCCGCCATGAACAAACACCTCGGCGTCGACAAGATGGTCATCGTCAGCGCCGGCCCCACCGTCGCGCAGAAGCCGTTGCCGCCCCCCACTGACAAACCCGCCGAGCAGCCGCTCGGGGTTCCGGAGCACTGATGGCCCGTCCAGCCCGTCCCAGCAAGAAGCCCGTCCACAACCAGCACAATGGCGTGGGCCAGCTGCGCATCATCGGCGGCGAATGGCGCAGCCGTAAGCTGAGCTTCCCCGATCTGCCGGGGCTGCGCCCGACCCCGGACCGGGTGCGCGAAACCCTGTTCAACTGGTTGGCCCCCTATGTGGCCGGGGCCAAGGTCATCGACCTGTTCGCCGGCAG
Organism: Pseudomonas sp. BLCC-B112; assembly: GCF_028550695.1. Classification (NCBI taxonomy): domain Bacteria; kingdom Pseudomonadati; phylum Pseudomonadota; class Gammaproteobacteria; order Pseudomonadales; family Pseudomonadaceae; genus Pseudomonas; species Pseudomonas sp. BLCC-B112. The sequence goes on from NZ_JAQQGK010000006.1 coordinate 280,590, forward strand.
CGGGGCGGTGTTCCTTGAAGCCCTGTCCCGCGGCGCCGCCTCGGGGCTGGCCCTGGACAGCAGCAACGTAGCGGTCTCCAGCCTGCGCGAGCACCTGGGAACGCTGCGTTGCACCGTGGGCCAGGCGCAGACCGCTGACGCCCTGCGCTACCTGGAAACCCAGCCGGCCACGCCGTTCGACCTGGCGTTCCTTGACCCGCCGTTCAACCAGAACCTGTTGCCCGCCGCCTGCGCCCTGCTGGAGGAACGCGGCTGGCTGGCGGACGACGCCTGGATCTACACCGAAAGCGAAACCGCGCCATCGACCCTGGGCCTGCCCGGCAGCTGGCGCCTGCACCGTGAGCAAAAATCCGGGCAGGTGTATTACTCCTTGTGGCAACGTATGGCAGACAGCGCCGCGTAGAACCTGTTTACGCTCGGCCGGAACAAGCTGCGCAGCCCACCCGGGCTGCGCAGCGCCGCATCGAGACTCCCCCCGTGCCCAACTCGCCTGATCGTTTCATCCCCGCCTTCGGCCTTGGCAACCCGCACCTGCAGACGCTGTGGGGTCCGCTGTGGCGCCCGACCACCCACCTTGAGCGCCAGCGCGAACGTCTGTGGCTGGATGACGGCGACTTTCTCGATCTTGACTGGCACGGCCCCCATAGCGCCGAGGCCCCGCTGGTGCTGGTGCTGCACGGGCTGACCGGTTCTTCCAACTCACCTTATGTGGCCGGCCTGCAACAGGCCCTCGCCGCCCGAGGCTGGGCCAGCGCAGCGCTGAACTGGCGCGGCTGCTCCGGCGAACCCAACCTGCTGCCCCGCAGCTACCACTCCGGAGCCAGCGAAGACCTGGCTTCGGCCATTGCCCATCTGCGGACCAAGCGCCCCCAGGCACCGTTGTACGCGGTGGGCTACTCCCTGGGCGGCAATGTGCTGCTCAAGTACCTGGGGGAAAGCGGCAGCGCCAGCCCGCTGCAAGGGGCTACGGCGGTGTCGGTGCCGTTTCGCCTGGACCAATGCGCCGACCGCATTGGCCAGGGGTTCTCCAAGGTCTATCAGGCCCACTTCATGCGCGAGATGCTGGCCTACATCAAGGACAAGCAACGCCAGTTCCAGCACGACGGCCGCCATGAAGGCCTGGCGACCCTGGCGCAACTGGGCCCGCTGACCAAGATGCGCACCTTCTGGGACTTCGATGGCCGGGTCACCGCGCCGCTGCATGGCTTTGCCGATGCCCAGGACTACTACCGCCGCGCTTCCAGCCGCTATTACCTTGGGGAAATCCGCACCCCGACCCTGATCATCCAGGCCGCGGACGATCCCTTTGTGTTCCCCCACAGCCTGCCCGAGGCCGGCGAACTGTCTGCCAGTACCCAGTTCGAACTGCAGGCCAAGGGCGGCCACGTAGGCTTTGTCGGAGGCAGCCTGAAACACCCAAGCTACTACCTGGAACAACGCATCCCGCAATGGCTGACCGGCCTGGACCGCCATGGATAAGCCCGCCCGGGAGTCGATCCGCTTCTGGCAGACCGCCCCCCTGGCCGGGGTCGAGTTGCTGGCCGCGCGCTACATCGAACAGCGCTTCGTGCCCCATGTGCACGAGGGTTATGTGATCGGCATGATCATGGCTGGCGCTCAGCGCTACCGCTATCGCGGGGCCGAACACCTGGCGGGCAGCGGCACCCTGGTGCTGATCAACCCGGACGAATTGCACACCGGGGCCAAGGGTGTTGAAGACGGCTGGCTGTATCGGGCCTTTTACCCGGACAACCGGCAGATTCTCGGCTTGCTGGATGAACTGGAACTGCCCAGCGGCAGCCTGCCGGCCTTTGGCGCCACCCTGTATCGGGACCCGGATCTGGTGCAGGGTTTTGCCCGCCTGCACCACCTGCTGGAAAGCCCGGCCACCGCACTGCAACAACAGACCCAGTGGCGGGAAATGCTGCTGATGCTGTTGCAGCGCCACGCCGGAGTCCGGGCACTGGGTGAACCTGGGCAGGAACACCGGGCTATTGTCCAAGCCAAGGAACTGCTGCGCTCGCAACTGGCCGCACCGCCGTCATTGGAAGAGTTGGCGGCGGCGGTAAACCTGTCGCCGTTCCATTTCGCCCGGGTGTTTCGCCGGACCACCGGGATTGCGCCCCATACCTGGTTGATGCAACAGCGCATCGCCAAAGCCCGGGCCTTGTTGCGCGATGGCTGCCTGCCGCTGGCAGTGGCGACACAGTTGGGATTTGCCGACCAAAGCCATCTGAGCCGGCAGTTCAAGCAGGTGTATGGGGTGACGCCGGCGGCTTATCGCAGCGCCGTTCTGCAGTAGGGCGACGCGGCTTTCGCGAGCAGGTTCGCGCCTGCTGCCGCCAACGCGTCCCTGTCGACGCTTTCGCGAGCAAGCTCGCTCCTACAGGTTCGCGGGGGCCTGCGGGCCGTAGGAGCTGGCTTGCCAGCGAAGAGGCCGACGGGGGCAGCCCGTCAATCGCCGGTGGCGACAGGCCGCTGGGCATCGGTGATCCATTCGCTCCACGAACCGGCATACAGGCGCCCCAGCGGGTAGCCGGCCAGGCACAAGGCGAACAGGTTGTGGCAAGCGGTGACGCCAGAGCCGCAGTAAGCCACCAACTGCTCCGGGGAGCGTCCGGCGAGCTTTTGCGCGAATCGCTGCTTGAGTCGGTCGGCCGCAAGGAAGCGCCCGTCCTCGCCCAGGTTGTCAGTGAATGCCGCGCATTGGGCACCGGGAATATGCCCGGCCACCGGATCGATGGGCTCCACCTCGCCACGAAAACGCGGCAGGCCACGGGCATCCAGCAGGGTCAGGTCCGCCTGACCCAGGCGCTGGCGCAAGTGCTCGGCATCCAGCAGCAGACTGTGGTCGGGCTGGCCGGCGAACCGGCCCGGCACGGTTTGCGGTGCATCCAGGCTCAGGGGCAGGCCCGCGGCGTGCCAGGCTTTGAGGCCGCCATCGAGAATGAACACGCCATCACGCTTGCCCAGCCAGGCCAGCAACCACCAGGCGCGGGCAGCGTAGGCACCGGGGCCGTCGTCATAGAGCACGATCTCGCTGTCGTTATCGATGCCCCAGGCCTGCAGGCGGGCCACCAGTTGCGCCGGCTCCGGCAACGGATGCCGGCCGGTCACGCCCTTGATCACCGGCGCGCTCAGATCCCGGTTCAGATCGGCGAAATGCGCCCCGGCGATATGTCCGTCGGCGTAACTGCGCTGGCCGTAATCCGGGTCTTCCAGAGCAAAGCGACAATCCAGAATCACCAGGCCGGGCTGTTGTTTTTTCTGGTCCAGGGCAAGCGGGCTGATCAACTGCGCGAGGGGCATAGCGGGCTCCTGTGAGTAAGTCGGAGATTGATCCTACTGCACTTCTTCCAGGGCTTGGGCCAGCGGCACGTAAAACTCTTCGAACAGGCCGTTGACCGCTTCCCGGGCCTGCTCGGTAACAAAACCGGCTTCCAGCACCAGCACCTGATAGACGCCGCGCTTGATGGCTTCCTCGCTCAGGTGGGTGGAGTTCTCCCGAGTGGTGCACAGAAAACGCACCCAGGAGGTGAGGATGATCCAGGCATTGAGGGTCAGGGATTCGATCTGCACCTTGTCCATGGCGACGATCCCGGCGTCGACGAAACGTCCGTAGATCGCCATGCCCTGGATCAGGCAACGCTGGGAGAAGCGCCGGTAGCGAGCCGCCAGTTCGGCGTCGCTGTCCAGCAGGTGTTCCAGGTCGCGGTGCAGGAAGCGATAGCGCCACATGGCCGCCAGCAGCGCCTGCAGGTAATAGCGCTTGTCTTCGACGGTGACCGCACGCCCGGGGGGCGGGCGCAGGAAGCTGTCCACCAGACTCTCGTACTCGGCGAACAACACGGCGATGATCGCCTGCTTGTTGGGGAAGTGGTAGTACAGGTTGCCCGGAGAAATCTCCATGTGCGCAGCAATATGGTTGGTACTGACGTTGCGCTCGCCCTGTTGGTTAAACAGCTCAAGACTGAACTGAACGATGCGCTCGCGGGTTTTTATACGTGGGGCCATGGGCGTGGGCTTTAATCAGAAGGCTGGGGTGCATCTTACGTTCTATCCCCCTGTGGATAAATCGCGACCGGCACCGGATGGTATTTGACAATTTAGAGCATAAGCTCTAAAAAACTAGCCACCCTATAAAAACCGGAGCCCGTCCATGTCTGCCGAAATCGCTTACCTGCAGGATTCCCTTCAGCAACAGGACGAGCTGCATGCGCTGTTCGAAGCCCAGCGCCGGGCCTTCGCCGCCAATCCCATGCCACCGGCCGCACAACGCCAACAATGGCTCAAATCACTGCAGAACCTGCTCGACACCGAACGCCAGGCACTGATCGATGCCATCAGCCAGGACTTCAGCAACCGCAGCGCCGATGAAACCCTGCTGGCCGAGCTGATGCCCAGCCTGCATGGCATTCACTACGCCAGCAAGCACCTGAAAAAATGGATGAAACCGTCTCGTCGCGCCGTCGGCCTGGCCTTCCAGCCAGCCTCGGCCAAGGTGGTTTATCAGCCGCTGGGGGTGGTGGGCGTCATCGTGCCGTGGAACTACCCGCTGTACCTGTGCATGGGCCCGTTGGTGGGGGCCCTGGCCGCCGGCAACCGGGTGATGCTCAAGCTCAGTGAATCCACCCCGGCCACCGGCCAGTTGCTCAAACAGTTGCTGGCCCGGGTATTCCCCGAGGATCTGGTGTGCGTGGTGCTGGGCGAAGCCGAAGTGGGCATGGCCTTCTCCAAGCTGCGTTTCGATCATCTGCTGTTCACCGGCGCCACCAGCATCGGCAAGCACGTGATGCGCGCAGCGGCCGAAAACCTGACCCCGGTGACCCTGGAGCTGGGCGGCAAGTCCCCGGCCATCGTGTCCCACACCGTGCCCCTCAAGGACGCCGCCGAACGTATCGCCTTCGGCAAGACCCTGAACGCCGGGCAGACCTGCGTCGCCCCGGACTACGTGCTGGTGCCGGAAGAACGTATCGGTGCCTTTGTCGAAGCCTATCGCCAGGTGGTGCGTGGTTTCTTCCCGACCCTGGCGGACAACCCCGACTACACCGCGATCATCAACCAGCGCCAGTTGACCCGGCTCAACGGCTACCTGAGCGACGCCACCAGCAAGGGCGCGCTGTTGGTGCCGCTGTTCGAACAGAGCCAGGAGCGGCGCCTGGGCCATAGCCTGCTCTTGAATGTCACCGACGACATGACCGTGATGCAGGACGAGATCTTCGGTCCGATCCTGCCCATCGTGCCCTACAAGACCCTGGACCAGGCCCTCGCCTATATCACCCAGCGTCCGCGCCCCCTGGCCCTGTACTACTTCGGCTACGACAAGTCCGAACAGCAGCGGGTGCTCAACGAAACCCACTCCGGCGGCGTGTGCCTCAACGACACCCTGCTGCATGTGGCCCAGGATGACCTGCCGTTTGGTGGTGTCGGCCCTTCCGGCATGGGCCACTACCACGGGCATGAAGGCTTCCTGACCTTCAGCAAGGCCAAGGGAGTGTTCATCAAGCAGCGCTTCAACGCGGCGCGCCTGATCTACCCGCCTTATGGGAAATCGATCCAGAAACTCATCCAGAAGCTGTTCATTCGTTAACCAGTACATCGCCGGGTAATAACAACAATGACCCCTAGCCTGTCTGAAACACCCGCGCTGTCACGGCGCGGATTGCTGAAAATCAGCCTTTGCGCCAGCGCCTTCCTGGCCACCGCAGGACTGGGCGCGAGCCTCAGCGGTTGCTCCGCCAGCACGCCCGCCAGCGGCTTCACCATGCTGCGCAGCAATGACCTGCCGTTTTTGCGGGCGCTGATCCCGGTGATGCTTGAAGGCGCCGTGGCGGCGGACAAGATGCCCGCCGCCATCGACGGCACCCTGGCCAACCTGGACAACGCCCTCAATCACCTATCGCCGGAAATGTTCAAGCTCACCCAGCAGTTGTTCGATGTGCTGGGCATGGCGGTCACCCGCGGCCCGCTGACGGGGATCTGGGGCAGTTGGGAAAACGCCAGCGCCGAGGCCATCCGCAACTTCCTCAGCCGCTGGGAAAACAGCTTCCTGGCCCTGCTGCGCATGGGCCATGCCTCGTTGCTGCAACTGGTGATGATGGCCTGGTACACCCGCCCTGAGTCCTGGGCCCATTGCGGTTATCCCGGGCCACCGAAGGTCTGACCGGCTTTTGTAGCCGCCGCCATAGGCTGCGCGCGAGCGCTTAGGTTCGTGGGGCGATGGGGCAGCGGCTGGGGATCGTCAAGCAAGGCCCTGCGGGCCTTTTCGCAGCTTCGCAGGCTCAGCAGCGGCTACAGTGGATCCGCGCCGAGCCTTCAATAATAAGAGAGCGTCCGATATGCCTGTACCTGATCTGTTCCGCGAAGGCCTGAACCGTGGCTGGAAAACCTACAACGGCTCGCAGCTGGAGCAGGACCTGACCCTGGAAGCCGATGTCGCCATCATCGGCAGCGGCGCCGGTGGCGGCACCACCGCCGAAATCCTCAGCGCCGCCGGCTACAAGGTGCTGTTGATCGAGGAGGGCCCGCTCAAGACCAGCGACGACTTCAAGATGCTGGAGGACCAGGCCTACACCAGCCTCTATCAGGAAGGCATCGGGCGCATGAGCAAGGACGGCGCCATCACCATCCTCCAGGGCCGCGCCGTGGGCGGCACCACCCTGATCAACTGGACATCGAGCTTCCGCACTCCCGACCCGACCCTGGAACACTGGGCCAGGGAACACGGGGTGGTGGGCCACAGCTCGGCGGAGATGGCGCCCTGGTTCGAGAAAATGGAGCAGCGCCTGGGGGTGGCGCCCTGGGTCATGCCGCCCAACGCCAACAACGACGTGATCCGCAAGGGCTGCGAAGCCCTGGGCTACAGCTGGCACGTGATTCCGCGCAACGTCCGTGGTTGCTGGAACCTGGGCTATTGCGGCCTGGGCTGCCCCACCAATGCCAAGCAATCGATGCTGGTGACCACCATTCCGGCAACCCTGGAGAAAGGCGGCGAGCTGCTGTACCTGGCCCGGGCCGATCGCCTGCTGCTCAAGGGTGACCAGGTCAGTAGCCTGCAATGTGTGGCCATGGATGCCCGTTGCGTGGCGCCCACGGGACGAACCATCACCGTCAAGGCCAAGCATTACGTGCTGGCTGGTGGCGGCATCAACAGCCCCGCCCTGCTGCTGCGCTCCGATGCCCCGGACCCGCATTCGCGCCTGGGCAAACGCACCTTCCTGCACCTGGTGAACTTCTCCGCCGGCCAGTTCGACGAGGTGATCAACCCGTTCTACGGCGCGCCGCAATCGATCTACTCCGACCATTTCCAGTGGCAGGACGGCACCACCGGCAAAATGTCCTACAAACTCGAAGTACCGCCCCTGCAACCGGCCCTGGCCAGTACCCTGCTAGGCGGTTTCGGGCCGCAGAGCGGGTTGTCCATGGAGCAACTGCCCCACACCCACGCCATGCTGGCCCTGCTGCGGGACGGCTTCCACCCCGATAGCACCGGTGGCAACGTCGAGCTGCGCGGTGACGGCACCCCGGTGCTCGACTATCAGGTCTCGCCCTACGCCTGGGACGGTCTGCGCCGGGCTTTCCACAGCATGGCGGAGATCCAGTTCGCCGGCGGCGCCAAGGCGGTCAAGCCGTTGCACAGCGACGCCCGCTTCGCCAAGACCCTGAATGAAGTCCGCACCCAGATCGACGGCCTGGACCTAGCGCTGTACCGCACCCGCCTGGGCAGCGCCCACGTGATGGGTGGCTGCGCCATGGGCGAAGACCCGAAAAGCGCCGTGGCCGACAGCCTCGGGCGTCACCATCAACTGCGCAATCTGTCGATCCACGACGGTTCGCTGTTTCCCACCAGCATCGGTGCCAACCCACAGCTGTCGGTCTACGGCCTGACCGCGCAACTGGCCACGGCCCTGGCGGAGCGCTTGAAAACGGCGTGAAAAAGCGGGGTATTTTCGTCGTCTATAGTGCTTTCTTCCCTAAAAGGCGACTTGGCCGACCGGGAAGGCTGCGATACCATCCGACTCCCCAACGGATTCCCGCCAGGACGACGCGATGAACCGAGTGTTGTACCCAGGTACCTTCGACCCTATTACCAAGGGCCACGGCGATCTGGTCGAGCGCGCCTCCCGGCTGTTCGACCACGTGATCATCGCCGTTGCCGCCAGCCCCAAGAAAAACCCGCTGTTCCCCCTGGAACAACGCGTGGAACTGGCGCAAGAGGTGACCAAGCACCTGCCCAACGTTGAAGTCGTCGGCTTCTCCACCCTGCTGGCGCACTTTGCCAAGGAGCAGAACGCCAATGTCTTTCTGCGGGGCCTGCGAGCGGTTTCGGACTTTGAATACGAGTTCCAGCTGGCCAACATGAACCGCCAACTGGCGCCGGACGTGGAAAGCCTGTTCCTGACGCCGTCGGAGCGCTACTCGTTCATTTCCTCGACGCTGGTTCGTGAAATTGCTGCCCTGGGTGGCGATATCACCAAGTTCGTCCATCCGGCCGTCGCCGACGCGCTGACCCTGCGCTTCAAGAAATAAGCCGTGCGGCCCCGCAGAGGGGCCCTTGCCAGGCGTCAGCCATCGCGCCCGCGTGCACTGCGGGCGTCAATACGGCACAATTGCGCGCATTCGTTTTTACATGCCCGGGCCTGCCGCCCAGGCCGGAGTCCCCCATGTCCCTGATCATCACCGACGATTGCATCAACTGCGACGTCTGCGAACCCGAGTGCCCCAACGCGGCCATCTCCCAAGGCGAGGAGATCTACGTCATCGATCCGAACCTGTGCACCCAGTGCGTCGGCCACTACGACGAGCCGCAATGCCAACAGGTATGTCCGGTGGATTGCATTCCGCTGGATGAGGCGCGTCCGGAAACCGAAGAAGAGTTGATGGCCAAGTACCGGAAGATCACCGGCAAGGCTTGAGGAATTCAGCGGCCCTTCAGGGCATTTTCGCCGGCAATCCGGCTCCTACGGCGTTCGTAGGAGCCGGATTGCCGGCGCAGCTTCTCAGCGCTGGCAACGTGGGCAGTAGACGCTGGCCCGCTGGCCCAGCTTGATCTCCCGCAGCCCCGTGCCGCAGACCTTGCAGTGCTCCCCGCCACGTCCGTAGACGAACAGCTCCTGCTGGAAGTACCCAGGCTGGCCGTCGCCGCCGATAAAGTCGCGCAAGGTGGTGCCGCCCCGCTCGATGGCCGCCGCCAAGATGCGTTTGATCTCGATCGCCAGTTGCAGATAGCGGGCCCGGGAAATGCCCTTGGCTTCACGACGTGGATCGATGCCTGCGGCGAACAGTGCCTCGGTCGCATAGATATTGCCCACCCCCACTACCACCGCGTTGTCCATGATGAACGGTTTGACCGCCATGGAGCGTCCCCGGGATAGCTGGAACAGGCGCTCACCATCGAACAGGTCGGTCAGCGGCTCCGGCCCCAGGCGCGCCAGCAGCTCGTGGTTCAGCGGGTCCAGGCTCCAGAGCATGGCGCCAAACCGGCGCGGGTCGGTGTAGCGCAGGGCCAGGCCCGACTCCAGTTCGATATCCACATGTTCGTGCTTGGCCGCCGGCAGGCCGATTTCCACCAGGCGCAGATTGCCCGACATGCCCAGATGACTGATGAGGGTGCCGACCTCGGCATTGATCAGCAGGTACTTGGCCCGACGATCCACCTGGACGATGCGCTGCCCGGACAGGCGCACATCCAGATCCTCGGGGATCGGCCAGCGCAAACGCCGGTCACGGACGATGACCCGACTGACCTTCTGGCCTTCCAGGTGCGGTGCGATCCCGCGCCGGGTGGTTTCGACTTCAGGTAATTCAGGCATGTCCGCCCCTGGCACTCATTGCGAAATGAACGATCAGTGTGCGCCCAGCTCGCGCACGGTTTCCTTGAGGTTCTCGAAGTCGTAATCCGACAGACCGACGTAGTCGAGAATCAGATGGCCGATGCTGTTCCACTCGTGATCTTCCACCTGGTTGCCCAGCACCCGGTAGGACGCACAGATGTGCTCGGCCATTTTCAGGATCGCCAGCAGGTTCTTCAGCTGGCTGTTGCGCGAGGACTCGTCGCTGAAGATCGCCAGGGCGTTGTGGTGATTGGCGATGGCATTGGTCACATGCTCCGGCAAGCGCCAGGACTTGGCGGTGTAGTACCCCACCACCGCGTGGTTGGTGTTGAAGGCACGGTTTTCCGTATCCACCACCCGCTGCTCCGGCCCGGCACTGCCATAGGCTTCTTCCAGCACGCTCATGTAGTCGGGGAAACGCTTGAGCATCAGCGGCACGCCGCAGTCGTGGAACAGCCCCAGGGCGTAGGCTTCATCCACCGCCTGGGAGCCGGTGCGCTTGGCCAGGGTCAGGCAGGTCATGGCCACATCCTGGGCGGTGTCCCAGAAGCGGTTGAGGGTGACGATGGTTTCATCGCTCATCTCGCCCTTGATCGACTGCGCGTTGATCAGGTTGATGATCGAGCGGCTGCCCAAGAGATTCACCGCGCGCTGGATCGAGGCAATCTTGTTGCTCAAGCCGTAATACGGCGAATTGACGATCTTCAGCAGCGCGCCGGACAGGCCCGGGTCCTGGGATATCAGCTTGGCAATCACTTCCAGGTCGGGGTCTGGCATGTACTGCTCCATCTGCAAATCCACCATGATTTGCGGTTGAGGCGGCACGCTGATGCCTTGCAGGGCCTGCTGAATCTGTTCGGCTGATAGCTCTTGGGACATAAGTACACACTCTGGCTGAGGCGGCGATTCTAACCTCTAACGAGCCAATGTTGGGCGAACGGACAGGAACTTTACCCTGCGCCTTTAGCCGCAGGTCCATTGGCCGTCGCTGAAGTTGCGCAGCAAGGTATAATCGCGCCCTTTTTTCCGGAGCGACGTCATGTCCCTGCCAAGCCTGCGCCTCAAAGCCAACGCCGATCGCCGCCTGCGCGCCGGCCACCTGTGGGTCTACAGCAACGAAATCGATGTAGCCGCCACCCCTCTGCACGGCTTCAAGGCAGGCGACCAGGCGGTACTGGAAGCCGCCGGCGGCAAGCCCCTGGGCGTCGTCGCCATGAGCCCGAACAACCTGATCTGCGCCCGCCTGCTGTCCCGGGACGCCAAGCTGGCCCTGGACAAGTCGCTGCTGGTGCACCGCCTGAACGTGGCCCTGTCCCTGCGCGAGCGCCTGTTCGACAAGCCGTTCTACCGCCTGGTCTACGGCGACTCCGACCTGCTGCCGGGCCTGGTGGTCGACCGTTTTGGCGACATCCTGGTGGTACAGATCGCCTCGGCGACCATGGAAACCCACAAGGACGACGTGATTGCCGCCCTGACCCAGGTGCTCAAGCCCAGCGGCATCCTGTTCAAGAACGATTCCGCCGCCCGTGACGCCGAAGGCCTGAACCGCTACGTCGAAACCGTGTTCGGCCTGGTGCCGGAGTGGGTTGCCCTGGAAGAGAACGGCGTCAAGTTCGAAGCCCCGGTGATCCAGGGCCAGAAAACCGGCTGGTTCTACGACCACCGCATGAACCGCGCCCGCCTGGCGCCGTACGCCAAGGGCAAGCGCGTGCTGGACCTGTACAGCTACATCGGCGGCTGGGGTGTGCAAGCCGCGGCGTTCGGCGCCAGTGAAGTGTTCTGCGTCGATGCCTCGGCCTTCGCCCTCGATGGCGTGGAGCGCAACGCCGCGCTGAACGGCTTCGCCGAGAAAATGACCTGCATCGAAGGCGACGTCTTCGAAGCCCTGAAAGAACTGAAAGCCAGTGAAGAGCGCTTCGACGTGATCGTTGCCGACCCACCCGCCTTCATCAAGCGCAAGAAAGACCTGAAGAACGGCGAAGGCGCCTACCGCCGCCTGAACGAGCAAGCCATGCGCCTGCTCAACAAGGACGGCATCCTGGTCAGCGCCTCTTGCTCTATGCACCTGCCCGAGGACGACCTGCAGAACATTCTGCTGACCAGTGCCCGTCACCTGGACCGCAATATCCAACTGCTGGAACGCGGCGGCCAGGGCCCGGATCACCCGGTGCACCCGGCCATCCCGGAAACCCGCTACATCAAGAGCATCACCTGCCGCCTGCTGCCCAACAGCTGAGCCCGGGCCGACGGCCACTCCCGCCTAGCGCGGGAATGGCCACCGCCCTCGATTGACTTTGCACGACCACGGTTCGATTCTCGGCAGCTTCTCAAGGACCGAGAGCGCCATACCATGGGCCACTCCCCCGCCACCCCGAACAACACCTCGGTAGTCATTCTGCTGCTGAGCGCTGCCGCCCTGGGCCTGAACAGCCCGGTCAACCGTCGTTATCAGGGCGCTTGCGTCTGAAGATCGCGCAGACGGCACAAATCCCTGAGATACAGCAGGAAGGAAAACGCCAAGGGCGGGCCAGTGAAGTAGCGCAAGGACAAAAAACCGCTCTTGAAGGGGTCTAGATGGTGCTCGCGGGTCCAGAAATCGAACAACGCCTGCACCAGCCACGCAGCGCAAAGAGCCACCAACATCCAGGCTCCGTCACCCAACAGCCGTCGTTTAAAACCGTCACGTCCCGGCAGCCAGCTGGCGCTGAATAGCGTCATCAGTAGCAGGAACGCCACCACGCTGTAGATCACCCCGCGGGTAAAGGGCAACTCACTGCAGGCCTGCACCACGACCGCCGCCGCAAAGGCCAGCAACAGCGCGGCCTTCCAGGTGCGCCACTGGCGCCGCTGCCCGGCCAGCAGTTGCACGAAGCCGCCACCCGTCAGCAGGGCCGCGCCCACCACGGCCATGGTGCTGCCGGGCCAGTCGCTATAGAGCACCAGCCACATCAGCATCAGCCCTTGCAGCAGGCCCGTGCCGAGGTAGAACCTCAGGGATCGCATGTTCGCGGACATTCCAGCTCCATTGGAAGGTGATCGAGGGGCGGCGAGTCTAAACCAGGAGCAGCCAGGCGGGCAGCCTCCCTCTCAGATCCTGGCAATCGCACGCCACAGAGCGGCCACGGCATTCCTTCCTGACGCCAGCGGTGTAGAATCGGCGAATTCATCGCCAGTCATCCCCCGGCGGGTTTATGAGCTCAGGCTGAGGCGCGCGGCGATCCCGCGGCGTCATCGGCAGCTTTCGGACACACGGCCATTTCTGAGTGCTCCCGAGGTCAATAGAAGCTCACTCCCCATTTGTTCCCTGATTAGCCGCCCGGAGTGCTCCATGCCTGATTACCGCTCGAAAACATCCACCCACGGCCGCAATATGGCCGGTGCTCGCGCCCTGTGGCGCGCCACGGGGATGAAAGATGACGACTTCAAGAAGCCGATCATCGCCATTGCCAACTCCTTCACCCAGTTCGTCCCGGGGCACGTGCACCTGAAGGACCTGGGTCAGCTGGTGGCCCGTGAGATCGAACGCGCCGGTGGCGTGGCCAAGGAATTCAACACCATCGCCGTGGACGACGGCATCGCCATGGGCCACGACGGCATGCTGTATTCCCTGCCGAGCCGCGAGATCATCGCCGACTCCGTGGAATACATGGTCAACGCCCACTGCGCCGACGCCATCGTCTGCATCTCCAACTGCGACAAGATCACCCCCGGCATGCTGATGGCCGCCCTGCGCCTGAACATCCCGGTGATCTTCGTTTCCGGCGGCCCGATGGAAGCCGGCAAGACCAAGCTCGCCAGCCACGGCCTGGACCTGGTGGACGCCATGGTCATCGCCGCCGACTCCAGCGCTTCTGACGAGAAGGTCGCCGAGTACGAGCGCAGCGCCTGCCCGACCTGCGGTTCGTGCTCCGGCATGTTCACCGCCAACTCCATGAACTGCCTGACCGAAGCTCTGGGCCTGGCCCTGCCGGGCAACGGTTCGACCCTGGCCACCCACAGCGACCGCGAAGAGCTGTTCCTGCGGGCCGGGCGCACCATCGTCGAGCTGTGCCAGCGCTACTACGGCGACAACGACGAGTCGGTGCTGCCGCGCAACATCGCCAACTTCAAGGCGTTCGAGAACGCCATGACCCTGGACATCGCCATGGGCGGTTCCACCAACACCATCCTGCACCTGCTGGCCGCCGCCCAGGAAGCCGAGATCGACTTCGACCTGCGGGACATCGATCGCCTGTCGCGCCATGTGCCGCAGCTGTGCAAAGTGGCGCCGAACATCCAGAAGTACCACATGGAAGACGTGCACCGCGCCGGCGGCATCTTCAGCATCCTCGGCGAACTGGCCCGTGGCGGGCTGCTGCACACCGACCTGCCCACCGTGCACAGCAAGACCCTGGCCGAGGGCATCGCCCAGTGGGACATCACCCAGACCAGCGACGAAGCCGTGCATCACTTCTTCAAGGCCGGCCCGGCGGGCATCCCGACCCAGACCGCCTTCAGCCAGTCGACCCGTTGGGACAGCCTGGATGACGACCGTGAAAACGGTTGCATCCGCAGCGTCGAACACGCCTATTCCAAAGAAGGTGGCCTGGCCGTGCTCTACGGCAACATTGCCCTGGACGGCTGCGTGGTGAAGACCGCCGGTGTCGACGAGTCGATCCACGTGTTCGAAGGCAACGCCAAGATCTTCGAAAGCCAGGACAGCGCCGTGCGCGGCATCCTCGCCGACGAAGTGAAAGAAGGCGACATCGTGATCATCCGTTACGAAGGTCCGAAAGGCGGCCCGGGCATGCAGGAAATGCTCTATCCGACCTCCTACCTGAAGTCCAAGGGCCTGGGCAAAGCCTGCGCCCTGCTCACCGACGGCCGCTTCTCCGGCGGCACTTCGGGCCTGTCCATCGGCCACGCCTCGCCAGAAGCGGCAGCCGGCGGCGCCATCGGCCTGGTGCAGGACGGCGACAAGGTACTGATCGACATTCCCAACCGCTCGATCAACCTGTTGGTCAGCGATGAGGAACTGGCGGCGCGCCGCGTCGAACAGGACAAGAAAGGCTGGAAGCCAGTGGAAGCTCGCCCACGTAAAGTGACCACCGCGCTTAAGGCTTACGCCCTGCTGGCCACCAGCGCCGACAAGGGCGCGGTACGCAACAAGGCCATGCTCGACGGCCTGTGATCGTCGCCCGCAAATGAAAATGCCCCGCCAAGTGCGGGGCATTTTTTTGGCCTTGCATCGCCCTTGCGGGCGCCTTCGCTGGCAAGCCAGCTCCTACAGCAGCATTCGGGGTGCTGGTGGCGCCAGCATAGGAGCCGGTTCCGGGTTCTCAGGGCATGCGTTCGCCCAACTGCCCGCGCAGGAAGCGGTACAGGCCATCGGCACTCTTGCGATAGCCGTCGGCGGTCAGGTGCACCAGGTCGTTACGCGCCAGGTCGCTGCCCTGCCATTTGCTGATGGAGCAATCCCCGCCCATGAACGCCTGCCAGTCCCAGAACAGCGTGCGACTGGTCTTCGCCACGTCCTTCTGGATCTGCACGATCTGCCGCAGCGGTTGCGGTTGGGAAGCCGCGCAGCTGCCGGCATTGCGGCGCTTGATGGAGTCCGGCGGCCCCACCAGCAGGATCACGGCCTTGGGCAGGTTCTTGCGCAGCAGCCTGACCTTTTCCTGCAACTGGCTGCGGTACAACTGCAGATCCAGATCGTCATCGAAGGCTTCGTTGGTGCCATAGGCCAGCACCACCATGTCCGGGCGCAGGGCCTTGAGGGTTTCCAGCCAACCGGGCTGCCACTTGTCCAGCACGTCCAGGCGCGCGCCATTGATGCCCAGGGAGGAGTAGATCACCCCAGCGCTCTTCTGCCCGAGGATGTTCCAGCCGCCCAGGGCCAGGCCCTGGTTGTTGGCCACGTTAACGTCCAGCGGCAGGGTCAGGTTGTTGAACGGCGGGCTGAAGCGCCACTGGCCCCCGGTGGCGGCCAGCATGCGGCTGCTTTTGTTGAGGTTGTCCCGAGCAGTCAGGGTGTTATTGCTGGACGCCTGGTACAGCGCGGAAATGCGGTACTGCTGGTTGCTCGGCTGGCGCTCGGCGATATGCACCCGCGCCCCCGGGGTCATCGGCAGCGACAGGTAACCGCCCAGGGGAAACTGGTTGCTCTGCTGGTTGCGCGCCGATACCAGGGACCACTGGCGCTTGGCAGCCCCGAGGATCACTCGCTCATAGCGGGTGCCGGGCACCGGTGTGGCCGCCACGAAACCAATGCCGCCATCGCCGTACTGCGCTTGCAGCAGACGGCGCATCTCGCCGCTGAACAGGTCGGCGGCGGTATGGGAGTCACCCAGTTGCACGATGTTGATGGGGGTGCGGTTGGAGGTGCTGAACTTGCGCGCCAGCAGTGCCAGGTTCGGGTCGGTGCCGGTGGTCACGACTTTCTTGGTTCCGCTCCCGGACCGGGCCAGGGCCGAGGCCGGAGTGGCCTGGACCTCGGTGGTCGGGCTGCAACTGCTCAGCAAGGTAATGCCCAGCAACAGCGCAATGCCTTGCAGTCGCCCCATATCAGTGCTCCGTCAATTGTTGACTGGGAAAGTTGATCAGCGAGATCACACGCTCAGCGATCAGCTTCTGCCCAGTGGTGGTGAAATGAATACCGTCGTCGACCCGGGTCTTGACCTTCTTGCCATCGCCGGTGGTGCGGTAATAGGAAAACTCGTCGTTCTGGTAGCCGAGAATCTCGTTGGCCGAGACGAAATGCTGCTGATAGCGCTCGATCTGGCTCTTGTACAGGTCGCTCAGGTAAGCCATGGCCGTAGACAGCTTGGGTTTCTCCATGTTCGGCGGACCGACCCAGATCACTTGCACATTGTGGGCCTGGGCGGTGTCGAGGATCGAATCGATGCGCTGGCGATAGGCTGCTTCCCAGTCCGGGGTCTTGAAGCGCAGGAACGGTTTGCCCTTGACCACCGGCATGTCCCAGGGATCGTTGGGACCGAGGAAGATCACCATCAGGCGGATGTTGGGGTTGCTGGCCAAGGTGCTCTCAACGGTCTTGGGCCAGTTGAAGAAGCTCGGGTAGGCAAGGCCAGTGCTCTGCTTGCTGAGGTTCAGGCTCTTGACGTTGTAGCGTTTGCGCAGGGTGTTGGCCATGTGCGGCGCCACGCCCTGCATCAAGGAATCACCGACGAAGAACACCTCATCCCCCGTGGCCAGGCTGGCCATCAGCGGCGCCGTGCGTCCCGGCTCGACCTGAGGCGGATGGCTGACCACAGGAGCCACGGCCACTGGCTGCGGATGCACCGGGGGTGGGACAGGAGCCTGGGTGGCCGTATGGGTCGGTGCCGCGTGCGCAGCACTCAGCGGCGGGTGCTCGGGGGCCGGCGCAGCCGCGACCTTCGGCAACGGCGCAGGCTCTTCGTCCGCGGCTGCTTCAGCCTGGGCCACCAGGCTCAGGTCGGCGCTTGCGGCAAAGCTGCCGACAAAGGCCACCCGGGCATTTTCCAGGGCCTGGTTGAGCTGTGCGCCAAAGCGCCACTGCGGGTTCTGCGACAGCCCCGGGATCTCGCAGTCATCGTGGTACTTCTGCTGGCAGTAGAGACGGATCGACTGCTGGTTGAACCACACCAGTAACAGGCTGGTCACCACCAGGGCATAGAACACCTTGGCTGCGCTGCCGAGGCTGACCGATAAGGGCGAACGGTTAGAAACTGGCATAGATGAACCCCGGCACGCCCGACGGTGAGGCGAAGATGACTACGCAGATGAACAGCCCCAGCGGCACTGGATACAACAGCCATGGCAAGCCGGTGGCGGCGGCGAACAGGCGCTGCAGCAGCGCCACGATCCGTGGGTAGAAGGCGACGAACAACAGGCAGCCCAACAGGCTCAAGGCGCTGCTGGCCAGCCCGCTGAAGGACAGGCCGCCCAGGCCACTGAGCATGTCCATGGCGTCGGACAAGGTCGCGCAGCGGAAGAAGATCCAGGCAAAGGCCACGTAGTGGAAGGTCAGCAGGCGAGCCATCAGGTCCGAGCCGATCCAGCTCGGCCCCCGGGCCAGTAACGGACTGCACAGTTTGTACAGCGCCAGGCCAACGCCGTGCAGCGCGCCCCAGATAATGAAGTTGGCGCTGGCGCCGTGCCACAGGCCAGAGATCAGCATCGCCAGCAGCATGTTCAGGTTGCCGCGCCACACCGGCCCCCGGTTGCCCCCCAGCGGGATGTACACGTAGTCACGGATGAAGGTCGACAGGCTGATGTGCCAGCGCCCCCAGAACTCCTTGAGGTTGCGCGCCGCATAGGGGTAGTTGAAGTTCAACGGCAGACGGAAGCCCAGCAACAGGGCGATACCGGTCACCAGATCGGTGTAGCCGCTGAAGTTGAAGTAGATCAGGAACGAATAGCCGTACACCGCCCGCAGGATCTGCTCGGCCGAGAAGGCCACCGGGCTGTCGAACACCGGGTCGACCCATTCATTGGCCAGCCACGAGCTGAGGAAGAACAGTTTGACCACCGCCACGGCGATCAGGCCCAGGGCCCGTTGCGGCTCCAGCACCTGACGCAACTGCGGCGGGTTGATCTGTTCCAGCATGGGGATCGCCCGGTTCACCGGACCGGCAATCAGGCTGGGGAAAAACGCCAGGTACAGCGCCAGGTCGAAGGGCGAACCCGGCGTCAGCTCTCGACGGTTGATCGACACCAGGTAGCTGACCGAGTGGAAGGCATAGAACGACAGCCCCACCGGCAACAGCACCTCCAGCAGCGGCAACGACACTTCCATACCGAACTGGGCGAAGGCGTTCTGCACCGTGCTGGTGAAGAAGTCCTGGTACTTGAACAGGTAAAAGGCCCCGAGCACCAGCAGCAACATCAGGCCATTGACCCAGCCCCGCCCGGGGTAACGCTGGCTCAACAGGCCGAGCAGATACACCAGGGCCGTATAGCCCAGCAGGATGTAGAGGAAGTTCAGGCTGAAGCTGGCGAGGATCGCGTAGCTGGCGGCCAGTAGCAGGCCGTTCTGCAGGCGCAGGCTGAAGCCCAACCCCCAATAAAGAATGAAGAACAGGATGAAACAGAGGCCGAATTCGATCGAGAGATAGCTCACAACGTAGTCCATTACGTGCAGACGGGGACAAACCCGGCACAGGGAGAGCAGGCAGGAGGAGTGGAAACGGGCGCGATTATGGCAGAGGGGGTTTGGCAGTCACAAGTTGAAACATTCTCCGCCTATAGCGGACGCCGGCTCCGCACCGGACGACAGGCGCCCCTTGCAGGAGCTGGCTTGCCAGCGAAAGCGTCCACAAGGGCGATGCCAGATCCAAGGACCTCTTCGCCGGCAAGCCGGCTCCTACGGATGAAAGCGGCTTGGCGGATCGGTTTACCGTAGGAGCTGGCTTGCCAGCGAAAGCGTCCGCGAGGACGACGCCAGACCCAAAGGCCTGTTCGCCGGCAAGCCGGCTCCTACAGAGGGGCGGTGTAGAGGCAGGATTACTGGATGTCTTCGGGCTTGACGATTACCCAGTTCTTGTCCGCCGTCACCGGCAGCCCTTCCTTGGCCTGGGCCGCGGCGTGCTTGGCCATCATGCCGTTGAGCTGGGTCATGTACTTGTCCTTGCGGTTGATCCACAGGTGGATGCCGCCCTTGGCCACGTCCACATCATGGAACAGCATGTAGCCGTCGCTGGTCGGGGTGTCGCCACCTACCAGCACCGGTTTCTTCCACTCGTCGATGTAGGTCAGGATCGCCGCGTGCTTGCCCGCCATCCAGGTGGCCGGGGTCCACAGGTAAGGCGTCAGTTCCAGGCCAAGGTTGGCCTTCTCGTCGTACTTGCCGTCGGTGATCTGCTTGCGCGCGGTGGTCAGGGCGCCGGTCTTGCGGTCCTTGAGCAGGGTGGTCACGCCAATCACGTTCTGCGGCTTGACGTTGTAGCCGTACTTGGGATCGGAGGCGACCATGCGCACCAGTTCTTCGGAGGCGGCGGTCATCACATAGACCTCGATGCCGTTCTCCATCAGTTTGTTGTACAGCTCGGTCTGCCCGGTGAAGACCTTGGGCGGGTTGACCTCGATGGTCTTGACCACGTCACCGTCGTAATAGGTGCTCGGCACCGGCTTGCCGGAGGCCATCAGCTCGTCGACGTAGCCCTTGAGTTCCTTGAGGGTGAAGCCGGAGAACACCTGCGCCACCCAGGGGTAGCAGACCATGTCGTCGATTTCACACAGGCGGTAGTAGTAGCTGAACAGGCTTTCCTTGTGCTCGGCGGTGTCCTTGAACGGAATCAGTTTCAGCGACGGGTCGAGGCTCTCGCGGGTGATCAGCCCCTTGTTTTCCATGAAGGGCAGCAGGGACTCTTCCAGGTCGTAGCGATAACTGGTGTTGTCCATGTCGAACACCGCGAAGTTACCCTTGTTGGCGTTGGCCGCGATCATCGCGTCCAGCTGCTTGGCCTGCTCCTGCGGCCAGTGCTTCAACTCGGTAGCGAAGGCCTGGCCGGCAAGGCCCAGGCAGAGTGCAACGGCTAGAAATTTCGGCGCGAACTTCATCTGCGGTTTCTCCCTGAGTGAAAGGTTCGACGCTAACAAATCCCTGTGACAGTTCCCGTCTCTACACGACCGCTTGCGTCCCGAGAGCGCCAACCACATGCGCCTGAGCGTCAGCCGCTTATTCCAAAAACGACAGTTGCCATGCGATATCGTTATTAATTCAATAGATTTCAAGCTGTTAGGCTTGCCGGTTCGCAATCGCCCTGAGCCGCGATTGACACAAGTCTTATCGGAGCCCCAATGAATCTGCCGCTGATCCTCAACCTGCTGGTGTTCCTGGCCCTGCTGCTGGGCCTGGCACAAACCCGCCACACCACCTGGAGCCTGGCCAAGAAGGTCCTGCTGGCCCTGGTGCTGGGCGTGGTCTTCGGCATCGCCCTGCACAGCCTCTACGGCGCCGGCCACCCGGTGCTCAAGGCCTCCATCAGCTGGTTCGACCTGGTGGGCAATGGCTACGTGCAGTTGCTGCAGATGATCGTGATCCCACTGGTGTTCGCCTCGATCCTCAGCGCCGTGGCCCGCCTGCACAACGCCTCGTCCCTGGGCAAGATCAGCTTCCTGACCATCGGCACCCTGCTGTTCACCACCGCCATCGCGGCGCTGGTGGGCATCGGCCTGACCAACCTGTTCGGCCTGACGGCGGAAGGGCTGGTGGCCGGCACCCAGGAAATGGCCCGCCTGCAAGTGATCCAGAGCGATTACGCCGGCAAGGTCGCCGACCTCAACGTGCCGCAGTTGCTGCTGTCGTTCATCCCGCAGAACCCTTTCGCCGACCTGGCCCGGGCCAAGCCGACCTCGATCATCAGCGTGGTGATCTTCGCCGCCTTCCTCGGTGTCGCGGCGCTGCAGCTGCTCAAGGATGATGCCGACAAGGGTCAGAAAGTGCTCAACGCCATCGACACCCTGCAAGCCTGGGTGATGCGCCTGGTGCGCCTGGTGATGAAACTGACCCCGTACGGCGTGCTGGCGCTGATGACCAAGGTGGTGGCCGGTTCCAACCTGCAGGACATCATCAAGCTCGGCAGTTTCGTGGTGGTGTCCTACCTCGGCCTGGGCCTGATGTTCGTGGTCCACGGCCTGCTGGTGGCCCTGGCCGGGATCAACCCGCTGCGCTTCTTCCGCAAGATCTGGCCGGTGCTGACCTTCGCCTTCACCAGCCGCTCCAGCGCCGCCAGCATTCCCCTGAGCATCGAAGCCCAGACCCGGCGCCTGGGCATTCCCCAGTCCATCGCCAGCTTTGCCGCCTCGTTCGGCGCCACCATCGGCCAGAACGGCTGCGCCGGCCTGTACCCGGCCATGCTGGCGGTGATGGTTGCCCCCACCGTGGGCATCAACCCGCTGGACCCGCTGTGGATCGCCACCCTGGTGGCTATCGTGACCTTGAGTTCCGCGGGCGTGGCCGGCGTGGGCGGCGGCGCGACCTTCGCCGCACTGATCGTGCTGCCGGCCATGGGCTTGCCGGTGTCATTGGTGGCGCTGCTGATTTCCGTGGAGCCGCTGATCGACATGGGCCGCACGGCGCTGAACGTCAGCGGTTCGATGACCGCCGGCGCCATCACCAGCCAAGTGATGCAGCAAACCGACAAGGCGTTGCTGGACGCCGATGAGCACGCGGAACTGGCTCAGGCTTGATTGACCTCTTCGCCGGCAAGCCACCTCCTACAAGGGACGACTTGCCGGCGAAGCGCTTAACGCTTCTCCCACACCTCGAAGCGGTACGCCGGCTTGTCCCCTTCCGGCGGATTCGGCACATCCGACACCAACTGCCATTGGTCCAGATCGAACGCTGGAAACCAGGCATCCCCTTCCGGGCTCAAGGCCACCCGCGTCAGATACAGACGATCGGCCTGCTCCAGGCCTTGGCTATAGAGCTGCGCGCCGCCTATCAGCATCAGCTCGTCGGCCCCCTGCTCCAGGGCCCACTCCTCGGCCCGGGCCACCGCGGCCGCCAATGACGGATAAACCTCGGCACCTTCGAGCACCAGATCGGTCTGACGACTGACCACGATATTCAACCGCCCCGGCAAGGGCCGGCCCAGGGAGTCCCAGGTCTTGCGCCCCATGATGATCGGCTTGCCCAGGGTCGTGGCCTTGAAGTATTTGAAATCCCCCGGCAAGTGCCAGGGCATGCTGTTGTCGACGCCGATCACGCGGTTTTCACCGAGGGCCGCGATCAGGCTGAGAGGGAGAGATTTTTTCATGCCGGCGAGGATACCAGAGGGCCCAAGCCTGGCAACTTCACCCGACCGCCGCTGCAGCAGTTATGCTCAGCGCACTTTAAAGCGATGGAATGACGCGTGACTGCACTGACTCCCCTGCAACGACTGTGGTTGACCGAAACCGTGCGCCTGCGCGAGGAGCACGCCGGGCCACTGGACGATCAGGAAGCCAACCGCCTGGCCCGCAACCAGGGCGGCGACCTGGCCACCCGCATCCAGACCCGTGCCCTGTGGCTGGCCCAGCGCGACGGTCTGCACAGCGCTTTGCTGCACTGGCTGCAAGGCGCACGCCTGGCCTTGCTGATGCTGGCAGCATTGGCGGTCCTCAGCGGTGCCGGTCTGGCCTTCAGCGCCCTGGGCAACACCCAGCAACCGGTCAATGTGTTCTGGGCCCTGGGCAGCCTGCTGGGCCTGAACCTGATCCTGCTGCTGAGCTGGCTGATCGGTCTGCTGTTCGCCGGCGAGCACAGCGCCAGCCTGGGCCGGCTGTGGCTATGGCTGAGTGAAAAGTTCTCCCGCGACGCCAAAGCCGCACAGTTGCCACCGGCCCTGTTGCTGTTGCTGCAGCGGCGCAAGCTCAATCGCTGGGCCCTGGGCGCCCTGGTCAACGGCCTGTGGTGCCTGGCCCTGTTCAGCGCCGTGGTCATGCTGCTGTTGCTGCTGACCACCCACCGCTACAGCTTTGTCTGGGAAAGCACCCTGCTGGGCAGCGACGCCTTCGTTGCCATTACCAACGCCATCAGCGCCCTGCCCCGTGGCCTGGGCTTTGGCGCGCCGAGCTTGGCGAGCATCCAGGCCAGCACCCGGGACGTCTACAACACCGAGCTGGTCCGCCAATCCTGGGCCATCTGGCTGGTGGTGCTGGTGGTGATCTACGGCGTACTGCCACGCCTGGTGCTGATGCTGTTCTGCCGCTGGCGCTGGAAACACGGTCTGGCCCGCCTGCAACTGGACCTCAAGCTGCCGGGCTACAGCCAGTTGCGTGAACGCCTGATGCCCAGCAGCGAACGCCTTGGGGTCAACGATGCGGCACCCGAGCAACTGCATCGCGTCGAAGGCGGCGTCAGCACCCAGGACAGCAGCGGCGCCTTGCTGGTGGCCATCGAGCTGGACGAGCAGCGCCCCTGGCCACCGCAACTGCCGGACAGCGTCAAGAATGCCGGCATCCTCGACAGCCGCGAGTCGCGCAACCGCCTGCTGGAACAGATGAGCCGCTTCCCCCCGGCGCGCCTGGTGATCGCCTGCGATCCGCGACGCTCGCCGGATCGCGGCAGCCTGGGACTGATCGCCGAACTGGCCCGCAGCGCCACGGCCACCCGGGTCTGGCTGCTGCAAGCTCCGCCCGGCCAGGCCCTGGATGCCGACCGCCTGGGCGATTGGCACACCGCCCTGCAGCAGCTGGAGCTGCCGTTCGCCGATTGCGCGCCCCTCAACTGGCTGGAGACCGGTCATGACTGATGCTCGCCAAAAGCCGCTGAAACTGGCGGTGGTCGGCCACACCAACGTCGGCAAGACCTCACTGCTGCGCACACTGACCCGGGACGTGGACTTTGGCGAAGTCTCCCACCGCCCCAGCACCACCCGGCATGTGGAGGGCGCCCGCCTGTCGGTGGATGGCCAGCCCCTGCTGGAGCTCTACGACACCCCGGGCCTGGAAGACGCCATCGCCCTGCTGGACTATCTGGAGCGCCTGGAACGCCCGGGCGAGCGCCTGGACGGCCCGGCCCGGCTGACACGCTTTCTCGACGGCAGCGAGGCTCGGCAACGCTTCGAGCAGGAAGCCAAGGTCCTGCGCCAGCTGCTGGCCTCGGACGCCGGGCTCTATGTGATCGACGCCCGGGAACCGGTGCTGGCCAAGTACCGGGATGAGCTGGAAGTGCTGAGCGGCTGCGGCAAGCCACTCCTGCCGGTGCTGAACTTCGTCAGCAGCGCCGAGCAGCGTGAAGGCGATTGGCGCGAAGCCCTGGCCCGCCTGGGGCTGCACGCCCTGGTGCGGTTCGACAGCGTGGCGCCACCGGAAGACGGCGAACGGCGCCTGTATGAAAGCCTGTCCCTGCTGCTGGAGCATGCGCGCCCGGCCCTGCAACGGCTGATCGACGACCAGCAGGCCCAACGCCTGGTGCGCCAGCAAAGTGCGGCACGGCTGATTGCCGAACTGCTGGTGGACTGCGCCGCCTGCCGCCGCAGCGTAGCCAGCGACACTCAGCAGGAACTGCAAGCCATCAGCGAGTTGCGTCAGGCGATTCGCCAGCGTGAACAACGCTGCGTCGAAGCCCTGCTCAAGCTCTACGCTTTTCGCCCTCAGGACGCCTCGGCCAGCGATCTGCCGCTGCTGGACGGGCGCTGGGGCGACGACCTGTTCAACCCGGAAACCCTCAAGCAACTGGGGGTGCGTGTCGGTGGCGGGATTGCCGCGGGCGCGGCGGCCGGGGCCGGCGTGGATCTGCTGGTGGGCGGCTTGACCCTGGGCGCCGCGGCGTTGGCCGGGGCCATTGCCGGCGGCGCGCTGCAGACCGCACGCAGTTATGGCAGTCGCCTGCTGGGCAAGCTCAAGGGCCAGCGCGAATTGACCGTGGACGACAGCGTGCTGCGGCTGTTGGCCCTGCGTCAGCGGCAGCTGGTGCAGGCGCTGAACCTGCGCGGGCACGCGGCCATGGACAGCATCCGCCTGGCCACGCCGGAGGATAAGAGCTGGCGCGAGGGCAAGTTGCCGCCAGCCTTGAGCAAGGCTCGGGCTCATCCGCAGTGGTCGTCGCTCAATCCCCATGCGCGCCTGAGCCAGGCCGAGCGCCAGGAGCAGATCGAGGCCCTGGCTCAACATCTGCTGTAGCCGCTGCCGAGCCCGCGAGGCTGCGCCAAGGGCCGCAGGACCTTCAACACTCCCAGAAGCGGCGCCTCCTGCGGAGCCGTTCGCAGCCTGCGGCAGCGGCTACAAAAACCAAGCCTGAACCACGATCAAAGCAGCGCCAAGGCCTTGTCCTTGAGGATCTGCAGGTCCATCACCGGCACCCACATTTCCTTGGCCTGCTCGTCCCAGTGGCGCATGCGCAAGCTCAACGCACACAACGGGTCGAGTTCAAAGGCCGCCGCCTCTGCCGCGCTCATCACCCCACCCTGATACGCCAGGGTGCGTCGGCTGGCCTCGCTCAGGCGCTGGTAGTACCCCGGCTCCTTGAACGTCAGGTAACGCTTGGCCTGGACGTGGTATTCCACCAGTCGTGCCAGGCGCTCGCTGAAGCCCGCCCGGCGCAGATAATCGGCCCCCAGGCGCTCATGGCTGACCACGCCAAAACCGCCCATGTTCTCGGCATCCTGCTGACAGATGTGCCCGATATCGTGGAAGAACGCCGCCAGCACCACTTCGTCGTCATAACCTTCCGCCAGGGCCAACTGCGCCGCCTGGGACATATGCTCGATCTGCGACACCGGCTCGCCGATGTAGTCGTCATCGCCAAAGCGCTCGTACAGGCCGAAAACCTCGTCAATCACTTGCTGGCGACTCATCACGCCTCCTCCAGTACCCGGACGATATTGCCCTCGGCCATGGCCGGACCGACGCTCATGCCGACCCCGGTGTGCATCAGCGCCACATGGACCCCGGGGGCCGCCTCCAGGAAGGAGAACGGCCCAGGCCCGCGAGCACCATAGACGCCCTGCCAGCGCTCCACCACCTGGACCTTGCAGCCCAGGGTCTGCTCGGCCAGCTCGATCAACCAGTTATCCACCTGTTCGCCATTGAAAGGCGACGGATCGCTGCCGTAATCATGGGAATCGCCGATGATCACCTCGCCATAGGGGGTTGGGCTGATCAGCAAGTGAATGCCGTGCTCATGCAGGTGTGGCGCTTCACGCAGGATCTGCGCCTGTACGGCGGCCGCTTCCGGCAGATCGGCAAAGGCGCCGTAATGCACGCAACTGAGCCCGGTGAGCAACGCATGTTGCAGGTTCAGGTTGACCTGGGGCCGGGCGCGAAGCATCTGCAAGCGGCAGATCTGCGGTTGCAAGGCGGCGATCTGTTCGGCCAGCAGGGTCTGATAATCGTGCCCCGAACACAGCACGATGCGTGGCGCGTGGAAGTTGCCAGCGGTGCTGTGCAGTCGCCCCGGCTCGATGTCACGCACCAGGGTCGAAAAGTGGAACTGCACCCCCAGGTCGCGACGCAGATAGTCGATCAACAGCGGGATGGCTTCCCGGGAATACAGTTGCTGGTCGTCCAGACCGTGCAACGCCGCCCGGTGATGGCGGAATTGACCGCCGTACAGATCATTCAGCGCCGCGCCCTGAAGCAGCTCGACGCGGTAGCCGTGCTCGCGCGCGCGGCCGGCACAGAAGGCCTCCAGCAACTGCTCTTCGGCTTCGTTGCGGGCAAACAGGTAGGAACCGTTGCGCTTGAGTGGCAAGCCGGCCAGTTGCTGCCAATCCGCCCAGATCTCTCGGCTGGCACGGGCCAGCTCCAGCATGGGGCCAGGTGGCTGGCCGGTGACCAGCGCCTGGCCGAAGTTGCGCACCGAAGCCCCCAGGGGCGTGGCGCTGCGCTCGAAAACTCGCACCCGCAGACCGCGTTTGGCAGCCGCGTAGGCGTGGGACAGGCCGAGGATGCCGGCGCCGACGATCAGTAGATCGCTGTGATGGGTCATGAGTGGTGTCCTGGTGGGAAGCGCCTTCGCCGGCGAGCCGGCTTCTACAATCCCGGTAGAAGCGGCTGGCCGGCGAAAGCGATTGATCGGTTACTGCTTGGCAACCTTTTCCGACTTGCCGTCATAGCGCTTGCGCCATTCGGCGAGGATCTGGTCGCGGTTCTTCGAGGCCCAGGCAAAGTCATTCTTGATCAGGCGCTGCTCGTAGTCCGCTGGCAGTTCGGTCTGCGGCTTGGCGATGCCGGGCTGAGCCAGTACGGCGAAGTTTTCCTTGTACAGCTCCATGGCTTCGGGGCTGGCGGAGAAGTCGGCGAGCTTCTTCGCCGCCTCTTCATGAGGGGTGCCCTTGATCACTGCCGTGGCTTCGATTTCCCAGCCCAGGCCTTCCTTGGGCAGGATGATGTCCAGCGGCGCGCCCTGGCGCTTGAGCTGCACGGCCGGGTATTCGAAGGAAATGCCGATCGGGAACTCGCCGGCGGCGGCCAGCTTGCACGGCTTGGAACCGGAGTGGACGTACTGGCCGATGTTCTGGTGCAGGTCGTCCATGTACTGCCAACCCTGTTTCTCGCCGAAGGTCTGCAGCCAGGCGCTGACGTCAAGGAAGCCGGTGCCCGAGGACGCCGGGTTGGGCATGACGATCTTGCCCTTGTACTCGGGCTTGGTCAGGTCCTGCCAGCTCACCGGCTTGGTCAGGCCCTGCTTCTCGGCCTCCACGGTGTTGAAACAGATGGTCGCGGCCCACACGTCCATGCCGACCCAGGCCGGTGGGTTGGCGGCGTCGCGGTAGTTCGGGCCGATCTTGCCCAGGTCCTTGGGCGCGTAGCTTTGCAGCATGCCCTGCTGATCGAGGATCGCCAGGCTGGACGCCGCCAGGCCCCAGACCGCGTCCGCTTGTGGCCGGGCTTTTTCCGCCAACAGCTTGGCGGTGATGATCCCGGTGGAATCACGCACCCACTTGATCTCCACGTCCGGGTTGGCCTTTTCGAAGGCTTGCTTGTAGGACTTCAATTGCTCGGCTTCAAGGGCCGTGTAGACCGTCAGTTCGGTTTTCGCAGCAAAGGCGTTCAGGCTGACAGCAGAGAGGACGGCAGCGGCAAGAGCCAGGGGCTTGAACATGGTGCGGTTCCTTAGTGAGTGCAGATCAGAGGGTGAGTGAGCAGGAAATCAGTGGCCCGGGGCGCTTTGCCGCCAGGCCTGGGAGCGGCGCAACAGCCCGCGGGAAGCCCCGGCCAGCAGCAGCGAGACGCCGGCCGAGGTGAACAGGATCAGGGTCGACATCGCCGCAGCGCCGCCCACATTGCCGGCGTCGTCCATGTTCAGCACGGCCACGGCGGCGAGGATGGTGTCGGGGCTGTAGAGAAAGATCGCTGCCGACACCGTGGTCATGGCCGAGACGAACAGGTAGCGCACGATGTCCAGCAACGCCGGCAGGCAGATCGGTACGGTAACCCGCAGGTAGTGCCGGTACAGCGGCGCCTTGAGCGACAGCGCGGCGGCCTCGAACTCGGCATCCAGCTGGCGCAGGGCGGTGGTGGCAGTCATCTGCGCGGTGGTCAGGTAGTGGGCGATGGTGCACACCACCAGCAGGGCCATGCTGCCGTAGAACACATGCAGCGGATTGCCGTTGAGGTTGAAGAAGAACACGTAGCCCAGGCCCAGCACCAAACCGGGCACCGCCATCGGCACGAAGCTGAGCATGCGCAACGCCAGGTTCAGGCCACGCTGGCCGCTGGTTTTCTCCATCAGGTAGGCCCCCGTGAAGATCACCACACTGCCGATCAACGCTGTGCACAGGGCCATGGTCAGGCTGTTGCGGTAGGCCAGCCAGCCGCCACCGGCGGTGTCGTTGAACTGGTAGTGGTTCAGCGACAGCGACAGGTTGTAGGGCCAGAACTTCACCAGGGAGGAATACACCGCCATGCCGAACACCAGCAGCAAGGTCGCGCAGATCAGCAGCACGATGGCCAGGTAGCAACCATCGCGCAGCCGCGACGGCGCCGGTTTGAACACCTGGGCACGACCGCTCATGGAGTCGCCATGACGACGGCGCAACCAGGCATCGACGCCGAAGCTGAACAACGCCGGCAGCAGCAACACCATGCCGATCAAGGCGCCGCGGCCGAACTGCTGCTGGCCCACCACCGCCTTGTAGGCCTCCAGGGCCAGGACCTGATAGTCGCCGCCCACCACCACCGGCACGCCGAAGTCGGTGATGGTCAGGGTGAACACCAGGCAGAACGCGGCGAACACCGCTTGCCGGGTGGCCGGCCAGGTGATGCTGCGAAAGGCCTTGGCGGGGCTGGCGCCCATGCTCGATGCGGCATCGAACAGCCGCGCATCCGCCAGGGACAGGGCCGAGAGCAGGATCATCAGGGCATGGGGAAAGGTGTAGATGACTTCGCCGAGGACGATGCCCCAGAAGCCGTAGATGTTCTCGGCGAACAGGCCACGCAGCATCCCCTGGTTGCCGAACAGATAGACCAGGGCAATGCCCGGCAGCATCGACGGCGCCATCAGCGGCAACAGTGAAAGACCACGCCACAGGCCCTTGCCGGGAATCAGCGTGCGTTGCAGCGCGTAGGCGAACAGATAAGCCAGGGGCACCACGATGGCGGCTACGCTGAGGGAGACTTTCAGGCTGTTGCCCAGCAACCAGTGGAAGTTGTCGCTGGCCACCAGTTCACGGGCCGCCAACCAGCCACCGCCCTGCCCGGCCTCGGCGCTGAAACCGCGCCAGAAGATCGCCAACAGGGGCAACAGCACCGCTACACCCAGCAGGAGCAGAAGCAGAACCTTGCCGCCGACGACAAAGATACGGTCGCCGATCTCGGCACGAGAAGCCTGGCGCGCCCGCTTGGCGGGTAGTGGCAGGGACATTGGCACGCTCATCTTAGGCAAACACCTGGAGGCTGCGCGGCGGCAAGGCCACCCAGATGTCCTGGGCGCCCAGGCGCGGCATGGCTTCCGGGGCCAGCTCGGCCAGCAGCGCATGCCCCGGCAGCTCGTTGAGTTCGAAGCTCATGCGGCAGCGATTGCCGAGGAAAGTAATCTCGCGGACCTTGGCCGGGAACAGGTTTTCCTCATGCACCGGCGGGTTCACGCTGATGGCTTCCGGACGGCAGAACAGGCGACCCGAAGCGGCCTTGGCCGAATCGTCGGCCAGGCGCACATTCATCCCGCCGACCTGGGCGTGGCTGTCGCTGTTGCGGCTAAAAGGCAGCCAGTTGCCCTGGCCGACGAACTCGGCGACGAAGGGCGTGGCCGGACGATCGTAGATTTCCTGGGGCGTGGCGTACTGCTCGACCTTGCCGTTGTTCATCACGGCGATGCGGTCGGCCATCAACATGGCCTCGTCCTGGTTGTGGGTGACCATCAGGGTGGTGATCCCCAGGCGCCGTTGCAGCTGGCGCAGCTCGGTGCACAAGTGCTCGCGGACCCGGGCGTCCAGGGCCGACATCGGTTCGTCCAACAGCAGCAGCGACGGTGACGGCGCCAGGGCACGGGCCAGGGCGACGCGCTGCTGCTGGCCGCCAGACAGCTGGCCGGGGTATTTCTTCTCGCTGCCGGTCAGCCCGACCAGTTCCAGCATCTGTGCCACACGCTTACGCACTTCCTCACGGCCGCTACCGGCCAGGCCGTAGGCGATGTTGGCTTCCACCGTGAGATTGGGAAACAGCGCGTAGGACTGGAACAGGATGCCGTAGTCCCGGGCTTGTGGCGCCAACAGCGAAACGTCCCGATCCCCCAGGTACAACTCGCCCTGGTCCTGGCGCTCAAGGCCGGCGATGCAGCGCAGCAGTGTGGTCTTGCCGCAGCCGGACGGGCCCAGCAGGCACACCAGCTCGCCGGCCGCGACGTCCAGGGACACGTTGTCCAGGGCGGTGAAGGCGCCAAAACGCTTCTGGATGCCCCGCACCTTCATCGGCGCGCCGGGGTTGCTCAGGGCAGTTGCAGTGGAGTGGTTCATGGACGGACCTCATCTAGCAGATGAGGCAAATCCTAGAGTTGTAATGCGTCGGCCATATGGCAGTAAGGCAAAAACGACCGATAGTGGTATTCAGGGATTTTGGTTCAACCTGTCAGTCAGGTGCTGCGCCGATGCAGGTCTTTCAGGCGGGAGCCATTTCCTGGGCCAGGCCGAGGAAGGCCGCGGGCAGGCGCGCGTTCTTGCGCTCCTTGAGGCAGTACAGGTACTCGACGATCTGCGGGGCATGCTCGATGGTCAGGACCCGCAGTTGCGGATCGTGGGGCACTTCCTGACGGGCAATGATGCTGATGCCGATATTGCGCAGCACCGCCTCGCGGATCGATTCGCGACTGCCGATTTCCAGCAGCGGGCCAAAGCTGACGTGGGCATCCTTGAGCAAGGTTTCGGTAAGGCTGCGGGTGGTGGAGCCCGGTTCACGCATCAACAGTGTGTGCCCGGCCAGGGCATTGAGCGGCACGTGATCCAGCGCCGCCAGGGGGTGATTGCGATGCACCGCCAGCACCAGCGGATCGCTGCCCAATACCCGACGGATCAGCCGCGCGTCCTCCAGCAGTTGCGAGGAGGCCGCCACATCCACCCGGTAGTCTTCCAGGGCTTCGAGGACTTGCTGGGAGTTGCCGATCTCCACCGACACTTCGACCTGAGGCAACCGCTCGCGGAAAGTCTTCACCAGATCGAGGATGTAGTACGGCGCAGTGGCAGCGATGCGCAATGTGCCCTGCACCTGCCCGCTGTTGCGCAGGAAGAACTCAATGTCAGCCTCCTGCTGCAACAGGTCCTTGACCATGGGCAGCAGGCGCGTGCCTTCGTCGCTGAGGCTCAGGCGCCGACCGCCGCGGTAGAACAGCTCCACCGAATACTGGCTTTCCAGGTTGCGGATCTGCGTGGTCACCGTCGGCTGACTGAGGCCAAGCTTCTTCGCCGCCAGGGTGATGCTGCCCAGGCGGGCGACCATGTAAAAAGCCTTCAGCTCAGCACTCAGCATGGCGGCTTGCCGCAGCTGCAAGCTTTGAGCGGCAAGCCGCAAGCTGAAGCCGGTGCGTGTGAGTTCATCACTCTGGTTCTCCCCTCAGTTGCTTGTTGCTTGCCGCTACGGTGGCCTATTTGCGCAGCAGGCGCAGGCCGTTGAATACCACCAGCAGGCTGACGCCCATGTCGGCAAACACCGCCATCCACATGGTGGCGAGCCCGGCAAAGGTTACCCCAAGAAAGATCGCCTTGATGACCAGGGCCAGGGCGATATTTTGCTTGAGCACCACCGAGGTCTGGCGCGACAGGCGAATAAAAGCCGGAATCTTGCGCAGATCGTCGTCCATCAGCGCTACATCCGCAGTCTCGATGGCCGTATCGGTGCCCGCCGCGGCCATGGCGAAACCTATCTCGGCACGGGCCAGAGCCGGGGCGTCGTTGATGCCGTCGCCCACCATGCCCACCCGATGCCCCTGGGCATACAACGCCTCGATAGCTTGCAGCTTGTCGGTGGGCAACAGGTCGCCCCGGGCCTGATCGATGCCCACCTGGGCCGCAATGGCCTGGGCGGTGTGAGGGTTGTCGCCGGTGAGCATCAGGGTCTTGATCCCCAGCTCATGCAACTGCTGGATGGCTTCGCGGCTGGACTCCTTGACCGTGTCGGCCACGGCGAACAGTGCCAGGGGACCATTGCTGTCCAGCAACAGGACGACGGTCTTGCCTTGCTTCTCCAGGGCGAAGAGTTTTTCCTCCAGGGCCGGGGAGCACAGGCCCAGCTCTTCCACCAGGCGGTGGTTGCCCAGGTGATACAGCTGACCGTTGATTTCGCCGCGCACTCCGCGCCCGGTCAGGGCTTCGAAGTTATCCACAGGGTGCATGGCCAGCTGTTTATCCACAGCCGCCTGGGCAATGGCCAGGGACACCGGGTGATCGGAACGTCCCGCCAGGCTCGCGGCCAGGGCCGGGGCCGTGTCCTGCGCCAACGGGTCCAGGGACAGGAAATCGGTCTGTACCGGTTTGCCGTGGGTGATGGTGCCGGTCTTGTCCAGGGCCAGGTAGTCGAGCTTGTAACCGCCCTCCAGGTAGACCCCGCCCTTGACCAGGATGCCCTTGCGGGCCGCAGCCGCCAGGCCGCTGACGATGCTCACCGGGGTGGAGATCACCAGGGCACAGGGACAAGCCACCACCAGCAACACCAGGGCGCGGTAGATCCAGTCGAACCAGACGCCCCCCATGAACAGCGGCGGAATCAGCGCCACGGCCAGGGCAAAGGCGAATACCGCCGGGGTGTAGATTTTCGAGAAGGTATCGACGAAGCGCTGAGTCGGCGCCCGAGCGCCCTGAGCCTGCTCCACGGCGTGGATGATCCGTGCCAGGGTCGAGTTGTTGGCGGCGGCGGTCACGCGATATTCCAGGGAACCGGCCTGGTTGATGGTGCCGGCGAACACCTTGTCGCCCACGGTCTTTTCCACCGGCAGGCTTTCACCGGTGATTGGCGCCTGGTCGATGGTCGAGCTGCCGGACACGACCTCGCCGTCCAGACCGATGCGCTCTCCCGGGCGAACTCGCACGCGGGCGCCCAGTTCGACGTTTTTCGCCTCCAGTTCGCTCCAGCTGCCGTCCGCCTGCTGCACCGTGACCTGTTCCGGGGTCATCTGCATCAGGCCGCTGATGGCGTTGCGCGCCCGGTCCAGGGAGCGGGCCTCGATCAGCTCGGCCACGGTGAACAGGAACATCACCATCGCCGCTTCCGGCCATTGGCCGATCAGCACGGCACCGGTCACGGCAATGCTCATCAGTGCATTGATATTCAGGTTGCGGTTCTTCAGGGCGATCCAGCCCTTCTTGTAGGTGCCCAGGCCGCCACTGAGGATCGACACCAGGGCCACCAGCGCCACGACCCAGTCGGGGGCGGCATTGGTGAAGTGAATGACTTCGGCGGCCAGCGCGCCGATACCGGACAGGGCCAGCGGCCACCAGGCTTTCTTCACCGGCGCTGCGGCAGGCGCGACTTCGGCGCCGTCCTGCTGCAGAGGCTCGGCGTGCATGCCCAGGGATTTGATCGCTTCGATGATCGGCGTCGTGCTCGACAGGTCGTGGGTCACCCCCAGCACGCGGTTCATCAGGTTGAACTCCAGCGCCTGAACCCCCGCCAGCTTGCCCAGCTTGTTCTGGATCAGGGTCTGCTCGGTGGGGCAATCCATGGCTTCAATGCGGAAGCTGCTCAGACGCGCGCCGGCAGTCGGTGTTTCGCTCAGGGTGACCTTGGACGGCGCCGGGCCGGCAGAACCGCAGCAGGAGGCACCGTGGGTGGCGTGATCATGCGCCTTGACCGGCTGCAGCTTGCCCACAGAGGCAGGGGCATGGCTGTGATCGTGATCGTGATCGTGATCGTGATCAGCATGGGCGTGCTGGGCGTCGGGTTTGCGCGGGTTGTGAATGGAGTCGCTCATAGGGGTCGCGTCCGTATAGAGGTGCTTGTTGCCAAGTGAACACCCTGTAGCCACTATAGGGTCAAGCACCCATTCGGAGACGACGGCAATGAAGATTGGCGAACTGGCGAAACTCACCGACTGTCAGGTCGAGACCATCCGTTACTACGAGCGCGAAGGACTGCTGCCGGAACCGGCCCGCAGCGAAGGCAACTATCGCCTCTACACCCAGGCCCACACCGAGCGCCTGACCTTTATCCGCAACTGCCGCAGCCTGGACATGACCCTCGAGGAAATCCGCAGCCTGCTCAACCTGCGGGACAGCCCCGAAGGCCAGTGCGCCAGCGTCAACGCCCTGATCGACGAGCACATCCACCACGTCAAGGCGCGCATCGACGGGCTACTGGTGCTCCAGGAACAACTGCTGGACCTGCGCCAGCGCTGCAGCGAAGGGCCGGACCTGGATCACTGCGGCATCCTCCAGCGCCTGGAAGTCAGCGGTTCGGTGGCCCCCAGCGAGGCCGAGCCGTCCCACGTCGGCCGCAGCCACGGGCATTGAGCCTGGGGCTGGGCGCCGTGGTTTCAGGAACCCCGGCGTCCCGCCGCCAGCAGTCGCTGATACACAAACTCCAGTACATCCAGCAGACGCTGATCCAGCTGTCGCCAGGCCAGGCCCAGGCGCACCAGCCATGCGCTGAACAAACCCACCAGGCAACCGCCAAGAATATCGAAGGGGAAATGCACGCCCAGGTAGACCCGCGCCCAGCTCACCAGCACGGCCAGGGCCAGCATGACCAGCCCGGTCTTGCGCAAGGACGCCAGGATCAGGGCAAAAGCCATGGCGAACATGCCGCTGGCGTGGTCGCTGGGGAAAGAGGCTCCAGGCGCATGGGCGAGGAAATTCTGCCCCAACTCCAGCATGAAGGGCCGCGGATGAAACCACAGGCCACGGATCACCAGGTTGCAGGCCAGGGCGACCACGATGCTCGAGGTCGCCAGCAGGACGATCATTTTCTGCCGGCGCTCGCCAAAGACCCAGAGCACCAGGAGCAGCAGCGGGACACAAAGGACCACCCACTGGGCGAGAAAAATCGCCAGTTCACGCATCGGCAGCGATGCCTCGGCGCTGGCATTGATGGCCAGGAACAGGCTGCGATTGAGTTCTTCCATTCAGGGGCTCGCGATCAACGTCAAAAGGACGACGTCCAGGCTTTCCCGGACCACTCCTGAGAGCCTTGACGCCCGGCAGGCAGGGCAATGCCCGGAATAGCTCCCGGGCAAAGGTCGATAAAGATGTCGGGGGAAATCGACAGGGGCCGCGCGGCCCCTGGGTGCAGCCGCTAAAAGACTTAAACCGCCATCGGCGCGGTCATCGGCGCGTGGTGTTCGTAGCCTTCCAGGGAGAAATCGCTCGGCTCGATCAGTTCCAGCCATTCAGGCTGGTAGACGCCAGTCTTGGCGAACTCCGGCACGCGCTCGGAAATCACCAGCTTGGGCATCGGGAACGGCTCGCGCTTGAGCTGTTCGTTGAGCATGTCCAGGTGGTTTTCGTAGACGTGGGCATCACCGATGAAATAGGTGAACCAGCGCGGCGTGTAGCCGGTCAGGCGGCCGATCAGGCTCAGCAGCGCGGCGCCTTCGGTGAGGTTGAACGGCGTCCCCAGCCCCAGGTCGTTGGAGCGGATGTAGAGGGTCAGGGAGATTTCCCGGGTCTCGACATTGGGGTGGAACTGGTACAGCAGATGACACGGCGGCAGGGCCATTTCATCCAGCTGCGCGCAGTTCCAGCCGTGGAACAGGATTCGCCGGCTGCCCGGGTCGTTGATGATGGTGTCAACGCACTGGCGCACCTGATCGATGGCCTTGTACAGCACCACGTAACCCTGGCCGTCTTCCTCGCCGGCGGCGATCTGCCGGTAGCCCTGGCTCAATGCCAGGTCAATGGCGGCCTGGTTGCTGGTCTTGATCTGCTTGTAGGCCGGCCACTTGCGCCACTGCACGCCGTAGATCTCGCCCAGATCGTCATCGCCCTGGCGGAACGGGTTGGCCAGCCACTGAGCGTTTTCGTTGGCGTTCTGGTCCCAGACCTTGCAGCCCAGGGCACGGAACTCGGCGGCGTTGTTCACCCCGCGCAGGAAGCCGACCATCTCGCCGATGGCCGACTTGAAGGCCATCTTGCGGGTGGTGATGGCCGGGAAACCTTCCTTGAGGTCGTAGCGCAGCATGGCCCCGGGAAAGCTGATGGTGTTCACACCGGTGCGGTTGGCCTGCTTGGTGCCGTTGTTGATGACGTGGGCCACCAGATCAAGATATTGCTTCATGAATTACCTGCATCCTTGAACCCGGGGCACGCCCCGGGATTCGAATTTATTGCGCCGCGCTCTGGGCCGGAGCGCGATGATAAGCCAGCCAGATCAGTCCCAGGCCGCCGAGGATCATCGGCACGCACAGAACCTGACCCATGGTCAGCCAGTTCCACGCCAGGTAGCCCAGCTGTGCGTCCGGCACCCGGACGAACTCGACGATGAAACGGAAGATCCCGTAGAACAGGGCGAACATACCGGAAACCGCCATGGTCGGCCGAGGTTTGCGCGAGAACAGCCACAGGATCAGGAACAACGCCACGCCTTCCAGGGCGAACTGATACAACTGCGACGGATGACGCGGCAACTGCGCCGGATCGCTGAACGGCGGGAAGATCATCGCCCATGGCACGTCGGTGGGTTTGCCCCACAATTCGGCGTTGATGAAATTGCCGATTCGCCCGGCACCCAGGCCGATTGGCACCATGGGCGCGACGAAGTCCATCAGTTCGAAGAAAGTCTTGTTGTTGCGCTTGCCGAACCACCAGGCCGCCAGCATTACTCCGATGAAACCGCCGTGGAACGACATGCCGCCCTTCCATACCTCGAAGATCAGGGTCGGGTTGGCCAGAT
This sequence comes from Pseudomonas sp. BLCC-B112, assembly GCF_028550695.1. Classification (NCBI taxonomy): domain Bacteria; kingdom Pseudomonadati; phylum Pseudomonadota; class Gammaproteobacteria; order Pseudomonadales; family Pseudomonadaceae; genus Pseudomonas; species Pseudomonas sp. BLCC-B112. The sequence continues at coordinate 318,125 of NZ_JAQQGK010000006.1, forward strand.
AGGCGCTGAGGTCGTAGAACAGCACGTAACCCAGTCGCCCACCGACGATCACCCCCATGGACATCCAGAACACCATGTCCGAGAGCTTCTCCTTGCTCCAGGTCGGATCGAAACGGTTCAGCCGGCGCGACGCCAGCAACCAGGCGCCGCCAATGCCGATCAGGTACATCAGGCCGTACCAGTGGATTTTCAGCGGGCCGATGGCCAGCGCTACCGGATCAATCTGCGGGTAAGGCAGCATTGCGACTCCTCGTAAGGGTTAGAACTCAAATGTCCCGGGGCAAACTGCCAGCCCAGGATTAAGCCAGGATTGCGTCACCACTCAGAACAGGAAGCTGATCCCCACGCAGAACAGTAGCGCGGCGAACAAGCGTTTCAACAGGCGTGGCGACAGTGTGTGGGCCAGGCGCGCGCCAATCCGGGCGAACACCATGCTGGTCAGGGCAATGCCCAGCAGCGCCGGCAAATAAACGAAGCCGAGACTATGAGCCGGAAGCTGCGGATCATGCCAGCCCAGAATCATGAAACTTAAGGCGCTGGCCAGGGCGATGGGCAAGCCGCACGCCGAGGATGTAGCCACCGCCTGCTGCATCGGTACGCTGCGCCAGGTGAGAAACGGCACCGTCAGCGAACCGCCGCCAATGCCGAAGATCGCCGAAGCCCAGCCGATCACACCGCCGGCCGCCGCCAGCCCCAGCTTGCCGGGCACCTGGCGACTGGCCTTGGGCTTGAGCTCCAGGGTCATCTGCAAGGCCACCACCAGGGCGAAGACGCCGATAATTTTTTGCAGGTGCGGGCCGGAAATCGCTTCGGCGGTCAGCGCGCCGAAACCGGCTCCCAGCAGGATGCCCAGGGCCATCCAGGCAAAGATTGGCCAGCGCACCGCGCCACGGCGATGGTGTTCGCGAACGGCGTTGACCGAGGTAAAGATGATGCTGGCCAGAGAAGTGCCGACCGCCAGATGGGTCAGCACCGAGGCATCGAAGCCTTGCAGGGTGAAACTGAACACAAGCACCGGGACAATGATGATCCCGCCGCCCACGCCGAACAGCCCGGCCAGCACACCTGCACAGGCGCCCAGCAGCAGATAGAGCAGAAATTCCATGGGAGCATCCGAAAATAAGACCGGCATGGTAACGGATGCGCCGCCCCGGACTCCACTGGATGGCGATGGATACCCATTGGATCTGTGCGTAAAGTGGGCAAAAACACACAGGGGGCCACCTTAATGTGCTTGATCGTATTCGCCTGGCGGCCGGGTCATGCTCAGCCACTGATCGTCGCGGCCAACCGTGACGAGTTTTACGCCCGGCCCAGCCTGCCCCTGGGGCAATGGCCGGAGTCGCCGCAGATCCACGCCGGACGCGACCTGGAGGCCGGAGGCACCTGGCTTGGTGTCGGTGCCAATGGCCGCTTTGCCGCCCTGACCAACATCCGCAACCCGCATCAGCCCCCGGCACGACGCTCCCGGGGCGAACTGGTGGCGCGCTTTCTCGCTGGCGACGTAGCCCTGGAAGATTATCTGCACGATGTGGTGGGACGTTCGGTGGAGTACGCCGGGTTCAACCTGTTGCTGGGCACAGCTGAGCAACTGTGGCACTACAACGCTCAGGATGTGCAACCGCAAATGCTCAAGCCCGGCGTCTACGGCCTGTCCAATGCCGGGCTCGATACGCCGTGGCCCAAGCTGCTCAAGGCCAAGGCCGCGCTGCAGGAAGTGCTGTCCAATCCACAACCCCAGGCCCTGCTGGCGTTACTCAGCGATCCGCACACCGCGCCCTTCGCCGAACTGCCGGACACCGGAGTGGGTTTGGCTACGGAAAGCCTGCTGTCCAGCGTATTCATCGCCAGCCCCAGCTACGGCACCCGCGCCAGCACCGCGCTGATCGTCAACGCGGACGGCTCGCGGCATCTGCTGGAGCGCAGTTTTGGCCCTTATGGCGGGCATCTGGGAGAGGTCGAGCTGAAAGTGTGAAACGTTCGCCAGCCAGCCGGCTCCTACACAGGCCGTTGTAGGAGTCGGCTGGCCGGCGAAGCAAATACTTCGATTACAGGGTCTTGCTCGAAGCCGGATTGATCATCCGTGCCAGGCCGAGTTTCTTCAGCGCCAATTGCAGCGAGCTGTGGATAACTTGCGGGTTGTCGATGGTCATCATCTCGTCCAGCAGTTCCTTGGCTTTGCTCATGTTGATCTGACGCAGCATCCACTTCACTTTCGGCAAGTTGGTGGCGTTCATCGACAGGCTGTCGAAACCCATGGCCATCAGCAGCACCGCCGCCGCCGGATCACCGGCCATTTCGCCACAGATGCTCACCGGCTTGCCTTCGGCGTGGGCGTCACGCACCACGTTCTGCAGCGCTTGCAGCACGGCCGGATGCAGGTAGTCGTAGAGGTCGGCGACCCGCGGGTTGTTGCGGTCTACCGCCAGCAGGTACTGGGTCAGGTCGTTGGAGCCCACCGAGAGGAAGTCCACCTGGCGCGCCAATTCCCGGGTCTGATACACCGCCGCCGGAATCTCGATCATCACCCCCACTGGCGGCATGGGCACGTCGGTGCCTTCATCGCGGACTTCACCCCAGGCACGGTGGATCAGGTGCAGGGCTTCTTCCAGCTCATGGATACCGGAAATCATCGGCAGCAGGATGCGCAGGTTGTTCAGGCCCTCGCTGGCCTTGAGCATGGCCCGAGCCTGCACCAGGAAAATTTCCGGGTGGTCGAGGGTCACGCGGATGCCGCGCCAGCCGAGGAAGGGGTTGTCTTCCTTGATCGGGAAGTATGACAGCGACTTGTCGCCACCGATGTCCAGGCTGCGCATGGTCACCGGTTGCGGATGGAAGGCCGCCAACTGCTCGCGATAGATCGCCAGCTGTTCTTTCTCGCTGGGAAAGCGCTGGTTGATCATGAACGGCACTTCGGTGCGATACAGGCCTACGCCCTCGGCACCGCGCTTCTGCGCCCGGGCCACATCGGCCAGCAGGCCGGTGTTGACCCACAGCGGCATGCGGTGGCCATCAGGGGTGATGCAAGGCAGGTCGCGCAATGCGTCCAGGCCCTGGGCCAGTTGCCGCTCTTCTTCCACCACATCGGCGAACTGCTTGCGCAGCACGTCACTGGGGTTGGTATAGACCTCGCCGTGATAGCCGTCGACGATCATCTGGATGCCATCGACCTTGGAGTACGGCAGGTCGACAAGGCCCATCACCGTGGGAATGCCCATGGCCCGGGCCAGGATGGCCACGTGGGAGTTGCCCGAACCCAGCACCGAGACCAGCCCCACCAGCTTGCCTTCCGGCACTTCGCCGAGCATGGCCGGGGTCAGTTCTTCACTGACCAGGATGGTGTTGTCGGGGTAGACCAGGGTCTGCTGGCGCTCTTCCTGCAGATAGGCCAGGAGCCGCCGCCCCAGGTCCTTGACGTCCGAGGCGCGCTCGCGCAGGTAGGCGTCGTCCATCAGTTCGAAACGGTTGACGTGATCGGTGACCACTTGGCGCAACGCACCCTGGGCCCATTGCCCGGTCTTGATCACGGTCTTCACTTCGCTGCCCAGGGAGGCGTCGTCGAGCATCATCAGATAGACGTCGAACAGCGCGCGCTCTTCCGGACGCAGTTGGGTCGCGAGTTTTTCCGACAACGCCCGCATATCGGCGCGCACCCCTTCCAGGGCGGTCTTGAACAGCGCCAGTTCAGCGTCGATGTCGGTGATGTATTTGTCCGGGACCACATCCAGATCAGCCGGTGGCAACATCACCACCGCGCTACCTACCGCGGCGCCGGGGGAACCTGGCACGCCGACAAACTTGGCTTCCTGAATACCCTTGCCCTGACGCCCCAGGCCGCGGATCGAACCGGTGGCCTCGGCGTGGGCGATCACCCCGGCCAGTTGCGCGCTCATGGTCACCAGGAAGGCTTCTTCGCCCTCATCGAACTGGCGGCGTTCTTTCTGCTGGATGACCAGAACACCCACTACGCGGCGATGGTGAATGATCGGGGCGCCGAGGAACGAGGCGTAACGCTCCTCACCGGTTTCGGCGAAGTAGCGATAACGCGGGTGATCGGCGGCGTTTTCCAGGTTGAGGGGCTCTTCCCGCGTGCCCACCAGGCCCACCAGGCCTTCGTTGGGGGCCATGCTGACCTTGCCGATGGAACGCTTGTTCAAGCCTTCGGTGGCCATCAGCACAAAACGGTTGGTTTCCGGGTCCAGCAGATAGACCGAGCAGACCTGGCTGCCCATGGCCTCTTTGACGCGCAATACAATAATCCCTAACGCCGCCTTGAGATCCTTGGCGGAGTTAACTTCCTGGACGATCTTGCGCAGCGTATTGAGCATGGCTCGGGGTCGAACTCCGTCGTCAGTCGCGCACTAAAAGGCGCGGGGCAAGCTCTTTGAGAGCGCGGCGATACACTTCGCGCTTGAATGTCACCACCTGGCCCAACGGATACCAATAACTGACCCAGCGCCAGCCATCGAATTCCGGTTTACCGGTCAAATCCATCCGCACCCGCTGCTCGTTGGAGATCAGGCGCAGGAGAAACCATTTCTGTTTCTGGCCGATGCACAGCGGCTGGCTGTGGGTCCGGACCAGACGCTGCGGCAAACGATAGCGCAACCAGCCCCGGGTGCAGGCGAGAATTTGCACATCTTCGCGCTCCAGCCCTACTTCTTCGTTCAACTCGCGATACAAGGCGTCTTCCGGCGTCTCGTCGGGGTTGATGCCCCCTTGAGGAAACTGCCAGGCATCTTGATTGATACGGCGAGCCCATAGCACCTGTCCGGCATCATTGGTCAGAATGATCCCGACATTGGGGCGGAAACCATCGGGGTCGATCACGGCTACAACCTCGCAAACGCATGTCGCCGCATTGTTCCACAAAGCTTGGGAATGCAGCAACGAGGCTGCTTACCTTATGTGCACTCTTGTGAAAAGACCGTATTCTGGGCACCTTTTTCCGCGACTTTTCAGCGAGTAACTGCAATGCGCCTGGCTTTATTCGACTTGGACAACACGCTTCTGGGCGGCGACAGCGACCACGCCTGGGGCGACTACCTGTGCGAGCGGGGCTTCCTCGACGCCGTCGCCTACAAGACCCGCAACGACGAGTTCTACCAGGACTACCTGGCCGGCAAACTCGACAACGCCGCCTACCTGAACTTCTGCCTGGAAATCCTCGGCCGCACCGAGATGGCCGTGCTTGAGCAATGGCATCGCGACTACATGCGCGACTGCATCGAGCCCATCCTGCTGCCCAAGGCCCAGGCCCTGCTGGCCCAGCACCGCGAGGCCGGCGACAAGCTGGTGATCATCACCGCCACCAATCGTTTCATCACCGCGCCGATCGCCGAGCGCCTGGGGGTGGAACACCTGATCGCCACCGAATGCGAAATGCAGGACGGCCGCTACACCGGACGCAGCACCGACGTACCGTGCTTCCGTGAAGGCAAGGTCATCCGCCTGCAGCGCTGGCTGGAAGAAACCGGTCATGACCTGGAAGGCAGCTACTTCTACAGCGACTCGATGAACGATCTGCCGTTGCTGGAGCAAGTGGCCACCCCAGTGGCCGTCGACCCTGATCCAAACCTGCGGGCCGAGGCTCTGAAGCGCGGCTGGCAGGTGATCAGCCTGCGGGATTGAGCGCTGCGCCGGCTCCTACAAGCCGTAGGAGCCGGCTTGCCGGCGAAGGCTGCTAAACCGGCTTGGCCACCATCAGATAGAAAATCGCCATGAAGGCCAGAAACGCCGGCCAGCCCAAGGCGAACCACCAGCGCATGTAAAGATTGGCCCGCAGTGGCATCGGCACGCCGTCCCGCAGCGCCTGCTCAGCCATCTTGTGCACCCGGATCTGCAACCAGACCACCGGCAACCAGCACAGCCCCGCCAGGACATAGAGCCCCAAGCTCCACATCAGCCAGGCTTGCTGGATCGGCCAGCCCGCCAGATGCACCAATCCCAGCCCACTCAACGGCTGGAAGACGGCCGTCGTTGCAGTAAAGGCCCAATCGGCGAACACCAAATGCTTGAATGTCACGGCAATCACTTCCAGCTTGCCGCTGCGCCAGGCCCGCAGTGCGTAATAGGCCGAGCCCGCGCCGAGGCCGAAAAGAACGGTCGAGGACAGGATATGCAGGGTTTTCAACAGCAGATAAGCACTCATCGACGGGGTTCAGTCCACAACAGCCATAGGGTCGCCACCATCAGCACCAGGTTCTTGGCCACGGCGGCATAAGGGTCAAACCAGAAATGCGGCAGGATCAGACTGATGATCAGGGTGTAGCCGAGCATCAGTGCGAGCTGCGCCTGCAGGGCCCGCCGGCGCCAACGCCGCAGCAGCAGACCGACACCCAGCACCGCGTCGCAGAGCGATCCCGCGATCACCGCCAGTACCGCCCAGGCGCCCTGCACCCCGGCCTCGGCCATGATCCGCAAGCCCCAGTCATAGCCGGGACCGATGCACACCACCGCCGTACCCAGCCAGATCAGCACCATGACCGCCAGCAGCAACGGTCGCAGGGCCAACTGGGTGCTCTGCGCGGCCTGCGGCCAGTCTTGCAGCCGGGCTGCCAAGGGCGCGGCGTGATAACCGCAGACCGACGCCAGTACTTCAGGGTCCCCCAGGTTGTCGCAACGGGCCATGCTCAGGCTCTGCCGGTTCAGGGCCCGCCAGCCCAGGCGCTCCCCCACCCTTGCGACCAGCGCCAGGACCACTGAGGGCAACTGGAAGTAGCGCGCCGGGGCCCAGCCCTGAGCCGCACGCAGACGATCCAGCAACTGCGCCATGGTCAGCCGTTCAGGGCCAACCAGCGGCAGCACCATGGACTGCGCGGGCCATTGTCCGATCAACGCAAGCACGGCAGCACTCAGGTCATCCACATGCAGGGGCTGCATTCGAGCCTTGGCGGACAACAACGGAATCAGCGGCCAGGGCGACAGCCGGGCCAGCCAGCCACTGCTGGCGCCACCCGCACCGAGCACCAGGGATGGCCGCAACACCACGGCCGGAATCCCCAGGCGCAGCAGGTAATCATCCGCAGCCGCCTTGCTCGCCAGAAACGGCACTTGCGGCTGCTGGCCGGCGCCCAAGGCGGAAATCTGCAACACCCGCACACCCCGGGCCGCCGCCAGATCAAACAGCGCACGAGTCCCCAGATCCTGAGTCAGGGTCAACGCCTGGGCATCATTGCTCAACAACCCGGCAGCGTTGATCAACAGGTCGGTATCAGCGGGCAAGTCAAAAGGCTGGGGCTCAAGGCCCAGGCGATCGAGGTCCAGTTGCCGCCATTCCACGCCAGGCAGACTCCGGGTTTGCCGATGGCGACTGGTGGCGATGAGCTGATGGCCGGCGGCGTGCAACGCCGCCAGCAGATGACGGCCGACAAACCCTGTCGCCCCCACCAGAACAACCTTCATGGCAATCCTTAAGACTTAGACCGGCTTGGCGCCCATGAGGCCAGCAATGGTGACGAAACACACCGCACTGAAGATTGCCAGCGCCAGGGTGAAGGTCAGGCCACTGGCCGCCTTGGCCAGACGCAGGCGGTTGAGGCGCACCATCAGCCAGAGCCAGGCCAGAGCGCCCAGGGTGTAGAGCACACTGGAGCCCAGAATCCAGGTCTGCCCCAGCGGCCAACCCACCAGATGCACCAGCCACCAGCCGCTGAATGGCAGGGCCAGCAAACCCACCGCAAGCAGCAGCCAGCCGAACAGTCCCGGGCGGTGCAGCACGCGGCTGTAGACCGTCGCATCACCTTGGCGGCGCAAGCGCCAGACCCAGATCGCCAAACCCAGCGCACTGCCCAAGAGCAGCACGGTAGCCAGCACATGAAGCGTCTTCAGCGTGGTCAGTGTTTCCATGTTCTCGCTTCCTTAAGGCTCCGATCCTCAGCGTAGTCGCTCAGCCGAGGAACAGCTGATAAGCCGGGTTATCGCTTTCATCCCAGTACGGATAGCCGATCTGCTCCAGAGCCGCCGGTACCAGATGACGTTCATCGGCCGGTACTTGCAGGCCGGCGACCACTCGGCCATCGGCCGCACCATGGTTACGGTAATGGAACATGGAGATGTTCCAGCGCCCGCCCAGTTTGTTGAGGAAGTTGAACAATGCCCCCGGACGCTCCGGGAACTCGAAGCGCAGCACCACTTCGTCGCTGACCTTCTCGGCATGGCCACCGACCATGTAACGGATATGCAGCTTGGCCAGTTCGTTGTCGGTCAGGTCGATCACCGGAAAACCCTGCTCGGTCAGGCTGGCGACCAGGGCGCTACGTGGATCATTTTCCGGGTGGGTCTGAACGCCGACAAAGATATGGGCTTCGCTGCCGGTGTTGTAGCGGTAGTTGAATTCGGTGATCTGACGCTTGCCCACCGCCTCGCAGAACGCCTTGAAGCTGCCCGGTTTCTCGGGAATGGTTACGGCGATGATGGCTTCGCGGCCCTCGCCCAGCTCGGCGCGCTCGGCGACGTGGCGCAGGCGGTCGAAATTGACGTTGGCCCCGGAATCGATGGCCACCAGGGTCTGCCCGGTGATACCGCGCTGCTCGACGTACTTCTTGATCCCCGCAACGCCCAAAGCGCCGGCAGGTTCGGTGATCGAGCGGGTATCGTCGTAGATGTCCTTGATTGCCGCACAGATTTCATCGGTGCTGACGGTGATCACTTCATCCACATAGTCCTTGCAGATATCGAAGGTGTGCTGACCGATCTGCGCCACCGCCACGCCGTCGGCGAAAATGCCCACCGTCGGCAGCACGACCCGCTCACCCGCTGCCATGGCCGCTTGCAGGCAGTTGGAGTCATCCGGCTCGACACCGATCACCTTGATCTCAGGACGCAGGTACTTCACATAAGCGGCAATACCGGCAATCAGCCCGCCGCCGCCCACCGGCACGAAAATCGCGTCCAGTGGCCCCGGGTGCTGACGCAGAATCTCCATGGCCACAGTGCCCTGCCCGGCAATGGTGTGGGGATCGTCGTAAGGGTGGATATAGACGTAGCCTTTTTCATCCACCAGCTTCAGCGAATAGGCCAGCGCTTCGGGGAAAGAGTCGCCATGCAGCACCACCTTGCCGCCGCGGGAGCGCACGCCTTCAACCTTGATCTCCGGCGTGGTCTTGGGCATCACGATGGTGGCCTTGACCCCCAGCACCTTGGCCGCCAGGGCCAGGCCTTGAGCATGGTTGCCCGCCGATGCGGTGACCACGCCACGGGCGCGTTCGGCGTCGCTGAGTTGGGTCAGCTTGTTGTAGGCGCCGCGAATCTTGAACGAGAACACCGGCTGCAAGTCTTCGCGCTTGAGCCAGACCTGATTGCCCAGCCGCTCGGAGAGCTGGCGGGCAGTCTGCAATGGGGTTTCTACGGCAACGTCATAAACGCGCGAGGTGAGGATCTTCTTGACGTACTGTTCGAGCATCGGAAAGCATCACTGAGCGGGTTGGGCAGGGCCAAGGAGTCTAACCCAGCGTTTGCCCGGGCGACCACACGAATACAGAGGTTTTAGCCGGCGCCCTCGCCGCCCTACCCCGTATTGCCAACTCTCCCGCCCGGCCTGGCCGATTAGCCAAACGGGCAATGACCGGATCTGTCGCGGCGCCTATAATGCCGGCCTTTGTGCCCCCCCATTGCCCGCTTCGGAGCCCGCATGACCCAGGATCAACTCAAACAGGCAGTCGCCCAGGCCGCCGTCGACCTTATCCTTCCGAAACTCGATGACAAGAGCATCGTCGGGGTCGGCACCGGCTCCACCGCCAACTGCTTCATCGATGCCCTGGCCCTGCACAAGGGCGCCTTCGATGGCGCCGTAGCCAGCTCTGAAGCCACCGCCGCACGCCTCAAGGGCCACGGCATTCCGGTGTACGAGCTCAACACCGTCAGCGACCTGGAGTTCTACGTCGACGGTGCCGACGAGAGCGACGAGCACCTGAACCTGATCAAGGGCGGCGGCGCAGCCCTGACCCGGGAAAAGATCGTGGCCGCCGTGGCCAAGACCTTTATCTGCATCGCCGACGCCAGCAAGCTGGTACCGGTGCTGGGCAACTTCCCACTGCCGGTTGAAGTGATCCCGATGGCCCGCAGTCACGTAGCCCGCGAGTTGGTAAAACTGGGCGGCGACCCGGTGTACCGCGAAGGGGTGATCACCGACAACGGCAATATCATCCTCGACGTGCACAACATGCAGATCACCAACCCGGTGGAGCTGGAGCGCCAGATCAATGCCATCGTTGGCGTGGTCACCAACGGTCTGTTCGCCGCGCGCCCTGCGGATGTACTGCTGCTGGGTACGGCCGAAGGGGTGAAAACCCTCAAGGCCTGAGCCTGCCCTGCGGGTAGGCTCAGGCTTGCCGGCGAAGGCCGTCCCAAGGGCCTCTTCGCTGGCAAGCAGAATGCCGCCCGACCGCCTCTACAGTTCAGGTTTCTTGAAGACGTAGAACAGGTTCGGCTCGCTCACCAGATACAGGGTGCCGTCGTCATCCATGGCTATTCCTTCGGCCTGGGGCACGGCCTTGCTCAGGCCCTGGCGGCCCTTGCCCAATGCCAGGGTGCTCAGCGGGCGCCCGTCGACGTCCAGTTCAACCACCAGGCGCGACTCGTCCGACAAGGCCAGCAGATGGCCGCTGCGCTCGTCGTATTGCAGGCTGGAGAGGTCGCGTACAAAAAGCCCGGCATCCCGCTTGGGGTTGTTGAGCACATGCACCCCGTAGGATTTTTCCGGATCGTGATGGGGAAAGCCCTGCACCTCATAGATCAGCATCGGGTCGCGTTCCTTGGCGACGAACAAACGCTGGCCCTGTGAATCGTAAGCCAGACCTTCAAAACCCTTGTTCCCCGACAGGTGCACGCCGAGCGTGATCTGCTCGGCCTCTGCCGCATCCACCACGGTGGTTTCGTCGTCCAGCTGAATCTTGATCAGCCGGTGCTGCCGTTCATCGCTGATCACATAGGTATTGGCGCTGATGAACTCCACTGCCTCCGGATCACCAAAGCCCAGCAGAGCAATACGCCGCAGGACCTGCCCGTCCAGGGACAGCTCTACCAGCTCGGAATTCTTGTTGGTCACGGTGAACAGGCTGTTGCGCAGCGGATCGTAGGTCAGTGCCGAAACCTCATCCAGCCCCTCAATAGGCTGCGCCTCCAGTACCACTCGATATTCACCCAGACCCAGAGATTGCGGGGCCGTCACTTGCCAGTAGGATTGCCAGTCGAACCAGGCGCGCTGCCACAACCGATGGTTGTGGGCAAACGCGGCAAGCAGCACCGCCATCAGGCAGAGGATCAGATAGAGAGGTTGCAAGCGGGTCAGACGATACATGGCGGGCGAACTCGAAATCAGGACAGGCTGATGAAATATCACAGCCGTCTGAATTCAAGCTTAATCGACGATCCGGCAAAGGCGCCGGACCAGGAGATCATTGCTTCTCGAAGCGATAGAACAGATTGGGCTCGCTGACCATGTACAGGTTGCCGGCCTCATCCATGGCCACGCCTTCGGCCCGGGGAATGGTGTTCTGCAGGCCGTTGAAGCCGCCGAGCAAGGCCATGAAGCTGACTTGCTCACCCTGCTCGTCCAGCTCCAGCAACAGATGAGAGTCGGCGGACAGCACCAGGGTATGACCGGTGCGCGGGTCAATGCCCAAGGCCGAGAGGTTACGCAAGTCGAGCTCCTCGCTGGCGAGTTTCTGCTTGCTGCCCTTGAGCGCCTGGCTGCCATCGCTGCTCCAGGTGAAGAGTGCCGCTGGACGCTCCTCGCCCAACAGCAGTTGCTGCTTGCGCGGGTTCCAGGCAATGGCTTCAAAAGCCTTGTTCTGATCTTCCGAAGGGCCCAGGTCGTAGGTCGGAAAATCGGCGATGTTCAGCTCTTTGGTACTGGCATCAACTTTGACGATCACCAGCGAATGCTGACGCTCATCGACTATCGCCAGTAAGCCATTCTCCAAGACTGCCACCCCTTCCGGGTTGCTCCAGCCCACCAGAGGGATCTTGCGCAGGACGTCTCCTTGCAGGGTCAGCTCCGCCAGGAACGGATGCTTGCCCATCACCGAAAACAAAGTTTTGGTCTGCGGGTTGTAGGAGAGATCCGACGCTTCATCGCTCTCCATGCCAGGCAGCGCCTTGGCATCGATGACAACACGGTAACCGGGTAGCCAGATGCTGGCGCTGCGCTCGGAAGGACTGACAAACCGCTCCTGCACCCAGAGCGCACCACGGTCGTCCCAATGCAGGAGACTGGCACCGCCATAGCAGATCACACCCGCCAGCAGCAGCCAGGAGTACCAGCGCATGCGCAGGCGAATACGCGACATACGACTGCCGAGAGGCTTAGTCAGAGGAGGAGCGTCCATCACAAGATTTCCAGAGGTCGGCCATGGTTAAAAGCACGCAGGGTTCAGATCGGCGAACCATAGACCTAGGAATTATCCGGAACGAATGTGAAAAAACAGTAAAAGGCCGTGATCTTTCTACGAGGTGTGCCGGATTCCCGGGGCCTCGTAGAAAGTTCCCGATCAACGGACGCTGCTGGTGAAGCGACTGACGCCCGGCAGCTCCAGTACCAGTTCATCACCGACATTCAGCGGCCCGACGCCAACCGGGGTGCCGGTGAGAATCACATCGCCGGCCTGCAGGGAAAAGCAGCCGGCCATGTACTGGATCATCGGCACTATGGGATTGAGCATGTCACTGCTGTTGCCGTCCTGGCGCACCTCACCGTTGATGGTCAGGCGGATGCCGATATCCGTCAGGTCGGCAAAACTGCTGCCCACTACGAATGGCGCGATAACCGCCGCGCCATCGAAAGACTTGGCGATTTCCCAAGGCAGGCCCTTGGCCTTGAGCTCGGCCTGCTTGTCGCGCAGGGTCAAGTCCAGGGCCGGGGCGAAACCGGAGATGGCGTCCAGCACTTCTTCGCGGCTGGGCTTGGTGGACAATGGCTTGCCGATCAGCACGGCGATTTCCGCCTCGTAGTGCACCGAGCCGCGCTCGGTGGGAATGGCAAAACCACCTTCCAGCGGCACCACGCAACTGCCGGGCTTGATAAACAGCAGGGGCTCGGTGGGAACCGGGTTGTCCAGCTCCTTGGCGTGCTCGGCGTAGTTACGACCGATGCAAACCACCTTGCCCAGAGGGAAATGAATCCGGGTACCGTCGACATACTGGTGCTGATAGCTCATTACCGACTCCTGCTCGTGTGCTTCATCAGGGCGCTGCTTGCACTCAAACAGCGAAGATCTTGCCCGGGTTCATGATGCCGTTCGGATCGAACACTGCCTTGACTGCCTTCATGTACTCGATCTCAACCGGCGAGCGGCTGTAGGTCAGGTAATCACGCTTGGTCATGCCCACGCCATGCTCGGCGGAAATCGAACCGTTGTACTTCTCGACGGTTTCGAATACCCACTTGTTGACCGTGGCGCACTTGGCGAAGAACTCGTCCTTGCTCAGGTTGTCCGGCTTGAGGATGTTCAGGTGCAGGTTGCCGTCGCCAATGTGACCGAACCAGACGATTTCGAAGTCCGGATAGTGTTTGCCGACGATGGCGTCGATTTCCTTGAGGAAAGCCGGCACTTTCGAAACAGTGACCGAAATATCGTTCTTGTAAGGGGTCCAGTGGGAAATGGTCTCGGAGATGTATTCCCGCAACTTCCACAGGTTCTGCAACTGGATTTCACTCTGGCTCATCACCCCGTCCAACACCCAACCCTGTTCGACACAATGCTCGAAGGTTTCCAGGGCGTGGTTGGCCACTTCTTCAGTGGTCGCTTCAAACTCCAGCAAGGCGTAGAACGGGCAGTCGGACTCGAAGGGAGCCGGCACGTCACCACGGGCCAGGACCTTGGCCAGGGCCTTGTCGGAGAAGAATTCGAAGGCGGTCAGGTCGAGCTTGCTCTGGAAAGCGTGCAGCACCGGCATGATCGAGTCGAAATCGGCGGTGCCGAGCACCATGGCGGTGAGGTTCTTTGGCGCCCGATCCAGACGCATGGTGGCCTCGACCACGAAGCCCAGGGTGCCTTCGGCGCCGATGAACAACTGGCGCAGGTCATAGCCGGTGGCGTTCTTGATCAGGTCCTTGTTCAACTCCAGCACGTCGCCCTTGCCGGTGACCACTTTCATGCCGGCCACCCAGTTGCGGGTCATGCCGTAGCGAATCACCTTGATACCACCGGCATTGGTGCCGATATTGCCGCCAATCTGACTGGAGCCGGCAGAAGCGAAGTCCACCGGGTAGTAGAGGCCATTTTCTTCCGCCAGGTTCTGCAGTTGTTCGGTGACCACCCCCGGCTGGCACACCGCGGTGCGGTCAGTCAGGTTCAGGTCGAGTATCTGGTTCATATAGTCGAAGGACACCACCACTTCGCCGTTGGCTGCCACGGCAGCGGCCGAGAGCCCGGTCCGCCCGCCGGAAGGCACCAGCGCGACCTTATGCTGATTGGCCCAGCGCACGATGGCCTGGACCTGCTCGGTGGTCTTGGGGAACACGATGGCCGTGGGGGCCGGGGCGAAGTGCTTGGTCCAATCCTTGCCGTAAGCATTCAGGGAGTCAGCGTCGGTCAGCACCTTGCCAGGCTCAACCAGGGTCTTCAGCTCATCAATCAGGGCAGGATTGGTCATCGACAGAACTCTCGAACAATTCATGGTCATCCTGAGAACGCTTCACGTCGCAGGAATGAGTGTTTAGCGGGGCGCGTATGCTAGCATACCGCCCCCGCTAGAGAGTGCCCAAGGGCCTTTCTGCGGTGGCGGTTGCATGCCGTCCAGGTCAGCTCAAGCTGTCCATTTCCCTGCCATTTTTCTCCGGGACACAGGTTTACGCAGATGAGCAAGACTTCTCTCGATAAGAGCAAGATCAAGTTCCTTCTCCTCGAAGGCGTCCACCAATCCGCTGTCGACGTCCTCAAGGCCGCCGGCTACACCAGCATCGAGTACCTCACCGGTTCTCTGCCGGAAGCCCAGCTCAAGGAAAAGATCGCCGATGCACACTTCATCGGTATTCGCTCCCGCACTCAACTGACCGAAGAGATCTTCGACCACGCGAAGAAACTGGTCGCAGTGGGTTGCTTCTGCATCGGCACCAACCAGGTTGACCTGTCCGCCGCTCGCGAGCGCGGCATCGCGGTGTTCAACGCGCCTTACTCCAACACCCGTTCGGTCGCCGAACTGGTACTGGCCGAGGCCATCCTGCTGCTGCGCGGCATCCCTGAGAAAAACGCTTCCTGCCACCGTGGCGGCTGGATCAAGAGCGCGGCCAACTCCTTCGAAATCCGCGGCAAGAAGCTGGGTATCGTCGGTTATGGCTCCATTGGTACTCAGCTGTCGGTCCTGGCCGAAGGCTTAGGGATGCAGGTGTTCTTCTATGACACCGTGACCAAGCTGCCACTGGGCAACGCCACCCAGGTGGGCAACCTGCACGAGCTGCTGGGCATGTCCGACATCGTCACCCTGCACGTGCCGGAAACCGCGGCCACTCAGTGGATGATCGGCGAAAAGGAAATCCGTGCCATCAAGAAAGGCGGCATCCTGATCAACGCCGCTCGCGGCACCGTGGTTGAGCTGGACGCCCTGGCGGACGCGATCAAGGACAAGCACCTGATCGGCGCGGCCATCGACGTGTTCCCGGTTGAACCGCGCTCCAACGACGAAGAGTTCGAAAGCCCGCTGCGCGGCCTGGACAACGTGATCCTGACTCCGCACATCGGCGGTTCCACCGCTGAAGCCCAAGCCAACATCGGCCTGGAAGTGGCAGAGAAGCTGGTCAAGTACAGCGACAACGGTACTTCGGTCTCCTCGGTCAACTTCCCGGAAGTGGCTCTGCCGGCCCACCCTGGCAAGCACCGCCTGCTGCACATCCACGAGAACATCCCGGGTGTGATGAGCGAGATCAACAAGGTCTTCGCCGAAAACGGCATCAACATCTCCGGTCAGTTCCTGCAGACCAACGAAAAGGTCGGCTACGTGGTAATCGACGTCGACGCCGAGTACTCGGACCTGGCGCAAGAGAAGCTGCAGCACATCAACGGCACCATCCGTTGCCGTGTGCTGTTCTAAGAGCAGCGGCAAGTTTCAAGCTGCAAGCCATAACTGGCTTGCAGCTTGTAGCTGAAACCTTGCAGCTAGCTGCGCAAAAAAGGGAGCCCATCAAGGCTCCCTTTTTTTGCGCAGCGTTTACGATTATTTCACTATTACTGTGATTTTCTTGGAGACAATGACCGGGCTGAACGGCACGTGGTTCTTGTCGCCCAGCTCCAGCTGCAGGGTGTGCTTGCCCGGGGTCAAGGTCACTTCGGTCTCGGTCTGGGCCTTGCCGAAATGCAGGTGGTTGGCGTCCATCGGGATCGGCAGGTTCTCGGCCGGCAGTTGATCGACATCGATCAGCAGGTGATGGTGGCCGGTATTGGCGGTCTGATCGCCCGCCGGTGCCAGGGCAATGCCTTCAACGCCGAACTTGACCTTGAAGGTCTTGTCCACGGTGGCTCCATCAGCAGGTGAAACGATGAACACCTTGGCGCCCGCTGGTGCCTGAGTACGAGGAATATCCGCCGCGCCCGCCAGCATCGAGGCTCCAAGCAACAGACTGGCCAAGGCCGCACGGGACATAAAATTTTTCATTATCTTCTCCAGTTTTTCCGCAAATCTTTTACGGTTATGACAACTTCGTGGCGATTCGTTGTCGAAGGCACTCAACACCTTAGCAAAGCGAGCCTGAACGGCGCATCGCTCATATAAATTCAAGGAGTGACCATGCGTTTCCTGCCTGGCCTGATACTTTTGCTACCCCTTGTGAGCACTGGCGCTCAAGCCGAACTGATGGACGACATCAATGACCGCGGGGAACTGCGCATCGCCCTGGAAGCCAATACACCACCCTTCAACTTCAAGGACGACGGCAAACTCACCGGCTTCGAGGTGGAGTTGGGGCAGTTGCTGGCCAGTGAGCTGGACGTGCGCGCGGACTTCGTGGTGACCGCGGCGGCCGAGTTGCTGCCAGGTGTGGAGAGCGGCAAGTTCGACGTGGCCATCAACCACATAGCAGTGACCCCGGAACTCAAAGATCGTTTCGATTTCAGCGAGCCCTATAGCTATTCCAGCGCCCAGTTGATCGTGCGCAAGGAAGAACAACGCCCGCTGTTTTCCCTCCAGGCCCTGCGTGGCCAGGCGCTGGGCGTGGCTCAGGGCAGCCAGTTCGTTGATCAGGCACGGACCGTGGAAGGCATCAACCTGCGCAGCTATGCCGATGCCCAGCAACCGATCAAGGATGTGGCGGACAAACAGATCGACGCGGCCATCAGCGACCGCCTGCTGATTCCCTATGCCATTCGCGACAGTCGCCTGCCCGTAAAGGAAGGCGCCAAGGTGGGCCCGACCCTGAGCCTGGCGATTCCCTTCCAGAAAGGAAACCCGGCGTTCCAGGCGAGCCTGGACAGCGCCCTGCAGCGGATCAAGGCCGATGGGCGACTGATGGCCCTGTCGGAGAAGTGGTTCGGCATGGATGCGAGCAAACCGCCCAAGGCTGAAGCCGGGCAGTAATCCTTGCCCGATAGCCGCCGCACGCTGCGGCTACAGGGCGGCCAGGGCAGCAGCGGCCTCGGGCAGCTGCAACTCACTGAAGACTTGCACGCCATGGCGCTGCAATAGCGCCGCAGTCACGCCCTCGCCCTGAACCTTGATGCCGCTGAAGGTGCCGTCATAGGTGAGCACATTGCCGCAGGACGGACTGTTGGCCTTGAGTACGGCGATACGGATTCCGTGCTTGCGCACCAGTTCCAGGGCTTGCCGGGCACCGGAGAGAAACTCGGCGCTGACATCCTCCCCCTCAGAGGTCAGCACTGAAGCCTTGCCATCCAACACCTCGACGCCCTGCCCGCCCGAAATCTCCGCGGCCGCCCGTGGCGTCGGCAAGCCGCCGGCCACCTCCGGGCACAAGGCAACCACCCGGCCCTCTTGCAACCAGCTGGACAATTGATCGAAGGGGCCGCTGGCACCGCCGTCGTAGCGTACGCGGTGGCCCAACAGACAGCGACTGACCAGAATCTTGTGCATCATCAGAACGGCTCGTTACCACGACGCCGGAACCAGCCAGTCAAGGACAGGCGTTCCCGGGTCGCTGGGAGGACTTCATGGGGCACCTCGCCAGAGAGAAACACCACTAGCCGCCCCCCGACGGGGGCTACATCGTATGGTTCCTGATCGTTCAGGTACATGCGCAGTTGCCCGCCGTGTTCGGGCAACCATTGCGAGTTGAGGTAGATCACGGCCGACACCATGCGCCGGTCGTCATCGCGAAAGCGATCCACGTGACGCTTGTAGAAGGCGCCCGGCGGGTACATCGCGAAGTGACACTCGAAATCCTCAAGCCCGAGAAACAGGCCTCGATTGAGGGCCTCGCGCAGGCTGTCCATCAACCCCAGATAGGTATCGACGGCCTCGGCCTGGCCGGGCTCGAGCCACTGGATATGGTCGCCGCGAATACCCTCGCGTATCTCCTGAGCCGGGCCTCGCCCTACCGCCGCAGGCGCCAGTTCACCTTCTATTGCACGTTTACGGCACTCAGCCGCCAGTTCGAGGGTCAGACCCTCGGGCAGGAAAACATTCTGCTGCGACCAGCCACAGGCGGCCAGGTCGTCGACGATACGCAACAACAGCGGATGATCAGAGGGTATTTGCATGGCGCGCATAGTATCCAGCATCAGATAAATCTGACAGAGCCACAGAGCGGAGGATCACGCATTTTTTTCCAATGCATTTTCCATTCATTACTTTAGCGGGCGATCCTGATACGAATTCTCGACAACCATCGCCTTGCCCCGGAGAATAGTCGCCTGCTGACAGGAGTCCTTATGCGCCGTTTGCTTTTCTCACTGTTGATGTTCTGCGCCTTGCCTGCCTGGGCAGACAGCCACGACCAGTTGTACAAGGTCGCCGGTTGGCCGGAACAGCGCGCGCATTTCAACGATGCCCTCAGCGCCGCCCAGCAGCGCTACCAGAACAGCTTGCCGCCGGCGGTCTACCAGGCCCTGGTGGACAACAGTAACCAGCGCTTTGCGCCCCAGGCCGTGGACCGTCGCGCCGAAGAGCAACTGCGCCGGCATCTCGCCAATCCCGCCCCCGCCCTGGCTTTCTTCCAGTCGCCCCTGGGCCGCAAGATCGTCGCCGCCGAACTGCTGGCCACCCGTCGCGACCAGTTGGCCAAGAATGCTCAGGGCCTGCCGAAGATGCAGGTCAGCGATAACCGCCAATTGATCATCGGCCACCTGGCCCAGGCACTACCGGCCAAGGAGGCCGGCGCGGAAGTCAGCCTGGCGATCGCCGGAGTCGCCGCAGACAGCCTGAGCCAGATGATTCCCGGCCTGCTGGGAGGGGGGCAGGCCCAGGGCATGCTCAACGGTCAGCGCCAGCGATTGATGCAGCAGATCGGCAACGACCTGAACAACACCCTGCTGTACGTTTACCGGGACCTGTCCGACACCGAGCTGGAAGAATTCGCAACCTTCGCCGAATCCACTGAGGGCAAGGCCTATTACCAGGCAGCCCTGGCAGCGATTCGCGCCGGCCTGGCGGTCGGCCAGAGTACCTCCAGCCTCGCCCCCTGATCCAGCCAACTCACCTGTAGCCGCTGCCGAGCCCGCGAGGCTGCGCAAAGCTGCGCAGGACCTTGCCTGGCAATCCAGCGCCGAACCTCCAGCGACTCTTCGGGCCGTTCGCAGCCTACGGCAGCGGCTACACCCATCTCCCGCGGCTCAGACGTGCTGGGTCAGAAAGGCGAAGTACTGATCGCGGTACAAGGGAATTTCATTGGCCAGGTGATGCCGCGCCTCCGGCAGCATCAAGACCTCGGGGGCCGTGAACTTACCGCGAATCACTTGCAGGTTGTGCTCCCAGTCCACCGTCATGTCCGCCTGCCCCTGCACGATCAGCGGCTGCCTTGAACTGCGCGGGGCGGCTTCCAGCCGCTTGATCCAACGCGCCAACGCGCCAACCCAGGCAGTGGGCAAACGTTGTGGCTGCAACGGATCGGACTGGAGGAAGGCAAGAAAATCCGGATCGTTGGAGTTCTCGCTGAAGCGCCGGGCAATCCCGCTGACAAATGGCCGCAACAGGTAATAGCTGAGCATCGACCAGCCCCAGGCTCGAGGTCGCACCAAGGGCGACAGCAGCACCACTTGCCCCTGGGCCGGGCTCTCGGCGCCCTGATTGAGCAAGTGATCCATGATGATCGCGCCACCGGTGCTTTGCCCGAACAAGTGCCAGGGCTGGGGCAACTCCAGAGACCGCGCCTCGGCGAACAGTCCTTGCAGTACCTGTTGATACACCGCGAAATCATCGATGCTGGCGCGCTCGCCACTGGACAGGCCATGCCCCGGCAGGTCACAGGAAATCACCACGAAGCGGCGCTGCAGAGCCCACTCGATCACATGCCGGTACAAGCCCATGTGATCGTAGAAACCGTGGAACAGAAACAGCGTTGCCTGTGGCTGCTCCGGCCACCACACCTGCGTGACCACCTCGTAGCCCTCCACTTGAAAGCGCCCCAGGCGACTGCGTGGCACGAGCGCCCGTCCGGCGAAGTCCAGCCCATAGAAGCGCTGATAGGCCTGGGCCTCCACCGACAAGGGCTGCCCAGCCACCAGAGGTTGCAGACTGGCACGCAGGTGGTCGGGGTCGAAGGTCACGGACATGGGATTTTCCAAAGCGGGGGGCACCGGGGATAAAACAGGCTTTCTAGGCCTGCGATATTCATCTGTCGCGGCAAGCATGGCAAGCTACGCGACCTTCGAGGACCGATCTTAATGCGCCAGCCTTACCGCACCTCCCTGCTTGCCAGCCTGCTCGTCCTGATCTGCGCCGTGGTGCTGTGGTGCGCCTACGACTGGTTCCAGGGACGCTATCTGCGGGCCTTCAGTGAACACACCGCGGTGTTCTCCGGCGACCCGCTGCAACTGCCCGCCGAGCTGGCCGGCCCCGGGGCCATCCGCCTGGTGCACTTCTGGGACCCGGCCTGCCCCTGCAACGTCGGCAACCAGCAGCACCTGGCTGAACTGATCGAAACCTATGGTCCGCGGGGCGTGGAGTTCTATTCCGTGCAGAAGCCCGGCAGCCAAGGCCAACTGCCCGCCACCCTGGGCCACCTGAAGCCCCTCGACAGCCTGCCCGGTGCCGAACAGATTCCCGCCAGTCCGGCGGTGGCGATCTGGGACCGCAACGGCAAGCTGGCCTACTTCGGGCCCTACAGCGAAGGCCTGACCTGCAACTCCAGCAACAGCTTCATCGAGCCTATCCTCCAGGCGCTGGAGAACCATCGCCAGATCAATGCCACCCACACCCTGGCGGTAGGCTGCTACTGTCCCTGGCCAGTCACTGCCAATTAAAGGCATTCGCGACTATTCAAGGACTGCCTCCTGCGCGAGGCCCATGACTTGTGCTAAATCTCTGCTGCTCTTCCAGGGCGGCACTGAAAACAACAGCAAGGAGCCCGCATGAAACGCAGCCTGACCGTCGTCGCTGTCCTGATCCTCGCCGTGCTGGCGGGTGTCGTCGGTTATCTCTACAGCAAGCAGCCGACGCGTCAGGGCCAGGTGGAAGTCCGTGGCCTGCAAGGCTCGGTCACTGTGCGTTACGACGAGCGTGGCGTGCCCCATATCCGCGCGGAGAACGAAACCGACCTGTATCGCGCCCTGGGTTACGTCCACGCCCAGGACCGACTGTTCCAGATGGAAGTCTTGCGGCGCCTGTCCCGGGGCGAACTGGCAGAGGTCCTGGGGCCCAAGCTACTGGATACCGACAAACTGTTCCGCAGCCTGCGCATCCGCGAGCGCGCTGACAGCTATGTGGCCGGGCTCGACCGTCAGTCTCCCGCCTGGAAGGCCCTGGAAGCCTATCTGGATGGCATCAACCAGTATCAGGACAGCCACGCCAGCCCCATGGAGTTCGATGTTCTGGGCATCCACAAGCGGCCATTCACCGCAGAAGACACCGTCAGCGTCGCCGGTTTCATGGCCTACAGCTTCGCCATGGCCTTTCGCACCGAACCGCTCTTGACCTACATCCGCGACCAGTTGGGCAACGATTACCTGAAGGTCTTCGACCTCGACTGGCAGCCCAAGGGCGTGCTGGCCAAAGGCAAGCCGCAACCGTCCCTGCCCCTGGCCGCTGTCGACTGGCAGGACCTGGGGCAGATCGCCCTCCTGAGCCAGCAAGCCCTGAGCGAGGCCGGACTGCCGCAATTCGAAGGCAGCAACGCCTGGGCTGTGGCTGGCGCTCGGACCAAGAGCGGACGCCCGCTGCTGGCCGGCGATCCGCACATCCGCTACTCCCTGCCGTCGGTGTGGTACGAGGCACAGCTTTCGGCGCCGGGCTTCGAACTCTACGGCCATCATCAGGCCCTGGTGCCCTTCGCCTTCCTAGGCCACAACCTGGACTTCGGCTGGAGCCTGACCATGTTCCAGAACGACGATCTCGACCTGATCGTCGAGAAGGTCAACCCGGAGAACCCCAATCAGGTCTGGTTCCATGACAAATGGGTCGATCTGATCAGCAGCGAGCAGCAGATTGCAGTCAAGGGCCAGGCGCCGGTGACCCTGACCCTGCGCCAGTCGCCCCACGGCCCGATCATCAACGACATGCTCGGCACCACCGTGGGCAAGGCCCCGGTGGCCATGTGGTGGGGCTTTTTGGAAACCCCCAACCCGATCCTCGATGGTTTCTACCAGCTCAACCGCGCCGATACCCTGGCCAAGGTCCGAGCGGCCTCCGCCAAGGTCCACGCCCCCGGCCTGAACATTGTCTGGGCCAACGCCAAGGGCGATATCGGCTGGTGGGCGGCGGCGCTGCTGCCCAAGCGCCCGACCGGGGCGAAACCGGCGTTCCTGCTCGACGGCAGCACCGCCATGGCTGACAAGGAGGGCTTCTACCCCTTTAGCGCCAACCCCCAGGAAGAGAACCCGGCCAGGGGCTATATCGTCTCCGCCAACTTCCAGCCCGTCTCCCCGACCGGCATGGAGATCCCCGGCTACTACAACCTCGCCGACCGGGGCCAGCAACTGGACCGTCAGCTCAGTGACAAAAGCGTGAAATGGGACCTGGAAAACACCCAGAAGCTGCAGCTGGGCACGACAACCGCCTACGGGCCGCGCCTGCTGGCACCGCTGTTGCCCGTGCTGCGGGAAGTGGTCGGCGCGCCCGAGGAACTGAAGCTGGTGGAGCAACTGGCCAGGTGGCAGGGCGACTACCCGCTGGACTCCACCAGCGCCACCCTGTTCAACCAATTCCTGTTCGAGCTGGCCAACGCCACCTTCCATGAAAAACTCGGTGACGCCTATTTCGATGCCCTGATCCAGGCCCGAGTGGTGGATGCTGCCCTGCCCCGGCTGGCGGCCGATCCCGATTCCCCCTGGTGGGACAACCGCACCACGCCCCAGCGTGAAAGCCGCGCCGACACGGTCAAGGTGGCCTGGCGCGCCAGTATCGACCACCTCAAGCGCACCCTGGGCGCCAACCCCGCACAATGGCGCTGGGGCAGCGCCCATACCCTGACCCACGGCCACCCGCTGGGGATGCAGAAGCCTCTGGACCGGGTATTCAACGTCGGCCCCCTGGACGCCCCGGGCAGCCATGAAGTGCCGAACAACCTCACCGCCAAGATCGGTCCGGCGCCCTGGTCCGTGGTGTATGGCCCCTCGACCCGGCGCATCATCGACTTCGCCGACCCGGCCCACAGCCTGACCATCAACCCGGTGGGCCAGAGCGGCGTGCTGTTCGACAAGCACTACGACGACCAGGCCGAGGCCTACATCGAAGGGGTCTACCAACAGGCGCACTTCAGCGAAGAGGAAGTCACCGCCAACACCCGCAGCACCCTGAAGCTGCTGCCGGCGCGCCGCCCCTGAGCGCTCCTACGGCGAAACAGGCAGCATGGGGCAATAAAAAACCTCGCTCCCGGTTAGGGGGCGAGGTTTTTTATTGCGAACCTGAGGTGTTGCGAACCTGAGGTCAGAGCGCTTCCGGCGCCTGGGCCCGACGTACGTCCGGCTGCTTCCAGGAGTCGGCAGCACTCTCTTCGATGGCTTGCTGGATCGCGCGCTTGCGAGCTTCTTCGGCGCGGCGGCTGAAGAACCAGACCAGGAAGGTCACCAAGGACACCGCCAGCAGGATCAGGCTGGCCACAGCGTTGATCTCCGGTTTGACCCCCAGGCGCACCGCCGAGAACACTTCCATCGGCAAGGTGGTGGAGCCCGGGCCAGAGACGAAGCTCGCCAGGACCAGGTCATCAAGGGACAAGGCGAAGGACATCATGCCCCCCGCTGCCAGGGACGGCGCGATCATCGGGATGGTGATCAGGAAGAACACCTTCCACGGCCGCGCGCCCAGGTCCATGGCCGCCTCTTCGATGGACAGGTCAAGCTCGCGCAGGCGAGCCGACACCACCACCGCCACATAGGCCGCGCAGAACGTGGTGTGGGCAATCCAGATGGTGACGATGCCACGCTCCTGAGGCCAGCCGACCGCCTGGGCCATGGCCACGAACAGCAGCAACAGCGACAGACCGGTGATCACTTCAGGCATCACCAGCGGCGCCGTCACCAGGCCACCGAACAGGGTGCGGCCCTTGAAGTGAGTAATCCGGGTCAGGACGAACGCCGCCAGGGTGCCCAGGGCCACCGCGGCAACGGCGGTGTAGCAGGCGATTTCCAGGGAGCGCAGGACCGAGCCCATGAGCTGAGTGTTATCCAGCAGGCCGATGTACCAGTTGATCGACCAGCCGCCCCATACCGTCACCAGTTTCGAGGCGTTGAACGAATAGATCACCAGGATCAGCATCGGCAGGTAGATGAACAACAGGCCCAGCACCAGCATCATGCTTGAGAAACTGAAGCGCTTCATTCCTTGCCCTCCATTTCTTTGGCCTGACTGCGGTTGAACAGGATGATCGGCACAATCAGGATCGCCAGCATCACCACCGCCAGGGCAGATGCCACCGGCCAGTCACGGTTGTTGAAGAACTCTTGCCAGAGCACCTTACCAATCATCAGGGTTTCCGGGCCGCCCAAGAGTTCCGGAATCACGAACTCGCCCACCACCGGGATGAACACCAGCATGCAACCGGCGATGATGCCGTTCTTGGACAGCGGTACGGTGATCTTCCAGAAGCTGTTGAAGGTGCTCGAACCCAGGTCGGCCGCGGCCTCCAGCAGACTGGTGTCGTGCTTCACCAGGTTGGCGTACAGCGGCAGGATCATGAACGGCAGGTAGGAATAGACCACGCCGATGTACACCGCGATGTTGGTGTTGAGGATCTGCAGCGGCTCATTGATCCAGCCCATGGACATCAAGAAGCCGTTGAGCAGGCCGTTGTTGCTGAGGATGCCCATCCAGGCATAGACGCGGATGAGGATCGCGGTCCAGGTCGGCATCATGATCAGCAGCACCAGCACCGTCTGCAGCTCTTTACGGGCACTGGCGATGGCATAGGCCATCGGGTAGCCGATCAGCAGGCAGAGGATGGTGCTGAAGAACGCCATCTTAAGCGAGCCGAGGTAGGCGGCGATGTACAGCTCGTCGTCCCCCAGCATCGCGTAGTTGCCCAGGTTGAGCAGCACCTGCAGCTTCTGGTCGACGTAGCTGTAGATCTCGGTATACGGCGGAATGGCCACGTCCGCTTCGGCGAAGCTGATCTTCAGCACGATGAAGAACGGCAGCATGAAGAACAGGAACAGCCAGATGAACGGAACCCCGATGACCAGCTGACGGCCACCGGGAATTATTCGATTGAGTCGGCGCTTGAGCTTTCGCATGTTCATGAGCGCAGTACCACGCCGCTGTCGTCTTCCCACCAGACGTAAACCTGGTCACCCCAGGTCGGCCGCGCGCCGCGACGCTCGGCGTTGGCCACGAAGGACTGCACCAGCTTGCCGCTCGGCAACTCGACGTAGAACACCGAGTGGCCGCCCAGGTAGGCAATGTCGTGCACCTTGCCGCTGGACCAGTTGTACTCGCAGGTCGGCATCTCGGCGGTCACCAGGAGCTTTTCCGGGCGGATCGCGTAGGTCACCGACTTGTCCTGCACCGAGGTACTGATGCCGTGGCCGACATAGATGCTGCGGTCCAGGTCCTTGCAGGTGATCAGGGCGTGACCTTCGGCATCGTCCACCACTTCACCTTCGAAGATGTTGACGTTGCCGATGAATTCGCAGACCAGGCGGCTGACCGGAGTCTCGTAGATATCGATCGGGCTGCCGATCTGGGCGATCCAGCCCAGGTGCATGATGGCGATGCGTTCGGCCATGGTCATGGCCTCTTCCTGGTCGTGGGTCACCATCACGCAGGTCACGCCTACGCGCTCGATGATCTCAACCAGTTCCAGCTGCATCTGCGAGCGCAGCTTCTTGTCCAGGGCGCCCATGGGTTCGTCCAGCAGCAACAGCTTGGGACGCTTGGCCAGGGAACGGGCCAGAGCCACGCGCTGGCGCTGGCCACCGGACAGCTGGTGCGGCTTGCGCTTGGCATACTGGCTCATCTGTACCAGCTTGAGCATCTCCGCCACCCGGGCGTCGATTTCGGCCGCAGGGATCTTGTCCTGCTTGAGGCCGAAGGCGATGTTCTGGGCCACGGTCATGTGCGGGAACAGCGCGTAGGACTGGAACATCATGTTGATCGGCCGCTCATAGGGCGGCATGTCGGTGATGTCCACACCATCGAGGAAGATTCGCCCCTCCGTTGGCCGTTCGAAACCGGCCAGCATCCGCAACAAGGTGGACTTGCCCGAACCCGAGCCGCCGAGCAGGGCGAAGATCTCGCCCTTCTTGATTTCCAGGGACACATCGTCCACGGCAACCGTCTCGTCGAACTTCTTCGTGACCCGGTCGATTTTGACCAGCACCTGCTTAGGTGTCTGGTCGCCCTCGAGGGCTTTCTTATAGGCGCCGGAGGCAACTGCCATTTGCGAAACTCCCAACAAAATTTGCAGCCCGCCCCACGTGGGCGGACCTTGGATAGTTTGAGCCTGTGGAACTACTTACCCGTCTTGACCTTGGTCCAGCTACGGGTCATCAAGCGTTGGATATTGGGTGGCAACTCGATGGACACGTAGGTCTTGTCGAGTACAGCTTGCGGTGGATAAACCGCTTCGTCGGTGCGAATGGACTGCTCCATCAGCTTGTCCGACCCGGGGTTGGGGTTGGCGTAACCGACGTAGTCACTGACCTGGGCAATCACCTCAGGTTGCAGCAAATAGTTAATGAAGGCGTGAGCCTCCTTGACGTTGGTCGAGTCCTTGGGGATCGCCAGCATGTCGAACCACAGGGCACCGCCTTCCTTCGGAATCGCGTAGGCGATGTTCACGCCCTTGCCAGCGTCGGCAGCCCGGGCCTTGGCCTGGAACACGTCGCCGGAAAAGCCGATGGCCACGCAGATATTGCCGTTGGCCAGGTCCGAGATGTACTTGGACGAGTGGAAGTAGGTCACGTAGGGACGCACCGCCAGCAACTTGGCTTCGGCCTTCTTGTAGTCCTGGGGGTTGGTGCTGTTGGCATCCAGACCCAGGTAATTGAGGACCGTGGGCATCATTTCATCGGCAGAATCGAGGAAGGCCACGCCGCAGCTGTTGAGCTTCTTGATGTTCTCCGGCTCGAACAGCGCGCCCCAGGAGTCGATCTTGTCCACGCCCAGCACGGCCTTGACCTTGTCGACGTTGTAGCCAATGCCATTGGTGCCCCACAGGTACGGCACCGCGTACTGGTTGCCCGGGTCGTTCATCTCCAGACGCTTGAGCAGCGCCGTATCGAGATTGGAGTAGTTAGGCAGCAGGCTCTTGTCGAGTTTCTGGAAAGCCCCGGCCTTGATCTGTTTGCCCAGGAAGTGGTTGGACGGCACCACCACGTCATAACCGGTACGACCGGCCAGCAACTTGCCTTCCAGGGTTTCGTTGGAGTCGAAAACGTCATACACCGGCTTGATGCCCGTGGCTTTTTCAAATTCGGCCAGGGTGTTCTGACCGATGTAGTCGGACCAGTTATAAATATGCACGGCCGGTGCAGCCTGCGCGCCAACCACCAGCGTCAGGCTGGCGGCGACCAGCATGGCTTTGCGAAATAAAGAAATAGGCAAGTGGAGGTCCTCTTAAATAGTTGGGCCCAAGTTGCCCCGCGCTACCTGACAGCCTCCGAGCTGCCCAGCAACAAAACCGGCGCGCAACTTACCCTCGATAAACCAATCCAGCAAAACTTTCTGTCATTTAATTGTTACCTGTTGCCGCCCTCGCCACGATGACGGCAACAGGTGGTGCTGCAAATTGGCTTATTTGCCGGATTTGATCTTGGTCCAGCTGCGGGTCAGGATGCGCTGGGTCGCGGCCGGCAGGTCGGCAATCGCGTACAGCTTGGCCTGTACGTCAGCTGGCGGGTAAACGCCCGGGTCGCTGGTGATGTCTTTATCGACCAACGGGGTTGCAGCCGCGTTACCGTTGGGGAAACGCACGGCGTTGGTGATTTCGGCCATGACTTCAGGCTTTTGCAGGAAGGTCATGAACTTGTAGGCGCCGTCGACGTTTTCCGCGTCTTTAGGGATGGCGACCATGTCGTAGAAGCTGCCAGCACCCTCTTTCGGAATGTTGTAGCTGACCTTGACCTTGTCACCGGCTTCGGCGGCACGAGCCTTGGCCTGATAGATATCGCCCGAGTAACCCACGGCGACGCAGATATTGCCGTTAGCCAGGTCGGAGATGTACTTGGACGAGTGGAAATAGGCGATCGAAGGACGGATCTTGAGGAACAGGGCTTCGGCTTCAGCCAGTTGCTTCTTGTCCTGACTGTCGGTCGGGTAGCCCAGGTAGTGCAGCGCCACCGGAATCATCTCGGTTGGCGAATCGAGGAAACTGACGCCACAAGCCTTCAACTTCTCGGCGTTTTCCGGCTTGAACAGCAGGTCCCAGGAGTTGGTCGGTGCGTCGGCACCCAATACCGCCTTGACCTTCTCGGCGTTGAAACCGATGCCGATCGAGCCCCACATGTAAGGGAAGGCGTGCTTGTTGCCCGGGTCGCTCACCGATACCGCCTTGAGCAGCGATTCGTTGAGGTTCTTCCAGTTCGGCAACTTGGACTGGTCCAGTTCCTGATAGACACCGGCCTTGATCTGCTTGGCCAGGAAGTTGTTGGAAGGCACGACCACGTCGTAACCGGATTTGCCGGCGAGCAACTTGGCTTCCAGGGTTTCGTTGCTGTCGAACACGTCATAGACCACTTTGATGCCCGACTCGGCTTCAAATTTCTTGATGGTGTCCGGGGCGATGTAATCGGACCAGTTGTAAACGTGCAGTACTTTATCGTCCGCCTGCGCTGCCGCCGCCATCACGCCCATCAGGGACATGGCGAGGAGGGTCTTGCCAGCTAACTTCATACCTAATGCCTTCATGCGTAATGCTCCAATTATTCTTTTTTAACCACTCGCTCAGCGGCCAGTCTCGGGGCAACCAAAACGGCGGGTAGTCTGGCAAGATCCAAGGCCGGCTTTCAAGGAAAGACCCATCCTTTATATTTGCTTCGAGCGCCGTGCCCGCAAGCACCACGCTCAAAGCCTAGCACTCAGTTCTGCAGCACACTCAAGGTCAGATCCAGGCACTTGCGCGCCTTGGCCACCAGTTCGTCGATCTCCGCCTCGCTGATCACCAGCGGTGGCGCAATGATCATGGTGTCGCCCACGGCACGCATGATCAGACCGTTATCGAAGCAGAACTGTCGGCAGATCATGCCCGCGCCGCGGCCTTCATAGCGCGCGCGGGTGGCCTTGTCCTTGACCAGCTCGATCGCCCCCAGCAGGCCTACCCCGCGAACCTCACCCACCAAGGGGTGATCACTCAGCTCACGCAGACGTTTCTGCAAATAGGGTGCCGCTTTTTCATGGGCGCGCTGGATAATTTTTTCATCGCGCATGATGCGGATGTTTTCCAGGGCCACGGCTGCGGCCACCGGATGGCCGGAGTAGGTGAAACCGTGGTTGAAATCGCCGCCCTCGTTGAGCACCGCCACCACTTCGTCACGGACAATCAGGCCGCCCATGGGGATATAGCCGGAGGTCAGGCCCTTGGCGATGGTCATCATGTCGGGCTTGAGGTCGTAGAAATCGCTACCGAACCACTCACCGGTGCGGCCGAAGCCACAGATCACTTCGTCGGCGACGAAGAGGATGTCGTACTTGGCGAGGATTTCCTTGATCCACGGCCAGTAGCTGTCCGGCGGCACAATCACGCCGCCAGCGCCCTGGATCGGCTCGGCAATAAAGGCACCGACGTTATCCACACCCAGTTCCAGGATCTTCTCTTCCAACTGGTTGGCCGCCCAGATACCGAACTCTTCGGGGCTCATGTCGCCACCTTCACCGAACCAGTACGGTTGCGGGATATGAACGATACCCGGAATCGGCAGGTCGCCCTGTTCGTGCATGTAGGTCATGCCGCCGAGGCTGGCACCGGCCACGGTGGAGCCGTGGTAGCCATTGACCCGGCTGATGATGGTCTTCTTGTTCGGCTGGCCCTTGATCGCCCAGTAATGGCGGACCATGCGCAGCATGGTGTCGTTGCCTTCGGAGCCGGAACCGGTGAAGAACACGTGGTTCATGCCTTCTGGCGCGATATCGGCGATCGCCTTGGACAGCTCCAGCACCGGCGGGTGGGCGGTCTGGAAGAACAGGTTGTAATAGGGCAGTTCGCGCATTTGCTTGCTGGCGGCTTCCGCCAGTTCGTCACGGCCATAGCCGATGGCTACGCACCACAGGCCGGCCATGCCGTCGAGAATCTGATTGCCTTCACTGTCCCAGAGGTAAACACCCTTGGCATGGGTGATGATCCGCGGCCCCTTCTCCTTCAATTGCTTGAAGTCACTGAAAGGCGCCAGGTGGTGATCACTGCTGAGGGTTTGCCACTCGCGGGTTTGCGGGTTTTTATGAGTCATCAATCTCTCCTAAGTGTCAGTGAAGGCGCCGCTGGGGGGCAGCGGCGCCCGGCGAATCAGACGGCGAACAGCAGGAATTCCCGCTCCCACGAACTGATCACGCGCTTGAAGTTTTCATGCTCGGCCCGCTTCACCGCGACATAGCCGGTGATGAACTTCTGGCCCAGGTACTTCTCGATGGTCTTGCTGTTTTCCATACGCTCCAAGGCGTCCTCGATG
The DNA here is from genome assembly GCF_028550695.1 of Pseudomonas sp. BLCC-B112. Taxonomy (NCBI): domain Bacteria; kingdom Pseudomonadati; phylum Pseudomonadota; class Gammaproteobacteria; order Pseudomonadales; family Pseudomonadaceae; genus Pseudomonas; species Pseudomonas sp. BLCC-B112. The sequence goes on from NZ_JAQQGK010000006.1 coordinate 349,261, forward strand.
GTCAACGGCAGGCGCAGGTTGCGTCGTTCATAACCACGACCGACCACTGGCGCGCTCGGGTTGTGGCCTTCGACCATGCCGATGAAGCCGCACAGCAGGCTGGCAGCAATGGCCAGGTAAGGGTTGGCGTCGGCGCCCGGCAGGCGGTTTTCCACCCGACGGTTCTGCGGTCCGGCATCCGGCACCCGCAGGCCCACAGTGCGGTTCTCTTCGCCCCACTCGACGTTTACCGGCGCCGAGGTATCGGGCAGGAAGCGGCGGAACGAGTTGACGTTGGGAGCGAACAGCGGCAGCAACTCGGGGATGAACTTCTGCAGCCCGCCAATGTGGTTGAGGAACAGCTGGCTCATGGTTCCGTCTTCGTTGGAGAAGACGTTCTTGCCGGTGTTGATGTCGATGATGCTCTGGTGCAAATGCATGGCGCTACCAGGCTCGCCGGTCATGGGCTTGGCCATGAAGGTGGCCGCCACGTCGTGCTTGAGGGCCGCCTCGCGCATGGTGCGCTTGAACACCAGGATCTGGTCGGCCAGGGACAGGGCGTCGCCGTGACGGAAGTTGATCTCCATCTGCGCCGTGCCGTCCTCATGGATCAGGGTGTCCAGGTCCAGCTCCTGCAGTTCGCACCAGTCGTAGACATCTTCGAACAGCGGATCGAATTCGTTGGCCGCTTCGATGGAGAACGACTGACGACCGGTTTCAGGGCGGCCGGAACGGCCGATCGGCGGCTGCAGCGGGTAGTCCGGGTCGTCGCTGCGCTTGGTCAGGTAGAACTCCATCTCCGGCGCCACGATGGGCTGCCAGCCGTGGTCGGCGTAGAGCTTGAGCACCTTTTTCAAGACGTTGCGGGGCGACAGCTCGATGGGGTTGCCCTGCTTGTCGTAGGTGTCGTGGATCACCTGGGCAGTAGGTTCGATGGCCCAGGGCACGAGGTACACCGCGTTCTGGTCGGGGCGGCAAATCATGTCGATGTCCGCCGGGTCCAGCAACTCGTAATAGATGTCGTCTTCGACATAGTCGCCGGTCACGGTCTGCAACAGCACGCTCTCGGGCAGGCGCATGCCTTTTTCGGCAATGAACTTGTTGGTCGGCGAGATCTTGCCCCGGGTGATACCGGTCAAGTCGCCGATCATGCATTCGACTTCTGTGATCTTGTGGTCTTTCAACCAATCGGTGAGCTGGTCGAGGTTGTTACTCATAAATGCCTCTAGGCTGAGTTTCCTGACTCTCTATTAAGTCAGGCGTTGTGTGACGCTTCGGCGTCGCGTTGTTTTGCCCGTTTGCGGCAGGCATCACCAAAAGCCTGGAAGATGGCCAGATAGTGAGGATTGCAGCTTACCTGCCATTCGGGGTGCCATTGCACCCCCAAAGCAAATGCCTTGCCTCCCTCGACCGAGATGGCCTCCACCAGACCGTCAGGCGCCAGCGCCTCGACCCGCAGGCCCGGCGCCAGACGTTCAACGCCTTGAGCATGAATCGAGTTGACTTGAATCTTCTGCGGCAGGCCCAGATTTGCCAGGACCCCACCCGCCTGGACGTGCAGATCATGGGCAGGCGCGTACCAGGCATCCAGGGGCTGACCAGGCTCGTCATCATGGCGGTGGTCCATGAACGGCTGCACGTCATGCACGTTCTGATGAAGGCTGCCGCCCAGGGCTACATTCATTTCCTGGAATCCGCGACAGATGCCCAGCACCGGAACACCGGCTTCGACGGCGGCATTCAACAGCGGCAGAGTGGCCGCGTCCCGTGCAGAATCATGAGCAGTGTCCGGTGCGCTGGCAGGCCCCTGGTAATGGAAAGGTTCGATATTGGAGGGAGAACCGGTAAAGAGGATGCCGTCCAGACCGTCCAGAATATCGGACGGGGAAAGCAACTGCGCCATGGACGGAAGAATCACCGGCACGCCCTGGGCTGCGCTGGCTACTGCCTGTACATACTCGTCGCCACTGATGTGATAGGCATGCAGACCGATCTGCCTGGAGCAGGCGGTGATGCCGATTAACGGCAGGCGAGACATGAAACACCCCGGTATTATTGCTGTTATGGGTTTGATTCGAGCTTAGCCTTGTTCATTTTTTTACACAACACCCCCGTAAAAAATACAACACGGCCCGCTCAAGTCTGCGCTACCCGAGGCAGTCGAGTCCCAAAAAACGCCCTGTTTTGCCCCAAAAGAGCCTCGCCAGCCCTTTATTGGGGCGTAAAGAGCCTTACTTGACTTCGGCATGCCGTTCGGGTTGACTGAAACCAGAAAAGATCAATGATTGATATTTTTAACAACAAAGGTGTTGCATCATGTCGGTACCCCCGCGTGCCGTTCAGCTCAACGAAGCGAACGCGTTCCTTAAGGAACATCCTGAGGTTCTGTACGTTGACCTTCTGATTGCGGATATGAATGGTGTGGTGCGCGGCAAGCGCATCGAACGCACCAGCCTCCACAAGGTTTACGAGAAAGGCATCAACCTGCCGGCCTCCCTGTTTGCCCTGGATATCAATGGCTCTACGGTGGAAAGCACCGGCCTGGGCCTGGACATCGGCGATGCTGACCGAATCTGCTATCCAATCCCCGATACCCTGTGCAACGAGCCCTGGCAGAAGCGTCCTACCGCGCAACTGCTGATGACCATGCACGAGCTTGAAGGCGATCCGTTCTTCGCCGATCCACGAGAAGTACTGCGCCAGGTCGTAGCCAAGTTCGACGAACTGGGACTGACCATCTGCGCCGCCTTCGAACTGGAGTTCTACCTGATCGACCAGGAGAACGTGAACGGCCGTCCACAACCGCCACGTTCGCCGATCTCCGGCAAACGCCCGCACTCCACCCAGGTCTACCTGATCGACGATCTCGACGAGTACGTCGACTGCCTCCAGGACATTCTGGAAGGTGCCAAGGAACAAGGCATCCCGGCCGACGCCATCGTCAAGGAAAGTGCCCCGGCACAATTCGAAGTCAACCTGCACCACGTGGCCGACCCGATCAAGGCATGCGACTACGCGGTACTGCTTAAGCGCCTGATCAAGAACATCGCCTACGACCATGAGATGGATACCACCTTCATGGCCAAGCCTTACCCAGGCCAGGCGGGCAACGGTCTGCACGTCCACATTTCGGTTCTGGATAAAGATGGCAAGAACATCTTTGCCAGCGAGGATCCCGAGCAGAACGCCGCACTGCGTCACGCGATCGGCGGTGTGCTCGAGACCCTGCCGGCGCAGATGGCCTTCCTCTGCCCGAACGTCAACTCCTACCGTCGTTTCGGCGCACAGTTCTATGTGCCGAACTCGCCGAGCTGGGGCCTGGACAACCGTACCGTGGCCCTGCGGGTGCCGACCGGTTCGGCCGATGCCGTGCGCCTGGAACACCGGGTCGCTGGCGCCGACGCCAACCCGTACTTGTTGATGGCCTCGGTCCTGGCGGGCGTGCACCACGGCCTGACCAACAAGATCGAGCCACCGGCGCCGACCGAAGGCAACAGCTACGAGCAGAACGAGCAGAGCCTGCCGAACAACTTGCGCGATGCCCTGCGCGAGCTGGACGACAGTGAGGTAATGGCCAAGTACATCGATCCGAAGTACATCGATATCTTCGTGGCCTGCAAAGAGAGCGAGCTGGAAGAGTTCGAACACTCCATCTCCGACCTCGAGTACAACTGGTACCTGCACACCGTTTAAGCGGTTGTTGCAAAAAAACAACGCCGCGGAGCTGACAGCCCCGCGGCGTTTTTTTGTGCCACTGATCCATGGCCGGCGGATACAGGAATTCTGACGCTCTCGCGTACAATGCCCGCTGCCCAGTAGGAGACACCGATGACGCGCACCGCCCCTCTTCGCAAACCCCGTGCACGCAGCCAGGCCCGGATCGACTCGATACTCGACGCCGCCCGGACCCTGCTCGCCAGCGAGGGTGTGGCCAGCCTGTCGATCTACAGCGTGGCCGAACGGGCGCAGATTCCACCGTCCTCGGTCTATCACTTCTTTGCCAGTGTGCCGGCCCTGCTGGAAGCACTGACCGCCGATGTTCACGCGGCGTTTCGCGCCTGCCTGCAAGCGCCCATCGACCACGACCGGCTCGACAGTTGGCGGGACCTGTCACGCCTGGTCGAACAACGCATGCTCGACATCTACGGCGAGGATGCGGCGGCCCGCCAGTTGATCCTTGCCCAGCACGGTTTGACGGAAGTCACCCAGGCCGATCGCCAGCACGACATTGAGCTGGGTGACCTGATGCACAAGCTGTTCAATCACCACTTCGAGCTGCCGACACTGCCCCAGGATGTGGATGTATTCGCCCTGGCCATGGAGCTGGGAGACCGGGTGTACGCGCGATCGGTGCAGCAGCACGGGCAGATCACCCCGCGCATGGCGGAGGAAGGTATGCGGGTCTTCGATGCCTACCTGAGCCTTTACTTGCCGCCCTACCTGCCCAAGCGCCCAACGCCGCTCTGAGCGCTCACACCTGCCGCAGCAGCAACCTGTCGATGCTGTGATCCGCTGATTTGTGAATGATCAGGTTCGCCCGTTCCCGGGTCGGCAGGATGTTTTCGACGAGATTCTTCAGATTGACCCGGTCCCAGGTATCGGACGCCACCGACAAGGCATCAAGGTCCGAAAGCCCCTTGTACTTGTTGAAATAGGAATCTGCCGCCTGGAAAGCGGTGTTCTTCAAGTAGACAAAGCGCTCCAGGTACCAGGCTTTGATCGCCTCCTCGGACGCATCGACGTAAATGGAGAAGTCGATGAAATCCAGGGAGCTCAGGCCTTGCCCCTGCTCCCCCTGCAGAACATTCAGGCCTTCGAGGATGATGATGTCCGGAGCCTCCACCGACTGCGCCTCATCGGCCAGGATGTCGTAGCGGACGTGGGAGTAGATGGGGATCTTCACGGACTCGCCCTTCCTGCACACCGACTGCAGAAAATCCACGAACAACGGCTCATCGTAGGACTCGGGAAATCCCTTGCGGTGCAGGATATTTTTTTCCTGAAGGGTCGCCAGGGGGAAAAGAAAGGAGTCCGTAGTCACCAGATGCACATTGGGCTTGTCCGGCCAATAGGCCAGAAGGGCCGCCAGGACCCTGGCAAAACTGCTTTTGCCCACCGCGACACTGCCGGAAACACCTATGACATAAGGCGCCTTGAAACCTGCCTGGGGGGCCTTGAGTGACTGTACCTGGGCCGCATGCAAATGCAGCAGGCGCGACAGCGGGAGCAGGATCTGCCTCACCTCCTCGGGCGCCATGGGCTGGGTCGGACTGGTCAGCGTCTCCATCTCGGACGGTGACAGACTCATGGGTTCTGCGGCCCGCAGAGCTGACCAGCGATCGCGATCAAACTCCAGATACCCTACGTTTGGACCCTGCTCTGTTGTCATGTTTGTACTGTTCAGGCCTTGCCGAAAGCAGGGAAAGTATCAAATCTGACCGTTATTTACAGCGTCCATGAAAAAAGCCCCGAAGGACTCGCACCCTTCGGGGCTGTTGCACTGCATCGCTCACAACTTGGCGATCGATACCTCGGTGGATTTCACGAAGGCAATCACCTCGCTGCCGATGGACAGTTCCAGCTCCTTGACCGAACGGGTGGTGATCACCGAAGTGACAATCCCGGAAGCGGTCTGCACGTCGATTTCCGACAGCACATCACCTTCGACGATTTCCTTGATGGTTCCCTTGAACTGATTGCGAACGTTGATGGCTTTAATGGTCATGGTATTTCTCCTGGGGTCGAATATGAGTCGCTGTTTTAAAGAGCCCAGCGCAACTGCGTGGGTAAGGGTGAAACGGGTTCCGGCTCCGGCGGTGAGCCTGGCAGTGACAGCACGCGATTGAGGACTTCGGTTTCCAGGGCCGCCAGGCGATGGGAACCGCGCACCCGCGGGCGTGGCAGCTCGACGTGCAGGTCAAGGCCCACCTCGCCGTCTTCGATCAGGATCACCCGATCGGCAATTGCCACGGCTTCGCTGACATCGTGGGTCACCAGCAATACGGTGAAGCCATGTTGCTGCCACAAACGCTCGATCAACTGCTGCATCTCGATCCGGGTCAGGGCATCCAGTGCTCCCAGCGGCTCGTCCAGCAGCAACAGTCGCGGCTGGTGAATCAGGGCTCGCGCCAAGGCCACCCGCTGCTTCTGGCCACCTGACAGCGCCGCCGGCCATTCATGGGCGCGATCCGCCAGGCCCACCGCCTCAAGGGCTTCCAGGGCCTGGGGCCGCCAGTTGCCCTTGAGGCCGAGCCCAACGTTGTCGATGACTTTCTTCCAGGGCAGCAAACGCGCCTCCTGGAACATCAGCCGGGTGTCTTCGATGGCTGCACTCAAGGGCGCAGAACCGGCCAGCAACTCACCGCCCGAAGGCTGGTCGAGACCGGCCAGCAGGCGCAGCAAGGTGCTTTTGCCGCAACCGCTGCGGCCCACCACAGCCACGAACTGACCGGCAGGAATGTGCAGATCGATTTCCCGCAGCACCTGCCGCGCCCCAAAGGTCTTTTGCAATTTGCGCACGGCCAGGGGAATGCCCCGCAGCAGCCGTGGAGGTTGTTGAGCCGTCATTGGGCATCTCCCCTGGCCACTTGATAGGCCGGATGCCAGCGCAGCCAGACCCGTTCCAGGCCCCGAGCCGCAAGGTCTGCAAGCTTGCCGAGCAGCGCATACATGACGATGGCCAGCACCACCACATCGGTCTGCAGGAACTCCCTGGCGTTCATGGCCAGATAGCCGATGCCGGAGCTGGCGGAGATGGTTTCCGCGACGATCAGGGTCAGCCACATGAAGCCCAGGGCAAAACGCACGCCCACCAGGATCGAGGGCAAGGCTCCCGGCAGGATCACTTGGCGAAACAGCGCAAACCCCGACAAGCCGTAGCTACGGGCCATTTCCACCAGCGCCGGATCGACGTTGCGAATGCCGTGGTACGTGTTGAGGTAGATCGGGAACAGAGTGCCCAGCGCCACCAGGAAAATCTTCGCCGACTCGTCGATGCCGAACCACAGAATCACCAGGGGAATCAGCGCCAAGTGCGGTACGTTGCGGATCATCTGCACCGAGCTGTCCAGCAAGCGCTCACCCCATTTCGACAAGCCAGTGATGAAGCCCAGCACCAGGCCGATACCGCCACCGATGACAAAGCCCAGCCCCGCACGCCAGCCACTGATAGCCAGGTGGGTCCAGATATAGCCGCTGCGGACCAGGCTGATCCCGGCTTCGATCACCGCGCTGGGAGCCGGCAGGATGCGGGTCGACAGCCAACCCGCCGACACCGACAGTTGCCACACCGCGAGCAGCAGCAACGGCAGCCCCCAGGGCGCCAGCCGATGCACTATGCGTTGTCCATTCATGGCCGCACCTCAGCTCTGGGACGCGGCTTTGGGAAGGATGTCATTGGCGACCATCTCCCCGAACGGGCTGACGTAACCGGCGGCTTCGGGCAGCTTGGGCCGTTCGATATCCAGGTGCGGAAACAGCAACTCGGCCACTCGATAGGACTCTTCCAGGTGTGGATAACCGGAGAAGATGAAGGTATCGATGCCCAGGTCCGCATACTCTTTCATCCGCGCCGCCACCGTAGGGCCGTCGCCCACCAGTGCGGTGCCGGCGCCGCCACGCACCAGACCCACCCCAGCCCAGAGATGGGGGCTGACTTCCAGCTTGTCGCGACGCCCCCCATGCAGGGCCGCCATGCGCTGCTGGCCCACGGAATCGAAGCGCGCCAGGGAAGCCTGGGCCCGAGCGATGGTGTCGTCGTCCAGATGGGAAATCAGGCGCTCGGCGGCCTGCCAGGCCTCGGCATTGGTTTCCCGCACAATCACGTGCAGGCGGATGCCGAAGCGCACGGAGCGTCCGAGCTTGGCTGCCTTGTCCCGCACTTGCTGGATCTTCTCGGCCACGGCGGCCGGTGGCTCGCCCCAGGTCAGGACCATGTCCACCTGCTCGGCGGCCAGGTCCTGGGCGGCTTCCGAAGAGCCACCGAAATACAGCGGCGGGCGCGGTTGCTGCAGCGGTGGATAGAGCAGCTTGGCGCCCTTCACGCTGATGTGCTGGCCGTCATAGTCCACGGTTTCGCCTTCCAGCACCCGGCGCCAGATACGGGTGAACTCCACGGAGGCCTGGTAACGCTCTTCATGGTCGAGGAACAGGCCATCGCCGGCCAGTTCGTCCGGATCACCCCCGGTCACCAGGTTGAACAGCGCCCGGCCACCGGACAAGCGATCCAGGGTTGCCGCCTGACGCGCCGCCACCGTCGGGGAAATGATCCCGGGGCGCAGGGCGACCAGGAACTTCAGACGCTGGGTCACCGGAATCAGCGACGCCGCCACCAACCAGGAATCCTCGCAGGAGCGCCCGGTGGGGATCAGCACCCCGCCAAACCCCAGGCGGTCGGCGGCCTGGGCGATCTGCTGCAGGTAAGCATGATCCACGGCGCGAGCGCCTTCGGCGGTGCCAAGGTAATGGCCGTCGCCGTGGGTGGGCAGAAACCAGAAGATGTTGAGGCTCATGGAGTTGTCTCCTAAGGGGTCGATTTACGGCGCTTTGGCCACGGCGGCAGGGGGCGTCCAGATCACGTCTTTGACGCTCAGCGGCTTGGGAATCAGCTTGAGCTGATAGAAGCTGTCGGCGATTTTCTGCTGCGCGGTGATCACTTCCGGGGTCAGGAAGGCCGCACCGTAGCCCTGGCGTTTCACCGAGGTCAGGGTGATATCGGTAGACAGGCCCAGCAACGGCGCCACTTGCTGGGTGACCTCCTGCGGGTTGGCCTTGGACCACTCGCCCACGGCCCGCACTTCTTCCACCAGGGTCTTGATCACCTCGGGGTGCTGCTGTGCGTAGGGCTTGGTCGCCAGGTAGAACTGGTGGTTGTCGACGATGCCACTGCCGTCACGCAGCGTGCGTGCCTGCAGTTGCTGCTCGGCTGCCGCCTGGTAGGGGTCCCAGATCACCCAGGCGTCGACGCTGCCACGCTCGAACGCCGCTCGGGCATCGGCCGGAGGCAGGAACACGGTCTGGATGTCGCTGTACTTGAGGCCGGCGTCTTCCAGGGCGCGGACCAGCAGGTAATGAACGTTGGAGCCCTTGTTCAGCACCACTTTCTTGCCCTTGAGGTCCTGCACCGACTTGATCGGCGAGTCCTTGGGCACCAGGATGGCTTCGCTATGGGGCGCCGGTGGTTCGTAGGCCACGTAGAGCAGGTCGGCACCGGCGGCCTGGGCGAACACCGGCGGGGTTTCGCCAGTCACGCCGAAGTCGATGGAACCGACGTTCAGCCCTTCCAGCAACTGCGGACCACCAGGAAACTCGGTCCACTTCACGTCCACGCCCTGCTGCGCCAGGCGCTTTTCCAGAGTGCCCTTGGCCTTGAGCAGCACCAGGGTGCCGTACTTCTGATAACCGATACGCAAGGTCTCGGCTTGAGCTTGAACAATGGCGCCGAAGGACACAGCCGCAGCAAACAGAGCGACCAGACCGCGACGCAAAATGACAGGGCGCATGGCGCTCTCCTTTTTGCTGTGGGGTTGTGGCTGCACCTGCTTGCCCGTTGGCGGGCGAGTAAGGCCAGTACTTCAAATCAGGGGTGTGGCTCAAATGCTCCAGCGAGCACTCAACAGGCGTTCATTCAATACATGGGGGTCCAGCGGTTTGGGGCGACGGGCCATGGCGCTGTGAAACTGCTCCAGAGCCTCTTTCAAACGCAGCTCCAGAGCCTCGGCCAGCTGCGGCTGCACACTGCCTTCGCCATAAGCGATCTGGCTGTCCTCGGCAAAGATGCCCTGGAGCATTTCCTGGGCCTTGAGTGCCGAGAGCACAGGCTTGAGTGCGTAATCCACCGCCAGCATGTGGGCGATGCTGCCGCCTGTGGCCATGGGCAGCACCACCTTGTGGCTCAGTGCGCGTTCCGGCAGCAGATCGAGCAGGGTTTTCAGCGCCCCGGAAAACGACGCCTTGTACACCGGTGTGGCGATCAGCAGGCCGTCGGCCTGTTCAATGTGTTGCAGCAGGTTGATGACCATGGCGCTGTCAAAGCGAGCGTGAAGCAGATCCTCGGCCGGGAAGTCCCGCACCTGGTAACTGACCACTTCCACGCCTTGCTGCTGCAACCAGCGCTTGGCCAACTCCAGCAGCACCCCGGAACGGGAGCGTTGGCTGGGACTGCCACCGAGAGAGACCACCAGCATGCAGGGGATTCCTTGAACAAGATAAAGCGATTCGCGGGATGCGATCTCGCCGGACTGAACAGACCTTAACAGTCTATTTTTATATCCATAAATCTTATTTATTCATTTATTTATTCCTTAAATGAATATAAGGAACGATGATTTCCAGGCAAAAAAATAGGCCGTCGAAACGGCCTTAAAACCCCTGCTTTGTGGTTCTGTTACCTCGGCGTTCTGCGTAGGAACGGGCTTGCCCGCGAAAGGGTCCGCAAGACTTGCACCGGCCTCACCACCGCTTTCGCTGGCAAGCCGGCTCCTACAGCGGTGAGTGGGTCAGCGATTGGGCTGCGGCGTCAGGCGCAGGTAAGGCTTCACTGCGCGATAACCTCTGGGAAAGCGGCGTTTGATCTCTTCCTCGTCCTTGAGCGAGGGCACTATCACCACCTCGTCACCGTCCTGCCAGTTGGCCGGAGTGGCCACTTTGTAGTTGTCGGTGAGTTGCAACGAGTCAATCACCCGGAGAATTTCGTGGAAGTTGCGCCCAGTACTGGCGGGATAGGTGATGGTCAGGCGAATCTTCTTGTTCGGGTCGATGACGAACAGCGAACGCACGGTCAGCGTGTCGCTGGCATTGGGATGAATCAGGTCATAGAGGTCCGACACTTTGCGATCGGCGTCCGCCAGAATCGGAAAATTGACGATGGTGTGCTGGGTTTCGTTGATGTCCTCGATCCAGCGGTGATGGGAGTCCACCGGGTCCACCGACAGGGCAATGGCTTTGACTCCGCGCTGAGCGAACTCGTCCTTGAGCTTGGCGGTGAAACCCAGCTCGGTGGTGCACACCGGCGTGAAGTCTGCGGGGTGGGAAAACAGCACGCCCCAGCTATCGCCCAGCCACTCGTGGAAACGAATCTTGCCGGCACTGGAATCCTGTTCGAAGTCGGGGGCGATGTCGCCCAGTCTGAGGCTCATGGGGTGCTGCTCCTGTGAGTGCGTGATGGAGCTACTCTGCCTGCACCGGAGTTTATTTAAAAAGAATAAATATCGATTTATTCATAATCAAATTGAATATTAAAAATCTCTTCACTGGACGCGCGCGCAGGCGAAGACCACCCTTCTCAACAAGGTTCGAGAAGGCCTTGAGTAGCTGTACAAAGAGGGGGATTCAGGAAGGGCTCACGGGGGTGGGCCTGACTTGAAGCAATACCTCGCCCGGCATTGCGCCGGGCGAGGCTTTATCGCGCTATTACAACAGCGGGATCGAGTAGCTGACGATCAGACGGTTTTCGTCCTGATCGCGCTGGCCCGGGATGTCGTTACGCCACATGGCGTTCTTCCAGGTCAGGCCGAGGTTTTTCAACGGACCTTCCGGAATCACGTAGGCAACAGTCAGGTCGCGTTCCCACTCGGAGCGGCCAGTGGCTGCGGTCGCTTTGGTATCTGCACCGATTTTGCCAGCGGTATCGATGTTGTCGCCACGCAGGTAAACCACACCTGCGGTCAGACCTGGCAGACCCACTTTGGCGAAATCGTAGGAGTAGCGAGCTTGCCAGGTGCGTTCGCCGGCACGGGCGAATTTCTGGATCTGCATGTCGGTGGTCAGGTAAGCCGACGAGCCGTCACCCTGGTTCAGCCAAGGGAAATCGCTGTCACCGTTGCTGACCTGATAGCCGCCGCCGAAGGTGTGGCCGGAAACCGAGTACAGGAACAAGCCACTGAGCAGACGGTTATCAACCTTGCCCTTGGTGATGCCAGTGCCGTAGTCACCGGTGGTGTAGTAAGCCGAGTCGTGGCCATTGGCACCGTCGTTACGGCTGTTGAAGTAGCGCAGGTCAGACTTCAATACGCCCGGGCCGATAGCCCAGTTGTGCAGCAGGCCCACGAAGTGCTGTTTGTAGAAGTCTTGCAGGTTGCCGTAGTAGTACTGAGCCGTCAGGTCTTTGGTGATTTTGTAGTCACCGCCACCGTAGATGAACTTGTTGCTATCACGGCCTGCTGCTGTGTGAGCATTGGCGCCAGCAATGGACAACTCTTCGTTGTTGCTGGAGTTACGACCTTTGGCGTGCTCGATCTGGCCACCGACCAGAGTCAAATCCTTGATCTCGTTGGTAGTGATCTGGCCGCCCTGGAAGGTTTGCGGCAGCATGCGACCATCGTTGGTCACGATAACCGGCAGTTTTGGCTGCAGGGTGCCCAGCTTCAGTTCGGTCTGCGAGACCTTGGCTTTGGCAGTCAGGCCCAGGCTGGAATAGTTATCAACGGCTTCGCCATTAGACTTGCTTGGGAAGACGGTGCCGCCATAGGAAGTGGAGGTGGCGCCGTTAGTACCGCCGCCCGAGTCCAGCTTGATGCCCAACAAGCCGATTGCATCCAGACCGAAACCGACGGTGCCTTCGGTGTAACCGGAAGTGAAGTTGAGTTGGAAGCCTTGGCCCCACTCTTCCTGCTTACTCTGAGCGCCCGCAGCTTTGGCATCGCCATCGCGGTTATCGGTATTGATGTAGAAGTTGCGCAGCCCCAAGGTAGCCTTGCTGTCTTCGATGAAACCGGCGGCGCCTGCCTGCTGCGCCAAAACCCCTACGGCCACAGCCAGGGCCAAGGTGGACTTGTTCATGTTTCGCTCCTCTCGTTTCTAATTCTTGTGGTTCCTGGCCCCAGATCGAACGCCCGGGTGCCACAGATGCGCGATTAGCGCCAGACCGTGACCGACAAGTCAATCGTAACTATCTATGTCTACGACCATGGTCTAATCGCAGTGATTTGGTCCATGCAGGGTAATGAATTACTCATAAACCCAAAAAGAATTGTTTAGTCCTTTTTCATACCTTTCAGGAATAACGCTAGCCACTGTAAAGCCGAGAGCCCCGGCCTAGGCACTCGCAAGCTTATTTCTGAAAATTTTTCCCCGATTCAGCCCTTCAAGGTCCCCCCCGCGCCAGGGGCGTAAAACGTCATGGAGGATCAAAAAAGCGACGCATCATGGCTAAGAGCCTATCCTCCCGTCAATTTGTTACAGTTTTTGTGTCGAAATGAAATTTTTCTGACATGTGCAGAAAACGACAACGCCTCGATCCTGGGGTCGAGGCGTTGTGTATTGCAGAACGAAAAATAGACTCAGAGGGCCTTTTCGAAGATCTTCGAATTGCGCTGGTAGTTGTACAGCGAGGCCCTGGCCGACGGCAGACGTTCGACGCTGCTGGGCACAAAACCCCGCTCACGAAACCAGTGGGCGGTGCGGGTAGTGAGGACGAACAAGGTCTTCAGCCCTTGAGCCCGGGCCCGGGTTTCAATCCTTTCCAACAGTTCATCACCGCGCTTGCCATGACGATACTCCGGGTTCACCGCAAGGCAGGCCAGCTCGCCGGCGTCGGAGTCGGCAATCTGATACAAGGCAGCGCAGGCAATGATCATGCCCTCGCGCTCGACCACGCTGAACTGTTCGATCTCACGCTCCAGCACCTCCCGGGAGCGCCGTACCAGGATGCCCTGTTCTTCCAGTGGGCTGATCAGATCCAACAAACCACCGACATCTTCAATCGCCGCCTCGCGCACCCGCTCGAATTGCTCCTGGGCCACCAGGGTGCCGCCGCCATCACGGGTAAAGAGTTCCGTCAGCAGGGCGCCATCTTCGGCATAACTGACGATGTGGCTACGTCCCACCCCCCCACGACAGGCCTCGGCAGCGGCATCCAGCAGTTCGGCCTGGTAATTGCTGCCCAGGCGCTGCAAGTGCGCCGGAACCTGTTGCGGGCGCAACTCGCGCACCAGCTTGCCGTTTTCATCCAGCAGCCCCGGGTCGGCACCGAACAGCAGCAGCTTGTCGGCCCCCAGATCGATGGCGGCGCGAGTGGCCACGTCCTCGCAAGCCAGGTTGAAGGTCTCGCCAGTGGGCGAATACCCCAAAGGCGACAGCAGCACGATGGAGCGCTCGTCCAGCAGACGATTGATGCCCTTGCGATCGACCCGACGCACTTCACCGGTGTGGTGGTAGTCGACACCTTCCAGCACGCCGATCGGGCGGGCCGTCACCAGGTTGCCGCTGGCGACCCGCAACCGCGAGCCCTGCATGGGCGAGGAGGCCATGTCCATGGACAGACGCGCCTCGATGGCAATGCGCAACTGGCCCACGGCGTCGATCACGCACTCCAGGGTCGCCGCGTCGGTAATCCGCAGGCCGTGATGGTAATGGGGCGCCAGACCGCGAGCCGCCAGACGGGCTTCGATCTGTGGCCGTGAACCATGCACCAGCACCAGGCGAACCCCCAGGCTGTGGAGCAGCACCAGGTCGTGGACGATATTGCCGAAGTTGGGGTGTTCAACGCCGTCGCCCGGGAGCATGACCACGAAGGTACAGTCACGGTGAGCGTTGATATAGGGAGACGCGTGGCGGAGCCAATTGACGTATTCGGGCATGAACCTGAGCCTGTAAATAAAAAGCAGCCTATAAAAGGACGAAACGGAAAACGCACAGCGGGCTGATGGTTATCGTCGGAACAGGCTTGGCAACACGCTTACTCTCCTCATGGGTACGGATCAGGACGCCGGTAATTTACTGAAATTGGGCCGGCGTCAGGCAGTAATGTTCAATCAACTCTCGTAGCAACTGCACAGTAGGCTGCAAGCGTGACATTTCGAGGTACTCCCCGGGCTGGTGGGCGCAGGCAATATCGCCCGGGCCCAGCACCAGCGTCTCGCAGCCAAGGCGCTGAAGATAAGGCGCTTCAGTGCCAAACGCTACTGCTTCGGCACGATGCCCGGTAAGCCGCTCCGCCACCCGCACCAGCTCAGCGTCCTCGGGCTGCTCGAACGGCGGCACCGCAGGGAACAGCGGCGCATAGTCGATCTGCACTTCATGCCGCTCGGCAATGGGTTGAAGTTTCTGCCGGATCGCCTCGCGTAGCACTTGCGGGTCCATGCCCGGCAAGGGACGCAGGTCGAACTCCAGGGAGCACTGGCCGCAGATGCGGTTGGGGTTGTCGCCACCGTGGATGCAACCGAAGTTCAAGGTCGGTTGCGGCACGCTGAACTGTGGATTGCGGTACTCGCGCTGCCACAGCAGCCGCAACCCACGCAGCTCGCCGATGGCGTCGTGCATGGCTTCCAGAGCGCTACGCCCCAGGCGCGGGTCAGAGGAATGGCCGCTGCGCCCGAGGATATTGATGCGCTCCATCATCACCCCCTTGTGCAGGCGGATCGGCTTGAGGCCCGTGGGCTCGCCGATCACCGCCGCGCGCCCCAGGGGCCGCCCGGCTTCCGCCAGGGCCCGGGCACCGGCCATGGAGCTTTCTTCATCACAGGTCGCGAGGATCAGCAGCGGCTGCTTGAATGGCTGCTCCAGCAACGGTCGCACCGCTTCGATGATCAAGGCGAAAAAGCCCTTCATGTCACAACTGCCCAGACCGACCCAGCGGCCGTCGACCTCGGTCAACTTCAGCGGATCGGTCTGCCATAAAGCGGCATCGAACGGCACCGTATCACTGTGCCCGGCCAGTACCAGGCCACCGGGACCGCTGCCGAAGCTGGCCAGCAGATTGAACTTGCCGGGGCTGACCTGTTGGATATCGCAGGCAAAACCGAGGTCGCCAAGCCAACTGGCCAACAAGTCGATGACCGGACGGTTGGACTGATCCAGCGCCGCTTGAGTGCAGCTCACCGACGGCGCGGCGATCAGTGCAGCGAACTGATCTTTCATGGACGGCAATGGCATGAACTGGCTCCGCAGATCCCAAGATAAGGACCATCATAGAGGCATCTCGTGAGAGGAAGGAACCGTCGTGGCGCCTCCGGGCGCCTGGTCCTGTACACTGCACGGCCTTGGCAGCCAACTCTTCCCCCGGCTGCACTCCCGATCCTGGATTTTCCGGCCATGCAGAAAGAAACCGAAATCAAACTCCGCGTCAGCCGCGAAACCCTCGCCGCCCTGCGCGAGCACCCGCTACTGAAAAAACGCAACAAAAGTGGCTGGGAACGCCGTGAGCTGATGAACCAGTACTTCGACACCCCAGAGCGCGATCTGGCCCGGGCCAAAGTCGCCCTGCGCCTGCGTCGTGACGGTGACGCAGTGATCCAGACCCTCAAGACCAGCGGCCAGAGCGTTGCCGGCCTGTCCGAGCGCAACGAGTACGACTGGTCGTTGGCCAAAGCCAAGCTCGACGTGAAAAAACTCGACGGCGAATGCTGGCCCGAAGCCCTGGCCGAGCTGGACAAAAAGACCCTCAAGCCGCTGTTCACCACCGACTTTGTCCGTGAGCGTGCGGAAATCGCCTGGGGCCGTGGCAAGGCCAAAGTGGTGATCGAGGCGGCCCTGGACCTGGGCCAGGTGATCGCCGGCAAGCACAAGGAAGAAATCTGCGAGCTGGAGCTGGAACTGCGTGAAGGCGAGCCCGCTGCTCTGCTGGAACTGGCGGCGGAGCTGGCCCTCACCCTGCCCCTGATGCCCTGCGACATCAGCAAGGCCGAGCGTGGCTATCGCCTGTTCGATGCCGGTAGCTACTCCTTGAGCCTGCCGGCGCCACAGCTGAGCGCCGAAACCCCGCTGGACGATGCCTTCGCCGCCCTGGCCTGGCACCTGCTGGGCAGCAGCCAGCGCCTGGCCGAACAGTATCGCTTCAACGGTCACTGGCGCCTGCTGCAGGACTGGGTGGATAACCTCGCCGAGCTGCGCGCTCTGGCCAGCAGCCTGGGCCAGGCTGCGCCACGCCAATCCACCGCTGAGCTGCGTAGCGCCCTGGATGCCCTGCTGGAAGACTGGCGCCCGCTGGTACAAGCCGGCCTCGACGATGAAGACGTGCGCAAAGCCGCGCCAGAGCAGTTCATCGAGGAACTGCAGGACGTACGCTGGGGCCTGTTCTCCCTGAACACCTCGCGCTGGCTGCTGGCCCGAGCCTGGACCGCCGAGCGCAACACCCGTGGCAACCGCCAGGGTGCAGCGCAACTGGGCAGCTGGCTGCCACGCCTGCTGGCCGAGGAAGCGACCTCCCTGCAACTGCCGCGCTACCAGCAGCAGCCGGAAGATCTGGCCGAGCAGTTACCGCGGATCGAACGTATCCAGGCCTGGCTGCACCACGCCCGCGCCGCGCTGGACATTCCGGAGCTGGACCGCCTCTACGGTGAACTGAACAAGCTGGCACAACTGGCCAACGAACCCATTACCGACGAAGCCCTCGATGCCCGCAAGCAACAGGCCATCGCGGTGTTCCAGAACCGCGCCTGGAAAACCCTGCTGCGCATGTAAGCCGCCCCCTTAGCGCAGTACCGGCAGGCTGGTGGTGGACTTGATCTCCGACAGGGCAACGATCGAGTTCACCTCCTGAATGCCGGGCACCATGGACAGTTTCTCGAAGAAAAACCGCTCATAGGCTTCGATGTCCGCGGTCACGATGCGCAGCAGGAAATCCACCGCCCCCATCAGCACATAACACTCCAGCACCTCCGGAAAACCGCGAATCGCCTCGGTGAACTCGGTGAAGTTGGAGCGTCCGTGGGCGTTGAGCTTGATCTCGGCAAAGATCTGCGTGTTAAGGCCGATCTTCTTGCGATCAAGCAAGGTCACCTGGCCACGGATCACCCCCTCTTCCTTCAAGCGTTGAATCCGCCGCCAGCACGGTGACTGGGACAAGCCCACCTGTTCGGCAATCTGCGCACTGGAAAGTGACGCGTCCTCTTGCAGCAACGCGAGTATCCGGCGGTCGTAGGCGTCCAGCTCGCTATGCATAATAAATCCCCTTATCTATAAAACCTTGAATCAAACAATTCTACTTTCATGAATTCCGCTCAATCTTAGATAAGAAATACCCGAAACCGAATGTAAAAATTTCTCCACTGATCTGGAGACTGCCATGCCCCATCTCGAACCCGCCCCTGGCCAATCATCCCGCGCCGATGTCTGGAACCAGAACAATGTCCACTGTCGCGTGCACTATCAGATGACGGCCGAGGCCGAAGCCGATGTCCTGTGTCGGGTGCTCAACCACTTCGCCCTGCAATTTCTGGTGCCCCAGCGGGTCACGGTGATCCAGCAAGACGCCACACTGCACATCGACGTGGAACTCGACGGCCTGAGTTGGCACCGGGCTCGGGTGATCGGCGACAAGTTGCGCAACCTGATCAGCGTCTGCTCGGTAGAACTGGAACGGGCAGAGCCGGCGCAACTGCAGGCCGCTGGCTGAGGCCGGAAAAACCCTGCAACCCTTGGCAGGCGGCGGCCCAGACTGGCGGGGCTATTCTTGGCCATTTGTGGTCAGAGACCCGCGTCTGGACAACAGCCCCAAGGAGCCCCCATGGCTGCCGCACACATTGCCCAGGATCACTGGCTGGACCTCAGTGAGCTGCTGCGTGAACTGCTGGCCCAGGGCCGCATCAGCCAGGATGCCGCCGAACAGGCCCTCAGCGCCCGCCATCACGGCACCAGCAACCCCTTGCATCCCCTGGAACTGATCGCCAGTCAGCATCTGCCGGACTTGCAGCGTCCCGGCCAGCATCTGGACCTGGACAGCCTCACTGCCTGGCTGGCCCGGCGCGCCGGCCAGCCCTACCTGCGCATCGACCCGTTGCAGATCGACGTCGCCAGCATCACACCGCTGATGTCCTGCGCCTTCGCCCAGCGGCACAATATCCTCGCCGTGGCGGTGGATGCCCAAAGCGTCACCGTGGCCAGCGCCCAGCCCTATGTCAGCGCCTGGGAGGCTGATCTGGCCCATGTCCTCAAGCGCTCGATCCATCGAGTGGTGGCCAGCCCAGTGGATATCCAGCGCCTGACCCTGGAGTTCTATCGCCTGGCCAAATCGGTCAGCGGGGCCAGCAGCGAGCAAAGGACAAGCGGCCCGGGCAACCTCGAGCAACTGCTCAAGCTCGGGGCCAGCGACCAGGAGCCGGATGCCGACGACGCCCACATCATCAACATCGTCGACTGGCTGTTTCAGTACGCCTTCCAGCAACGGGCCAGCGATATCCATATCGAGCCCCGCCGCGAGCACGGCACCCTGCGCTTTCGCATCGACGGGGTGCTGCACGGCGTCTACCAGTTCCCGCCCCAGGTGACCCTGGCCATCGTCAGCCGCCTCAAGAGCCTGGGACGGATGAACGTCGCGGAAAAACGCAAACCCCAGGATGGCCGGGTCAAGACCCGTACTCCCGAAGGCAGCGAGATCGAGTTGCGGCTCTCGACCCTGCCCACGGTCTTTGGCGAAAAGTTGGTGATGCGCATCTTCGACCCGCAGGTGCTGCTCAAGGATTTCGATCAGCTGGGCTTCGCCGCCGACGACCTGAACCGTTGGCAAGCCATGACCGCGCAGGCCCACGGCATCATCCTGGTGACCGGCCCCACAGGCTCGGGCAAGACCAGCACCCTCTACACCACCTTGAAAAAGCTCGCGAGCCCCGAGATCAACCTGTGCACCATCGAAGACCCGATCGAGATGATCGAGCCGGCGTTCAACCAGATGCAGGTGCAGCACAATATCGACCTGAGCTTTTCCAGCGGCGTGCGTGCGTTGATGCGCCAGGACCCGGACATCATCATGATCGGCGAGATCCGCGACCTGGAGACCGCCGAAATGGCTATCCAGGCTGCACTCACCGGGCACCTGGTGCTCTCCACCCTGCACACCAACGATGCCCCCGGAGCCATCAGCCGCCTACTGGAACTGGGAGTGCCTCACTATCTGATCAAGGCCACCCTGATCGGCGTCATGGCCCAACGCTTGCTGCGTACCCTGTGCCCCCACTGCAAGGCGCCCGCCGCCCTCGCCCCGGATGACTGGCAGAGCCTGACCTCCCCCCGACAATTGTCACTCCCGCCCCTGAGCAAAAAGGCCGTGGGCTGCGCAGAGTGCCGTGGCACCGGCTATCACGGACGTACCGGCGTCTACGAAATCATGCCCTTGAGTACCCCGCTCAAAGCCCTTGTTCGAGACGACCTCGACCTCGCCGGCCTGCGTCGCCAGGCTTGCGACGACGGCATGCGCAGCCTGCGCCTGGCCGCCGCACAAAAGCTTGCCGATGGCCTGACCAGCCTGGAGGAAGTGCTGCGGGTGACACCTCAAAGCGAAAACCAGTAACCAGGCCCCGCTCGCCCGGAGGCGAACCCCAAGTGCTGGGCTACGCTTTAACCACCGCCAAGACAAGCAGGAAGCCAGGCATGAATATTCGTCACAACATGATCGCCTCCGGGGTTCTCAGCCTGCTGGCCATTGCCCTGGTAGCCGGCCTCGGCCTCTGGGGACAGTCACGCCTGGCCAAGGCCCTGCATGACAATGAAGTCAATGCCAATGCCCTGCGCAATCACCTGGAAGCCGACATGATGCACGACGCCCTGCGGGCCGATGTGCTGGAGGCTCTGAGCAGCGAACCCGGCGACAGCGCGGCCGCAGAGGAGGTGCGCAACAGTCTGCGCGAACACGGCGATTGGTTCCGCAAGGCCCTGGCGGAAAACGCCCGGCTGCCCCTGGCGCCGGATATTCGCGATGCCATCAGCGAGTTGCAGCCGGTCCTGGAAAGCTACATTCATGCGGCCGAAAGCATCGCCGAACAGGCCCTCAAGGACCCCCAGGCCGCGCGCCTGCAAATGCCGGAGTTTTCTCAACGTTTCAGTGAAGTGGAGGCCCGCAACTCGGCACTGAGCAGCAAGATCGAAGCCGCTACCGCACAGACCAGCGCAGACAGTGAAACCGCCGTACGCCAAGCCGCCTGGTGGCTGATCGGCGGCAGTCTGATTGCCGCCCTGGCCCTGTGCCTGTTGACCCGCCAATTGCTCATCCGGGTCCTCAAGCCCCTGGAAAAATCCGTCGCCACCGCCCGGGCCATCGCCCAGGGCAACCTGACCATGCCTATCAGTGTCGACAGCCGGGACGAAGCCGGCCAGTTGCAACAGGCCCTTGGCGAAATGCAGGACAACCTGCGGCAGATGATCACCACCATCCGCCATGAGAGCGAGGAGTTGCGGGGGCGCTCCCACAGCCTCAGCGACACCTCGCTGGGCATCGCCGACGGCGCCACCGAGCAGGCCGACGGCGCCACCGACATGGCAGCAGCCATGGAGCAGATGATCAGCAACATTGCCCAGGTCGCCGAGCACGCCCGCAACGCCCAGGGCATTGCCGCCCAGTCCGAGTCCCTGGCCGGCAGCGGCGGCCAGGTGATCCTCGGGGTCGTGGACGGCATGAGCCACATCGCCGAGGCAGTGAACCAGTCGTCCCAGAGCATTACCGCCCTGGGCCAGTCCTCGGAGGAGATCCATTCGATCATCCAGGTGATCAATGGCATCGCCGAGCAGACCAACCTGCTGGCCCTGAATGCCGCCATCGAAGCGGCCCGGGCTGGCGAGGCCGGACGCGGATTCGCCGTGGTCGCCGACGAGGTGCGCAACCTGGCGGCGCGCACCGCGCAATCCACCCGGGAGATCACCGGCATGATCGAGCGCATCCGTGAAACCACCGAGCAAGCAGTGAGCAGCATGCAAACCGGGGTCAGCCGGGTCAGCGACGGGGTGCACATGGCCCAGCAAGCGGGGACTTCGATCAACGAGATTCGCCAGGGTGCCCAACGTTCGGCGCTGATGGTGGAAGAGATTTCCCACACCATCGGCGAGCAGTCCAAGGCCAGCAGCGAAGTGGCGCAACGGGTGGAGATGATCAGTCAGGTAGCCCGGCGCAACAGCCAGGCCATGCGTGAGCTGACCCAAACGGTGGAGCAGATGGAAAACTCTGTGGCGACCCTGCAAACCTCGGTCACCCGCTTCCAGCTTTGAACCTTGCGGCGTGCCCGAATCGCGCCGGTGATGTGTGTCCTGATGATGCAAGGACCAAGGTATACCGGCGCGGGGCCGGGCACCGCCGTACACTCGTGCTCCTCGAGCCCTTGAGCAATGACTGAACAGGTGAATGTTATGCAGATCGGAAGCGTACTGTTACTTTTTGTCGGCCTTGCGGTGGCCCTGGTGTTCATGGGTTTCAAGGTCGTGCCCCAAGGCTACCAGTGGACAGTGGAGCGCTTTGGTCGCTACACCAACACCCTCAAGCCGGGGCTGAACATCATCATTCCGGTGATGGACCGCATCGGTCGCAAGATCAACGTCATGGAAAGCGTGCTGGACATTCCCCCTCAGGAAGTCATCACCGCCGACAACGCCACGGTGCAGATCGACGCCGTGTGCTTCTTCCAGGTGGTCAACACCGCCCAGGCGGCCTACGAGGTCAACAACCTTGAGCACGCCATCCGCAACCTGCTGCAGACCAATATCCGTACGGTGCTCGGTTCCATGGAACTGGACGCGATGCTTAGCCAACGTGACGGCATCAACGAGAAATTGCTGCGAACCGTTGACGAAGCCACCGCACCCTGGGGGATCAAGATCACCCGTATCGAGATCAAGGACATCAGCCCGCCTGCCGACCTGATGGCGGCCATGTCCGGGCAGATGAAGGCCGAACGGGTCAAGCGCGCCCAGATCCTCGAAGCCGAAGGCCTGCGGGCAGCGGCCATTCTGACCGCCGAAGGCAAGAAGCAGGCGCAGATTCTGGAAGCCGAGGGTGAACGTCAGGCAGCCTTCCTTGAGTCCGAAGCCAGGGAGCGCCAGGCCGAAGCCGAGGCCCGGGCGACCCAGGTGGTATCCGAGGCGATCGCCAGCGGCAACGTCCAGGCGATCAACTACTTCGTCGCGCAAAAGTACATCGATGCCCTGGGCAAGCTGGCGTCGGCCAACAACAGCAAGGTGATCCTGATGCCACTGGAGGCCAGCCAGGTGATAGGCGCCGTGGGCGGCATTGGCGAAATCGTCAAGGCCACGTTCGACGGCAAGAAGGTCTGAGGCCCGATCCATGTTGGCATTCCTGCACGCACTATCGTTCTGGGACTGGCTGGCCCTGGGCACCGTATTGCTGATTCTCGAAGTGTTCGGCGCCGGAGGCTATCTACTGTGGATCGGCCTGGCGGCTGCCGCCGTAGGGGTCCTGACCTTTCTGATTCCCGGCCTGACCTGGGAGGTGCAGTTCCTCCTGTTCGGCCTGCTATCAGTGTTGACCGCCCTGTACTGGTGGCGTCGCCAACGCAGTGTGGTGCGCCCCAGCGACCAGCCGAACCTGAACCTGCGAGGGCAGGAGCTGGTCGGCAAGACCTTCGTGGTGCATCAGGCGATCGTTGACGGCCGTGGCCGGATCAAGGTCGCCGATGGGGTGTGGATCGCCAAGGGCGCCGACGCGCCTGTGGGCGCCCGGGTGCGTGTGATTGGCCAGGAAGGCGCCATTCTGCTGGTCGAAAACCTTGACTGATGGGTCACGGAACTCCGCTGGGGTATCTAGAATCAAACGGTGCAGATAACCCCCAGTTGGAGTCACCCATCATGCGTCTGAAAATAGCTGTCGCCACCCTTGCCCTGCTTTCTCTTCCCGTTGGTTCGGCAATGGCCGACACCTTCTGGCGTAACGTCATTTCCTCCGGCGCCACCACCGGCTCCACTTACCTGACCTTCAAGGATCACAAGCTGATCGTCGCCGCCCAGGACGACGCCGGCAGCTTCGTCGCCAGCGAAGGCAGCATTCGCGGCCCGTACCTGGAAGCCGCCATGCAGAAAGTCCGCGCCGACAATCCCGACCTCAAGGCCACTGACATGGAACTGGCCAACGCGATCCTGGCGAAGAACGCCGTCGCACAGGAGTAAGGATCGTCCCAGGGATGGCTGACTGGACTTGCCTCTACAAAACCGGACACCAACTCCCCCGTTAAATGGATGCCACTGCCAAGCGCCTGAACTCCCTCGGTGAGCGATAGTTCAAGGCGCTGTGCGGATGCTGCTCGTTGTAGTGTTCAAAGGCAATGGCCAGGTTACGCAGCGCCGTTTCTCGATCTGGCTTGGGCATGTGCGCCACGCAGTCACGCTTGATCGTCTTCACGAGGCTCTCGGCCATGCCGTTGCTCTGCGGGCTGCGTACCGGCGTGGCGGGCAGTTGATCACCAAAACGCTTCTCCACGCTTTCCAGCATCAAGTCGCGGATATCATCGCCGCTGTACCCGGTCGGGCTCGCGACCCAGCCGATGGCTTCGCGATCACAGCAATCCAGGGCGAAGGTCACGCTCAGTTTGGCGCCGTCCTCGCAACGGAACTCAAAGCCGTCCGAGCACCAACGTGTATCGCTGGTTTGCACCGCAATACGGCCTTCGTGCCGACGCGGCACACCGGGCTGTTTGATCCGGCGCTCAAGCAGCAGGTTGTGATCACGCATGACCCGGTAAACCCGCTGTACGTTGATCGCGGGTAGCAACTGGGTTTCACGGGCACGACGTAGTAATCCCCAGACACGACGGTAACCATAGCTGGGCAGTTCGCTGACCTGTTGTTGGGTTTCGACCACCAACTCAGCGTCGTTCACAGGCTTGCTGCGCCGTGCCTTGGGCACCACCGATTGCTTGATTCAAACTGTTAATTGCGAGCGCGCCACACCGAGACATTCACTGACCAGCTTCACTGGTCGTCCCCCGGCAACAAGGGTGAGTGCGCAATCCATTTTCGCGACCGGGCGATCTCCACGGCCTCTTTGAGGATTTCTGCTTCCATCGTCTTCTTGCCCAACATCCGTTGCAATTCACGGATCTGCTTGAGCGCGTCGCTCAGCTCGGAGGCCGGCACCACGGCTTCGCCCGCACTGACCGCCGACAGGCTGCCTGTCCTGATAGAGCTTGCGCCACAGGAACAACTGGTTGGCATTGATGCCGTTGCGCCGAGCGACACACTTTGTCCTGGCTCAAGGCTCTCGCGAACCATGACCAGCTATTGCTCCGGGCTCCAGCGGCGTCGCCGCTCCTGGCCCAAAAGCTCCCCACTCTTATCGTTGCTGTTAGCCATAAACATAACCGTTTGCCTATCCCTTATCGTAAGGGGGAAACGGTGTCCTGTCTTTCATGGGGCTCGTTCATCCCACCCCTTAACTTATTGGCTTACTTAGAGCCAAGGACCCATCATGTCTACTCTTTGCCTCCCACACGTCATGTTTCCGCAACACAAGATCACCCAGCAGCAGATGGTTGATCACCTGGAAAACCTCCACGCCGACCATCCGCGCATGGCCCTGGCCAAACGCATGATCGCCAACACTGAAGTCAACGAGCGCCATCTGGTGCTGCCGATCGACGAACTGGCGGTACACACCGGCTTCACCCACCGCAGCATCGTCTATGAGCGTGAAGCCCGGCAGATGTCGTCGGCGGCGGCGCGCCAGGCCATCGAGAATGCCGGGTTGCAGATCAGCGACATCCGCATGGTGATCGTCACCTCCTGCACCGGTTTCATGATGCCGTCGCTGACCGCGCACCTGATCAACGACCTCGGCCTGCCCAATTCCACCGTGCAACTGCCCATCGCCCAGCTGGGCTGCGTGGCCGGTGCCGCGGCCATCAACCGGGCCAACGATTTCACCCGGCTCGATGCTCGCAACCATGTGCTGATCGTATCCCTGGAGTTCTCTTCGCTGTGCTATCAGCCAGACGACACCAAGTTGCATGCCTTCATCTCCGCGGCCCTGTTCGGCGATGCGGTGTCGGCCTGCGTGCTGCGCGCCGACGACCAGGCTGGCGGTTTCAAGATCAAGAAGACCGAGTCGTTCTTCCTGCCCAAGAGCGAGCACTACATCAAATATGACGTGAAGGACACCGGCTTCCACTTCACCCTGGACAAGGCGGTGATGAATTCCATCAAGGACGTGGCGCCGGTGATGGAGAAGCTCAACTACGAGACGTTCGAACAGAACTGCGCGCACAACGACTTCTTCATCTTCCACACCGGGGGACGCAAGATCCTCGACGAGTTGGTGATGCACCTGGACCTGGCCTCGAACCGGGTCTCGCAATCGCGCAGCAGCCTCTCGGAAGCCGGCAACATCGCCAGCGTGGTGGTGTTCGACGTGCTCAAGCGGCAGTTCGATTCCAACCTGAATCGAGGCGATATCGGCCTGCTGGCAGCCTTCGGCCCAGGCTTCACTGCGGAAATGGCCGTCGGTGAGTGGACCGCCTGACGGGAAAACCTGCGTCTGTCCGACCTGACGTTGCCGGGCTGTAAGGCAACGTCAGGCCGCACCCTCACGGCGCGCCGCGCCGGGTTCATGGTTTTCAAGGAAGCAGAGCGATGAACGCTGGAATACCAACCACGGCTGCCGACAGCCGTTACGAAAGATCCATGGTGCTGTTGCTGTCACTGAGTTTCGGGCTGGTGGGGCTGGATCGCTTCATCATCCTGCCGCTGTTTCCGGTGATCATGCACGACCTGCAACTGGACTATCAGGACCTGGGCTACCTGTCCGCCGCGCTGGCCTTCACCTGGGGGCTGTCCGCCCTGGGCATGGGCGGCGTGATCGAACGTCTGGGCACCCGCCGCGTGCTGGTGGCCTCGATTGCCGTGCTGTCCCCGGCCGTGGCCGGGTTTGCCGCCAGCCATTTCGGCCTGCCGTCGATCCTGTACGTGGCCCTGAGCAGCAGCCTTCCGAGGGACACCCGCAAGGGCCGCTGCGTCCGCCACTCAAACCCAGCGACAGCCTCCTGGCCCAGGTCAGCGAGGTCAGCCTGAACACCCGCCAGGGCTGGTTCTACAAGGGCAACGGCAACCTGCCCAAGACCGACGGCGAGGCGCTGATGATCCCGTATCACGCCCTGAGCATTTGCAGTCAGCCAGGCGTGTTCTGCGTGTATCTGGTGGACCACTTCAAGCAACTGCGCTTTGTCGGCTTCAGCCTGGGTCATGACATCCATGACCCGCTGCTCAGCCGCCAGGACGCCAGTTCCTGCGCACAATCACGCCTGCACCGGGACGCAGGCGCAGAACAGGTTGCGATCGCCGTAGACGTTGTCCACCCGGTTCACCGCAGGCCAGTACTTGTGGGCCCGGGCATGACCACTGGGCAGCACCGCCTGCTCGATGCTGTAGGGCCGCTCCCAGATCCCGGTGATGTCCGCCAGGGTATGGGGCGCGCCCTTGAGCGGATTGTCCTCGGCCGGCCAATTGCCCTCCTGGACCTGGGCGATCTCGGCACGAATGCTCAGCATGGCCTCGACGAAGCGGTCCAGCTCAGCCTTGGACTCGCTTTCGGTGGGTTCCACCATCAGCGTGCCCGGCACCGGGAAGGACATGGTCGGGGCATGAAAGCCGTAATCCATCAGACGCTTGGCCACATCCTCCTCGGTAATCCCGGTCAGCGCCTTGAGCGGCCGCAGGTCGAGGATGCATTCATGGGCCACTCGGCCATTACGCCCGCTATAGAGCACCGGGAAGGCGCCGCTGAGCTGGGCGGCCAGGTAGTTGGCGGCGAGGATCGCCACCTCGCTGGCATCCGCCAGTTGCGGCCCCATCAGAGCGATGTACATCCAGCTGATGGGCAAGATACTAGCGCTGCCCCAGGGCGCCGCGCTGACCGCGCCATTCTCTGCAAGCGGCCCGTCGATGGGCACCACCGGGTGATTGGCGACAAAGGGCGCCAGATGGGCTCGCACGCCGATCGGCCCCATCCCCGGCCCGCCGCCGCCATGGGGAATGCAGAACGTCTTGTGCAGGTTCATGTGCGAGACATCGGCGCCGATGTCCGCAGGCCGAGTCAGGCCCACCTGGGCATTGAGGTTGGCGCCGTCCATGTACACCTGGCCGCCGTGGCTGTGGATAACTGCACAGATCTGGCTGATGCCCTCTTCATAGACGCCATGGGTCGAGGGGTAAGTGGCCATCAGGCAGGACAGCCGATCACCGGTGGCCTGGGCCTTGGCCGTCAGATCCTCCAGGTCGACGTTGCCGGCCTCATCGCACTCGACGATCACCACCTGCATCCCGGCCATTTGTGCCGAGGCCGGGTTGGTGCCATGGGCCGAGGCCGGTATCAGGCAAATGTGCCGCCCGCCTTGCTGGCGGCTCTCGTGGTAACGACGAATGGCCAGCAACCCCGCGTATTCGCCCTGGGCACCGGAGTTGGGCTGCATGCAGATGGCATCGAAGCCGGTGATGGCGCATAACCAACGCTCCAGTTCCTCGATCATCAAGGTGTAGCCGACGGCCTGCTCCCGAGGGGCAAAGGGGTGCAGGTTGGCGAATTCCGGCCAGGTGATGGGGATCATCTCGCTGCTGGCATTGAGCTTCATGGTGCAGGAGCCCAAGGGGATCATCGACTGGTTGAGCGCCAGGTCCTTGTTCTCCAGTTGTTTGAGGTAGCGCAGCATCTGGGTTTCGCTGTGATGGGCGCTGAACACCGGATGAGTCAGGTAGGGGCTGCGGCGCAACAGGCTGTCAGGAAGACCCGAGGCCAGCACCTCGGCATCCAGTTCGGCGACGTCCAATCCATGATCCGCGCCGAGAAACACGTCCAGCAGCCGGGCCACGGTGGTTTCGTCACAGGTCTCATCGAGGCTCAGGCCCAACTGGCCACGGCCGAGAATTCGCAGGTTGATCTGCAGCGCCTTGGCGCTCTCGATGATCGCGGTCTGACTGCCGCCCACCTCCAGGGTCAGGGTGTCGAAAAAGTGCCGGTTGACCCGCGTTATGCCGTGGCGCTCAAGGCCCGCAGCGAGGATGCAGGTCAATCGATGCACCCGCTGGGCAATGCGCTTGAGGCCAGCCGGACCGTGATAGACCGCATAGAAGCTAGCGATGTTGGCCAACAACACCTGGGCGGTGCAGATGTTGGAGTTGGCCTTCTCGCGGCGGATATGCTGCTCGCGGGTTTGCAGGGCCATGCGCAAGGCCACCTGCCCGCGGGCATCCTTGGACACGCCGATGATGCGCCCGGGCATCGCCCGCTTGTACTCGTCGCGACAAGCGAAAAACGCTGCATGAGGACCGCCGTAGCCCATGGGCACGCCGAAGCGCTGGGAGGAGCCCAGGACCACATCGGCCCCCAGCTCGCCGGGCGGGGTCAGTACCAGCAGGCTGAGCAGATCGGCGGCCACACAGGCCAGGGCCTGCTGGGCATGCAACTGATCGATCAACGGCCGCAGGTCGCGGATCTCGCCGTGGGTATCCGGATACTGCAACAGCGCGCCAAACACCTGATGCGCGGGCAAGTTATCCACAGCGTCGACGATCACCTCGAAACCGAACCCCTCGGCCCGGGTGCGCACCACGGAGATGGTCTGGGGATGGCAGTGTTCATCGACAAAAAACAGATTGCTCCTGGACTTGGCCACGCGCTTGGCCAGGGCCATGGCTTCGGCCGCTGCGGTGGCCTCATCCAGCAAGGAGGCGTTGGCCAGATCGAGGCCGGTGAGGTCGATGGTCATCTGCTGGAAATTCAGCAGGGCTTCGAGTCGGCCCTGGGCGATTTCCGGTTGGTAGGGCGTGTAGGCGGTGTACCAACCGGGGTTTTCCAACACGTTGCGCAGGATCACCGTCGGCGTCAGGGTGCCGTGGTAACCCATGCCGATCAGGCTGGTCCAGACCTGATTCTGCGCGGCATACCCCTTGAGCTTGGCCAGGGCCGTCTGCTCATCCAGCGCCGGTGGCAGGTCCAGGGCGCGATTGAGGCGGATGCCCGGCGGTACCGTCTGCTCGATCAGCTCGATCCGACTCCCCAGCCCGAGGCTGGCGAGCATCGCCTGCTGCTCCTCGGCATCAGGCCCCAGGTGCCGGTGGAGAAATGCGTTGGGCTCGCGTAACTGGCTCAGGGATGGCGACGGGGACATGGCAGGCTCTCTCCGATAAGCGGCGCTCAGCGTCGATGCAACAGGGTGCCAAGCAGCATAGCAGCCGATTCTGCGCGTCGACGCGCTGGCATCCCGAGGCAATCGGTACCATCATGCAGGGCGTCCGCGCGCCAGCCCCGGTGCGCCGCAACCCCTGCTCTCATCGTCCGCTTATCGGGTGCCCCATCGTCATGAGCCAACCGCCTTTCCTGCCGTTCTCCAAACCCACCATCGATGAATCCACCATCGCCGCCGTCGGCGAAGTGCTGCGTTCGGGCTGGATCACCAGCGGCCCCAAGGTCCAGGCGTTCGAAGCCCAGCTCTCGGAGTTCTTCGGCGGACGCACCGTGCGTACCTTCAACTCAGGCACCTGCACCATGGAGATCGCCTTGCGCATCGCCGGCATCGGCCCTGGAGATGAAGTCATCACCACGCCGATTTCCTGGGTGGCCACCGCCAACGTGATTCTCGAAGTGGGTGCCACGCCGGTGTTCGCCGACATTGATCCGATCACCCGCAACATCGACCTGGCCCAGGTGGAAGCTGCTATTACGCCACGCACCAAAGCCATCATCCCGGTGTTCCTGGCCGGCTTGCCGGTGGACATGACCCGCCTGTACGCCCTGGCCCGACAACACAACCTGCGAGTCGTGGAGGACGCCGCCCAGGCCCTGGGTTCCAGCTGGAATGGCCAACGCATCGGCGCCGGTGGCGACTTCGTGTCCTTCAGCTTCCAGGCCAACAAGAACGTCACCTCCTCCGAGGGCGGCTGCCTGGTACTCAATACACCTGAAGAAGTGCGCCTGGCCGAGAAGTACCGCCTGCAAGGGGTCACCCGCAACGGCTTCGACGGTCTGGATGTGGATGTACTGGGGGGCAAGTTCAACATGACCGACGTCGCCGCTGCCATCGGCCTGGGGCAGTTTGCCCATATCGAGGCAATCACCGCCCACCGCCGCGAGCTGGCCCGACATTACTTCGAGTGCTTTGGCAGCGACTTCGAAACTCGCTATGGCGCCCAACTACCGCCGGCGGACTTCAGCAACAGCAACTGGCACCTGTTCCAGCTGGTGCTGCCGGAGCGCAAGGACGGCAAGCCGGCTCGTGCCGCCTTCATGAAGCAGATGCAGGAACGGGGCATCGGCATCGGCTATCACTATCCGCCGATTCACTTGCTGAGCCTGTACCGCGAGCGCGGCTTCAAGGAGGGAATGTTCCCGGTGGCGGAACGGGTCGGTCGTCTGATCGTCTCGTTGCCGATGTTCACTGCCATGAGCAAGGCCGACGTGGAACGTGCGGTGGCGGCGGTGAAAGAGGTGTTGCAGGCTTAAAGGGCCTTCGCGAGCAAGCTCGCTCCTGCACAACGGGAGCGGGCCTGCTTGCAGGAGCGACTTACTCGCCGATAGCGGCCTTGTAGCCGGCGGCGTCCAGCAGTTTCTCCAGATCGGCCGGGTTGCTTGGCTTGAGCTTGAAGATCCAGGCGCCGTAGGGGTCGCTGTTGAGCAGCTCGGGGCTGGCGCTCAGCTCTTCGTTGACGGCGATCACTTCACCGGCCACCGGGGCATAGATGTCGGAAGCGGCCTTGACCGATTCCACCACGCCCGCCTGGTCCCCTGCGCCAAACACGTTGCCAACTTCCGTCAGCTCGACGAATACCACATCACCCAGGGCTTCCTGGGCGTGGTCGCTAATACCCACGGTCACACTGCCGTCAGCTTCCAGACGGGCCCATTCGTGACTATCGGCAAAACGCAGGTGGGCAGGGATATCGCTCATGTTCTGTGTCCTCAAAAAGAAGTGTCAGCGGCGCAATGCCGGCTGGAAATAGTTAGATCAAGGTCTTGCCGTGGCGCACGAAGGTCGGTTTGACCACCCGGACCGGGTACCACTTGCCGCGGATTTCCACTTCGGCACGGTCAGCGGTGGCCATCGGCACCCGCGCCAGTGCGATCGATTTACTCAGCGTAGGGGAGAAACTACCACTGGTGATCTCACCTTCGCCAACATCGGCGATGCGAACCACTTGATGCGCGCGCAAAACCCCACGCTCTTCCAGTACCAACCCCACCAGTTTCTGCTTCACCCCGGACGCTCGCTCGGCCTCCAGAGCGGTACGACCGATGAATTTGCGTGACGACGGCTCCCAGGCAATGCTCCAGGCCATGTTCGCCGCCAAGGGCGAAACATCCTGGTGAATATCCTGGCCGTAGAGGTTCATGCCGGCTTCCAGGCGCAGGGTATCCCGGGCGCCCAGGCCGATGGGCGAGATCCCCGCTCCCACCAGATCGTTGAAAAAGGCCGGCGCCTGATCGGCGGGCAGGACGATTTCCAGTCCATCCTCACCGGTGTAGCCGGTGCGGGCGATGAACCAGTCACCGTCGGTGCCGGCTTCGAAAGGCTTGAGCTGTTGAATCAGGGCGCCACGGGACTGGGTCACCAGCTCGGCGATCTTGTGCCGGGCCTGAGGTCCCTGGATCGCCAGCATGGCCAGCTCCGGTCGCTCGCGCAGTTGCACCTGGAACTCACCCAACTGCGCCTGCATCCAGGCCAGATCCTGGTCCCGGGTGGCGGCGTTGAGCGCGAGGCGATAAGCGTCCTCGAGGCGATAGACGATCATGTCGTCGACGATGCCGCCGCGCTCATTGAGCATGGTGCTGTACAAGGCCTGGCCAGGGTGCTGCAAACGTTCGACATCATTGGCCAGCAAGTGCTGGAGCCAGGCCTTGGCCTGAGCGCCGCTGACATCGATCACGGTCATGTGCGATACATCGAACACACCGCAATCACGTCGCACCTGATGGTGCTCCTCGACCTGCGAGCCGTAATGCAAAGGCATATCCCAACCGCCAAAATCGACCATTTTCGCGCCGAGGGCGAGATGCAGGTCATACAGAGGCGTACGCTGTCCCATGGGTTTCTCCTTCCGGGCGTGGCGAGGGTGCGGACTGGCGCTGCTAGGGTGAAAGCCTTGAAATAGATGGCTTGCAGCCGATTTCAGCGTCCCGGCCAAACAACAGGCCGCACCGAATGCCGCGCATTGTAGCCGCAAGGTGGAAGGCTGGCACCTAACCGATTCGATGGGCCGAGCGACGAATCAGGCCAATCACCGGCAGCAGCCCCACCAGCACCAGGGTCAGCGCCGGCAACGAGGCCCGGGCCCACTCCCCTTCGCTGGTCATCTCGAAGATCCGCACCGCCAGCGTGTCCCAGCCGAACGGGCGCATCAGCAAGGTGGCGGGCATTTCCTTGAGCACATCGACGAACACCAGCAAGGCCGCGCTCAGGGTCCCGGGCAGCAACAGCGGTAGATACACTTTGAAAAACAGTCGCGGCCCACCCACCCCCAGGCTGCGCGCGGCTTCAGGCAGCGACGGGCGAATCCGCTCCAGGCTGTTTTCCAGCGGTCCGTAGGCCACCGCGATAAAACGCACCAGGTAGGCCAGCAACAAGGCGGACAGGCTACCCAGCAACAGCGGCTTGCCGGCCCCGCCCAACCAGCCGGACAACGGAATCACCAGTTCCCGGTCCAGATAGCTGAAGGCCAGCATGATCGATACCGCCAGCACCGAGCCGGGCAAGGCGTAACCGAGATTGGCCAGGCTAACCCCGGCGCGGATGCCTCGGGTCGGCGCCAAGCGTCGGGCGAATGCCAACAGCAAAGCCACGCTGACGGTGATCAGCGCCGCCATGCCTCCCAGGTACAGGGTGTGGACAATCAGCCCGGCATAGCGCTCATCCAGGTCGAAGCGCCCGCGCTGCCAGAACCACACCAGCAGTTGCAGCAGCGGGATCACGAAGGCACAGGCAAATACCAGCAGGCACCAGCCCGTAGCCGCCATGGCCTTGAGCCCAGACAGGTGGTACAGCGCCTTGCCCCGGGGCCGCTCGTTGCCGGTGCGACTGGCGCCGCGGGCCCGCCGCTCGCCGTACAGCACCAGCATCACCGCCAGTAGCAACAGGCTGGCCAGTTGCGCGGCACTGGATAGACTGAAAAACCCGTACCAGGTCTTGTAGATAGCGGTAGTGAAGGTGTCGAAGTTGAACACCGACACCGCGCCGAAATCCGCCAGGGTCTCCATCAGTGCCAGGGCGACCCCAGCGCCGATGGCCGGCCGCGCCATCGGCAGCGCCACGCGCCAAAAAGCCTGCCAGGGCGACTGCCCAAGCACCCGAGCGGCCTCCATCAACCCTTTGCCCTGGGCCAGGAAGGCGTTGCGTGCCAACAGGTAGACGTAGGGATAGAACACCAGCACCAGCACCAGGATCACGCCGCCGGTGGAGCGCACTCTCGGTAGCCGCAAGCCTGTGCCGAACCATTCCCGTAGCAGACTTTGCACCGGTCCGGAAAAATCCAGCAGGCCGACGAAGACAAAGGCCAGTACATAGGCCGGGATCGCGAAGGGCAGCATCAGCGCCCAATCCAGCCAGCGCCGCCCGGGAAACTCGCAGAGGCTGGTGAGCCAGGCCAGGCTCACCCCCAGCAGCGTGACGCCAACGCCGACCCCGAACACCAGGGTCAGGGTGTTGCTCAACAGACGCGGCATCTGCGTGTCCCACAGGTGAGACCAGATCTGCTGGTCGACGGCCTGCCAGGACAGCAGCAGCACACTCAGCGGCAACAGGACCAGGGCCGCTACGGCGAAGACCAGGGGATACCAGCGACGTTGGGCAGGATGGGCCACAAAGAACTCTCGGGCAGGTGGAACGTACAAGGGGAAGCGGCGGCGCCATCGCGGGCAAGCCCGCTCCTATGGCAGGCCGTTAAACAAAACGCCCCGCAAAAGCGGGGCGCAGTATAACGGCAGTCTCAGTTCCAGCCAGCGCGGTCCATCAAGCGAATGGCCTCGGCCTGGCGCTTGCCGGCGATCTCAACCGGCAGGGTATCGGCCACGAACTTGCCCCAACTGGCCACTTCCGCAGAAGGCGCCACCGCCGGGTTGGCCGGGAACTCCTGGTTGACGTCGGCAAAGATCTTCTGCGCTTCAGGCGTGGTCATCCACTCCACCAGCGCCTTGGCCGCCTCCGGATGCGGCGCGTACTTGGTCAGGCCAATACCCGACAGGTTGACGTGCACCCCGCGATCGCCCTGGTTCGGCCAGAACAGTTTTACCGCCAGGTCGGGCTTCTGCTTGTGCAGGCGGCCGTAATAGTAGGTGTTGACGATGCCAACGTCGCATTGGCCGGCGTTGATCGCATCCAACACCGCGATGTCATCGGAGAACACATCGGTGGACAGGTTGTTGACCCAGCCCTTGATGATCTCTTCGGTCTTCGCCGCGCCGTGGGTCTCGATCAAGGTGGCAGTCAGCGACTGGTTGTAGACCTTCTTCGCGCTACGCAGGCACAGACGGCCTTCCCACTGCTTGCCGGCCAGGGCTTCATAGGTGGTCAGTTCGGAAGGTTTGACCCGCTCGGTGGAGTAGGCCAGGGTCCGCGCCCGCAGGCTCAGGCCGGTCCAGGCGTGGTTGGAAGAGCGGTATTGCAGAGGGATGTTGCTGTCGATGACCTTGGAGGTGAACGGTTGCAGGATGCCCATCTGCTCGGCCTGCCAGAGGTTGCCGGCGTCTACGGTGAGCAGCAGGTCGGCGGTGGCGTTTTCGCCCTCGGCCTTGATCCGCTGCATCAGCGGCGCTTCCTTGTCGGTGATGAACTTGATCTTCACCCCGGTCTTCTGGGTGTAGGCATCGAACACCGGCTTGATCAGCTCATCGATACGCGAGGAGTAGACCACGACTTCATCGGCAGCATGGGCGGCGGTGCCGATGAAAGTGAGTGCCAGGGCGGTCAGTAGACGCTTCGGTGCCAACATGGGAGCAGTCTCTCAATTATAAAATGAGGCGAAATGATAAGGACTCCCATTTGCCTTCTCAACCGAACCTGGCGTCGAGACGTTACCAGATGTTGCGTAGGGTCGTCCGCCAGGAAGCTCCGCCGGCCAGCCGGCGCCTACGCTTGGGCCAGCTCCGGTAGATCGCCGCTCAGGCCAAGTGCCTGACGCACGAACAGCGCCTTGGCCTCGGGCATCTGGTCGACCATCTTCAGGCCAGTGTTGCGCAGCCAGCGCAGCGGCAACGGATCGGCCTGGAACAGCCGCTCGAAGCCTTCCATGGCCGCCATCAGCGCCAGGTTGTGAGGCATGCGCCGACGCTCGAAACGGCTCAGTACCTTGACCTCGGCCAAGCGCTCGCCACGGCTGGCCGCTTGCAGCAGTACTTCGGCCAGCACCGCGGCATCGAGGAAACCCAGGTTGACCCCCTGTCCCGCCAGCGGATGAATGGTATGGGCGGCGTCGCCGATCAGGGCCAGGCCTTCGGCCACGTAGCGCTTGGCGTGGCGCTGGCGGAGCGGCACGCAAAGCCGAGGGTCGGCGCTGAGCACTGTGCCCAGGCGACCTTCGAAGGCACGCTCCAGCTCAGCGCAAAACGCGGCGTCATCCAGGGCCATCAAGCGCTCGGCCTCGGTGGGCGTGGTGGACCAGACGATGGAGCACCAGTCGTGCTGCCCGTCCCGTACCAACGGCAGAAACGCCAACGGGCCGGTGTCGGTGAATCGCTGCCAGGCGGTCAATTGATGGGGCTGGCTGCTGCGCACACTGGTGACGATGGCGTGATGCAGGTAATCCCACTCCCGGGTGGCGCAGCCGGCCAGGCGACGCACGGCCGAGTTGGCGCCATCGGCGGCGATGACCAAAGGTGCCCGCAGGACCCGGCCGTCCGCCAGGGTCAGCAACCAGTCATCGCCGGAGCGGCGCATCTGCTCCAGGCGGGCATTGGCCAACAAACCGATGTCGCACTCGTGCAAACGCTCAAGCAAGGCATCCTGAACCACGCGGTTCTCGACGATATGCCCCAACACCTCGGCATGCACGCTGGAGGCCGAGAAGTGAATCTGCCCGGTGCCGCTGCCGTCCCAGACCTGCATGTCGCAGTAGGGGCTACTGCGCCGTGCGGCAATACCGTCCCAGGCGCCAAGGCGCTGCAGAATCCGCTGGCTGGCGGCCGACAAGGCACTGACCCGGGGTTCGAATGGCGACTCGGCGTCGAAGGGTTTGACACTCAGGGAGCCGCCATCGAGCAGCAGCACTTCCAGGCCGCTGCCCTGCAACGCCAACGCCAAGGCACTGCCGACCATTCCGGCTCCGACAATCAGCACATCTGCGCGCATTTCCATGCTTTAGGCCTGTCTCGCTTGCGGCTTGAGCCGCACATAAAGGGTTTTATCGACCCGCGCCACCAGGGTGCCGGAGCCGTCATGAATCTCTACCTGCAACTGCGGCAGGTACTTCTCGCCCGTTGCGGTCTGCTGGCGCACTTCGTCGAGCAGCGCCTGGTCAATGCTGAACCGAGCAAACACCGGCCCCTTGCCCGGGGCGATGAAGTCGATGGCCGCGGCCTTGTCCCAGACGATGTAGTCGCGTCCCAGGTTCTCCATCAGCATCAGCATGAAAAACGGGTCCACCATCGAATACAGGCTGCCACCGAACTGGGTGCCGACATAGTTGCGGTTGTACCAGCCCAGCCCCATGGAGACCTGGACTTCGCGGAAATCCGCGCTGATCTGGCGAATCCGCACACCTGCCCCCAGATAGGGCGGATACAGGTTCATCACCCAGCGCAGCAAGCGTGCCTTGCCGACACGTCGAGTCAGCCACTCACGCATCCGGACGAGTGCCCAGGCCCATGGCCTGGCGCGCGAACCAGCGCTTGGCCGGGGGCAGCAGGTCCAGTCCGAGCAAGCCAAGATTGCGCCCCACCGACAGCAGCGGCAGCTTGCTGCCGAACAGCCGCGTGACCTGATCGGAGAAACCCACGGTCAGGCTCTGGTCCAGGCGCTGGCGCTCGCGATAAGCCTGCAGCACGGCAAAATCGCCCGGCAGCTGCTCGCTGGCCAGCAAGGCATCCGCCAGGGCCTGGGCATCACGCAGCGACAGGTTGAAGCCCTGTCCGGCAATCGGATGCAGGCTGTGGGCGGCATTGCCCAGCACCACCAGATGGGAGCGCACCTGTTCTTCGGCTTCTACCAGGGACAGCGGATACAAATGCCGCGCCCCCACTTGTTTCAAGGTGCCCAGGCGGTAACCGAACACGCCCTGCAACTCACTGAGGAAACTCCGGTCATCCAGGTCGGCCAGACGCTGAGCGTCCATGCCCTGGCGGGTCCAGATCAGCGCGCAGCGATTTTCCGGCAATGGCAGCAACGCCATCGGCCCGTCATCGGTGAAGCGCTCGAAGGCCATGCCGTTGTGGGCTTCGCTGGGGGTGATGTTGGCAATCAGCGCGCTCTGGTTATAGGGGCGATTCTTGACCCCGATACCCAATTGTTCGCGCAGGCCGGAGCGGCCACCGTCGGCGAGCACCGCGAGGTCGCATTCCAGTGTGGTTTCGTCATTCAGGGTCAGGCGATAACCGCCTTCCAGAGGCTCCAGGCGAGTGACCTCCGCCGGACAGCGCCAGCTGATCACGTCCTTGTCCAGTCCTTGCCACAGGCATTGACCGAGCCAGGCGTTTTCCACCACATAACCCAGGGCCGGAACCCCTTCTTCCATGGCCGACAGGCGCGCAGTGGAAAACCGCCCACGGTCGGACACATGAATCTGCTTGATCGGCTCGGCGCGCCGGGAGATCGCTTGCCACAAGCCCAGGCGCTGGTAGATCTGTCGGGCGCCAAAGGACAGTGCCGAAGAACGCGCATCGTAGCTGGGCTGGAAGCTGCCGCCAGGGGCGAAGGGTTCGATCAGCACGATCTTCCAGCCGCGGGCCTTGGCTCCGGCCTGCAGGGCCAGGGCCAGGCTTGCGCCGACCAGGCCGCCACCGATGATGGCCAGATTGACCCGGCTCATGAGGCCTGAACTCGGGCTGCTGCCATCAGCGCCTCGATCTCGGCGACGCTTTTCGGCACGCCGCTTGTCAGAATTTCACAGCCCTGCTTGGTCACTACCACGTCGTCCTCGATGCGCACGCCAATGCCGCGCCACTTCTTCGCCACTTGCTGGTTGTCCGGGGAGATGTAGATGCCCGGCTCCACGGTCAGCGCCATGCCGACCTCCAACACCCGCCACTCGCCGCCGACCTTGTACTCGCCGACATCGTGTACATCCATGCCCAGCCAATGCCCGGCGCGGTGCATGTAAAACGTCTTGTAAGCCTCACTGGCAATCAGCTCGTCGACTGCGCCTTCCAGCAGACCCAACTTCACCAGACCGGCGGTGATCACCCGGACCGTTGCCTCATGGGCCTGGTTCCAGTGCTTGTTCGGGGCGATCTCGGCAAACGCCGCTTCCTGGGCCGCCAGCACCAGTTCGTAGATCGCCTTCTGCTCGGGCGAGAACTTACCGTTGACCGGCCAGGTCCGGGTGATATCACTGGCATAGCAGTCGATTTCACAACCGGCGTCGATCAACACCAGATCACCGTCCTTGAGCAGGGCATCATTCTGTTGGTAGTGCAGGATGCAGCTGTTGCGCCCGGCCGCGACGATGGAACCATAAGCCGGCATCTTCGCCCCGCCCTTGCGGAACTCGTAGTCCAGCTCGGCTTCCAGACTGAACTCGTGCAATCCGGGGCGACTGGCCTGCATGGCCCGGATATGGGCCTGGGCGGAAATCCGTGCGGCTTCGCGCATCACCTTCACTTCCGCCGCCGATTTATACAGGCGCATGTCGTGCAGCAAATGATCCAGGGCAACGAATTCGTTCGGCGGCTGGGCGCCGAGGTGCGCTTTAGAGCGGATCACGTTGATCCAGTCCATCAGGTGGCGATCGAACTCGGGGTTGCTGCCCATGGCCGAATAGACCCGGTCACGACCTTCGATCAGCCCCGGGAGAATGTCGTCGATATCAGTGATGGGAAACGCATCGTCCGCACCGTAGTCACGGATCGCGCCTTCCTGGCCAGCCCGCAGGCCATCCCACAGCTCCCGCTCGGCATTGCGCTCACGGCAGAACAGCACGTACTCGCCATGCTCGCGACCGGGCATCAGCACGATCACGGCCTGGGGCTCGGGAAAACCGCTGAGGTATTGGAAATCGCTGTCCTGGCGGTAGACGTGCTCCACATCGCGGTTGCGAATGGCCACGGCCGCCGCCGGCAGGATCGCGATGCTGTTGGGCTCCATCTGCGCCATGAGCGCCTTGCGGCGACGGCTGTATTCCGCTCTAGGGATATGAGTCATGGGCAGATGCAGTTCCCTGTCAGTCAGTGCAGAGAAGGCTTGGTAGCCGGTGCAACGGTCTTGTTGGTTTCGGTGAACAGCAGCAATGGCGCGACCCGCAGGTACTCCATCACTTCCATGTAGTCGCTTTCACCGTCGTCGGACTCTTCCAGCGCATCCTGTACCTGAGCGATGGCTGCAAGGTCCTGCAACACTTCCGTGGCCTCGACGCTCAGGGCGCTGCTGTCACGGGAATTGAGGCCGAAACCGGCGAGGAAACCCTGGCACCATTGGCCCAGGGCCGCGGCACGTTCGGTCAATGGCGCGTCGTCGCTGGGCAGCAGCAGGACCACGGTCATGTCGTCGCTGGTGAGCTCGCCCTTGACCATTTCCTGCAGGCCGATCAGGGCGTTGCGCACATTTTCTTGTGGCTCGCCTTCGAGCAGCTCGGAAGCGTCCACCAGCCAGCCGTCGACCTCGAAGCCGGCGCCAGCGCAACTACGGCCCAGCAACAGGCCGTGCAATTCGGCAGGAGAAACAGGATGACCGCTGCTGCTGAGCAGGGTGGCGAAGGCGTTGTACGGGGAATTCTGAATGGGCATGGGCAGCTAGGCGCCAAGCGGCGCAATGTCTAGAATGAAGGCCTTGTATCGTAGGGCGTGTCATCATTCATTGCCAGCGCCGCGTTGCGCCTTGCGCCCCGTTACAGCGGTCCGCGGGGCCTGAGGCGACGGACAGATTGCCGACCGACAGCACCCGATGCGCCAGGACTGATCGGGCCGTCCAGGCGCTGCCCAGCCAGTTGCCACTCATCAGACCAACTTCAGTGGGACACAATGGAAGACACCGACCTGCACGCACTGATGGCCAGACTCGAACTGCTTATTACCCGGGTCGAGCAACTAAAGAGTCAAAACGCACTCTTATTAGCTCAGGAAAAGACCTGGCGCGAGGAACGCGCGCACCTCATTGAAAAAAACGAAATCGCCCGGCGTAAGGTCGAATCGATGATTTCGCGCCTCAAGGCCCTGGAGCAAGACTCATGAGTTCAAGCAATAGCGTTACCGTGCAGATCCTCGACAAAGAGTATTCGATCATCTGCCCCCAGGAAGAGCGCAGCAATCTGGTGAGCGCAGCCCGTTACCTGGACGGCAAGATGCGCGAGATCCGTAGCAGCGGCAAAGTCATCGGTGCCGATCGCATCGCGGTCATGGCCGCGCTGAACATCACCCACGATCTGCTGCACCGCCAGGAGCGTCCGGATGTGCAGGCCAGCGCCACCACTCGCGAACAAGTGCGCGATCTTCTGGAACGCGTCGACCTGGTCCTGGCCACCGATTCGGACGCAAGCAAGGCTGATTCCTGACAGCGGTTGCGGTATACTCCCGCCACTCCCTGGGGTGCTTGCCAGTTGGCGATGTCCCTGAGCCGATTCGCACTACCCTGGAAGTTGCACGTTGGGCTGGTGTGCATGTCCGCTAGACGGAAAGCCTTAAAGCCTGCTGCATCTTCCGCCTTGAACTTTCGGGTTCAAGGGCTAAGTCGACAGCGGTTCGCCTGGGGAGCCTGAATTCTCAGCCAATGCCAGTTATCCATGCTGGCATTGGTTTTTCCGGGTAGGCTGTTCTGCCATGTCCGACTTTCCATAGCCTCCTCCATGACCGAACCTGCGCCGCTTTCCCGCCCGCAACTTCGACGCATGCTGCGTAAAGCCCGTCGCTCCCTGACACCTGCCCAGCAACGCCAGGCCGCCAGCGGACTGTACCGCCAGCTGGCGCACAATCCAGTGTTTCGCCGAGCCCGACACCTGTCCCTGTACCTGCCCACTGACGGAGAGATCGATCCGCGCCTGCTGCTACGTGCCGCGCAACGCCGGGGCAAGGCCACGTACCTGCCTGTGCTCAGTGCCTGGCCACGGACCAAGATGGTCTTCCAGCGCGTACGGCCCGGAGAAAAACTGCGCCCCAACCGCTTTCGCATCCTCGAACCCAGGATCAACGTCGCACGCCAACGCAAGGTCTGGGCGCTGGATCTGGTGCTCCTGCCCTTGGTGGGATTTGACGAAGACGGTGGACGCCTGGGAATGGGCGGCGGCTTCTACGACCGCAGCCTGGCTTACCTGGCGCGGCGCAAGAGCTGGTGCAAGCCGAAGCTGCTGGGGCTGGCCCATGAATGTCAGAAGGTCGCGAGACTGGATCAGGCCAGCTGGGATGTGCCGCTACAGGGCACCGTGACTGATCAGGGATGGTACTGCGCCCGATAGACGTCGCGCTGGCTCAGCGACGCCGGGACGGATTCAACGCTTGAAGGGTTGCGGCTGTTGGGCAATCTCGATCGGGGCATCGGTCTTGTTGGCCCATAAGCTCTGCGCATAACCGGTGGTCACAACGCCCAAACCGAACAAAATAACCAAAATCCATAGTAAATCCGGTTGGCGTTTCATCGATTGCCCCCCCTCGGGCAAGTCACACACGATGACAGCAACGGTTTCCATAACAGGCCGTGCAGCAGCGTCAAGCTTAAAATCCCGGCATTCTGCGATAACGTGAACCGACACGCAAATGCTGGCGTCAACCGACTGTCGGTTTGTCATAAAATCCTCCGACAACCTGCCCAACCACCCTTTGGAGGGTAAGAAACATGGCCTATTGGCTGATGAAATCCGAGCCAGACGAACTCTCGATCCAGGACCTGAACAAGCTTGGAAAGGCCCGTTGGGACGGTGTGCGCAACTACCAGGCACGCAACTTCCTGCGCGCCATGGCCGTCGGCGATGAGTTCTTCTTCTACCACTCCAGTTGTCCGGAGCCAGGCATCGCCGGCATAGGCCAAATCATCAAGGCGGCCTACCCGGACCCCACCGCCCTGGAACCGGACAGCGTCTACTTCGACCCCAAGTCCAGCGCCGAGAAAAATGCCTGGAGCGCAATCGACGTAGCCCACGTGGAAACCTTCAGCAAGGTCCTGCGCCTGGACTATCTCAAGCAGCAGACTGCCCTCGCTGAAATGCCCCTGGTGCAAAAAGGCAGTCGCCTGTCAGTCATGCCAGTGACCGCAGAGCAATGGGCGGCAGTGCTCTCTCTACGTTGAGCAACCCGCCCCGGTGTGCCGTGGCCTGGCAAGCGCAACGGCACTGGCGCCAGCTTTTTTTGCCCCGATCGCCATGCAGCCTGCGAACAATAGGTTTAGGCTTGGCCCTTTCATTTGACGAGCATCAAGCGGGTAAAAGCCTTGATACGTCAGACTAGGACGCTATAGCCGCAGGACGCAGAACACATGTCGACGAACCACCGTTCTTCCCGCCTTTTCGCTGTCTCCCTCTTGATTCTGTTGCTCGCCGCTGGTGGCTTCGGTTACTGGAAATCCCTCCAGGATCGTCTGCCGGAAGGGCTGAGCATGGGCAATGGCCGTCTCGAAGCCACTGAGGTGCAGATCGCCAGCAAGATTCCCGGACGCCTGGCGGAAGTGCGGGTCAATGAAGGCGACAAAGTGCTCCAGGGCCAACTGCTGGCCCGGATGGATACCCGCACCCTGGAAGCCCAGCG
Source organism: Pseudomonas sp. BLCC-B112 (assembly GCF_028550695.1). Classification (NCBI taxonomy): domain Bacteria; kingdom Pseudomonadati; phylum Pseudomonadota; class Gammaproteobacteria; order Pseudomonadales; family Pseudomonadaceae; genus Pseudomonas; species Pseudomonas sp. BLCC-B112. The sequence continues at coordinate 392,738 of NZ_JAQQGK010000006.1, forward strand.
CAGCCAGGCCGAAGCCGAAGTGCTGCGCGCCCGGGAAAACCTCTCCGCCGCAGAAGCCAACGTGCAACTGCGCCAGAGCGAATTGCTCCTGGCCAATCAGGAACTCAAGCGTTCCCAGGAACTGTTCAGGCGCGGCTTCGCCAGCCAGCAGATCATCGATCAGCAACAGGCACGGCTGAACACCGGCAATGCCGCCGTGCTGGCGGCCCAGGCCCAGGTTGCGGCGGTCAAGGCCGCTATCGGCGCCGCCCTGGCCCAGGTTGCGCAGCTCACCAGCGAAATCGACGACAGCAGCCTGCGAGCCCCCATCGACGGCATCATCCAACTGCGTCTGGCCGAGCCTGGCGAAGTCCTGGGTGCCGGCGGCCGAGTACTGCTGCTGATCGATCCCAATGACCAATACATGAACCTCTACTTGCCAGCCTCGGTCACCGGGCGCCTGACGGTGGGCGATGAATCGCGGATTGTTCTCGACGCCCTGCCCAACCAGCCACTGCCGGCAAAGATCAGCTTCGTCGCGGCCAAGTCGCAATTCACCCCCAAAGAAGTGGAAACCCGTGACGAACGCCAGAAACTGGTATTCCGGGTCAAGGTGCGCCTGACTCAACCCGCCGCCGTGCCCCAGGCCAAACCGGGGATGCCCGGTGCCGGTTATGTGCGCACAGCCACCGTGGACTGGCCGGCTAACCTGCAATGAATGCCCTGGCGCTGCACGCCACCGGCATCAGCCATCGCTACGGTGCCCAGCAGGCTCTGATCGACATCAGTTTCAGCCTGCCGGCAGGCACACGCTGCGGCCTGATCGGTCCTGACGGTGCCGGCAAGTCGAGCCTTCTCGGGCTGATTGCCGGGGTCAAGAAGCTTCAGCAAGGCGAGCTCGAGGTACTCGGCGGAGCCATCTCCCAGCGCCGCCACCGCAGAAGCCTATACCCGCGCATCGCCTTCATGCCTCAGGGCCTGGGGGGCAACCTGTATCCCGACCTGTCCATTAGCGAGAACATCCGCTTCTTCGCCACCCTGTTCGGCCTGCCACGTGACGAATGCGACCAGCGCATGCACAGTCTGTTGCTGGCCACCGACCTGCTGCGCTTTGCCGAACGCCCGGCGGGCAAGCTGTCCGGTGGGATGAAGCAGAAACTCGGCCTGTGCTGCGCGCTGATCCACGAACCGGATCTGTTGATCCTTGACGAACCCACCACCGGGGTCGACCCGCTTTCCCGCCGACGCTTCTGGGAACTGGTGGAGGATGTACGCCAGCAACGACCACAACTGACCCTGTTGGTGGCCACCGCCTACATGGAAGAAGCCGAACAGTTCGAGCATTGCCTGATGCTCGACCAGGGCAAGTTGATCGCCCAGGGCCTGAGCCGGGAGCTGGCGCAGGTAACGGGCAGCGGCAAGCTGGACGATGCCTTCACTCACTACCAGGGCGACAGCGGCCATGACAATCAGCCACTGGTGATCCCGCCACGTTCTGGCAGTAATCAGGACATCGCCATCGAGGCCCACGAGCTGACCCTGCGCTTCGGCGACTTCACCGCCGTCAACAAAGTCAGCTTCGCCATCGGTCGCGGGGAAATCTTCGGCTTCCTCGGCTCCAACGGCTGCGGCAAGACCACCACCATGAAAGTCCTCACCGGGCTGATGCCCGCCACTGAAGGCAGCGCCAAGCTGCTGGGCAATCCGGTGGACGCCAAGGACCTGGCCACCCGCAAACGGGTCGGCTTCATGTCCCAGAGCTTTTCCCTGTACGGCGAACTCAGCGTGCGCCAGAACCTGGAGCTGCATGCCCGCCTGTTCGACCTGCCGAAAGCCGAGAGCGGCCCACGCATCGAGGAACTGATCCAGCGCTTCGACCTGGGCGCAATCGCCGAGCAGCAATCCGGCGCCCTGCCCCTGGGTCTGCGCCAGCGCCTGTCCCTGGCCGTGGCGGTGCTGCACCGCCCGGAAGTGCTGATCCTCGACGAACCCACCTCAGGGGTTGATCCGGCAGCCCGTGACGATTTCTGGCGACTGCTGATCGAACTGTCCCGGGAACAGGGCGTGACCATCTTCCTGTCCACTCATTTCATGAACGAAGCCCAGCGCTGCGACCGCATTTCGTTGATGCACGCCGGCAAGGTACTGGCCTGTGACACACCAGCGGCGCTGCAACAGCAGTTTTCCGGCGACACCCTGGAAGCCGCCTTCGTCCGCTGCCTGGAAGAAGCCCAAGGAGCCGCGGATGCAGCGCCACCTCCTCCGGCGGCTGCCGCCAGCCACGCCATCGCGCCTCCGCGCTCGGGCCTGAGCCTGGCCCGGCTGCTGGCGGTGGCCACCCGGGAAGGCAAGGAGCTATTGCGGGACAAGGTGCGCTTGGGCTTTGCCCTGCTGGGGGCGATCTTCATGATGGTGATCTTTGGCTACGGCATTTCCCTGGATGTGGAAAAGCTCGCCTTCGCCGTCTACGACCAGGATCAGACGCCGCAAAGCCGCGCCTATCTGGAGGCTTTTCGCAGCTCACGCTACTTCGAGGAAAAACCCACCATCCGCAGCTCCGCCGAACTGCATCGGCGCCTGCAGCGCTCGGAGATCAAGCTGGCCCTGGAAATCCCGCCCGGCTTCGGCCGCGACCTGTATGCCGGGCGCCAGCCGACAGTGGCCGCCTGGCTGGACGGCGGCATGCCGTTTCGCGCGGAAACCAGCCGCAACTATGTCGAGGCGGTACACCAGGCCAACCTCGAACTCCTGGCCGAACACAGCAGCCCGGCACTGAACACAAGATCCGCCGCCAAGCTGGAAACACGCTTTCGCTACAACCAGGACGTGGTCAGCGTCAACGCCATCGGGCCCGGGGTCATGGCGCTGATCCTGGCGTTCATTCCGGCCATGCTCACCGCCCTGGGCATCGTTCGCGAGAAGGAACTGGGCTCGATCACCAACTTCTATGCCACGCCCCTGACCCGCCTGGAGTTCCTCCTGGGCAAGCAGGCGCCCTACCTGGCCGTGAGCCTGATCAACCTGGGATTGCTGGTGGCCATGAACCGCTGGCTGTTCGGCGTACCCTTCAAGGGCAGCGGCCTGACCCTGGCCCTGGGCGGCGTCCTCTACGTGCTGGCCACCACCAGCATGGGCCTGCTGATCTCGGCCTTCACCCGCACCCAGATCGCGGCGATCCTCGGCACCATGATCATCACCAGCCTGCCGACCATCCAGTTCTCCGGGTTGATCGTGCCGCGCTCGTCCCTGGAAGGCTCGGCGGCGATCATGGGGCAGTTGTTCCCCGCCGGGCACTTCCTCGACATCGCCGTCGGCACCTTCACCAAGGCCCTGGACCTGCGGGAGCTGTGGCCTCAGTGCCTGGCACTGATCGGGTTCTTCCTCGGTTTCACCGGGCTTAGCCTGGTCATGTTGAAAAAGCAGGAGGTCTGATGAACAGGCTCGCCCATATCCTGCGCCTAGGTCTGAAGGAGCTCACCAGCCTGCGTCACGACAGTGTCTTGCTGTTGTTCCTGTTCTACGCCTTCACCGTGGCCATCTACCTGCCGGCAGCCGGCTCGGTCATTGGCGTACACAACGCTAGCGTGGCCCTGGTGGATGAAGACCACAGCACACTGTCACGACAATTGGCAGAGGCCCTGCAACCGCCGGAGTTCCAGAACCCGGTCGCCCTGCCCTACGACCAACTGGACAAGGTGATGGACAGCGGCCAGTACACCTTCGTGATCAACATCCCTGCCAACTTCCAGAGCGACCTGCTGGCCGGCCGTCAGCCGGCGGTGCAGGTCAACGTCGACGCCACCGCCATGAGCCAGGCGTTCATGGGCGCCGGCTACATTAGCCGAATCTTCCAGCGCGAGTTGCTCAACTATGCCAACCAGGCGGATGCCGCGAGCAAGGCCCCGGCCCTGCTGACCACCCGCGCGCTGTTCAATACCAACCTGGAGGGAGGCTGGTTTCTGGCGGTGATCCAGATCGTCAACAACATCACCATCCTGGCCATCGTGCTCACCGGAACCGCGCTGCTGCGCGAGCGCGAGCACGGTACCCTCGACCACTTGCTGGTACTGCCGCTGACGGCCCTGGAGATCATGCTGGCGAAAATCTGGAGCAATATGCTGGTGGTGGTGCTGTGCACCTGGATATCGCTGGAGGTGATAGTCAAAGGCGTGCTGGGCGTGCCGCTGGCGGGCTCGATGGGGCTGTTCCTGATGGTCACCGCGTTGTATCTGTTCGCCAGCACCGCACTGGGGATCTTCCTTGCCACCCTGGCCCGCTCCACCCCGCAGTTCGGCCTGCTGGCGATCCCGGTGATCATTCCGATGCTGCTACTGTCCGGTGGCAGCACACCGCTGGACAGCATGCCGCAATGGCTGCAATGGGTGATGCAGGGCTCGCCATCAACGCACTTCGTCAGCCTCAGCGCAGCGATCCTGTTTCGTGATGCGGGCGTCAGTGTGGTCTGGCCCGACCTGCTTGCCCTGGCGACGATCGGTCTGCTGTTCTTCGCCATTGCCCTGGCGCGCTTTCGCAAAAGCCTCGCCTCATGAGCCACACGCTGTAGGAGCCGACTGGCCGGCGAAAGGGCCCTCAAGCCCCACGTCGCCCTCTCGGGCGCCTTCGCTGGCCAGCCAGCTCCAACAGCTGAGCGTTACTGGATGATCAGGTTGTTGAACAACAGGTCTTCCACCACCGGCTTGCCGGTTTCGTCATTCATGACTTGCTGCACCTGCTTGAGGGCTTCCTGGCGCAGCTTTTCCTTGGCCTCGACGTTGTTCATGGTGTCGACGGTCTGCTGGGCAAACAGCGCCACCAACTGATTGCGGATCAGCGGCTCATTGGCCTTGACCGCCTGGGCCGAAGCGTCGCCGGTCACCCGCAGGGCCACGTCAGCCTTGTAGACCTTGAGCTTGGGGCCGCCATCCAGGCCGTAGTTACCGACAAAGGGCGGGCTCAGGCTGATGTAACTGACTTTCGGTGCTTCGCCTTCTTTAGCCTCTTCAGCCCCGGCTGCCATCGGCAGGGAGAGGGCCAGCAGCAACATGATCCACGCTTTCACAATTCGCTCCTTAATCCGGTTTGCGGCCTAGCATAAAGGCCCGCCCGCCTGAGCCCAAGCACAAGCTTATGGCTGCCCATCAGGGCCGGGCATGCTCGTTGACCGCCTGATTCACACTCCTACACTTATCGGCCACCACTCCCAAAGGAATAGCCCTGATGAAAGCCGTGCTGTGCAAAGCCTTCGGCCCCGCCGAAACGCTGGTGCTGGAAGAGGTCGCAAGTCCCGTGCCGAAGAAGAACGAGGTCCTGCTGGACGTGCATGCCGCAGGGGTGAATTTTCCGGACACCCTGATCATCGAGGGCAAATACCAGTTCAAGCCACCCTTCCCCTTCTCCCCGGGCGGCGAAGCGGCCGGCGTGGTCAGCGCAGTGGGCGAGAAAGTCAGCCATCTCAAGGTCGGCGATCGGGTCATGGCCCTGACCGGCTGGGGCAGTTTTGCCGAACAGGTGGCGGTGCCGGGCTACAACGTATTGCCGATTCCCGCCGCCATGGACTTCAACACCGCTGCCGCCTTCAGCATGACCTACGGCACCTCGATGCACGCCCTCAAGCAACGGGGCAACCTGCAGCCCGGTGAGACCCTGCTGGTGCTCGGTGCCTCGGGCGGGGTCGGGCTGGCGGCGGTGGAAATCGGCAAGGCCATGGGCGCCCGGGTGATCGCCGCCGCCAGCAGCGCAGAAAAGCTCGCCGTGGCCAAGGCCGCCGGTGCCGATGAGCTGATCAACTACAGCGAAAGCAACCTGAAGGACGAGATCAAGCGCCTGACCGATGGCAACGGCGCCGACGTGATCTACGATCCGGTGGGCGGTGATCTGTTCGACCAGGCCATCCGCTCCATTGCCTGGAATGGCCGCTTGCTGGTGGTGGGCTTTGCCAGCGGACGCATTCCCGAATTGCCGGTGAACCTGGCGCTGCTCAAGGGCGCGGCGGTGGTGGGGGTGTTCTGGGGTTCCTTCGCTCAGCGCCAGCCTCAGGACAACGCGGCCAATTTCCAGCAGTTGTTCGAATGGTTCGCCGCGGGCAAGCTCAAGCCGCTGGTGTCCCAGGTTTATCCTCTGACGGCAGTCGCCCGGGCCATCGATGATCTGGGTCAGCGCAAAGCGGTGGGCAAAGTCGTGGTGCAGGTCCGCTGAGGCCAGCTTCCGTCAATAGGCCACAACACCCTTGCAGCGCTTGAGCCGTGCCTCCAGGTTGCGATCCGGCATGGCGTGGCTGCGCAGGGCTTGAATGGTCTGTTCAACATAATCGCGGGTGGTGCCATAACGCCCGCAAGCGCTTTCGAACACCTGGCTCAGTACATGATCCGGCAGATTGCCGGCATAGCTGGGCAGGTGCCGCTCCAGCACAAAACCCAAGGCCTGGACCTGACTGCCATCCTCGAGACGGCAGTTGAGCCAGTGCGGACGGTAAGAGGGATAAGGCATTTCACGCTGCCACAGGGCATACAACGAGGCATCCAGATGCTCCTCCGGCAGCCGGTAGGCGAAGCCGCTGCAGGAACCGCCACGATCCAGGCCAAACACCAGCCCCGGCAGTTCAGGCGTGCCGCGATGTTCGTGGGACCACAGGTACAGACCGCGATGATAACCATGCACCCGGCCACGCATGCGCTCGACCGCCGAACACTCCGGGCGCCAGATCAATGAACCGTAGGCGAACAGCCAGACCGGGCCGCCCTTGTGCCGGGCCATGGTGGACTGCATGGAGCTGAGAAGTTGTTCGTGGGTCAGCTGCGGCCCCAGATCGAGCCGCGGAGGGTAAGCCAGATTCAGATAACTGGATTCAAGGGCTGTCATGGCGAATAGCGTTCGGCTCCCCGCGTAAAAGAAGTTACTTAATAGAACGCTTGGCAGTAACTACAAGACACATAAGTTTCAAGGCAAGTTAAGTGCCACTAGAGCAGCACTCAAGTTGAAGGCTTATATATAACCTACCGGCATTTATTTAATTAGATAAATACCGATGGGCTATATACAGAGTTATAACGAAGGGCACGGACCCGATGCAGTCAGGGCCGCGGGGCGTAGGCGAACACGTCCGCACGCATCTGATGGGCATCCATCCCGGCATTCACCAGAGCGTCCAGGGTGGCGTAGATCATGGCTGGCGAGCCGCTGGCGTAGACATGCACCGACGACAGGTCGGTGATGTCCTCGCAAACCGCCTCATGCAGCATGCCGCAGCGCCCCTCCCAACCGCACAGGTCGCTGACCACCTTGTGCAGATAGAGATTGGGCAGTTGCTGCCACTCATCCCAGTGTTCCAACTGATAGAAATCTTCCGGCCGGCGTACGCCCCAATACAGGTGCACCGGATACTTGAAGCCTTTGGCCCGGCAGTGCTCGATCAGGCTGTGCATCTGCGCCATACCGGTACCGGCAGCGATCAGCACCAGCGGGCCCTGCGGCAACTCGGCCAGGTGAGTGTCGCCGAAAGGCAATTCGACCCGAGCCATGCGGTTGCGCTGCAACTGCTCCATCAAGCTCTGCGCACTGTTTTCGCGCACCAGCACATGCAGCTCCAGATCACGCCCGCAATGGGGCGCTGAAGCCAGGGAGAAGGCCGACTTCTCGCCGTTATCCCGCTCCAGCATCAGGTACTGGCCCGCATGATAGCGGGGTGGCTTGCCGGCCGGCGCTCGCAGCCTGACCCGCCAGACATCGCCGCCGACTTCAAGGCACTCAGTGAGCTGACACGACAAGCTGCGCACCGGCAACTCTCCCAGCGCAAGGACGCCATCCCACAGCACAATGCAGTCTTCCAGCGGCTCTGCAATGCAAGTGTAGAACTCACCATGATCACGCACATCGCCGGCTTGCTGCACACTGCCCTCCACCAGCAGGGCCGCGCACACGTGACAGTTGCCATTGCGGCAGCTCTGCGGGCATTCATATCCCAGGCGCCGCGCCGCATCGAGAATCCGCTCGCCGGGCAGCGTCTCAAGCACCGCTCCGGAGGGCTGCAAGGTTACACGCATCAATCTATTCCTAACTGATTCCAGATGGCATCGATCCGGCGGGTGACCGCCTCATCCTTGACGATGACCCGGCCCCACTCTCGGGTGGTTTCTCCGGGCCACTTGTGGGTGGCATCGAGCCCCATCTTCGAGCCCAGGCCGGACACCGGCGAGGCGAAGTCGAGGTAGTCGATCGGGGTGTTGTCGATCATCACCGTGTCGCGCTTGGGGTCCATGCGCGTGGTGATGGCCCAGATCACGTCGTTCCAGTCCCGGGCATTGATATCGTCGTCGGTGACGATAACGAACTTGGTGTACATGAACTGTCGCAAAAACGACCAGACACCCAGCATTACCCGCTTGGCGTGGCCCGGGTACTGCTTCTTCATGGTCACCACCGCCATGCGGTACGAGCAGCCTTCTGGCGGCAGGTAGAAGTCGGTGATTTCCGGGAACTGCTTCTGCAGGATCGGCACGAAGACTTCGTTCAGCGCCACGCCGAGAATCGCTGGCTCATCCGGCGGCCGGCCGGTGTAGGTGCTGTGATAGATCGGCTTGATGCGATGGGTGATGCGCTCCACGGTGAACACCGGGAAGCTGTCGACTTCGTTGTAGTAGCCCGTGTGGTCGCCGTACGGGCCTTCGTCGGCCATCTCGCCGGGATGGATCACCCCTTCAAGGATGATTTCGGCGGTGGCCGGGACTTGCAGGTCGTTGCCACGGCACTTCACCAGTTCGGTGCGGTTGCCCCGCAGCAGGCCGGCGAAAGCGTATTCGGAGAGGCTGTCCGGCACCGGGGTCACGGCGCCCAAGATAGTTGCCGGGTCCGCGCCCAGGGCCACGGACACCGGGAACGGCTGGCCCGGGTGCTTCTCGCACCACTCGCGGTAATCCAGGGCGCCGCCACGATGGCTCAACCAGCGCATGATCACCTTGTTGCGGCCGATTACCTGCTGACGATAGATGCCCAGGTTTTGCCGGTCCTTGTTCGGCCCCTTGGTCACCGTCAGGCCCCAAGTGATCAGCGGACCGACGTCGCCTGGCCAGCAGGTCTGCACCGGCAGCATGCCGAGGTCGACGTCGTCGCCTTCGATCACCACTTCCTGGCAGACCGCATCCTTGACCACCTTGGGCGCCATGGAAATGATCTTGCGGAAGATCGGCAGCTTGGACCAGGCATCCTTCAAGCCCTTGGGCGGCTCCGGCTCCTTGAGGAAGGCCAGCAGCTTGCCGATCTCGCGCAGCTCGCTAACGGCTTCGGCGCCCATGCCCAGGGCCACGCGCTCGGGCGTGCCGAACAGGTTTCCGAGCACGGGGATGTCATAACCGGTGGGGTTTTCAAACAACAGGGCCGGGCCTTTGGCACGCAAGGTGCGATCGCAGACCTCGGTCATTTCCAGCACTGGGGACACCGGAACCTGGATGCGCTTGAGTTCGGAGCGCTGTTCCAGGCCGCTGATAAAGTCGCGCAAGTCGCGATACTGCATGCGTGAGCCTCGTTTTCGCCGTGGCATTCGGGGCAGGCAGTTTAGCGCCGAACCCACAGGTTCAGAATAGAGAATGTCAGATAGCAAAAAGCCGGGTTTCCCCGGCTCTTGCTGGCCTGATCGATTTACTTGCGCTTCATCGACAGGAAGAACTCATCGTTGGTCTTGGTCTGTTTCAGCTTGTCGACCAGGAACTCGATGGCAGCGACTTCATCCATAGGATGCAGAAGCTTGCGCAGGATCCACATGCGCTGCAGCTCGTCGTCGGCCGTCAGCAACTCTTCACGGCGGGTGCCGGAGCGGTTGATGTTGATCGCCGGGAAGACGCGCTTTTCAGCGATCTTGCGATCCAGGGGCAGTTCCATGTTGCCGGTACCCTTGAACTCTTCGTAGATCACTTCGTCCATCTTCGAGCCGGTTTCAACCAGCGCGGTGGCGATGATGGTCAACGAGCCGCCTTCTTCGATGTTCCGCGCGGCGCCGAAGAAACGCTTCGGTTTCTCCAGGGCGTGGGCATCCACACCACCGGTCAGGACCTTGCCGGAGCTCGGGATCACGGTGTTGTAGGCACGGGCCAGACGGGTGATGGAGTCCAGCAGGATCACAACATCCTTCTTGTGTTCGACCAGGCGCTTGGCCTTCTCGATCACCATCTCGGCCACTTGCACGTGACGGGTTGGCGGCTCGTCGAAGGTGGAGGCAACCACTTCGCCGCGCACAGTGCGCTGCATCTCGGTCACTTCTTCCGGACGCTCGTCGATCAGCAACACGATCAGATGAACTTCAGGGTTGTTGCGGGTGATGTTCGCAGCAATGTTCTGCAGCATGATGGTCTTGCCCGCCTTTGGCGGAGCAACGATCAGACCACGCTGGCCTTTACCGATCGGAGCGCACAGGTCGATGACACGACCGGTCAGGTCTTCGGTGGAACCGTTGCCGGCTTCCATCTTCATGCGCACGGTCGGGAACAGCGGCGTCAGGTTCTCGAACAGAATCTTGTTCTTGGCGTTCTCGGGACGGTCGTAGTTGATGGTATCGACCTTGAGCAGCGCGAAGTACCGCTCGCCTTCCTTCGGAGGGCGGATCTTGCCAACGATGGTGTCACCGGTACGCAAGTTGAAGCGACGGATCTGGCTTGGCGAGACGTAGATATCGTCCGGACCGGCCAGGTAGGAGGCGTCGGAGGAGCGGAGGAAGCCGAAGCCGTCCTGGAGGATCTCCAGCACGCCATCACCGGAGATTTCCTCACCGCTTTTCGCGTGCTTTTTCAGCAGGGAGAAAATCACGTCCTGCTTGCGCGAACGGGCCATATTTTCTATGCCCATCTGTTCGGCCAATTCGAGCAGTTCGGTAATCGGCTTTTGCTTGAGTTCAGTCAGATTCATATAGGAATGACGTAATCATTTATAGAGGGGGGAAATTAAGCTTTTGGCTTAATGAGGCCGCGCCGCAGAGAAGGCGACAGGATCGCGTACTTATTCGAAAAGGAGAGCGTCGGCGACGGCTTGCAGGGGGCACTGGAGAAACCAATGCGGGGCCGAATGTAACACCTGAGTTTCGGAGCGTCTAGCCCTCAATTACGAAAAAGCCCCGCGTTTTGCGGGGCCTTTCCAGGACACTGAAAATCGACGCTTAGATGTTAGCGTCGAGGAACGCTGCCAACTGCGACTTGGACAGTGCGCCGACCTTGGTGGCTTCGACGTTGCCGTTCTTGAACAGCATCAGGGTCGGGATACCACGCACGCCATGCTTGGCCGGGGTTTCCGAGTTTTCGTCGATGTTCAGCTTGGCAACGGTCAGTTTGCCCTTGTAGGTTTCAGCAATTTCGTCCAGAACCGGAGCGATCATTTTGCATGGGCCGCACCACTCAGCCCAGTAGTCGACCAGTACAGCGCCTTCGGCTCTGAGTACGTCGGCCTCGAAGCTGGCATCGCTGACGTGTTTGATAAGATCGCTGCTCATGGAATTCTCCAGGTTGTAAGCAAAAAAACGTGGCCCATCATATCCGCCCTTCCCGCGTTCAGGAAGCCGGAGATGATTAACTATAACTATGGTGCCCCATGAGTTTGGGTATAGCTCAGCTCACGAAGATGTGGGGGTGACAAAGGCGATTCCAGTGCGCAGAGCGGCATTGCGCACATGCTCCTGCATGGCCTTTTGTGCCGCCCCCGAAGCGTGCCGGGCCAGGGCGCGGAGGATCTTGCGGTGCTCCTGCCACGTCTCCATGGCCCGCTCGGGTCGGATGAACGGTAGTTTCTGACTTTCCAGGAAGATCTCGGCGCTGGTGCTGAGGATGCTCAACATCGCCTGGTTGCCACTGGCCAGGAGGATCTTCTGGTGGAACTCGAAATCCAGCCGCGCCGCTGCCTCGAAATCCCCGACACGCAATTGGCGACGCATGGCCTCGACATTGTCTTCCAGGGCATCCAGCTCATCGGCGGTCAGGGTCACCGCCGCCAACCCCGCGGCAAACCCCTCCAGGGCATAGCGCAACTGAAAGATATCCACAGGCGAAGCCTGAGCGGCGAACGGCCAACTCAAGCCGGCACCGGCTGCCGCTGCCTCGGGAGCCTGAACGAACACCCCCTTGCCCGGCTGCACACTGATCACCCCAAGCGCGCTCAAGGATGACAGCGCCTCACGCAGCGACGCCCGACTGACCCCCAACTGCAGCGCCAGATCCCGCTGCGAAGGCAGCGCATCACCGGGGCCGAAGCCCTGCTCGCTGATCAACTGGCGAATGGCTTGCAGCGCCACTTCGGGTACGGCACGGGTAATCGAATTCATGGGCTTGAGGCTGGCCGGTGCAGGAAAAGCTCCCTTGTAAAGCTATTCGCCGAGCCCGGCAAGTCGTGCCCCAAGGGGGTTCGAGGGTACGACCCCATGCCCGATCCGAGTGCGAAAAAACACACAACTGTTCAGACCAGTAAGACCGACCAAAGCCAGTAAAACCCATATTTCCAGGGCCTTTTCCGCGTGTTGGCATGGCCTGTGCTCTGTCGCCACACAGAAACCACTTCCCACGATTTGCGGAGATTCGCCATGACCAAACGCTGTAGCGCCCTGCTCTCTGCCCTGTTTGCCAGCCTGCTGCTGGCCCAGGCCCCAGCCCAGGCCAATGCCCTGGACGACGTGGTGGCCCGCGGCACCCTCAAGGTCGCCGTGCCTCAGGACTTCCCGCCCTTCGGCTCGGTAGGCCCGGACATGCAGCCCCGTGGCCTGGATATCGACACCGCGCGCCTGCTGGCCGAGCAGCTCAAGGTCAAGCTGGAGCTGACCCCAGTCAACAGCACCAACCGCATTCCGTTCCTCACCACCGGCAAGGTGGATCTGGTGATCTCCAGCCTCGGCAAGAACCCGGAACGGGAAAAGGTCATCGACTTCTCCAAGGCCTACGCACCCTTCTACCTCGCCGTCTTCGGCCCGCCCGAGGCGGCCATCGCCGGCCTTGACGACCTCAAGGGCAAGACCATCAGCGTCACCCGAGGCGCCATCGAGGACATCGAGCTGAGCGCCGTGGCCCCACAAGGCGCGACCATCAAGCGTTTCGAGGACAACAACTCCACCATCGCCGCCTACCTCGCCGGCCAGGTCGACCTGATCGCCAGCGGTAACGTGGTGATGGTCGCCATCAGCCAGCGCAACCCGAAACGCATCCCGGCGATGAAGATCAAGCTCAAGGACTCCCCAGTCTACGTCGGCGTCAACAAAAACCAGCCGGAGTTGCTGGACAAGGTCAACCAGATCCTCAGTGCCGCCAAGGCTGACGGCGCCCTGGAGAAGAATTCCCAGTTGTGGCTCAAAGAGCCGCTGCCGGCTGACCTCTGATCGGCGCCCCGGAGCTTGAGCATGGCTTATCAGTTCGACTTCCTGCCGGTGCTGGAAAATACCGGCCTGCTGCTACGCGGCGCCCTGTTCACCCTGGAGTTGACCGCCATAGGCACCCTGCTGGGGGTCAGCCTGGGGATAGCCGGAGCCCTGGTACGGGCCTGGAAGATCCAGCCCCTGGCGGCGATCTTCGGCGTCTACGTCGAGCTGATCCGCAACACGCCGTTCCTGGTGCAGTTGTTTTTCATCTTCTTCGGCCTGCCATCCCTGGGCCTGCAGATCTCCGAGTGGCAGGCGGCGGTGCTGGCGATGGTGATCAACCTCGGCGCCTACTCCACGGAAATCATCCGCGCCGGTATCCAGGCCATTCCCAAGGGCCAGCTGGAAGCCGCCGCAGCCCTGGCCATGAGCCGCTTCGAAGCCTTTCGGCACGTGGTGCTGCTGCCGGCCCTGGGCAAGGTCTGGCCGGCCCTGTGCAGCCAGATCATCATCGTCATGCTGGGCTCGGCGGTGTGCTCGCAGATCGCCACCGAGGAGCTGAGCTTCGCCGCCAACTTCATCCAGTCGCGCAACTTCCGCGCTTTTGAAACCTACGCCCTGACCACACTGATCTACCTGTGCATGGCCCTGCTGATCCGCCAACTACTGAACTGGTTCGGCCAACGCTACATCCTGAGGAGCGGCCGATGAGCGACTTCACCTTCTGGGACATCCTGCGCAACCTGCTCAGCGGCCTGCAGTGGACCCTGTTGCTGTCCCTGGTGGCCTTTGTCGGTGGCGGCCTGATCGGCCTGCTGGTCATGACCCTGAGGATCTCCGACAAGACCTTTGCCCGCGCCTTCGCCCGCACCTATATAGAACTGTTCCAGGGCACACCGCTGTTGATGCAGTTGTTCCTAGTGTTCTTCGGTATTGCCTTGCTGGGTGTGGATATCTCGCCCTGGCTGGCGGCCGCTATCGCCCTGACCCTGTTCACCAGCGCCTACCTGGCGGAGATCTGGCGCGGTTGCGTCGAGTCGATCCCCCACGGGCAGTGGGAAGCCTCGTCGAGCCTGGCGCTCAATCCCTATGAACAGCTGCGCTACGTGATCCTGCCGCAAGCGCTGCGTATCGCCGTGGCGCCCACCGTGGGTTTTTCGGTGCAAGTGGTCAAAGGCACCGCGGTGACCTCGATCATCGGTTTCACCGAGCTGACCAAGACCGGCGGCATGTTGGCCAATGCCACCTTCGAGCCCTTCATGGTCTACGGCCTGGTGGCCCTCGGCTACTTCCTGCTCTGCTACCCCCTGTCCCTCAGCGCGCGCTACCTGGAAAGGAAACTGCATGCCTCTGCTTAGAATCTCCGCCCTGCATAAATATTACGGCGAGCACCATGTGCTCAAAGGCATCGACCTCAGCATCGAGGAGGGCCAGGTAGTGGCAATCATCGGTCGCAGTGGCTCGGGCAAGAGCACCCTGCTGCGCACCCTCAACGGCCTGGAGTCGATCAACGACGGGGTGATCGAGGTCGACGGCGAGTACCTGGACGCTGCCCGCGCCGATCTGCGCAGCCTGCGACAGAAGGTCGGCATGGTGTTCCAGCAGTTCAACCTGTTCCCTCACCTGACCGTGGGCGAGAACGTGATGCTGGCCCCGCAAGTGGTGCAGAAGGTGCCCAAGGCCCGGGCTGCCGAACTGGCGCGACAGATGCTGGCCCGGGTTGGCCTGGCGGAGAAGTTCGATGCGTTTCCGGATCGACTGTCCGGCGGCCAGCAGCAGCGGGTCGCCATTGCCCGAGCCCTGGCGATGTCGCCCAAGGTGCTGTTGTGCGATGAGATCACCTCGGCCCTGGACCCGGAACTGGTCAATGAAGTGCTCAGCGTGGTGCGCCAGCTGGCCCGGGACGGCATGACCCTGATCATGGTCACCCATGAGATGCGTTTTGCCCGGGAAGTGGGCGACAAGCTGGTGTTCATGCACCAGGGCAAGGTGCATGAAGTGGGAGATCCCAAGCAGCTGTTCGCTCATCCGCAGACCGCCGAGCTGGCGAACTTCATTGGCAGCACCGAGCAGGCTTGAGGCTCCAGTGTCGTAGGAGCCGGCTGGCCGGCGCACAGCGACAGCACAGCCTGCCGAGGGTTTTATGCGTTGAATCAACGCATTGGACACTGCGCGTTGGCGCGAGCCGTTGATCGTGGCAGGATGGCGAGGTTATCGACCGAGACCCCCAACCATGCCCCAATCCCAAGCCAAGAATCTGTCCCTGATCGCCGCGATCGATCTGGGCTCCAACAGCTTTCACATGGTCGTGGCCAAGGCCCGGAACGGTGAAATCCGCATTCTCGAGCGGCTCGGTGAAAAGGTTCAACTGGCCGCCGGAATCAACGAAGAACGCCAGCTCAACGAAGAATCCATGCAGCGCGGGCTCGACTGCCTCAAGCGCTTCGCCCAACTGATCAACGGCATGCCGCCGGGCACCGTACGCATCGTCGGCACCAACGCCCTGCGTGAAGCCCGCAACCGTGGCGAGTTCATTCGCCGCGCCGAGGAGATCCTCGGCCACCCGGTGGAGGTCATCTCCGGCCGTGAAGAGGCCCGACTGATCTACCTTGGGGTGTCCCACACCCTCGCCGACACCCCGGGCAAGCGCCTGGTGGCCGACATCGGTGGCGGCAGTACCGAGTTCATCATCGGTCAGCGCTTCGAGCCCCTGCTGCGGGAAAGCCTGCAGATGGGCTGTGTCAGCTTCACCCAGCGCTATTTCCGCGATGGCAAGATCACCCCGGCCCGCTACGCCCAGGCCTACACCGCCGCGCGGCTGGAGATCATGAGCATCGAACATGCCCTGCATCGCCTGACCTGGGACGAAGCCATCGGCTCTTCCGGAACCATCCGCGCCATCGGTCTGGCCCTCAAGGCCGGCGGCCAGGGCAGTGGCGAGGTCAACGCCGAAGGCCTGGCCTGGCTCAAGCGCAAGCTGTTCAAGCTGGGGGATGCCGAGAAAATCGACTTCGAAGGCATCAAGCCTGATCGGCGGGCGATCTTCCCGGCGGGCCTGGCGATTCTCGAAGCCATCTTCGACGCCCTGGAACTGCAGCGCATGGACCACTGCGAAGGCGCCCTGCGTGAAGGCGTGCTCTATGACCTGCTGGGCCGCCATCATCACGAAGACGTCCGTGAACGTACCCTCAGCTCGCTGATGGAGCGCTACCACGTGGACCTGGAGCAAGCCTCGCGAGTCGAAGGCAAGGCCCTGCGCGCCTTCGACCAGGTGGCGGCGGACTGGGACCTGGAGGACGGTGTCTGGCGCGAGCTGCTGGGCTGGGCCGCCAAGGTCCACGAAGTGGGGCTGGATATCGCTCACTACCACTACCACAAGCATGGCGCCTACCTGATCGAGCACTCGGACCTGGCCGGCTTCTCCCGAGAAGACCAGCAGATGCTGGCGCTGCTGGTGCGCGGCCACCGCCGCAACATTCCCAAGGAGAAATTCGCCGAGTTCGGCGATGACGGCATCAAGCTGATCCGCCTGTGCGTGCTGCTGCGCTTCGCCATCCTGTTCCATCACATCCGTGGCACCCAGCAGATGCCTCAGGTGAGCCTGAGCGCCGAAGGCGACCATCTGGATGTGGAGTTCCCGGAAAACTGGCTGGATGAAAACCAGCTGACCCAGGCCGACTTCGCCCTGGAAGCCGAATGGCTGACCCGGGTCGGCATCGTGCTCAACGTTCGCTGACCTGCCACGGACCTGTAGGAGCCGGCTTGCCGGCGAAGAGGCCGCGAAACCTTGCATCGCTCTCGGGGACGCCTTCGCTGGCAAGCCAGCTCCTACAGCTCTTGCAAACCGCACAAAAAAGGCCAGCCCGGTGATCGGGCTGGCCTTTTTCATTGACGCCTGTCGCGCTTAGCGCACCGGCAACACCGGGCTGCCAAGACGCTCCAGCAAGGTCGCCTGGGCACTGCGCGGGTTCTGGTTGCCGGTCGGCGTGTTGCGGATGTAACGGCCGTCGGACTGCAGGCTCCAGCTGTGGGTGTTGTCGGTGAGATAACTCTCCAGCTCTTTCTTGACCCGCAGGATCAGCTTCTTGCCTTCCACCGGGAAGCAAGTCTCGACCCGCTTGTCGAGGTTGCGCTCCATCCAGTCGGCACTGGAAAGGAACATCTGCTCCTCGCCGCCGTTGAGGAAGTAGAACACCCGAGTGTGCTCCAGGAAGCGGCCGATGATGGAGCGCACATGGATGTTGTGCGACACCCCGGCAATCCCCGGACGCAGGCAGCACATGCCGCGCACCACCAGATCGATGCGCACGCCGGACTGACTGGCCTTGTACAGCGCGCGGATGATTTTCGGATCGGTCAGCGAGTTGAACTTGGCGATGATGTGCGCCGGCTTGCCGTCCAGGGCGAACTGGGTCTCCCGGGCGATCATGTCGAGCATGCCCTTTTTCAGGGTGAACGGCGCATGCAGCAGTTTCTTCATACGCAGGGTCTTGCCCATGCCGATCAGCTGACTGAACAGCTTACCGACGTCTTCGCACAAGGCGTCGTCGGAGGTCAGCAGGCTGTAGTCGGTGTACAGGCGGGCGTTGGCCGCGTGGTAGTTACCAGTGCCCAAATGCGCATAGCGCACGATCTCACCGGCCTCGCGACGCAGGATCAGCATCATCTTGGCGTGGGTCTTGAAGCCCACCACGCCGTAGATCACCACCGCGCCGGCCGCTTGCAAGCGGCTGGCCATCTGCAGGTTGGACTCTTCGTCAAACCGCGCACGCAGTTCGATCACCGCGGTGACTTCCTTGCCGTTGCGCGCCGCGTCCACCAGGGCGTCGACGATCTCCGAGTTGGCGCCACTGCGGTACAGGGTCTGGCGCACCGCCAGCACATGCGGGTCCTTGGCGGCCTGGCGCAGCAGGTCGACCACCGGGGTGAAGGACTCAAACGGGTGCAGCAGCAGGATGTCCTGCTTGCTGATGACGCTGAAGATGTTCTCGCTGTTCTGCAGCAGCTTGGGGATCTGCGGGGTGAACGGGGTGTATTGCAGCTCCGGATGACTGTCCAGGCCGGTGATGCTGAACAGCCGCGTCAGGTTCACCGGACCGTTGACCTGATAGAGCTCGGTCTCGTGCAGGTTGAACTGCTTGAGCAGGTAGTCCGACAGATGTTTCGGACAGGTGTCGGCCACTTCCAGACGCACCGCGTCACCGTAGCGACGGGAGAACAACTCGCCGCGCAGAGCGCGGGCCAGGTCTTCGACGTCCTCGGTGTCCACCGCCAGGTCGGCGTTACGGGTCAGGCGGAATTGATAGCAGCCTTTGACCTTCATGCCCTGGAACAGGTCATCGGCGTGGGCGTGGATCATCGACGAAAGGAACACATAGTTGTCGCCAGGGCCGCCGACTTCTTCCGGAACCTTGATGATGCGCGGCAACAGACGCGGCGCCGGAATGATCGCAAGGCCCGAATCGCGGCCGAAGGCATCGATGCCTTCCAGCTCGACGATGAAGTTCAGGCTCTTGTTCACCAGCAGCGGGAACGGGTGCGTCGGGTCGAGGCCGATGGGGGTGATGATTGGCGCGATCTCGTCGCGGAAGAAGCGCCGGACCCAGGTCTTGAGCTTGGTGGTCCAGTGACGGCGACGGATGAAGCGAATCTGATGCTTCTCCAGTTCCGGCAGCAGAATGTCGTTGAGGATCGCGTACTGGCGATCGACATGACCATGCACCAGCTCGCTGATGCGGGCCAGGGCCTGGTGCGGTTGCAGGCCGTCGGCACCGGCCTGTTCCCGGGCAAAGGTGATCTGTTTCTTCAGACCCGCGACACGGATCTCGAAGAACTCGTCCAGGTTGCTGGAGAAGATCAGCAGGAACTTCAGGCGTTCCAGCAGCGGGTAGGATTCGTCCAGCGCCTGTTCTAGCACGCGGATATTGAACTGCAGTTGCGAGAGTTCGCGGTGAATGTACAGGCTGCTGTCATCCAGGTTGGGGATGACAATGGCCGGCGTCGGTTGCGCCTCGGCCACTACGGGCACGGGCTCGAGCTCCGGCGAGGTTTCAACCACTGGCTCGACCACCGGCTGAGCGTCTTTTACGGCAACTTCTGAGAGTCCTTCAGTATTCATCGCGTGTTCCTGGGAGGGCTATTTTTGCTCTCGTAACAATTGAGCAGCACGAACGGCAAAGTAAGTCAGGATGCCATCAGCACCTGCACGTTTAAAAGCGGTCAGGGATTCAAGAATAACCCCTTCACCCAACCAGCCATTCTGGATCGCCGCCATGTGCATGGCGTATTCGCCGCTGACCTGATAGACAAAGGTCGGCACCTTGAATTCATCCTTGACCCGAAAAAGGATATCCAGGTACGGCATGCCCGGCTTGACCATGACCATGTCCGCCCCTTCCGCCAGGTCCGCCGCCACTTCATGCAGGGCTTCGTCACCATTGGCCGGGTCCATCTGGTACGAGGCCTTGTCGGCCTTGCCCAGGTTCAGCGCCGAACCCACCGCATCGCGGAAGGGGCCGTAATAGGCGCTGGCGTACTTGGCCGAGTAGGCCATGATCCGCACGTTGACGTGCCCCGCCAGCTCCAGGGCTTCGCGGATCGCCTGGACCCGCCCGTCCATCATGTCCGACGGCGCCACCACCTGGGCGCCGGCCTCGGCGTGGGACAGGGCCTGACGCACCAGGGCATCGACGGTGATGTCGTTCTGTACATAACCTTGTTCGTCGAGGATGCCGTCCTGGCCATGGGTGGTGAACGGGTCCAGGGCCACATCGGTGATGACGCCCAGCGCCGGGAAGCGCTCGCGCAAGGCGCGGGTGGCACGCTGGGCAATCCCTTCAGGGTTCCAGGCCTCGGCCGCATCCAGGGACTTGAGCCCGGCCGGCGTCACCGGGAACAGCGCCAGGGCCGGAATCCCCAGCTCGACCCAATGCGCCGCCTCTTCCAGCAACAGGTCGATGGTCAAGCGCTCCACGCCCGGCATCGAAGCCACCGCCTCACGGCGATTCTCACCGTCGAGCACAAACACCGGCAGGATCAGGTCATCCACGCTCAGCCGGTTTTCACGAACCAGACGGCGCGAGAAATCATCACGGCGGTTACGCCGCAGACGAGTGGCAGGGAACAGGCGGCTGGCAGGGGTAAAGCTCACGGCGGACTCCAGGGCCCGCGCTGGCGGGCGAGCGTGACAGTTATAAGCGGGCATTATGACGAACAGATGACAGTTGTGCTCAAGCTGTTGACCGACAGCAACACTCATTGTCATTGGCCCAATAGTTCACGTCGAGACACATTTCGATACTTTCCCCAACGTCGTCGAAGGGGTAGGCTGCGCGTTCATTTCGCCAGCATCCAGACAATGCTCCAACAATTTCTTCAGGATTTCGGCTATTTCGCCCTCTTTCTCGGTACGTTTTTCGAAGGCGAAACCATTCTGGTTCTAGCCGGGTTTCTAGCGTTCCGCGGATACATGGATATCAACTTGGTGATGGTGGTTGCCTTCTTCGGCAGCTACGCCGGTGACCAGCTGTGGTACTTCCTGGGGCGCAAGCATGGCCGCAAGTTGCTGGCGCGCAAACCGCGCTGGCAAATGATGGGCGATCGGGCGCTGGAGCATATCCGCAAGCATCCGGATATCTGGGTGCTGAGCTTCCGCTTCGTCTATGGCCTGCGCACCGTGATGCCAGTGGCCATTGGTCTGTCAGGCTATCCGCCGGGCCGCTACCTGCTGCTCAATGGCATCGGCGCGGCCGTCTGGGCCGTGGCCCTGGCCCAGGCCGCCTACCATTTCGGCGCGGTCATGGAAGGCATGCTCGGCAGCATCAAGAAGTACGAGCTGTGGGTGCTGGGCGCGTTGCTGGTACTGGGTTTCGGCCTGTGGCTGCGCCGACGCTTCAAGAACGCCCGTCTGGCCAAGCAGATCTATGACGCCGAACAAGCCGCCGAACAGGCCAAGGCCAAGGCTTCGACGACATCAGTGGAGTAACTCGCCGGTCATTGGCATGCTGTCAGCACCCTGAACCAGGAGAAAAACCATGAGCAAAAAAGTTGCAGTGATCCTTTCCGGTTGCGGCGTGTTCGACGGTGCCGAGATCCACGAAAGCGTGATGACCCTGCTGCGCCTCGACCAGCGCGGCGCCCAGGTGCAGTGCTTTGCCCCGAACATCCCGCAGATGCATGTGCTCAACCACCTGACCGGCGAAGCCATGCCCGAGACCCGCAACGTGCTGGTGGAATCCGCGCGCATTGCTCGTGGCCAGGTCAAGGACCTGCGCGAGGCCAATGTCGAAGACTTCGACGCGCTGATCGTGCCAGGCGGTTTCGGGGCAGCCAAGAACCTCTCCAGCTTTGCCACCGAAGGCGCGGCCTGCACAGTCCAGGCGGACGTCCTGGCTCTGGCCGAAGCCTTTGCCGAAGCGGGCAAACCGGTGGGCCTGATGTGCATCGCTCCGGCCCTGGCGGCGAAGATCTACGGTCCTGGCGTGACCTGCACCATCGGCAACGATGCTGATACCGCAGCGGCCCTGGGCAAGATGGGCGCCAGCCACACCGAATGCGCAGTAGGCGACATCGTCGAAGACAAAGCGCGCAAACTGGTGAGCACCCCGGCCTATATGCTGGCGCAATCCATCAGCGAAGCCGCCTCCGGGATCAACAAGCTGGTAGACCGGGTGCTGGAACTGACCCACGAAGGCGAGCAGTGACTCCCTGACACCCCGCTTCAGGAGGAGCCGCTGGTTCCTCCTTCAGGCCTGACGCGCCAGCCGGGTCAGAATCCGGTCCAGAGCATTGGCGAAGGCCTGCTTCTCCCGCTCGCCATAAGGCGCCTGTCCGCCACTGACCTGCCCCTGCTCCCGCAGATCGGTGAACAGATTACGCACCGCCAGGCGCTCCCCCATGTTCTGCGCATCGAACTCCTTGCCACGCGGGTCCAGGGCCGACACCCCCTTTTTCACCAAGCGGTCGGCCAAGGGCACATCACTGCAGATCACCAGCTCACCGGGCACGGCATGCTCCACCAGATAATCGTCGGCAGCATCCGGGCCACTGGGCACCACAATCAGTTTGACGCAGGCGAAAGCCGGCTTGATCTGCGCTTGCCCGGCCACCAGCACCACCTCGAACTGGCGCTTCAAGGCAAAGCGCACCACCTGATCCTTGGCCGCCTTGGGGCAAGCGTCGGCATCGATCCAGACACGCATTGATGTTCTCCTCACAAAATGCAAAACGGGCAAGCCAGCCCCCGCAGGAGCGGGCTCGCCCGCGATCAGCGACGCTGTCGACTCAAGACGCGCGCAGTCGCTGCTTCTCACTCATGCGGCTGCGACTGTACAGCACCACGATCGCCAGGATCGCCACAGCCTGAGCCCCCAGCGAGTAGGCATCGGCATGAATGCCCAGCCAGTCGAAATCGAAGAAGGCTACTGGCCGGGTGCCGAAGATGCCCGCTTCCTGCAACGCCTTGACCCCGTGCCCGGCAAATACCACCGACAAGGCACACAGCAGCGCCGCGTTGATGCCGAAGAACAGCGCCAGAGGCAGCTTGGCCGAGCCCCGCAGGATCACCCACGCCAGGCCCACCAGCAACACCAGAGCGGTGGCACCACCAGCCATGACCGCGTTATGCCCGGCTGGGCCTGCCTGCAGCCACAGGGTCTCGTAGAACAGGATCACCTCGAACAGCTCGCGGTACACCGAGAAGAACGCCAGCACGGCAAAACCGAAACGCCCGCCGCCGCCCACCAGGCTGCTCTTGATGTAATCCTGCCAGGCCGCCGCATGCCGACGATCGTGCATCCATACCCCGAGCCACAGCACCATGACACTGGCGAACAACGCCGTGGCACCCTCCAGCAGCTCCCGCTGGGAACCGCTGACGTCGATCACATAAGCCGCCAGGGCCCAGGTGGCCAGGCCGGCCAACAGCGCCAGGCCCCAGCCGACGTTGACACTGCGCACCGCCGATTGCTGGCCGGTATTACGCAGGAACGCAAGGATCGCCGCCAGCACCAGAATGGCTTCCAGGCCTTCGCGCAGGAGGATCAGCAAACCGGAGATAAAACTCAGGGACCAGCTCAGGCTGTCGCCCCCCAACAACTCGGCGGACGCCTTGAGCTTGGCCTTGGCGGCGTCCAGGCGCTGTTCGGCCTGGGCCACCGGCAATCCGTCCTGCAACGACTGCCGGTAGGCCATCAGGGCCTTCTCCGTGTCCTTGCGCACCGTGGCATCGACGTTGTCCAGGGAGCTTTCCACCAGTTCGAAACCTTCCAGGTAAGCCGCTACCGAAAGATCGTAGGCTTGCTCATGCTCGCCGTTGCGATAGGCCGCGAGACTCTTGTCCAGGGTCGAAGCGGTGTAGTCCAGCAACTGCGCCGGGCCACGCTTGACCTGAGGCGGCTGGGCCCGCTGGGCACGGAAAGTGGCCGCTGCCTGCGGCCCCTGAGCAGCCAGCACTTCAGCAGGCGTCTGCCGGGCCAGGTCGGCCAGATTGAAGCTCTGCTCGCCCTTGGCCGCCGCAGGATCGGCGCTGAACCCGGCGATGTAGGTGGCCAGATCCCAGCGCTGCCGGTCATCCAACTGATCAGCGAAGGCCGGCATGTCGGTGCCTTCGACCCCAAGCCCCAGGGTGTTGTAGACCGCGTACAGGCTCAGGCGATCAAGGCGCTCGGCATCCCGCAGATTGGCCGGCGGCGGGGTCATGCCCACACCTGCCGGACCATCGCCTGCGCCTTTCTCCCCATGGCAGACCGAGCAATGCTGGGCATACAGCGGCGCACCGCGAGCAGGGTCCGGGGTGATGACCGGCGCCTGGCTGACCTCATAGGCCACCGCGAGCTTGGCCCCCATCTGCCGCGCCAGACGTGCCACTTGGCTGCCCTCGACGCGATCGTCCACCGCCTTGCGCAAGCTGACGATGCCCTGCTCCAGCTCGGCTTTCTCCGGCTTGGCCGGCAGGTCGGCGATCAGCCCCTGCAGGACCCCGAGAAACTCCACCTGCTCGCGGTATTCGGACTCGTCGATGACCTTGCCGGCTTCAACCGTGGGCGGGTAATCGGCGCCAATGTAATCCAGCAGATGCAGGGCCTTGGGCGCGCCATCGACGGTATCGGCCAGCAGGTTGAAGCTGCAGAGCGCGAGCAGCGGCAGCACCAGCAATGCCAGTAAACGGGAAGGGCCAGTCATGAACGAATCTCAAATGGAAATACGAAGTAACATATTGTTCACTCCCAATGAGTTTCACTCAAGGCTTATCCGCCTGTTGCAACACTTGCGCCGACCAGTGCCTGTCCGACACCACCCAGGTGACCCGCCTGCGCCTGAAAAAAGGCCAACACCGATTGACCCTGGGCAAGACCGGCGAGCTGCGCTTCAAGCTGGACCAGCGCTACCAGGTCATCAGCCTGCGGCGCGTGGGCGATCAGCTGTTCGTCATCGCCCCCGCGCCCCTGGAAAAGAACCCGCTAGCGGCCTGGTTCGACCACCAATGAGCAGCCGCTCACATAGTGGCAAACACCAATCAAATTGAAGTTAAAAAGCCATTACAGCGCCAGAATCCACGTTTATAATGCCGCGCCCTCTTTATAGCGAGACGGCATTTAAGCTCCTCTTTTTATGAGGAATTGGCAGCGTAGCCGCAGTTCCTGCCAATGGGTTCGTCCAGCCCGACCCGCACGCCAGGCTGTCTCATTCAGGGAAGAAGAAGTACCCATGACATCCCGCGTCCTCACCTCGATTGCGCTCGGCGCAGTCACCCTGCTCGCAGGCTGTTCGGCCTTTCGCAGCTACGACAACGAGCTTCAGGAAACCAACCAGCAACTGCGTGCCGGCAACCTCGATGCCGCCCTGACCCTGCTGGAAAAAAACAACAAGGGTGAAGACAAGGACCTGCTCTATTACTTCGAAAAGGGCGAGTTGCTGCGGGCCAAGGGCGACCTCAATGGCAGCCAGGCCGCCTGGGGCCATGCCGATCAGGTCGTGGGCAACTGGGAAGACTCGGTCAAGCTCGACACCGACAAGTACCTGGCCCAGTTCGGCAGTTTCCTGGTCAACGACAAAGTCCGTCGCTACGAAGGCTATGACTACGAAAAGGTCATGCTGACGACCCAGATGGCCATGAACCTGCTGGCCAGCAACGACTTCGACGGCGCCCGCATGGCGATCAAGAAGACCCACGAACGCGAAGCGGTGATCGCCGAACTGCGGGACAAGGAATACCTCAAGCGCGAGGACGAAGCCGAGAAGCAAGGGGTTAAAACCGAGTACAAGGACCTCAAGGGCTATCCCGTGGAAGCCCTCGATGCTCCCGATGTGGTCAACCTGAAGAACAGCTACCAGAGTGCGTTCAGCCACTACCTGGCCGGCTTCGTCTATGAAGCCCTGGGCGAAAAGGACCTGGCGGCTCCCGGCTACCGCAAGGCTGCGGAACTGCGTCCCAACACGCCCTTGCTGGAACAGGCCCTGCTGAACCTGGACGCCCCCGTGGAACCGGTGAAAGTCGAAGCCCCGGGCAAATCCTCGGCCAAGTCCAAACGCAAGACGGCAGCCAAGGCTCCGGTCAAGGCTCCCGTGGTAGCGGCCCTGGCGGCCGATGAGAGCGACGTGCTGATCGTGGTGCAAAGCGGCCTGGCCCCAGCACGGGACTCGGTGCGCATTCCCCTGCCGCTGCCGATCAACGGCAACCTGGTCATCACCCCACTGTCGTTCCCGGTGATCAAGGCCGATACCTCGACCCAGACCTTCACCCAGATCGGCATCGATGGTCAGCAGCAGAACCTGACCCTGCTCAACAGCACCACCGCCATGTCCCGCCGCGCCCTGCGTGACGACATGCCAGGGATCATCCTGCGCACCACCGTGCGTGCAGTGACCCGTGGCGTGGCGCAAAAGAACCTCAACGAGGTCAATCCCCTGGCCGGCTTGGCCGTGGGCCTGGCTTCGGCGGTGACCGAAGGAGCCGATACCCGCACCTGGCGCACCCTGCCGGACAACACCCAGGTCGCCCGCCTGCGTCTCAAGCAGGGCGAGCACAGCCTCAGCCTGCCTAACGCCCAGGGCGGCACTCAAGTGCAGGTCAAGGTTGATCAGCGCTATCAGGTGATCGCCCTGCGCGTGGTGGGCAACCAGGTGTTCAGCAGCGGCCTGGCCGCTCATGTCATCCCGAACAACGCCGGCCAGAACATGGCCAGCAACCAACGTCCTTAAGCGGAGCCCTCCATGCGCCTGAAACTCCTCGCTGTTGCCGCACTGGCCCTTCTGGCCGGTTGCGCCACCCCGCCACCTCCTGCTCCCGGCAGCGCCGCGAGCAAGGTGGTGGTGATGAACAAGTTCAACAACATCGCCATCGGCGCGATGCGGGTCGCCCGTGAAAACGGCTTCCTGACGGTCAAGGTGGCACTGAACAACACCAGCCACACCAACATGACCATGTACTACCGCTTTGTCTGGCTGGGTGACGACGGTTTCCCGGTTGCCGATGAAGAAAGCTGGAAAGTCTTCAACCTGTACGCGGCCCAGGCCACCTTCTTGCCGGCCATCGCGCCGGTGCCCAAGGCCACTGACTTCCGCCTGGAAGTCAAAACCCAATAAGCCGTTCCTGAACCCGATCAAGAGAGCACTTCCATGTTTGCACGCTTTTCCTTCCTCGCCGTGGTCGCCCTGCTGGCCAGCGGCTGCGCCAATAACTCCCCGGTCCTGGGCGGCAAGAACATCAGCTACGGCGACAGCAAGGCCGTGGAACTGGTGACCAACGAGTTCGGTTCCACCGACCTGCAGATGATCGCCGAATCCATGACCCGCTCCCTGGCCCAGTCCGGCATCCTCCAGGGTCGCCCGGTGGTGCAGGTCTACGATGTGAAGAACAAGACCAGCGAGTACATCGACACCCGCGAGATCACCACCTCGATCAAGACCCAGCTGATGAAGTCCGGCACCGCCCGCTTCGCCAGCGACAACACCGCCATGCAGAGCCAGGTCGACCAGCTCAAGCTGCAGAACCAGAGCGGCCTGTACAAGAAATCCACCGTGGCCAAGACTGGCAACATGGTCGCCGCCAAATACCGTCTTGAAGGCTCCATCAGCTCCATCGTCAAGCGCAGCAGCGACTACAAGGACGTCTTCTACAAATTCAGCCTGCAACTGATCGACGTCGAGAGCGGTCTGGCCGAGTGGATGGACGAGAAAGAGATCCGCAAGACCACGGAGCGCTAAACAATGCGTGCATGGATTGGCATCCTGGCCCTGGCCTGTGCGTTCAGCGCCCAGGCGGCCCCGAAAGTTGCAGTCATGGACCTGGCCTACCAGGAACGTGTGCAGGAATACATTCACGTGGTTTCGGCCCAGCAGAACTACCGCGAGGGCTACTACAGCTCCAGCGGTTCGGCCAGCTACAACGAACTGGAAGCCAGCACCAGCTACATCGAAGAAGGCGAACTGCGCAAGTTCACCGGTGATATCAAGGGCGGGATTCTCAAGTCCGGGATGTTCCAGCTGGTGCAGGGTTCGCCCCACACCGACGCGTCCAAGACCAACGTCTACGACATCATCAAGCGCATCAAGGCGGGCAACTTCAAGGGTGCCGACTACGTGCTGTTCGGCACGGTGTCGGACATCGACTTCACCCAGGACATCAACGAGCTGGCCAATACCAACAGCTACTCGGCGGTACTGGGCCTGACCCTGGTGGCGGACTTCAGCCTGATCAACACCCGCACCTTCGAGATCACCTCGGCGTTCACCGCCATGGGCGAAGGCCAGGACACCAAGCTGGTGAACAGCCGCGACATCCGTGTCTCGCTGAACCGGCCACGGGTGGTACGCGAAGTCTCCAAGGCCCTGGGCGAAGACGTTACCCGGCAGATGGCCGAGCAGCTGGGTCGCGGTGGCTACGAGCAACAGGGGCAAGCGCCGATGCGCAACAACCTGCCGCCGGACACAGCGCCGGTAATCCTGCGCTAAGCCGTACGCAAACGAAAAAGGCGACCCGTGGGGTCGCCTTTTTTTGTCTCTGGAAAACCTAGGCCGCGGCTTTGCGAATGGTCGCCAGGAAGCCCGCCGCGCCGAGGAACAAACCGGCGAAGGTACGGTTCAACCGCCGCTGCTGGACCGGGGTACGCAACAAGCGCAGGACCCTGGACGCAAGCCCGGTGTAGCCGGCCATGACGATCAGGTCGACCACGATCATGGTGGCGCCGAGAATCAGGTACTGCTGGACCAGCGGCGCATGGGGGTCGATGAACTGCGGCAGTACTGCCAGCATGAACACCAAGGCCTTGGGGTTGCTGATGTTCACCAGGAAGCCGCGAAACACCAGGGCCAGAGGCTTGCCAAGGGGACGGATGGCCGCGTCATCGCTGAGATCGCTGGGCAGCGCGCGCCATTGCTTGACCGCCAGGTACACCAGGTAGGCCACACCGAACCACTTGATTGCATAGAAGGCGGTGGCAGATGCGGCAAGGATGGCGCCAACACCGGCGGCGACAATGGCAATCTGCAAGGCCAGGCCCAGTTGCAGGCCCAGGGCGTTCCAGTAACCGCGCCAGAAACCGTATTGCAAGCCACAGGACATCGACGCAATAGCGCCGGCTCCCGGAGAAAGACTGATTACCCAACTGGCGGCAAAGAACGCCAGCCATGTTTCAAGCACCATCGCACACCTCGGATCGGATTGGTCGTGACTGCCTAAGCTAATCCTCCGACCCGCGGCTGACTATATTTTTTTCGCCCAAAGGTGATGCACGGCCCTGTAGTCGCTGCCGCAGGCTGCGGCAGCGGCTACAGAGGAAGGGATTACTTTTCGCCAGTTCCTACCGGCAGCACATCGCTGCCGCGCCAGCGACGCACCGAGCGCTGGAAGAACAGGCTGTTGGGCACCTGGACCATGGCGCTGCCGGTGCCGGCTTCTTCGGACTCGATCAGGGTGGTGTACAGCAGGTTGATCGCCACGACCCGGCCCTTGACGCCAGGCTTGTCGACGGTGTCCACCAACTCCACCACGTCACCCAGGCGGAAGGGGCCAACGGTGAAGATCAGGATCGCGCACAGCAGGTTGGAGAGCACACTCCACATGGCGAAGAAGGCCACCGCCGCCACGGCAACAAAGCCGGACAGGGCGGTCCACAACACCGTGGCGGAAACCCCCAGGCGCTCCAGGACGAAGATCACCGCGCTGCCCATGATCAGCCAGCGCAGACCGCCCCGCAGGGGCATCAGCAACTGCGGCGGGAACGGGTAACGCTCGCCCAGACGGGTCAGGCAACGGGCGACAAAACGCTGGGCCAGATAGCCCGCCAGGAGAATCAGCAGGATCTGCACGCCCACCCACAACGGAGCGACCCACTGCGCCGGCAATGGCAGTTGCAACGCTTCCATCAGGACAGTGCCTCGAGTTCTGCCTGCATGCTTTCCAGCAACTCCAGGGCTTCCATCCAGGCCTCTTCCAGTTCGGACTCGCGAGTCTTGAGCTTGGCTTGCTCAGCCAACAGGTCCCGCAGCTCGTCCTTGCGCGCCGCTTCGTAAAGACCGCTGTCGCCCAGGCTGGTCTCGATCTTGGCCAGGCGCTCATGGACCTTGCCCAGTTCGGCTTCCAACTTGTCGGCCTCGCGCTTGTGCGGTGCCAACTGCTGACGCAAAGCAGCCGCGGCCTGGCGCTGGGCTTTCTTGTCGGTCTTGTCCGGGTTGACCGGCGTGTTGCTGACCGGGGCATTGCGCTGGCGGTAGTCCACCAGCCAACGGGTGTAGTCATCCAGGTCGCCGTCGAACTCCTCGACCTTGCCGTCGGCCACCAGGAAGAAGTTGTCCGTGGTGCTCTTGAGCAGATGGCGATCGTGGGAGACCACCAATACCGCGCCGCTGAACTCTTGCAGGGCCATGGTCAGGGCCAGGCGCATCTCCAGGTCCAGGTGGTTGGTGGGTTCGTCGAGCAGCAACAGGTTCGGCCGCTCCCAGGCGATCAGGGCCAGGGCCAAGCGAGCCTTTTCACCGCCGGAGAAATTCAGCACCGGCTCGTCGATCCGCGCGCCGCGGAAGTCGAAACCGCCGAGGAAGTCGCGCAGGGTCTGCTCGCGCTCGGTGGGCGCCAGCCGCTGCAGGTGCAGCAAGGGGCTGGCCTTGGAATCCAGGGAGTCCAATTGATGCTGGGCAAAGTAGCCCACCACGGTGTTCTCGCCCCGGGTCAGGCGCCCGGACAGCGGCTGCAGCTCACCGGAGAGGTTCTTGATCAGGGTCGACTTGCCGGCGCCGTTAGGGCCCAGCAGGCCGATCCGTGCGCCCGGCGTCAGTTGCAGCTTGACCTTCTCCAGGATCGTGCGCTCGCCATACCCTAGGCGCGCATCGGAGAGATCGATCAGCGGGCTGGAAATCTTCGTCGACTCGCGGAAGGTGAAGTCGAAGGGCGAGTCGACGTGGGCCGCCGACAGCTCTTCCATCCGTTCCAGGGCCTTGATCCGGCTCTGGGCCTGGCGAGCCTTGGTGGCCTGGGCCTTGAAGCGGGCAATGTAGCTTTCCATGTGCGCCCGTTGCGCCTGCTGCTTCTCGTAGGCCTGCTGTTGCTGGGCCAGGCGCTCGGCACGGGCCCGCTCGAAGGCGCTGTAGCCACCGCGATAGAGGGTGATCTTGCGCTGGTCGACGTGAGCCACGTGATCCACCACGGCATCGAGGAAATCCCGATCGTGGGAGATCAACAGCAAGGTGCCGGGATAACCCTTGAGCCAGTCTTCGAGCCAGATGATGGCATCGAGATCCAAGTGGTTGGTGGGTTCGTCGAGCAACAAGAGGTCCGACGGGCACATCAGCGCCTGGGCCAGGTTCAGGCGCATCCGCCAGCCCCCGGAGAAGTCGCCGACCTGGCGGTCCATCTGTTCGTTGGTGAAGCCCAGTCCGGCCAGCAGCTTGCGCGCCCTCGCGTCAGCGGTGTAGCCGTCGGCGCTGTCCAGCTCGGCGTGCAGGCGCGCTTGCGCGCCACCGTCATGGGCCGCTTCGGCGGCGGCCAGTTCACGCTGCACCTGGCGCAGACGCAGGTCGCCGTCGAGCACATAGTCCACGGCCAGGCGCTCGAGGGTGTCGACCTCCTGACGCATGTGGGCAATGCGCCAATCGGCGGGCAGGAAGCAGTCACCCGAATCCGGATGCAGCTCGCCGCGCAGCAAGGCGAACAGGCTGGATTTGCCGGCACCGTTGGCACCGATCAGGCCGGCTTTCTGGCCGGCGTGCAGGGTCAGCTCGGCGTCTTCTAGCAGACGTTGCGGGCCACGCTGTAAAGTCAGGTTCTGAAGTCGAATCATAATGGCGGCGGAGTCTACCAGCTTCGCTCGCAACTGGCGCGAGTAGCACTATGTCCTCTGACCTGTGGAATTTTTCCCTGACCATTTATGCCCTTCCCGGCGTGCAGGAAGCCTGCCTGCAACTACAGGACGAAGGTGCCAATGTCTGCCTACTGCTCTGTGGAGCCTGGCTTGGCCAGCGAGGCGTCCGCTGCGATAGCCAGCGCCTGGAGCAGTTGAAAGAGCTCGCGGCGCCTTGGCACCGGGACGTGGTTCAACCTTTGCGCGACTTGCGCATTGGCTGGCGCGATGCGGCCCGCGAAGACCTTGAGTTGAGTGCCTTGCGCGAACAGGTCAAGACCCTGGAACTGGAAGCCGAACGGCAATTGCTGTTGCGTTTGCAGGAACGGGTACGGGAATGGCCGGAGGTTCAAGCGAAGAGCCTGGAAGACTGGCTTGAAGGATTGGCGGCCGGAGCCGCCGAACGCAACCGCGACGCGCTGCAGGTGCTGCGCGTCGCGGCGACCGGCGCTTAAGAAGCGCTGGAAGGAGTACCGGCAGTTACCGGAGCGGGAGCGGCAGGAGCTGTGCTCGCAGCCGCTGCTGGCGAGGCTGCTGGCGCGGGTGCAGCTGGCTTGGCCGCAGCCGGTGCTGGAGCCGCTGGCTTGGCTGCCGGGGTGGCGGGTTTGGCCACAGCAGGTTTGGCTGCTGCAGGCTTGGCCGCCGGCTTTTTCGCAGCCGGTTTGGCCGCAGGCTTGGCGGCCGGCTTGGCTGCTGGTTTAGCAGCCGACGATGCTGCTGGCTTGGCAGCTACTGCAGGTTTGCTGGCGGGTTTGGCAGCAGGTTTGGCCGGCGCTTTTGCGGCGGCAGGTTTGGCTGCGGGTTTGGCTGCGACAGGTTTAGCGGCAGCTGTTTTAGCCGCTGCGGGTTTGGCCGCAGGCTTGGCTGCTGGTTTAGCGGCAGGTTTGGCTGCTACAGATTTGGCGGCAGGTTTGGCCACTGGCTTGGCTGCGGCGGCTTTGGCTGCTGGCTTGGCGGCAGCGGTCTTGGCGGCAACAGGTTTGGCAGGCGCAGGCTTGGCGGCAGGCTTAGCCGCTGCGGGTTTGCTCGCCGCGGGTTTAGCTGCGCTGGCAGCCGCTTTTTTCGCCACTGGTTTGGCGGCAGATTTGGCTGGTGCTTTAGCTGCAGGCTTGGCCGCTGGTTTCTTCGCCGCGACAGCTACCGGCTTGGCATCACGAGTGCTCAATGCCTTGGCTACTGCTTCCTTCACACGGCCAACGCCTTGAGCCAGTTTCAGGCTTTCCTGGGCATCACGCTTGAGTTGCAGAATGTAGCTGCGGGTTTGTGCCTGGCGCTCTTTCAATGCGTCCAGCAAGTCTTCGAGTTCTTTCACCGCGGTCTTGGCCTTGGCTTGTGCCTTGGCCTTGCCGGCCGCCGCAGCGTCCTGCAATTTGGTGCGCGATTTGTGCAGTTTTTCCTGCGCTTTACCCCGTTGTTTTTCCAGCTTGGCGAGCAGTTTTTCAGCATCAGCCAAGGCTTGGGAACAAGCGTTTTCCAAATGTTCGAGCAGGCTGCCCGACAGCTGTTGGAGCAAATGCAACGGAGTATTTACAGGCTTCTTATTGGCCGACATGGTTTACCTCCTGGCTGACGTGAGTTGCGGCTCATACTAGACCTCTGCTGCTACCGCCGCTAGGGCATGTTGACAGTATCGAAAGCCCGGCGTTGCAGCGGATTGAAAATGTTCTTCGCCGTCATCGAAGTTGCTCACCAACCCGTGCTTTGTCGCTGGCATAATCCACCGCTACTCAGGCCGGAGAGTGCCCATGTCGCGTTACCTGTTTTTATCCCTGAGCCTGTTCTTGCCACTGGCTCAGGCTGCTGCCGAAGCGCCGCCCAATGACGCTCACGACCTTGCCTACAGCCTGGGCGCAAGCCTCGGTGAACGACTGCGTGACGAAGTGCCCGATCTGCAGATCCAGGCATTGGTCGAGGGTTTGAAAGCCGCTTATCAAGGCAAGCCACTGGCCCTAAAAACCGAACGCATCGAACAGATCCTGGCTCAGCACGATGCACGGATCAGCGAGCAGTCGAGCAAGTCGAAAACTGAAGCGGCCCTGGAAAACGAACGACGTTTTCTCGACCAGGAAAAGGCCAAGCCCGGCGTGCGCCAACTGGCCGATGGCATTCTCCTGACCGAGCTGGCACCTGGCAGTGGCAACAAGGCCAGCCCCAACGGTTCAGTCCAGGTGCGCTACACCGGACGCCTGCCCGATGGCACCGTGTTCGACCAGACCCAGCAACCGCAGTGGTTTCGCCTGGACAGCGTGATCGAAGGCTGGCGCAGCGCCTTGTCGCAGATGCCCACCGGCGCCAAATGGCGACTGGTGATTCCTTCGAATCAGGCCTACGGCACCGAAGGCGCAGGCGACCTGATCGCGCCTTACACCCCCCTGGTATTCGAGATCGAATTGCTGGGCGTTGCTGACTAAGGCACAGGAACGAAAAACGGCACGCCAAGGCGTGCCGTTCCTGTATTGCTCCGCCCTGTTTTCAGGCCTGGGCCACCGCGTCCTGCTTGTGGGCGTTATGCAGCACTTCGATCAGGCAATCTTCCAGTTCGAAGCGTTCGTGCAACAGGCCGCCCAGCTCCTTGAACTTCTGCGCCACACACTGACCCGCATCACACAGGTCGTTGAACGCCAGGAGCTTTTCAGTGATCACATCAATACGCGGATAGAGGGTATCGGCCAGCTCAAGCCCGCGCTTGTCGCCAAAGGCCTTGGCCTCGCTGGTGAGCTGCTCGTAGATTTCAAAATGACCGGCGGAAACGTAGTCCACCAGAATCCCGCAGAATTCCTGCAGCGATTTCTTGCTCTCGCTCAGGGCTTCGGGCTCGGCACCCAACGCATCATAGGCTCGAACCAGTTCGTGACGCTCCTGCAACCAGCGGTCGATCAGCAGATGCACTCCACCCCAGCGTTCCTGAGCATTCTGACAACTTTCGAGCATGGTGATCTCTCTTCCCTTATGGGTCATGCCGCTTGCCCGCCGCCCCCCTTCTGGAGACTCTGGATCCGGTCAGGCGCAACAGCATCGAGCAACATAATTCCAGTGACGCGTGCGGGCCAGATTATGCCCGCTCGACAACAGCATCAAGGTACGCAGGAGATAAAGTTCATACAAGCGTTTAATCCGCGCCCTCCCACCAAACCATGACTCAGGGCAACGCTGCAGCCTTGCGAGTGGCTCGAAACAGGCGCAGCAGACGGTAGCCGCTGAAGATCAGCATGATCACGAAAAACAGCAGGCTCCACTCCGGCAGACTCATGTCGAGCAGGGTCCAGGTGACCTCCGCGCAGTCCGATGTCCCCACGAAGGTCAATTGCAGTGCCTGCCACCAGGACAGGTTGCGCAACATGAACGGCATGTCCGGCAGGCAGGCCAGGAGTTGCTCGGAAGGAATGTTCTGCAGCAACACATGACGCCCGGCAGTGATCACCCCGAACAGGCCCAGTATCAGGTTGAGCGCCCAGTAGACAGCTCGTCCCATGCGCCCCGGCCCCTGCACCACAGCCAGTAGATTGACGCCAGCGAACATCATCAGCAGCAAGCGTTGCACGCCCCACAAGGTGCAGGATTCCAGGCCACCACCGGATTGCAGGTTGAACGCCGCCCACGAGGCAAAAGCCCCCACCAGGAACACCAGGGAGAACAGCAAGCGAGAGCCGGCCAGCGACATGAGATATCCGTAACGGAGAGAAACAGGCAGCCACGGTAGAGAAAGCGCTCGCTCCTTTCAAGAAGCGCTATGCCGCAGCGGATCGACAATCAACCGTGAATGAGCCGCCAACCCCAAATAAAAACAGGCCGGTTGCCTGCAACCGGCAACCGGCCCTGAAGACGCTTCAGATCCGTACCGGAACCGGCAACGGTGACGCCAGCAGGCGCTCGTCGAGCATTCCCAGGCCTTCCTGGAACAGCTGGTTGCTGCGCTCGGTATCACCCAGTTGCGCCAGCAAACGAGCCAGCTCGGCACAGGCTTCAGGATTGCGCTGCAGTCGCAGGCTGCTTTCCAGGTAGTCCCGGGCCTTGCCCCACAGACTGTTCTGCAGACACAGACGGCCCAGGGTCAGCAGCAAACTCGGGTCGTCCGCATGCTCCTTCAACCAGTGCTCGGCAGTCTGCAACTGGCGCGATGGATCGCTGCCGCGCACCAATCCGTAAAGCCGAGCCAGGTGGCTTTCATATTTGCGCTTGAGGGCTGTGCGCAGGGCCTCTTCAGCCTCGGCTCCCGCCCCCAGCTGACGCAGTTGTTCGGCGTAGGCCAGCACCAGCTGTGGCTCCTGGCGTTGGGCCGAAGTCAGTTGCTGCCAGGCTCGATTGAGAGACTGCAGGGCTGCCACCTGATCCTCTTCGCGCCGTGCCGCCAAGGTCAGGTTCTCACCCCAGGCGCGACGCTCCAGCTCCTGCAACTCGCTGGCCGGCAGGGCCTTGTCCTTGCGCAACTCGGGCAGCAAACGGATCAGCGCCGACCAGTCACCACGCTGTTGATGCAGGCGCTGCAACTGGCGCAGGACCTGAACGCTATGGGGATGGCGCTCATGCATCGCTTGCAGGGTGCTCAGGGCACCTTCGGTATCACCGCGGTCGGTCTGCAACTGGGCATGACTCAAGGCCACCGCCAACTCGGCCTGGGGCTGGCGAGTCAGTGCCCGCTCCAACAACTGGTCGCACTCCTCATAGTGGCCTTGCTCGTTGGCGGCGCGGGCCGCACCGAGGTAATACAACAGTGGTTGACGTTCGGCCTCTGCAGCACGGTGCAGGTGTTTTTGCGCGCTGGCCCAACGACCTTCGGCAAGGTCCATCTGGCCCTGCTCGATGGCGATTTGTACCCGGCGACTCCGATTGCGCCGCGACCAGGGATTGACCACACCACCAGAGACCATCACCAATTCGATCAGCAGCTTGATGCCCCAGATCACCAACCAGATCAGCGCCACCAGGGCCAGGGTTGCCCACAGGCTCGATTCATAGCGGAAGTTGCTGTAGGCGATCAGCACGTACCCGGGATGCTCGGCAATGGCCAACCCCAACAGGCCAATGGCTGCAATGAGCAGTAGAACGATCACATAGACGCGCTTCATGGGCTCGCCTCCTGGACGGTGTTCGCCGCAGGTTTGGCCAGAGGCTTGACTGAATCTTCAGCGTTCAGATTGCGCCGCTCGAGATAGGCCTGGACCGTGCTCAGGGTCTTGGCCAGATCCGGGGTGACAACGGTCACGGGCTGCTTGCTCAA
This sequence comes from Pseudomonas sp. BLCC-B112, assembly GCF_028550695.1. Lineage (NCBI taxonomy): Bacteria > Pseudomonadati > Pseudomonadota > Gammaproteobacteria > Pseudomonadales > Pseudomonadaceae > Pseudomonas > Pseudomonas sp. BLCC-B112. The sequence goes on from NZ_JAQQGK010000006.1 coordinate 429,582, forward strand.
TTCGGACAAGCGCTCAAGCATGATCTTGCTTTGCGGATTGTCCTGATTGAAGTTGCTGGTCAGTACATCACGTGCCTCGGTCAGTGCCTGGGTATAGACCGCCGCCTGACCATTCAAGGCAGCCCACTGTGCCTGCTCCAACGTCAGGCTCAGGGCCAGGCGTACCTGAGTCAGCCCCTGGCCGGCCAGCAACGGACGGATGTTCTTGTCGGCATTGAAATCGATGCGGAAATAGCGGGAGATCTGATCCCACCACTGCGCCCAGCGGCTCGCGCCGTCACCGTCGGCGGTCAGCCCCAGCAGTGACTCGCCGCGGTCCTTGTACTCCGGAGCCACGGCGCTGAGCTCAAGGACCTGATCACGCAGGGCTCCCAGTTGCAGGAACAGGCCGGTGCGATCTGGTTGCTCGGTACTGCGCAGAGCCGCCAGGCTTTTGGCCAATTGCTCGCGTGCAGCGAAAGAGCCCGGGTCGTTCTGCTCCCGCAGGATATCGTCTGCGCCCTGGACCAGTGCCTGAGCACTGCTGATGTCTTGCAGTGCAGACAGACGCAGACTGGCCAGACGCAGCAGATGCTCGGCCTCGGCCAGGCGCCAGTCCTTGCGGCTGGCGCCGAGCACAGTTTCCAAGCGCTGACTCAAGCGCTGCTGATCACCTTGCAACTGGGCCACCAGCCGCCGCCGGTCCTCCAGCTCATCGGCTGCCGGCAGTTGTTCCAGGCGTGCACTCAGGCGCTGTTCACTGAGTTTGAAACTCTGCGCCTGATCCCCCAGGGCCTGCAGCTGGCTCAGTTGCTGCTGGTTGTTGGCTTGCAGGCTGCGCACCTGCCAGATCCCCCAGCCGCCAGCGGCGACACCCGCCGCCCCCAGCAGCAGGGCCAGTATCGCCAACCCGTTGCCACGACGCTCAACGGTTGGGGTCGTGGGCTCGGCAGGTGCTTCAGGCACCGGCCGCACTTCATCTTTAGGCAAGGCTGTTTCGCTCACGTATCCATCCTTTGCGTTTAGAGAACGGGCACGGGTTGCTCCCGTAACGCCGTTAGCAAAGCCGCGGCACTGGCGCCGCGACAATCCACAACTTTTTCCGCCCCGGCGGCACGTGCCATTTCGGCGACCCGGGGGCTTGGAACAAACAACGGCATCTTCGCCAACTGCGACCAGGCTGGGCCAGCCAACTGCTGCAAGTGGCTGAAACCCTGTCCACTGCTGACCACCAGGCCGTTCAAGCGTTCCCCCTGAATCCGCTCAAGCAGCGCATCCTTGGCGTAATGCGGCAGGCACCGGCGGTAGAGTTCCAGATAATCGACACTAGCACCTAGGTCACGCAAGCGCTCAGAGAGCAGCTCGCGACCGCCCTCTCCACGGACGATCAGCACCCGTGGCTCAGGCCGCCGGATAGCCTCGCGCAATTGGGGAAGTTCAAGCAAGGCTTCGCTGTCATCACCTGTTTGAGGGTAGAAAACTTGCAGACCGGCATCCGCAAGGATCTGCCCGGTACCGGCACCGACACTGAACCAGCTTTGAGCGGGAGGCTGAGGCCAATAGGCTCGCAGCAAGCCAAGGCCAAGGTGCGCGGCAGGCTTGCTGACCACGATCAGCGCACAGTAACGATCCAGTTCCAGCAGGATCGCCCGCTGCGAATCGCTGACAGGCAAGGCTTGAATCTCCAGTAGCGGCAGGCTGCTGCTGAAGACACCGACCTCGGCCAGGGTCGCTGCCAACGCAGCGCTATCTTCCCTCGGCCGAGTCAGCAGCAGGCGCCACCCGATCACTCTTCGCCCGCCTCGCCGTAGACCGCGCGCAGGATGTCATCGGCGCCCTGGGCCAGCAGGTCGTCTGCCACCTTCACCCCCAGTTCAGCGGCCGACGCTCGCGGGCCACGCGCTTGCGCGCTCAACAACAGGCCACCGCTAGGCTCGCCGACCAGGCCACGCAGCCAGATCTGATCGCCTTCGAGCACCGCGTAGCAGGCAATCGGAACCTGGCAACCACCGTTCAAATGCTTGTTCAGCGCTCGCTCGGCAGTCACCCGGCTGGCTGTGTCGGCATGATGCAGAGGCGCCAGCAACGCGTGAATTTCAGTATCGGCACTACGGCACTCGATGCCGACTGCGCCTTGGCCACCGGCGGGCAGACTCTCATCGACACTGATGGACGAACTGATGCGGTCTTCGAAGCCCAGACGGATCAGGCCGGCGGCGGCCAGGATAATGGCGTCGTACTCACCGGCATCCAACTTGGCCAGCCGAGTATTGACGTTGCCCCGCAGAAAACGAATCTGCAGATCAGGCCGACGGGTCAGCAGTTGAGCCTGGCGGCGCAGGCTGGAGGTACCCACCACGCTGCCTTCCGGCAATTGCTCAAGGCTGGCGTAAGTATTGGATACAAAGGCGTCACGTGGATCTTCACGCTCGCAGATGCAGAACAACCCCAGGCCTTCGGGAAAGTCCATGGGCACATCTTTCATCGAATGCACAGCGATGTCGGCCTGGTTTTCCAGCAGTGCGGTTTCCAGCTCTTTGACGAACAGGCCCTTGCCGCCGATTTTCGACAGGGGCGAGTCCAGCAGTTTGTCACCGCGACTGACCATGGGCACCAGGGTCACGACGAGGCCCGGATGGGCCTCTTGCAGACGGGCTTTGACGTATTCGGCCTGCCACAAGGCCAGTGCACTTTTGCGGGTAGCGATGCGGATTTCGCGAGAGGACATGGATCAATCCGTACTGAATAGATACGGCAGATAATAACAGCTCAGCCAAAGCAGCTTTGACTTGTATCAGAAACGCAGCGCCCTCCCGACGCCAGGCTTGCCTTTTTGTGGGCCTTGAGTCGCGGTCTAGAGCTGCTGCATCATCTTGCGCACACCCGCCACATGGCGTCGGCTAACGATCAGGGCATCACCATTGAGCCCCTTGAGGTACAGCTGGAAATGTCCCAGGGGCGTACGCTGCAGTCGTTCGATCCGCTCTCGGGCCACCAGCGCATTGCGGTGAATACGCACAAAGCGCTCACCAAATTCGTCTTCCAATGCCTTCAATGGCTCATCCAGAAGCACCTCGCCGCTTTCGTGGCGCAAGGTCACATACTTGTGGTCAGCAATGAAATAAACCACCTGAGCCAGAGGAATCAGCTCGATACCCTTACGGGTGCGGGCGCTGATGTGACTACGCGGGCCATTGCCGCTTTCCGCCGCCGGCCGGGTCAGGGCCGCCAACTGCACACGATTGGGCTTCTCGGCCTTTTTCAGCGCCTCCAGCAGCAGTTCTGGGCGCACGGGCTTGACCAGGTGCCCGACCCCGCTGGCATCGAAGGCCTCTAAGGCGAATTCGTCCGGGGCCGCGCAAAACACCAGCGCCGGAGGCGTCTCGCGTTCGCACAATTTTCCGGCGACCTGCAGACCGTCCAGACCCGGCATGCGGACATCGAGCAAGACGATATCCGGCTTCAGGCTGTCGATCAGGCTCAGTGCCTCTTCGCCATTGGTGGCGCTGGGCTCCAGGACACTGTATCCCTCAAGCTCACTGACCATCCGGCTCAGGCGCTCGCGGGCTAGGGGTTCGTCATCAACGATCAGGACATTCATATTGCGCTGGATTCCTGCGTGAGTCTCGCACAAGGATAGCGTAGACAGGTGGAGTGACGTCCGTCACGGCGATCCACGATAAGACTAGTGCGAAGGCCAAAAAGTGCCGCAAGTCGGGCACCAATATTTACCCGGACCTGCCCGATACCGCCCAAGGTCGGTGGATGCGCGACGGCGTTGCAGGGAATGCTGGTATTCAACACAAAGCCCCCCTCGTTACTGTGGTCGGTGTCCACCCTGGCCGCACCCGCCTCGTTTCGTGGGCGAGTTGCATGGACCTGCGCGGAGTGAACTCGATGGACAGACTCACTGCGAACACGCGAGGGGTGTTACGCAATTGTGCCGGTCCTCCTGTCCAACTGTAGACGGTTGCCAAGACGATATTGCTCAATCGATAAATATCGTTTGATCGATATCACCTTCCGCACTCAAGCCCCCCTGTCCGGATCCACTCCGGATTGTGCCGACCTCAGTCTCTGCGCCCTCGGGACCGGCGACAAGCCACGCAGCACAGGCCCGGAGAAAAAAGCTGCCGACCAGTGCCAGCGACAGCCCAGGCAACCCTGTTATTATCGGCGCCTGTTTTTTACGCCATCTTCCTTCAGCAGATCACGAGCGAATTCATGAGCACTGACAAGACCAATCAGTCCTGGGGCGGCCGCTTCAGTGAACCCGTCGACGCCTTCGTCGCCCGCTTCACCGCCTCTGTCACTTTCGACCAGCGCCTGTATCGCCACGACATCATGGGCTCCATCGCTCATGCCACCATGCTGGCCAAGGTTGGCGTGCTCACTGACGCCGAGCGTGACAGCATCATCGACGGCCTGAAGACCATCCAGGGCGAGATCGAGGCCGGCAGCTTCGACTGGCGCGTGGACCTTGAAGACGTGCACATGAACATCGAAGCGCGCCTGACCGACCGCATCGGCATCACCGGCAAGAAGCTGCACACCGGACGCAGCCGCAATGATCAGGTGGCCACCGACATCCGCCTGTGGCTGCGGGACGAAATCGACCTGATCCTGGCCGAGATCACCCGCCTGCAAAAAGGCCTGCTGGAACTGGCCGAGCGCGAAGCCGAAAGCATCATGCCGGGCTTCACTCACCTGCAGACCGCCCAGCCCGTGACCTTCGGGCACCACATGCTGGCCTGGTTCGAAATGCTCAGCCGCGACTACGAGCGCCTGGTGGACTGCCGCAAGCGCACCAACCGCATGCCCCTGGGCAGCGCTGCGCTGGCCGGCACCACATACCCCATCGACCGCGAGCTGACCTGCCAGCTGCTGGGCTTCGAAGCTGTGGGCGGCAACTCCCTGGACAGCGTCTCCGACCGTGACTTCGCCATCGAATTCTGCGCCGCCGCCAGCGTGGCAATGATGCACCTGTCGCGCTTCTCCGAAGAGCTGGTGCTGTGGACCAGCGCGCAGTTCCAGTTCATCGATCTGCCGGACCGCTTCTGCACCGGTAGCTCGATCATGCCGCAAAAGAAAAACCCCGACGTACCAGAGCTGGTGCGGGGCAAGAGCGGCCGAGTGTTTGGCGCACTGATGGGCCTGCTGACCCTGATGAAGGGCCAGCCCCTGGCGTACAACAAAGACAACCAGGAAGACAAGGAACCGCTGTTCGACGCTGCCGACACTCTGCGCGACTCACTGCGAGCCTTCGCTGACATGATCCCGGCCATCAAGCCCAAGCACGCCATCATGCGTGAAGCGGCCCTGCGTGGCTTCTCCACCGCTACCGACCTGGCGGACTATCTGGTGCGCCGTGGCCTGCCGTTCCGTGACTGCCACGAAATCGTCGGCCATGCCGTGAAGTACGGTGTGGAGACTGGCAAGGACCTGGCAGAAATGAGCCTGGAAGAACTGCGCAAATTCAGCGACCAGATCGAGCAGGATGTGTTTGCCGTGCTGACCCTGGAAGGTTCGGTAAATGCCCGTAACCACATCGGCGGCACCGCTCCAGCTCAGGTCCGGGCTGCTGTGGCTCGCGGTCAGGCGTTGCTGGCCAGCCGCTAAGCACCCTGCCCGCAGGGGCCGGCAACCCTCTGCCGGTCCTTGCAAGCTGGCTGCCCGGCGCTAGCGACCCGATCGCCTGGCGGTAATGAGCGCAGCCTTGTCAGCGGCAATCCGCCTGGCGTTGGGCGTCTGTTCCAGGCGCTCCAACAGGGCCCTGGCCTCTGGCATATCGGCCAGAAAATCGATCCCGAACAGCTTGTCCCCGACTACCAGGGCCAGGTTCACGCTGTACTGGAAATACAGGTCCGCCACGCTCAGGCTGGTACCCGCCACATAAGGCGCGAACCGAGCATGCCGGCGCAATGCGGCAAACCCCTGCAGCAATTCGACTCCAGCCTTTTCCTTGATGGCCTCGGGCAGCGTTGCACCGAAGAACACTTCGGGGAAACAGGCTCGGGCCGGCAGCTCGATATAGAGTTCGATCTCCTTGGCCAGTGCCAGCACCTGTGCCCTCTCGAAGGCATCTCCCGGGAGCAGCGCCGGCTCGGGATGGACCTGCTCCAGGTAATCGAGAATCACGCTGGTTTCACTGATAAAGCCCTGCTCCACTTCCAGCACCGGAACCTTGCCCCGGGGACTGATGGCCAGCGCCTCGGGGCTCTGGCCGGCGTAGAACAATACCTCCTCGAAGGGCAGGCCCTTTTCCAGCAGGGCCAGTTTGACCATGTTGTAGTAGTTGCTGATGGCGAAGCCATAAAGCTTGAACATCCCATAGCCTCCAGGCCGTGCAGGGGGTCGGCAGGACTTTTTATAGAAGGTTAATCCACTTCTGACCAGCAGCATCCAGCCTCTGAATACGAGTAAACTGGCGACCTTTCCTTGAGGAGCCTGCCATGAGCGAGCCAACCGATATCGACAACGACGAAGAAGAGTTCGCCGAAAACACCCTGATCGAAGCGATCGAGAACCAGATCGAAAGCGACAATCCGCCAGCAGCCAAGGCCACCTTCAATAAGCTGACTCTGGTGGGTTACGAGCGGGAAGAAATCCTCAACCTGATGGCCCACGTCCTGGCTGTCGAGATCGATGCGATCCTCGAGGAAGACCGCGCCTTCGATACCCAATGGTACGAAGCCGCGCTGCGCGCCCTGCCGGAATTGCCTCCAGAGAAGCAGTAAGCCGCTACCACCGGAGCGCTGCCCGCAGCAACGCTCCGGCACGCCACTCCCGACCTGACTACACTGCAGGCACCCTGCGGCCAAAGACCGCTGCCCCCAGGTACAAAAGTCCTCAGCGAATGCTGGACACGCCGCCGTTCTGCGGTCACCTTAAGAACGCTGACCTCTCATTCCTAGAAAGTCTGGAGTCCTTATGTCGTATACCCCTGAGTTGGTTGCCGAACTGGAAATCCTTGCACTCTTCAACCTGGACAACTCCCAGGAAGGCCTGAAAATCCATCAGACTGCCGCCCCTTCTGCCATCGCCGCCGCCCAACGCCTGTTTGACAAAGAACTGATTACCCAGCCCGATGGGGGCTACCTGACCAGCCTTGGCCGGGATGCTGCTGAACATGCCCAAGGCCTGCTGACCATCCTGAGCGTCAAAGAAACCGCCTGAACACCGTTCCTCGGCCTGCGGGGTTCCCGTCTGTCGGATTCCGTAGGCACCCTCCCGCCAATACGCTAGAAATCTGGCGTCAAAAAACAAAATCAGCTTAAGGCTCGGTCTTGTCTGACGATAAACTGCTGCCGTCCTCAAACCGCCACGTTCGAGCTCAGCTTGAAATGCCCCATACCCATGAAATCCGTCCCGATCTGGATGAAGGAATCGATCGCAAGGTTCTCAGTCAACTGCGCGCGCGTTTTCTCACCCTCAATGCCGGACGCATGGCTCGGGCAATGGAAGGGTTGTCGGCACGCCAGCAGCTGGTCCTCAACCTGCTGCCACTGTTCTTTCACGTCAATCATCCACTGCTGCCCGGCTACGTTTCCGGCGCTACCCCGGCGGGGTTGTCCAACTACGAGCCCGACCCGCAAGCCCTGGCTGAAGCCCAGCGCCTGACCCGCTCCTTTTCCTACAAGCCTCGTCATGGCAATCCACCTCGACCTATCCACGGCCTGTTTCTCATGGGCAGCCTGGGCACCCTGGCCCAGGCGGACCAGAGCGACATGGATGTCTGGGTGTGCCATGCGCCGGACCTGAGCGAAACCGAGCTGGCCGAACTGCAGAAGAAATGCCAGTTGCTGGAAGCCTGGGCCGCGGGCCAGGGCGCCGAGGCGCACTTTTTCCTGATCGACCCCAGCCGTTTTGTCCGCGGCGAGCGGGATACACAGTTGAGTTCGGATGATTGCGGCACCACCCAGCACTACCTGCTGCTCGACGAGTTCTACCGCACCGCCATCTGGTTGGCCGGACGCACGCCGTTGTGGTGGCTGGTGCCGGTGTACGAGGAGTCCCGCTACGAGCGCTACATCCACACCCTGCTCTCCAAGCGCTTCGTACCCGCCGAAGAGAACCTGGACCTGGGCCATATGGCACGCATTCCGCCCGGCGAGTTCATCGGAGCCGGACTCTGGCAGTTGTTCAAGGGCATCGAGTCCCCCTACAAATCAGTACTCAAGCTGCTGCTGATCGAGGTCTACGCCAGTGAGCATCCCAGGGTCCAGTGCCTGAGCCTGCGCTTCAAGCAGGCGGTGTTCGCCAACCGCCTGGACCTGGACGAGCTCGACCCCTATATCGTGGTTTACCGACGCATCGAGGAATACCTCAAGGCCCGTGGCGAGCCCGAGCGTCTGGAACTGGTACGGCGCAGCCTGTACCTCAAGGTCAACCGCAAGCTTTCCAGCGGCAATGGCGCTCGCAGTCCGAGCTGGCAGCGGGCACTGCTTGAGCGCCTGGCCAGCGAATGGGGCTGGGATCAGCGCCAGCTGGCCCTGCTGGACAGTCGCAGCCAATGGAAAGTGCGCCAGGTCAGCAGCGAGCGCCGGGCGCTGGTCAACGAGCTCAACTACAGCTACCGCTTCCTGACCCAGTTCGCCCGCACCGAACAGGCCGCCAGCCTGATCAATAAGCGCGACTTGAACGTGCTGGGCCGACGCCTGTACGCAGCATTCGAACGCAAGGCGGGAAAAATCGAGTTCATCAATCCCGGTATCGCCCCGGACCTCGCGGAAGACACCCTGACCCTGGTGCAATCGCCGAACAAGAAAGAACCAGGGCAGACTTATTGGGGCCTGTACAACGGCAATCTGACCGCCCTGGAGTGGGAGCACTTCGCGCCTATCAAGCGCAGTCGTGAATTGCTTGAGCTGCTGACCTGGTGCCATCGCAATGGGGTGATCGATAGCAGCACGCGCCTGGCCCTGCACCCTGGCAGCAGCGACCTGAGCGAGTTCGAGCTGTTCAACTTGCTCGGCAGCCTGCAACAGACGGTGGCCCTGCCATTGGCCACCGTCGACGAAGAACAGCTGCTGCATGCCAGCGTACCCGGCGAAGTGCTGATCCTGGTGAACGTCGGAGTCGACCCACTCAAGCATCACCGCGACCTGAACATTCTCATGACCACCGAGCGCACCGACTCCCTGAGCTACGCCGGGGTGCGGGAAAACCTGGTGCTGACCCTGGATCAGGTCACCCTCAATAGCTGGAACGAGGTCATGGTCGGGCGCTATGACGCTGAACATGCCTTGCTCGAATGCCTGCGGGACTACCTCAATAACCTGCCGTCCGACTCACAACCACGGTTGCGGGTCCGCTGCTTCTGCCACAACCGCGCACAGTTCATCGCTCGGCGGGTGGAGGAGCTGTTCGAAACCGCGCACCACCTCCTGCTCAGTCAGCTCAACTACCGCTACTTGATCCAGGTCCAGCAGCACTTTCACGTCCTCGAACTGGTACCCGGCCAGGTTCGGCATCGGGCCATGGCGACACCCGCCGCACTGCTTGAATACCTGGGCCAGGAGCAAGCCCGCTATAGCCCCCTGCACCTCGACCCCATGGCCCTGGAAGATCACGACCTGGCGCTGATCCTGCCCATGGGCCAGCCAGACTGCATTCAGGTGTTCTACCGGATCATCGAGCAGCACGCCGAACTCTATATCCTCGATGAGCACAACGCCCTGTGGCAGCAGACCCTGGCGTACCACGACGAACAAAGCCTGCTGGTGCCGCTGCAGCGCTTCCTGCAGTCGATCCTCTACCGCCGTGAAGCGCTACAGTCGATGGACAGTAGCCAGGGCGAGAAACCTTTGGACACACTCTACTTGCAGATACTGCCCTCAGGCACCGGTCGGGCGCGCCGGGTAGAGCCGCGACCAGCACCTGCGACCCCTGTGGACAAGGCCTTTTATGACGTGCAGGCGATCATCGGCAAGGCTGCACCTGGCCAGGTGCAAGTCTCGCTGTACTGCAATCAACGGGAGTTTTCCGAACTGGAATATGGCAACCAGCTATTCAGCGCGGTGGCCCAGGAAATCGTCGGACAGCGCCGTGAACCGGAACGCTATCGCTGCTACATCACCGACCTGGACCTGTCCGGCCTGCTCGGTGATATGCAAAGTTCGAGCATTGTGTATCTGCGCTACAAGGCCAGCCTGGAGCGCGCACTGAACGACGCGCTCGAGCAGGTCTAGCCGCAAATCAGAGGTGGTAGTCGCCCGCGGCTTCCGGCTGGTATTCCACTTCCAGCAGAGTCAGCTTCAGGGTCTTGCCACCCGGCGCCGGCCAGTCGATGTATTGACCCACCTGCAAGCCCAGCAAGGCGCTGCCCACGGGTGCAAGGATCGAAATCTTGCCTTCGTCGGCGTTGGCGTCCTGTGGATAAACCAGGGTCAGGTGATAGTCCTTGCCACTGCTTTCCTCACGGCAATGCACACGCGAGTTCATGGTTACGACACCGGCCGGTACTTCATCGTGACCCACCAGCGTTTCGGCACGATCCAACTCGGTTTGCAGTGCAATGACGCCTGGCAGCGAGTCGTCCAGGCTGTCGATCAGGCGCTCCAGACGTTGCACGTCAAGGCGGGTAAGGATGATGGATGGTGCAGTACTCATGATCCTGGCTGACTCCTATTTTTTCTGCACAAAAAAGCAAAACCCCGCCAAATAAGACGGGGTTCTCACCGGCCTCGATGTAGCGAGGCGAAGTCGGACACTATCACAGCACACTGAATAAACAAACCGTACCAGTACGAACCTAAAGTCCCCCGGCTGTACCGCTCTGTTTGCGCTGCAGCGCTTGTGCGCAGATCACTCGCCGCCGCTCGTCATCGGCCGAACGCCACTCGCGAATATCCTCCACATGGCGGAAACAGCCGCGGCAGACCTTCTCCTCATCGAGACGGCACAGACTGATGCACGGCGAACTGACCGCCGGGCTGACATTACTGTAGAGCGGCTTGGGCGGTCGGGCTGCGGCAGGCTGAGTCACGACCTCAGAGCCCTTCGAAATCGAGTTTGATATCCGCCTGTTCGAGAACGATGCGCTCCAGCATCTCCCCCAACTGCTCTTCACTCTTGTCGCACATCCAGCGCTCGCTTTCCTCGTCGTAGTCGAAGTGGAAACCACCGGAGCGGGCGGCCAGCCACAGCTGGCGCAAAGGTTCCTGGCGGCTGAAGATCACCTGGCTGCCGTTGTCGAACTTGACGGTGAGCACTCCGGCGGAGCTTTCCAGGTCAATGTCCAGGTCGCTCTCATCGAAAATATCCTCCAGCGTCTGCTGGGTGGCGTCCACCAGGTCGTGAAAACGGGCTTCGGTCAAACTCATTGCAGGAACCTCAAAAAGTGTCTACTCACGCTCAAGCGCCGCAAGATACGGACGCTCCCCGGCGAATGCAAAGGATACCGAACAGGCGGATAAATGCGACGCCCATTGTGTCGGAAGCCAACCAAAGCCTCTGAGCAGCCCCTGGCAAAGGCCCGCTGGACGGGAGTTACGCTGCATAGGCAAGCTGCCAGGTGGCCGGTATACTCGGGCGCAATTTACGCATTCTCAAGGATTTCGCCATGAAGCGCCTGATCTCTTCCCTTGCTGCGCTCGTCGCGGTTGCCTGCCTTGTTACCGCCTGCGGCCAGAAAGGCCCGCTGTATCTGCCCGATGACAGCAAATCCCCAGAAGAACAGGCGAAATCGCAGTCGAAGTCGCACAAGCACGACACCTACTAAGGGCTCACCATGGACGCTTTCAACTACCGCGACGGTGAGCTGTTCGCGGAAGGCGTAGCCCTGTCCGCCATTGCCGAGCGTTTCGGCACGCCGACCTACGTCTACTCCCGAGCGCACATCGAGGCCCAGTACCTGGCCTATGCCGAGGCGCTTGCCGGCATGCCGCACCTGGTCTGCTTCGCGGTAAAAGCCAACTCCAACCTGGGTGTGCTGAATGTCCTGGCGCGCTTGGGCGCAGGCTTCGACATCGTCTCCCGGGGCGAGCTGGAGCGCGTCCTGGCGGCTGGCGGCCAAGCCGACAAGATTGTCTTTTCCGGTGTCGGCAAGACCCGTGACGACATGCGCCGAGCCCTGGAAGTGGGCGTCCATTGCTTCAACGTCGAGTCCGCAGAAGAGCTTGAGCGCCTGCAGCTGGTGGCCGCCGAACTGGGTGTTCGCGCGCCAATCTCGCTGCGAGTCAATCCCGACGTCGATGCCGGCACTCACCCGTATATCTCCACCGGGCTCAAGGAAAACAAGTTCGGCATCGACATTGCGACTGCCGAGGACGTGTACATCCGCGCCGCGCAGCTGCCAAACCTGGATATCGTCGGGGTCGACTGCCATATCGGCTCGCAACTGACCACCCTGGCGCCTTTCATCGACGCCCTCGACCGCCTGCTGGATCTGGTGGATCGTCTTGGAGAATGCGGCATCTACCTGCGCCACATCGATCTGGGTGGCGGTCTGGGCGTGCGTTATCGCGACGAAGAGCCGCCACTGGCCGCCGACTACATCAAGGCCGTGCGTGAACGCTTGGATGGCCGCGACCTGGCCCTGGTGTTCGAACCGGGCCGCTTCATCGTGGCCAACGCCGGTGTACTGCTGACCCGTGTCGAGTACCTCAAGCACACCGAACACAAGGATTTCGCCATCGTCGACGGCGCCATGAACGACCTGATCCGCCCAGCGCTGTACCAGGCCTGGATGGATGTCAGTGCCGTCCAGCCGCGGGATGCCGAACCCCGCACCTATGACATCGTCGGACCGATCTGCGAAACCGGCGACTTCCTCGCCAAGGAACGCAACCTGGCCCTGGCCGAGGGCGATCTGCTGGCGGTGCATTCCGCTGGTGCCTATGGTTTCGTCATGAGCTCGAACTACAACACCCGCGGCCGTGCCGCTGAAGTACTGGTCGATGGTGACCAGGCTGTTGAAGTGCGTCGCCGCGAGACGGTAGCCGAGTTATTCGCTGGCGAAAGCCTGCTGCCGGAGTAAGACCATGCTGCTGCGTTTTACCAAGATGCATGGCCTGGGCAATGACTTCATGGTTCTCGACCTGGTCAGCCAGCACGCGCATATTCTGCCCAAGCACGCCAAACAATGGGGTGATCGCCATACCGGAATCGGCTTCGATCAACTGCTGATCGTCGAGGCCCCGAGCAACCCGGACGTGGACTTCCGTTACCGGATCTTCAACTCCGACGGCTCCGAAGTGGAACAGTGCGGCAACGGCGCCCGCTGCTTCGCCCGTTTCGTACTGGACAAGCGCCTGACCACCAAGCGTCAGATCCGCGTCGAGACCAAGAGCGGCGTCATCGAACTGGATGTACGCAACGACGGACAGATCAGCGTCAACATGGGGGCTCCGCGCCTGGTGCCGGCGGACATTCCGTTCCAGGCCCCGGCCCAGGCCGACAGCTATACGCTGGACGTCGATGGCCTGCAGGTCGAGCTGGCCGCCGTGTCCATGGGCAACCCTCACGCCGTGTTGCGGGTGGATGACATCAACAGCGCGCCGGTACACGAACTGGGGCCGAAGATCGAGCATCACCCGCGCTTCCCGGCGCGGGTCAATGTCGGCTTTCTCCAGGTGCTGGACCGTCAACGCGCGCAATTGCGGGTCTGGGAACGTGGCGCTGGGGAAACCCAGGCCTGCGGTACCGGCGCCTGCGCAGCCGCAGTGGCCGCGATCAGCCAGGGGTGGATGGATTCGCCCCTATTGATCGACCTGCCGGGCGGGCGCCTGTCCATTGAATGGGCAGGCCCTGGCCAACCGGTGATGATGACCGGTCCGGCAGTGCGCGTATACGAAGGACAGGTGCGTCTTTAAGTGAGCGAAATCCATGACTGATCAGCCGCAGGCTCCCGCCGCAAAGCCCGACCCAACGCCTTCTGCCGACCTGGACGCAGCCGCCGTCGCCGCGTACCTGGAGGCCCATCCGGACTTCTTCGTCGAGCACGACGAGTTGCTCCCGGCCTTGCGCATTCCGCACCAGCGCGGCGACACCGTATCGCTGGTGGAGCGGCAGATGAAGATCCTGCGCGAGCGCAACATCGAGATGCGCCATCGCCTGTCGCAATTGATGGACGTGGCCCGGGACAACGACCGGCTGTTCGACAAGACCCGACGCCTGATCCTGGCCCTGATGGACGCCACCAGCCTGGAAGAGGTGGTGATGAGTGTCGAAGACAGCCTGCGCCAGGATTTCCAGGTGCCCTTCGTCAGCCTGATTCTGTTCAGCGACAGCCCCATGCCGGTAGGCCGCTGGGTCTCCGCCGCCGAAGCCCAGGGCGCCATCGGTGGCCTGCTTTCAGAAGGCAAGAGTGTCAGTGGCAGCCTGCGCGAGCACGAACTGGACTTTCTCTTCGGCGAAGAACAGCGCAAGCAGATCGGCTCCACTGCGGTAGTCGCCCTGGCGCACCAGGGCATGCACGGTGTACTGGCCATCGCCAGCCGTGACCCGCAGCACTACAAGAGCTCGGTAGGCACCCTGTTCCTCAATTACATTGCTGAAGTCACCGGCCGCGTGCTGCCGCGCTTCACCCACTCGCTGCGCTCGGTACGCTGACCATGCAGCAGCAACTGGATGCCTACTGCGCACACCTGCGCAGTGAGCGCCAGGTGTCGCCCCATACCCTGCTGGCCTACCGGCGCGATCTCGACAAGGTGTTGGGATTCTGTGAAAAGCAGCAGGTGCGCAGCTGGACCGACCTGGATATCCAGGGCTTGCGCAGCATGATTGCCCGCCTGCACCAGCAAGGTCAGTCATCACGCAGCCTGGCACGCCTTCTGTCCGCCGTGCGCGGGCTCTATCACTACCTGAACCGCGAAGGGCTGTGCGATCACGACCCGGCCAACGGCCTGGCACCGCCAAAGGGCGAACGTCGCCTGCCCAAGACCCTGGATACCGACCGCGCCCTGCAACTGCTCGACGGCGCGGTAGAAGACGACTTCCTGGCCCATCGCGACCAGGCGATCCTGGAACTGTTCTACTCCTGCGGCTTGCGTCTCTCCGAGCTGACCAGCCTGAACCTCGAACAGCTGGATCTGGCCGACGGCCTGGTGCAGGTGCTGGGCAAAGGCAGCAAGACCCGTGTGCTGCCGGTGGGCAAGAAGGCCCGGGAAGCCCTGACGCTGTGGCTGCCGCTGCGAGCCCTGAGCAACCCGCCGGACGGGGCCCTGTTCGTCAGCCAGAAGGGGCGCCGCCTGGGGCCACGAGCCATTCAGTTGCGGGTCAAGGCCGCCGGCGAGCGGGAACTGGGACAGAACCTGCACCCGCACATGCTGCGCCATTCCTTTGCC
This sequence comes from Pseudomonas sp. BLCC-B112, assembly GCF_028550695.1. Taxonomy (NCBI): domain Bacteria; kingdom Pseudomonadati; phylum Pseudomonadota; class Gammaproteobacteria; order Pseudomonadales; family Pseudomonadaceae; genus Pseudomonas; species Pseudomonas sp. BLCC-B112. The sequence goes on from NZ_JAQQGK010000006.1 coordinate 444,848, forward strand.
AGCCATTTGCTGGAGTCCTCCCAGGACCTGCGAGCCGTGCAAGAGTTGCTGGGGCATTCGGACATCAAGACCACACAGATCTATACCCACCTGGACTTCCAGCACCTGGCAGCGGTCTACGACAGCGCCCATCCACGGGCCAAACGCAACAAAGGCGGTGAGTAATGACCATCAAGCTGATCACCTTCGACCTCGACGACACCCTGTGGGATACCGCGCCGGTGATCGTCAGCGCCGAAGCCACCCTGCGCCAGTGGTTGACCGAGCACGCACCGAATCTCGGCGGCGTGCCGGTGGAGCATCTGTGGGCCATTCGCGAACGGGTGCTGCAGGACGAGCCGACGCTCAAGTACCGGATCAGCGCCCTGCGCCGCCGGGTGCTGTTCCATGCCCTGGAAGAGGCCGGGTATGAGCACAGCCAAGCCAGCCAGCTGGCCGACCAGAGCTTCGAAGTGTTCCTGCATGCCAGGCATCAGCTGGACATCTTCCCCGAGGTTCAGCCGACCCTGGAGGCCCTGGCCAATCATTTCGCCCTAGGGGTCGTCACCAACGGCAATGCCGACGTACGTCGCCTGGGCCTGGCGGACTACTTCAAGTTCGCCCTGTGCGCCGAAGACATCGGGGTCGCCAAGCCGGACGCCCGGCTGTTCCATGAAGCCCTGCAGCGCGGTGGCGCAACGGCCGAAACCGCCGTGCACATCGGCGATCACCCGGGCGACGACATTGCCGGCGCCCAGCAGGCGGGCCTGCGGGCCATCTGGTTCAATCCTGCGGGCAAGGCCTGGGAAGCCGAGCGCGCCCCTGATGCCGAGATTCGCAGCCTCAAAGAACTGCCAGCACTGCTGGGTCGCTGGCACAGCGGCAGCTGATGCGGCTCGTTCTGTAGGAGCGAGCTTGCTCGCGATCGCCGCCACGCGGCGCCATTTACCCGGCACGCGCCCATGAAAAAGCCCGCAGCGACGGCGGGCTTTTTCAGCAAGCAAGTAACAAGGCTCAGATAGGCCGGCTGCCGTACTTGTTATCAGGCTTCTTGGGCGGATCGGCGACCACATTGGCCTCGACTTCCTGCACTTTGCCGCCACGGGCCAGGAACTCTTCCATGGCACGCGCCAGTGCATCACGCTCCTTGTTCTTGGCTTCGACACTCGGCAGCTCGTCTACCGAGACGGCGGCCTTGGCCTTGCCTTTGGCGGTCGGAGCAGGAACATCACTGCCGTCGTCTTCCGCCACATCGTCGGCGGCCGCTTCAAGACCTTCTTCGGTTTCGTCTTCGTCACCTACTTCGAGGTCGTCGTTTTCCAGATCATCGTCGCTCATGTTCTACCTCATGACTTGCGAAAAGCAGATTAGTTATAGCCCAGCTGCGCCGACTGTCGAAGGCTGCCGGAAAAAAATCAACGTCCACTGATACTCAGCGGCTTATGCCCGATCACCCTGCAGGGTGGCAAGGACTTTGCGAGCACCGCCATGATCGCGATGCTCGCCCAGATAAACACCTTGCCAGGTGCCTAGCGCCAAGCGCCCCGCCGCTACCGGCAAAGTCAGCTGACAGCCTAGCAAACTGGCTTTGAAGTGCGCCGGAAGGTCGTCCGCGCCCTCGTCGTCATGTTCGTACCCGGCCATGCCTTGAGGCACCAGGGTGTTGAAGAAACGCTCGAAGTCACGCCGTACCGCCGGATCGGCGTTCTCGTTGATGGTCAACGAGGCCGAGGTATGTTGCAGCCATAAATGCAGCAGACCAACCCGACATGCCCTCAACTCAGGCAGGCCGGCGAGCAACTCGTCCGTCACCAGATGAAAGCCCCGGGGCCTGGCCCGCAGGGTAATCAGGGTCTGTTGCCACATACCGATCTCCACGCTTCGGCGCGCATTCTAGCGCGCTCAGGGAAAAAACAAAGCGCCGAATAATCCTGCTTTAGTGTAAGCATTTGTCCTGCTGGAAATCGCCACGGCATACACGCCAATGCTTGTCAGTAAATCCATTCAGCCTTTCTCAATGACAAACGCCAGGCAAAAAAATGCCCGGCCGGAGCCGGGCGTTTTTTCAGACGCGATTACAGGTTGTAACCCCGCTCGTTGTGTTGTGCCAGATCGAGGCCGACCGCTTCTTCTTCCTCGGTAACCCGAAGCCCGATGATGGCATCCAGGACCTTGAGAATGATGAAGGTCACGATCGCGGTGTAGATCACGGTAAAGCCCACACCTTTGCACTGAATCCAGACTTGCGCGGCGATGTCGGTCACGGTGCCGAAGCCGCCCAGAGATGGAGCGGCGAACACACCGGTGAGGATCGCGCCAAGAATACCGCCGATGCCGTGAACGCCGAAGGCATCCAGGGAGTCGTCATAACCCAGCTTGCGCTTAAGGCTGGTGGCACAGAAGAAGCACACCACGCCAGCGGCCAGGCCGATGATCAGGGCGCCCATCGGGCCAACGGTGCCCGCGGCCGGAGTGATGGCTACCAGGCCGGCGACCACGCCCGAAGCGATACCCAGCGCGCTTGGCTTGCCGTGGGTGATCCACTCGGCAAACATCCAGCCCAGAGCCGCGGCGGCAGTAGCGATCTGAGTCACCAGCATGGCCATGCCGGCAGTACCGTTGGCCGCAGCAGCGGAACCAGCGTTGAAGCCAAACCAACCGACCCACAGCATGGCCGCGCCCATCAGGGTATAGCCCAGGTTGTGGGGAGCCATCGGCGTGGTAGGGAAGCCTTTGCGCTTGCCCAGTACCAGGCACGCCACCAGGCCTGCGATACCGGCATTGATGTGGACCACGGTGCCGCCGGCGAAATCCAGCACGCCCCAGTCCCACATCAGGCCGCCATTGCCGGACCAGACCATGTGCGCGATCGGTGCATACACCAGGGTGAACCAGACGCCCATGAAGATCAGCATGGCGGAGAACTTCATCCGCTCGGCGAAGGCACCGACAATCAACGCCGGAGTGATGATGGCGAAAGTCATCTGGAAGGTGATGAACACCGCTTCAGGGAACAGCGCCGCCGGGCCGGTTACGCTGGCTGGGGTCACGCCCGCCAGGAAAGCCTTGCCCAGGCCACCGAAGAAGGAGTTGAAGTTGACGACGCCCTGTTCCATGCCCGTCGTGTCGAACGCAATGCTGTAGCCATAGATGACCCACAGAATGCTGATCAGGCCGGTAATGGCAAAGCACTGCATCAGCACTGAAAGAATGTTTTTCGACCGCACCATGCCGCCGTAGAACAGCGCCAGGCCAGGAATGGTCATGAACAGCACCAAGGCTGTGGAAGTCAGCATCCAGGCGGTGTCGCCGGAGTTGAGGACTGGAGCTGCCACTTCGTCTGCCGCCATGGCCAGGCCAGGCATTACGAGGGACAAAAGGGCTCCTAGCCCTGCGAATTTACGCAGAGTCATATTGTTTTCTCCTGGGGCGTTGGGTTTGGCGGCTTAGATTGCGTCGGTATCGGTTTCGCCGGTACGGATGCGAATAGCCTGTTCCAGATTGACCACGAAGATCTTGCCGTCACCGATCTTGCCGGTGTTGGCGGCCTTGGTTATCGCCTCGATAACCCGGTCAAGATCCTTGTCGTCAATGGCGACATCGATCTTCACCTTGGGCAGGAAATCCACCACATACTCCGCACCGCGATACAGCTCGGTGTGACCCTTCTGCCGGCCGAAGCCTTTGACCTCAGTGACGGTAATGCCCTGCACGCCGATCTCGGACAGCGACTCGCGCACGTCGTCCAACTTGAACGGCTTGATGATGGCAGTGACTAGCTTCATGAAACTCTCTCCCGAATTGGTGGACTTGCCCCAGGAAAACAAACCCGACTCAAGTCTAAGCGCAGTGCCTGGCTTTGTAACGCATCGTCGGCCTTCCTCAGCCAGACCGACGCCAGCTAACCGCTTCTGACGAAACACTCCCCGCTCCGCCTGCCGCACTGCATTCGTCACAGCGACTGCATCAGTGCATGGGTCACCAAGGTCTAAGCAGAAAGCTTGCCAGCTCGGGAAAAATCAGTGATTTCAGTCCCTTGCCCACGGCCGTCCGGGCTTGCCACAAATCGGCACCGCGGATACGCACAATAACGGTGCGCGAGCGCCCGCCCGGATGCGCGAAAAACGTGCAGAGCGGGCACCACCAAGCCCTTGAGCCGTGCGTGATACACTGCGGCCCATCTGCTATTCAGGACACTCCCATGCTCGCGCCCAAAGACCTTCTCGATGCCCTGAGCGGCCACGCCTCGCGTTTGCTCAGCGGTGAAACACCTCTGCCTCGCAATGAAATCGAAAGCCAGTTCAAGGCCCTGCTGCAAAGCGGCTTCAGCAAGCTGGACCTGGTCAGCCGGGAAGAATTCGACAGCCAGATGGTGGTCCTGGCCCGCACCCGGGCACGCCTGGAAAGCCTGGAGGCCAAAGTGGCGGAGCTGGAAGCCCGGCTCAATCCGGCAGCGCAATGAGCTGAGCCCGCGATTCGCCGGCAAGCCGGCTCCTACAAACCTGGAGCCGGTTTGCCAACGAAAGCCATAGCGCCGGCGACATATCCTGTGCGCATTCAAAGCTCCTCCCGCCAACGACCTCATCTATCCTTGCAGCACCGCAGGACGCGGTTCCCGCTGTCTCAAGGAAGATCTCCCCATGTCCCTGGCAATCATCCACAGCCGTGCTCAAGTGGGCGTACAGGCTCCGGCTGTCAGCGTTGAAGTGCACCTGGCCAACGGCCTGCCGAGCCTGACCCTGGTCGGACTGCCGGAAGCCGCAGTCAAGGAAAGCAAGGACCGGGTGCGCAGCGCCATCCTCAACGCCGGATTCAACTTCCCGCCGCGACGCATCACCCTCAACCTGGCACCCGCGGACTTGCCCAAGGACGGTGGACGATTCGACCTGGCCATCGCCCTGGGCATCCTCGCCGCCAGCGTGCAGGTGCCGGCCCTGGCGCTGGACAACATCGAATGCCTGGGTGAGCTGGCCTTGTCCGGCGAGGTGCGAGCGGTGCGCGGTGTGCTCCCGGCCGCGCTGGCGGCACGCAAAGCGGGACGCACCCTGCTGGTGCCCCGGGCCAATGCCGAGGAAGCCTGCCTGGCCTCGGGCCTGGAGGTGATCGCCGTAGACCATCTGCTGGAGGCCGTCGCCCACTTCAATGGGCACGCCCCCCTTCCGCCTTACGTCAGCGACGGCTTGCAGGAGAATCACTCGCCCTACCCCGACCTGCGGGAAGTCCAGGGCCAACTGGCTGCCAAGCGTGCCCTACTGGTCGCTGCCGCCGGTGCCCATAACCTGCTGTTCAGCGGCCCGCCCGGCACCGGCAAGACCTTGCTGGCCAGTCGCTTGCCCGGCCTGCTGCCACCCTTGCAGGAAGACGAAGCCCTGGAAGTCGCAGCCATTCAATCGGTGAGCAGCCACAAGCCGCTGCGCCACTGGCCGCAGCGCCCCTTCCGCCAGCCCCATCATTCGGCATCAGGCCCTGCACTGGTGGGTGGCGGTTCGAAACCTCGTCCGGGAGAAATCACCCTGGCCCATCACGGTGTGTTGTTTCTCGATGAACTGCCGGAGTTCGACCGCAAGGTCCTGGAGGTTCTGCGCGAGCCCATGGAGTCGGGCCAGATCGTCATCGCGCGCGCCCGCGACCGGCTACAGTTTCCGGCGCGCTTCCAACTGGTAGCCGCCATGAACCCCTGCCCCTGTGGCTACCTTGGCGACCCTAACGGACGGTGCCGCTGCACACCGGAACAGATCCAGCGCTATCGCAACAAGCTGTCCGGCCCCTTGCTCGATCGCATCGACCTGCACCTGACCGTGGCCCGCGAAGCCACCGCCCTGAACCCCGAGCCGCAACCGGGGGACGACAGTGCCAGCGCCGCCGCTCGGGTGGCTCAAGCTCGCGAGCTGCAACGGCAACGCCAGGGTTGCGCCAATGCCCATCTCGACCTCCCCGGCCTGAGGCACCATTGCCGGCTATCCACGGCAGACGAACGCTGGCTGGAAGCGGCCTGCGAACGCCTGGACCTGTCGCTACGAGCCGCCCACCGCCTGCTGAAGGTGGCCCGGACCCTGGCCGACCTGGAGCAGGCGGCACGGATCAACCGCGAGCATCTGGCAGAAGCCCTGCATTACCGGCCGAGCACAGGTTGAAGGGTCACTCCTTGGACAGATCCACCAGCGGCGTGGGGCGCACTTCGGTCTGGCGTCCATCCTGAATCCTGCTGACAAGACTCAGCGCATCATCCACCGCGGCCTTGTCCGCCAGCAGGTTGTAGCGGATCTGGAATTGCCGTTGCTCCTTGGCGCCGATGGTCGGCACCAGATTCAGCGGACGCTGATAGCGGCGGTTGTAAGAGAAACTGGTGCCCGGCTCCAGTCCCGTCACATAACCCTGGCCCTGGGTGTCGGTGTTCTTCCATAGCGAGAACACCGGCAACTGCTGGGTATTGAAGCCCAGCGATACGCCGAGACTGCCCGCCTTGTTATGCAGCACCGCCAGGGTCTCGCCCTTGGCGTCGGCATAAGGCACGACGTTGTAGACGGTCTCGTCATAGTCGCGGGTCGGTCCGCGATAGGTCTGCCAGTCCGCCAGATCGGCCTTGGCTTTGTCGTTGAAGGGCGAGACCTGTTTCACCGGTGCCGCAAACTTGGCCCCCTGCTCAAGGAACGGTGTGCTGAAGTTGCTGTGGTACAGCGCCTGGTATTCCTTCGGATAATCACCGTTGTTGGTCAACCGGTCATTGAGGGTGAAACTGGTGCTGCCGGGCTCGGTAACCAGTTCGGTGGCGACACTGAAATCGACCTTCTTGAACGCCTGCTCCTTGAGCTCGCCCCGCAAGTGAATGGCGTAAGGCGGTTTCTCGTCGATATGCAGGGTGACCTTGCTGGCGGGAATGTTTGCCGCGCGGCCATGCAGGGTCAGCAACTCGCCATTGTCCAGGCCAGGGTGCCCGACCCACTCGTAGCCGCAGCGCGTCACCAGCTCATTGAAGCCTTCCAGCCAGCCCAGGCCACCACGGCCATTGAGTTCGATGAACGCCGGATTGACCACTTCCTTGACCGGTGAATCCCAGCCCAGGCGCACATCGCCCACCGAGGCCTGCAACACATTCATGCCCCGGGTCGGCACCACCGAGAGCTTCATCACGCCATTGTCGATGTCGATGATGCTCACCCCTTCCTGGCGACCGCCATGCAAGGTGCGCAAGGTCACGGAAAAGGGCCGCTCGGTCTTTACCCCCAGTTGCTGGCTGGTGAGGTGCAGGTTGTCGGCGGCCTTGTCGCTGTCGAGCAATACATAGTCCCAGGCCATGGCATGGGAAGCGGCGCTCAGCGCAGCGAGGGAGACAAGCAGTTTGAGGGACTTCATCGAGGGATCGCCTTTATTGGAGTTGTACGATTTTTATAGCGCTGAAGAATCGTTTCAGCAAGCCAATAAATCACGCTAACCACCACAAGATCCCATCATTTGCACTGAGGCCCTCAGTCCTCGAACCCCAACAGCAAGCCCGCCACTTCCAGGACTTCTGCCAAGGCGGCCGCGGCAGCCTCGGGCGAGGCCCGCAGCAGCAGGTCATCAGCGTAGCCCATGGTTTGCGCGAACAACTGTCGTGCCACGCGTTCGGGGCTGGAGCAGCGGAACACTCCGGCCTGGACCCCACGGTGGACGATCTGCGCCAACATCTGCTGCCACTGACCGTTGATCTTCAGGTAGGCCTCGGCCAGCTCCTGGTCATACATGGCCTCGTCCCAGGCATCGAGCCACAGCGCCCAGCCGTCCTCGGCGGAATCGGGCAGGCAATCGCGGAGAAAACCCTGCAGCGCCTCCAAGGGCGCGACGCCTTGCAGCGGTTCGCCCACCGCCTCCAGTTGCTCATTGGCAAAACGTATGAAGGCCTCGCGGCGCAGCTCCTTCCAATCGCTGAAGTAGTGATAGACATGACTGCGGGACAACCCGGCATGTTCGGCCAGGTCGCGAGTGGAGACATCGGCGAACCCCTTGCTGCGGAACAACTCCAGGGCCGCGCCGATGATCTGGTCTTTACGGTCGTTACGGGACATGGGCAATCGGACCTCTTGACGCCGAGATGGACGGCGCTTGCATTTTGAGCGGTCGCTCAAAGATAATTGAGCAGTCGCTCAATATTAACCGTTATCACACCTGTGGTGCACTCATGTCTGTCGTCACCCCATCCGTTATCGTCGACCCCACACAAAAGATCGGCCAGCAATCGGCCGGCCAGACGCTCAAGGCCATTGCCCGGGCGTACCCGGGCAAGCTGTTTGTCACGTTGTCCCTGGTGGCGCTAGAGAACGCCCTGCTGCTGGCCTACCCGCTGTTTGCCGGGTTCGCCGTAGACTCGATCTTGCGGGGTGACACCACCCACGCGCTGATCTACGCCCTGGTGGTGCTGGGCTTCTGGGTCGTGGGGGCCGCGCGGCGAGCGGTGGACACCCGCACCTTCACCCGCATCTACGCCGACCTGGCGGTGCCGGTGATCCTCAATCAGCGCCTGCAGCAGCAAAACACTTCCACGGCAGCGGCGCGGGTGGTGCTGGCCAGGGAGTTCGTCGACTTCTTCGAAAAGCATGTGCCGACCATCGCCACCGCCCTGGTATCGATTGTCGGTGCCGCGGTGATGCTGCTGGTGATCGAACCCTGGATCGGCCTGGCCTGCCTGGGAGCCCTGCTGCTGTGCGTCACCCTGCTGCCGCGCTTTGCACGGCGCAATCAGCAGTTGCACGAACGCCTGAACGATCGGCTGGAAAAGGAGATCGGCCTGGTGGCCAAGGTCGGCGCGGCCTCGCTGCAACGCCACTATCGGCTGCTGTCGCGGCTGCGCATCTGGCTCTCGGACCGGGAGGCGGCGGCCTATCTGTTTCTGGGCGCCGTGGCGGCGATTCTGTTCGTCATCGCCATCAGTCAGCTGGCGCTGTCACCCGAGGTCAAGGCCGGGCATGTGTATGCGGTAATGACTTATCTGTGGACCTTCGTCAGCAGCGTCGACGAGGCTCCGACCATGGTCGATCAACTGGCGCGCCTGCGGGACATCGGCAAGCGCGTTGACCCGGGGCTGGGTGAACCGACCGAACCCCGCTAAACCTCAGAACCGCCGGATGCGATAGCCGCCGGCGTGCAGCAGGACCTTGCCCCGCAACCCAGGGTTGCGGGGCGAAAGGGCCACTGTCAGCGGAAGCGGTCGACTTCCTGACGCAGGTCGGCAGCCAGTGTTTCCAGCTCACGGGCAGTGACCGCCAGGTTGGACACCACTTCCCGTTGCTCGCTGTTGGCCTGGGCAATGCTCTGCAGGTTGCTGCTGAGCACCGTGGCGGTGCTGCTCTGCTCCTGGGTGGCCGTGGTGATGGCGGCGAACTGCTCGCCGGCGCTGCGGCTCTGCTCGTCGATCAGGGCCAGGGCCGAAGCCACATCGGCGTTGCGCGACAAGCCTTCCTGCATCAGCCGGTTGCCCTGTTCCATGGTCTCGATGGCATGGCCGGTTTCCTGCTGGATGCTGTTGATCATCTGCGAGATTTCGTCGGTGGCCTCACGAGTACGCGACGCCAGGTTGCGCACCTCATCGGCCACCACGGCGAAGCCGCGCCCCTGCTCACCGGCACGGGCCGCCTCGATGGCGGCGTTGAGAGCGAGCAGGTTGGTCTGGTCGGCAATCGCGGTGATCACCCCGACAATTCCGCCGATCTCCTGGGAACGTTGGCCCAGGGTATTGATTACCGTAGCCGTGCTGTTGAGCGCCCCGGCAATCTGCTCCAGGGACGATGACGCCTGCTCCATGGACTCGCGGCCGATATGGGTCTGCTGAGCATTTTCCTCGGCCAGGCGCTGGGTGCTGCCCATGTTGTCGGCGATGTTCAGCGACGTGGCGCTGAACTCCTCAACCGCCCCCGCCATGCTGGTGATCTCGCCCGACTGCTGTTCCATGCCTTCATAGGCACCGCTGGACAGACCGGACAAGGCCTGGGCCCGGCCGTTGACCTCAGCGGCAGAACGGCGGATGTGCTCGACCATGGTCGACAAGGCTTCACCCATCTGGTTGAAACTGCGAGCCAGTTGGCCAATCTCATCGTGGCTGGACACATTCAACCGCGCACTCAGGTCGCCGCCGCCCAAGGCCTGGGCCTGACGCACCAGATCACTCAAGGGCGCCAGCTTGCTGCGCAGCAGCCAGACCGTGGCGCCCACCGCCAACAACATCGCCAACAGGCTGCCGATCACCAGACGGATGCCGACGCTCCAGGTCACCGCCCGAATCTCGGCTTTGGGCATGCTCGCCACCACCGACCAGGGCCCACCGGCAAAAGGCACCGCCAGGCTGTAGAAGTCTTCGCCCTGGTCGCTCCAGAAGCGGCCCTTGCCCGGCTGCTGCGCTGCATCGGTCATGACCTGCGCGGCCTGATCCAGTCCTTGCACGCCCGCCGGTGGCACCAGCCATTTGTGCTGCTCGTCCAGCAAGGCCAGGGAGCCGCTGTGTCCGATGCGGAAGCGCTTGAGATTGTCGAACTGGGCGTTCTGCGCATCGGTGTAGTCAAAACCAACGAACAGCACGGCAATCACCTTGCCGGCACGATCCAGCACAGGGGTGTACTGGGTCATGTAGAAACGCTCGAACAACAGCGCGCGGCCGACATAACCCTGCCCCGCCATGAGTTTCTGATAGGCCGGGTGGGCGTGGTCGAGCAAGGTGCCAATGGCCCGGCTGCCGTCCTGCTTGCTCAAGGAAGTACTGACCCGGATGAAGTCGTCGCCGCTGCGCACGAACAGGGTCGCCACCCCGGCGGTCATCTGCTTGAACTCGTCCACTTCCTCGAAGTTGTTGTTCAGCACCACGTCCCCCAGGTGCAGGCCCGGGGTCTGAACCCCCGCCACACTCACCGGTTGCTCGGGATGCAGGCTCAGGCCGCTGCGGAAGCGGTTTTCAAACAAACCACTGAGGCGCTGGGTGCTTTCGCGCAGGCTGCTGTGAAAGGTGTTGAGCTGATCCGCCAGCAGGCGCGCTTCGCTGGCCAGGTGCTCCTCTCTAGTGTCGAGATTCGCCGAATCCAGAGAACGCAGGGCAAACAGGGTACTGCCGCTGATCACCAGGGCGAGTATCAAGGCAAGGGCAAGCCCTAGCTGGGAGGCTATCCGGGCACGGGGTTGAGACATGATGGCTCCTTACCGAGAAGGCGGATCATCCTGATCGATCAGCACACTCGGCAGTAATTATTCTAGGATTTTTAGTAATTTAGGACCTTCCTGAACGCTGGTTCCATAACCCATGGATTCGGCGGCGCCCACGAATACTTGAGCGCCTAGCAAGGATATCTCCGCGCCCCCGTCGGCCGGGCACTGCATCGTTTCAGCCGAGGCGCTCTACCTCGGGCAGTTGCATGGCCTGGACCTCGCCCTGGAGAAAGTCGCTGAGGCGACGCAAACGTTCGCCTCCCGGCCGGGTCTTGGGCCACACCAGGTAATAGTTCAAGCCACTGGCGACGGCGGTCGGCCAGGGCAGGCTCAAGCGACCCTGAGCCACATCTTCGGCCACCATCAGCAGATCCCCCATGGACACGCCGTAACCCCGAGCCGCCGCAATCATCCCCAGTTCCAGGGTGTCGAACACCTGCCCGCCCTTGAGGGAAACCTGATCCGTGAGCCCCATCTGCTCCAGCCAACTGCGCCAGTCCCGCCGGTCCGGAGTCGGGTGCAACAACTCCGTGGCCGCCAGCCGCGCCACATCCCAGGGCGGGTCTTCGAGCAAGTTCGGAGCACCCACCGGGATCAGCAACTCCGGGAACAGGTAGCTGGCTTCCCAGTCCGGTGGAAAGTGTCCGTTGCTCAGCAGTACAGCGCAGTCGAAGGGCTCCTGGTTGAAGTCCACGGAGTCCACGTCCATCCAGGCACTGGTGAGCTGCACTTCGTTGCCCGGCTGCAGATGGCGGAAGCGACTCAGGCGCGCCAGTAACCAACGCATGGTCAGGGTCGACGGCGCCTTCATGCGCAGGATGTCGTCTTCGGCACGCAGGGTATTGCAGGCCCGCTCCAGGGCACCGAAACCCTCGCGGATGCCCGGCAGCAGCAAGCGCGCCGCCTCGGTCAGTTGCAGATTGCGCCCGCTGCGCTGGAACAGCCGGCAGGCGAAGTGATCCTCCAGGGTGCGGATATGCCGGCTGACAGCGCTCTGGGTAATGGACAGCTCCTCGGCCGCGCGGGTGAACGAGCTGTGCCGCGCCGCCGCTTCAAAGGCGCGCAGGGCATAAAGAGGAGGAAGACGGCGGGACATGGACGCGCTCCAGCAGCGGAATGACGCAACGCTACCAGAAAGTTATTCGCATGAGTTTTTATCATGTCAGCAAGTATTTTTATCCCTTTGTGCTATGGCCCGGAAGCGCCGAGAATCAGCGCTCTCCCCGACTTTTCCCTGATCGAGCCTGATGACCATGCAGCATCCAGCACGTACCGAACTCTGGGCCATCCTGCGGCTGGCGGGGCCGCTGATCGCCTCCCAGCTGGCGCACATGCTGATGGTTCTCACCGACACCCTGATGATGGCCCGCCTCAGCCCGCAAGCCCTGGCCGGCGGTGGCCTGGGCGCCGCCAGCTATTCCTTTGTCTCGATTTTCTGCATCGGCGTGATTGCCGCGGTCGGCACCCTGGTGGCGATTCGTCAGGGCGCCGGAGACATCCAGGGCGCCGCCCGCCTGACCCAGGCCGGCCTGTGGCTGGCCTGGATCATGGCCCTGGTCGCCGGCCTGCTGCTGTGGAACCTCAAACCGCTGTTGCTGCTTTTTGGCCAGACTGAAAGCAACGTCCAGGCTGCCGGCCAGTTCTTGCTGATCCTGCCGTTTGCCCTGCCCGGCTACTTGAGCTTCATGGCCTTGCGCGGCTTCACCAGCGCCATCGGCCGGGCGACGCCGGTGATGGTCATCAGCCTGGCAGGGACTGTGGCCAACTTCCTGCTCAACTATGCATTGATCACCGGCATGTTCGGCCTGCCGAAACTCGGCCTGATGGGCATCGGCCTGGTGACCGCCATCGTCGCCAACTGCATGGCGCTGGCACTGGCCTGGCACATCAAGCGCCATCCGGCCTACGCTGCGTACCCATTGCGCCAGGGCCTGGCTCGGCTGAACACCCATTACCTGCGGGAACTGTGGCGCCTGGGCCTGCCCATTGGCGGCACCTATGCGGTGGAAGTCGGGTTGTTCGCCTTCGCCGCGCTGTGCATGGGCACCATGGGCAGCACTCAATTGGCGGCGCACCAGATCGCCCTGCAGATCGTGTCGGTGGCGTTCATGGTGCCGGCGGGCATCTCCTACGCCATCACCATGCGCATCGGCCAGCACTACGGCGCCGGACAATTGCTGGATGCACGGTTGGCCGGACGGGTCGGGATCGCCTTCGGCGCGGTGGCGATGCTGGGGTTCGCGATGATTTTCTGGCTGCTGCCCAACCAGTTGATCGGGCTGTTCCTCGACCACAACGACCCGGCCTTCGCCGAGGTGATTCAACTGGCGGTGAGCCTGTTGGCGGTGGCGGCCTGGTTCGAGCTGTTCGATGGCACCCAGACCATCGCCATGGGCGCGATCCGCGGTCTCAAGGATGCCAAGACCACCTTCCTGGTGGGCCTGGGCTGCTACTGGCTGATCGGTGCACCTTCGGCATGGCTGATGGCCTTTACCCTGGGCTGGGGACCGACCGGTGTCTGGTGGGGACTGGCCCTGGGCCTGGCCTGCGCGGCCATCAGCCTGACCCTGGCGTTCGAGTGGCGGATGCGCCGCATGATCAAGCGCGAGCCTGAGGTTGCGGCGATGAACGTTCAAGCCAGCAGCGCGGATTGACGGGGAGCGGGTCCCCGCCGCCCAAAGCGGTGGATCAGCACCGGTATCCGTCGCTTAAAGCATCCCTTCCTGCAGCGACTGCTGGCTGCTGCCGAACGTCAGGTACTCCATCAGGTCCGCCAGGGGCAACGGCTTGCTGATCAAGTAGCCCTGGACCTGATCGCAGCCAAAGCCTCGTAGCAACGCCAGTTGCTCCGCGGTTTCCACACCTTCGGCCACCACATCCAGATTGAGGTTGTGGGCCAGGTTGATCATGGCGTGTACCAGTTTGCGGTTCTCTTCACGCTGCTCCATGCCCCCAACAAAGCTCTTGTCGACCTTGAGCAGGGTGATCGGCAGGCTGTTGAGGTGGACGAAGGAAGAGAAACCGGTACCGAAGTCGTCCAGGGAAAAACGCACTCCAAGGCGCCCCAGGGCATCCATGGTCTGCTTCACCAGATCGCTGCGGCGCATCACTGCGGTTTCCGTCAGCTCGAACTCCAGCCACTGGGCCTCAACCCCGCGCTCGGCGATCAGCCGGCTCAGGGTCGAGAGCAACTGGCTGTCCTGAAACTGGCGGAACGACAGGTTGACCGCCATATGTAGCGAAGGCAGCCCGCGCTCGCGCAGGGCCTGCATGTCTCGCAGAGCACGGGAAATCACCCAGTAGCCCAAGGGCACGATCAGCCCGCTCTGTTCCGCCAGGGGCACAAACTCGCTGGGAGGCAGCAAGCCGCGCTCGCCGTGGCGCCAACGCACCAGGGCTTCGAGGCCGACGATCTTGCCGTCATGCAGGTTCAGCCGGGGTTGGTAATGCAGCTCCAGCTCATCACGGCGCAAGGCTCGGCGCAGTTCGCTTTCCAGATCGGCGAGGCTGCGGGCGTTGCGGTTGATCCGCTCATTGAAGATATGAAAGGTGCAGCCTTGGGTGCTCTTGGCCTGCTGCATGGCGATATGTGCATGCCACATCAACGGGTCGGCGCCGGCATTGGCCCGGGCATGGGCAATCCCCAGGCTGCAGCCGATCAACAGGCTTTCACCATCGACCCAATAGGGTTCGGCCATGGCTTCAGTGATGCGTTCGGCCATCCATTCGGCGCGCTGCGGCGCGCGGCGGGTGTCGATCAGCAAGGCAAACTCGTCGCTGCCCAGGCGGGCCAGTTGGTCACCAGCCTCCAGTTGGCTCTTGAGCCGCGACACCACCTGCAAGATCAGGCGGTCGCCGGCCTGGTGGCCGAGGGCGTCGTTGGCGTGGCGGAAGTTATCCAGGTCCAGGTGCCCCAGGGCCAGGCCGCGACCGTCGTTTTCCGCCAGCCGCGCGGCCAGCAGGGTCTGGAAGCCCTGGCGGTTGGCGATGCCGGTCAGGGGGTCCTGCTCGGCCAGGCGTTGCAGGGTGTTTTCCAGCACACCGCGCTCGCGTACATGACGCAGGCAGCGGCGCAGGGCATCGGTACTCAGGCAAGAACCCACCAGCCAGTCGCTGACACCTACCGGGGCTACTGAGGGCTCATGGTCCAGCAATAGAATGGTGGGCAAACTGCAACGCCCGGGACCGGGCTGCAGGCGTGGAATGGTCAGCAGGACCGCATTGCGATCGTCTTCGAACAAACGACTGACCGACTCCCAGGTGGGAGCACTGATCAATACCACCGAGTCTCCCAACGGAGCGACACACTCGCGCAACAACGCTGTCCACACCGGCTCTTCGGCCAGTAGCAGCAAACGCAAGGGTTCGACAGGCTTAGACAAGCTAGCTCCCTAGACTCTGCAAAATTAGTTGGCGGCGGGCATTATGGCGCGCAAATAAGCAATAACAATTGATATTGATTATCATACGCAATTTCTTGTACCGCTCTAACTCGAACATTAGACGCATATTCAGCGCGCATCCTGAGGGAAAGTATCAAAACCGGCAAATTTAGATAGCGTTGTGCGTCACAAGTCGGAGAGAGCAGCAGAATCTGTCCAGCCTGTTAAAATGCCCGCCCTTTTCGTAACCGATCCCTTTTTACCGTCATGTCCCGACTCAATCCCCGGCAGCAAGAAGCCGTGAACTATGTCGGCGGCCCTCTTTTGGTGCTCGCCGGCGCAGGCTCCGGCAAGACCAGCGTGATCACCCGCAAGATCGCGCACCTGATCCAGAACTGCGGCATCCGCGCCCAGTACATCGTCGCCATGACCTTTACCAACAAGGCCGCGCGAGAAATGAAGGAGCGGGTCGGCACCCTGCTGCGCGCCGGCGAAGGCCGTGGCCTGACCGTGTCGACCTTCCACAACCTGGGCCTGAACATCATCCGCAAGGAGCATGCGCGGCTGGGCTACAAGCCGGGCTTCTCGATCTTCGACGAAGCCGACGTCAAGGCCCTGATGACCGACATCATGCAGAAGGAGTATTCCGGGGACGACGGCGTCGACGAGATCAAGAACATGATCGGTTCGTGGAAGAACGACCTGATCCTGCCGGCCCAAGCCCTGGAAAATGCTCGCAACCCCAAGGAGCAGACCGCAGCCATCGTCTACACCCATTACCAGCGCACGCTCAAGGCGTTCAACGCGGTGGACTTCGACGACCTGATCCTGCTGCCGGTGAAGCTGTTCGAAGAACACGCCGACATCCTGGAGAAATGGCAGAACAAGGTCCGCTACCTGCTGGTGGACGAATACCAGGACACCAACGCCAGCCAGTACCTGCTGGTGAAAATGCTCATCGGCAAACGCAACCAGTTCACCGTGGTGGGCGACGACGACCAGTCGATCTACGCCTGGCGTGGCGCGCGCCCGGAAAACCTGATGCTGCTCAAGGACGACTACCCGTCCCTGAAAGTGGTGATGCTGGAGCAGAACTATCGCTCCACCAGCCGTATCCTGCGCTGCGCCAACGTGCTGATCTCCAACAACCCCCACGAGTTCGAAAAGCAGTTGTGGAGCGAGATGGGCCACGGCGACGAGATCCGCGTGATCCGCTGCCGCAACGAAGACGCCGAGGCCGAACGTGTGGCCATGGAGATCCTCAGCCTGCACCTGCGCACCGACCGGCCCTACAGCGACTTCGCCATTCTTTACCGGGGCAACTACCAGGCCAAGCTGATCGAACTGAAGCTGCAGCACCACCAGGTGCCCTATCGCCTGTCCGGCGGGAACAGCTTCTTCGGACGCCAGGAAGTCAAGGATCTGATGGCCTACTTCCGCCTGATCGTGAACCCGGACGACGACAACGCCTTCCTCCGGGTGATCAACGTGCCGCGCCGGGAAATCGGCTCCACGACCCTGGAAAAACTCGGCAACTACGCCACCGAGCGCAAGATCTCGATGTACGCCGCCACCGATGAAATCGGCCTGGGCGAGCACCTGGACAGCCGTTTCACTGATCGCCTGGCGCGCTTCAAGCGCTTCATGGACCGGGTCCGCGAACAATGCGCCGGCGAAGACCCGATCTCCGCCCTGCGCAGCATGGTCATGGACATCGACTACGAGAACTGGCTGCGCACCAACAGCTCCAGCGACAAGGCCGCGGACTACCGGATGGGCAACGTCTGGTTCCTGATCGAGGCCTTGAAGAACACCCTGGAAAAAGACGAAGACGGCGAAATGACCGTCGAGGACGCCATCGGCAAGCTGGTCCTGCGGGACATGCTGGAACGCCAGCAGGAAGAGGAAGACGGCGCCGAAGGTGTACAAATGATGACCTTGCATGCCTCCAAGGGGCTGGAGTTTCCCTACGTGTTCATCATGGGCATGGAAGAGGAAATCCTCCCGCACCGCTCCAGTATCGAAGCCGATACCATCGAGGAAGAACGACGCCTGGCCTACGTGGGCATTACCCGTGCTCGCCAGACCCTGGCCTTCACCTTTGCGGCCAAGCGCAAGCAATACGGTGAAATCATCGACTGCGCACCGAGCCGCTTCCTCGATGAATTGCCCCCGGACGACCTGGCCTGGGAAGGCAATGACGACACGCCGACCGAAGTCAAAGCCGTTCGCGGCAATAGCGCTTTGGCGGATATACGCGCGATGTTAAAGCGCTAAAATCGACTATTTTTAACTGACCTTTGGCGCAACAGGCGCTATTTGAGGAAGCTCCGTGGAAGCACTGCACAAGAAAATTCGCGAAGAAGGCATCGTGCTTTCCGATCAAGTACTGAAAGTCGACGCCTTTCTGAACCATCAGATCGACCCGCAGTTGATGAAGCTGATCGGCGATGAATTCGCCACGCTGTTCAAGGACTCGGGCATCACCAAGATCGTCACCATCGAAGCCTCGGGGATTGCCCCGGCCATCATGACCGGTCTGAACCTGGGCGTGCCGGTGATCTTCGCCCGCAAGCACCAGTCCCTGACCCTGACCGAGAACCTGCTGTCGGCCACCGTGTACTCCTTCACCAAACAGGTGGAAAGCACCGTCGCCATCTCCCCACGGCACCTGACCAGCAGCGATCGTGTGCTGATCATCGATGACTTCCTGGCCAACGGTAAGGCGTCCCAGGCACTGATCTCGATCATCAAGCAGGCCGGCGCCACCGTGGCCGGCCTGGGCATCGTGATCGAGAAGTCCTTCCAGGGTGGCCGTGCCGAACTGGACTCCCAGGGCTACCGCGTGGAATCCCTGGCCCGGGTCAAATCCCTGGCCGGCGGCGTGGTCACCTTCATCGAGTAACCTCGCCCGCCAGGCCTGCTCAGGAGTTGACTTGTGTAGGAGCTGGCTTGCCAGCGAAGGCGCCCTTGAGAGCAGCGCAAGACTTAATGGCCCATTCGCCGGCAAGCCGGCACCTACGACAAGGTGGGTGCCGTGGCCTGCAGCCCGGCCAGCAGGAACCGCTGATACAGCTCCTCACGCAGCCCATCGGGCTGCTCCAGCCCCATGCGTTCAAGGTGCACCGCAAATGCCTCAGGCTCCGGCGCATCGAGTGCCGCCTTGCCCAGCTCAAGGATCTCGCTGAGCTTGAACTTGCTCTTGAGCCAGTTCAGCGCCCGCAGCAGGTCACGCTCTTCATCGCTGAAATCACTGCCCAACGGATACTCGGGAAACAGGTGGCTATGACGCGCCTGGATATTCTGCAAACGCTGTGGGCTGTTGTCGGTAAAACGCGGGTTCAGACGAAAATCCTTCGGCAGTTTTCCGGCCTTCTGTGCCTGCTCCATCAACCCCGGCTGAAAGCGTGAGTCGCTGATGTTGAGCAGCGCCTCGATCACTTGCGCATCCGTTTTACCCCGCAGATCGGCAATGCCGTACTCGGTGATCACGATGTCCCGCAGATGGCGCGGGATGGTGCAATGGCCGTACTCCCAGACGATGTTGGAGCTGACCTCGCCAGCGGATTCACGCCAACTGCGCAGGATCAGCACTGATCGGGCATCTGCCAAAGCATGTCCCTGGGCAACGAAGTTGTACTGCCCGCCCACACCGCTGAGCACCTTCCCGCCCTGCAACTGATCGGACACCGCCGCGCCCATCAGGGTCATGGTGAACGCGCTGTTGATGAATCGCGCATCCCGGCGCTGCAGGCGCTTGAGTTCTTCATGGCCATACAGCTCGTTGATGTAGCTGATGGCGGTCATGTTGAACTGCGCCAGCTTGCTCTTGGGCAGCTCGCGCAACCGCTGATAGAAACTGCGCGGGCCAAGGAAGAAACCACCATGGACCGAGACCCCGCCAGCCGCGGCCGCATCCAGGGTGCCGGCGTTGGCTTGCTGCTGCAGCTCCAAAGTCGGGTAGACCTTGCGCCGCACGATGCCGGCATCCGCCAGGGCCAGCAGGCCGTTGACGAACATTTCACTGCAACCATAGAGCCCCTGGACAAAGGGCTCGACGCCGCCTTCGCGGTCGATCAGCGCCTGCCAGTGGTCAACCTGCAGATCCGCCAGCAGGGCACGATAACCGTCATTGTCGGCCTGCCGCGCCAGCAAGGCTGCGGTCAGTGCATCCCCCATGGAGCCAATGCCGATCTGCAAGGTGCCGCCGTCGCGCACCAGGGTGCTGGCATGCAAGCCGATGCAATGATCCTGAATCCCCACCGGCATGTTCGGCGTGGAAAACAGGGTGCTGCGCTCTTCTTCGTCGATCAGCAGATCGAGGTCCGCAGCGTCGATCTCGGAGTCCCCGGGCATATAAGGCAGGTCACTGTGGACCTGGCCGAGAATCAGGATGGTCTCCCCCGCCGCACGACGCTTGGCGATCATCGGCAGCATGTCGAGGGTGATATCCGGATTGCAGCTCAGGCTCAGGCGGCCGGGGTGTTGCGGATCGCGGGCCAGCAGTTGCGCCACCAGGTTGAGGCCGGCGGCGTTGATGTCCCGGGCGGCATGGCTGTAGTTGCTGCTGACGTAGTCCTGCTGCGCTGCGGCGCTGTGCAAAAGGCTGCCGGGCTGCATGAAGAACTGCTCGACGCGGATGTTCGCCGGCAGGCTGTCGCGGTGCAGGTCGGCAAGGAAATCCAGTTCCGGATAGTCGCCGAACACCCGCTCCACGAAGGGTTCGAGAAAGCGCTTCTGCAAACCGTCGCCCAGGGACGGACGGCCCAGGCTCAGGGCGGTATAGATCGTCAGTTGGCGTTCGGGCAATTGGGCAATGCGGCGATACAGAGCGTTGGCAAAACGATTGGGCTTGCCCAGGCCCAGGGGCATGCCCATGTGAATGTGTTGCGGCAGACGGGCGAGCACTTCATCTACCGCATGCTCGATAGAACAGGATTGCAGCATCTGACCCTCCGGGGACCATCCATGAATTGAGGTTGGACCGAGCTTGCCGGGAGTTTGCTGCCTTGAACAGTGCACTGGCTGAATTACGCCCACAAAAAAGCCGCTCGTAAGCGGCTTTTTCGCTGAAGATGGCGGCTTATTTCAGGCCGGACATCTTCTGGATAGCCGCTTTGAGATCGTCATCGGTGCAATCGGCGCAGGTGCCTTTAGGCGGCATGGCGTTGATACCGGTGATGGCCTTGGCCAGGATGCCGTCGAGGCCGCCCTGGTGATCGGCGCGCTCTTTCCAGGCTGCGGTGTCACCGATTTTCGGCGCACCCAACAGGCCGGTGCCGTGGCAAGCATTGCAATGCTTGGCAATCACGTCATCCGGGGATTTCGCCCCACCGCCACCACCTGCAGAAGCAGCGACTTCCATACCCTTGCATTCCTGCCCCTGAACGCAGACCTGGCCAACAGGCTCAAGACGCTTGGCAATGTCATCATTAGTCGCAGCTTGAGCGCTGACTGCCCAAAGGGCCAATACGGTTGCTGGTGCGGCCAGCATTTTCATAATTAGGTTCACGCGTACACCCTCAATGGTGGCTAGTCACGCCTGCGGCCACGGTTTCGCAGGCGGGCGAAAGTATAACGGTTAGCCCGCCACACTGAAACAACCCCAAAGTCGAAGGGGTCTTAATCGCGGCGAAATGTCGCTGGGGGACTCTCTGCAAACCTTGCAGGATGCCTCTTGGTCTAGAAATTCGCCGGAGTGGCTGCGCTGATTAGTCGCGCCGGAGCATCGAACGGATTACGGAAACGGTGCGGCTTCGTACTCTCAAAGTAGTAGCTGTCGCCGGCCTCCAGGACAAATGTTTCCAGCCCTACCACCAGTTCCAGGCGACCTTCGAGAAGAATGCCGGTTTCCTCGCCGTCGTGGGTGAGCATCTCTTCCCCGGTATCGGCGCCGGGCGGGTAGATTTCGTTGAGAAACGCAATAGCACGACTCGGATGCGCCCGGCCCACCAGCTTCATGGTGACTGCGCCATCGGAGATATCGATCAGTTCGTGGGCCTTGTAGACAATCTGAGAAGGCGTTTCCTGGAGGATTTCCTCGGAAAAGAACTCGACCATGGACATGGGAATGCCGCCCAGCACCTTTCGCAGTGAGCTGATCGAGGGGCTGACACTGTTCTTTTCGATCATTGAAATGGTGCTATTGGTGACGCCCGCACGCTTGGCGAGTTCACGCTGGGAAAGACCTTTCAGTTTACGGATGGATTGTAGTCGTTCACCGACGTCCAATGCGGCAGCCTCCTAGGCGGGAATCAGGCGTTGTTGTAATTGAGCGTTATCATGGCGACAGCGTTCAGTATTTACAACACTTGGCCCCGATTCCCCCGAGGGCAGGCGACTTTCGGTACAACCCGCGCAATCTCAGTCTTCGCAGTACACCAGCGGCACCCGACGCAGGTTGCAGAACAGCTGATAAGGGATGGTATTGGCGGCCAGGGCAACCTCGCTGGCGAGGATGTTCTTGCCCCACAATTCCACCCGGGAACCCAGCCCGGCCTGTGGCACATCCGTCAGGTCGACACACAGCATGTCCATGGACACCCGGCCCAGCAGGCGGCTGCGCTGGCCGTCCACCAGCACCGGAGTGCCGGTCGGCGCGTGGCGCGGATAGCCATCGGCATAACCCATGGCGACCACACCGATGCGCATCGGCTTGTCGGTGATGAACTTGGCGCCATAGCCCACCGGCTCGCCGGCGGGCAGCTCACGCACACAGATCACCTTGGATTCCAGGGTCATGACCGGCTGCAGTCGCTCAGCCACGGAGTTGTTTTCTTCGAACGGCGTAGAGCCATAAAGCATGATGCCGGGACGCACCCAGTCACTGGGCACGCTCGGCCAGCCCATGACCGCCGGCGAGTTACGCAAGCTGATTTCAGCCCCCAGCCCCTGACGAGCCGCCTCGAATACCGCGACCTGTTCACTGCTGCGCGGGCAGTCCAGCTCGTCAGCACGGGCGAAGTGGCTCATCAGCACGATCTTCTCGACCTTGCAGCTGGCCTGCAGCCGTTGATAGGCCGTCTGGTAATCCTTGGGATGCAGGCCAACCCGGTGCATGCCCGAATCCAGCTTGAGCCAGACCGTCAGCGGCTTGGCCACCGGTGTCTGCTCGATGGCCTCGAGCTGCCACAGCGAATGCACCACACACCAGAAATCATGCTCGACGATCAGCGCCAACTCGGAGGCTTCAAAGAAACCTTCCAGCAGCAGGATCGGCGCACCAATACCGGCGGCGCGCAGTTCCAGGGCCTCTTCGATGCAGGCCACGGCAAAGCCGTCGGCCTCGGCCTCCAGCGCCTGGGCACAACGCACGGCGCCATGGCCGTAGGCATCAGCCTTGATCACCGCAAGGGCGCGAACACCCGAGACTTCACGGGCCAGTTGGTAGTTGTGACGCAGGGCTTGGAGATCGATCAGGGCACGGGCAGGGCGCATGGCGGCAGACTTCTAGGCGGTCATGGGAATAAAAAACCGGTGCTGGATGACAGCTGGCCGCCACCGGCACCGGGAGAGGGATCTTGTCGCTTAAGGCAGAGCAGCCACCACGGAAAGCTCGATGAGGATTTCCGGCTCGCAGAGCTTGGCCTCCACAGTGGCCCGGGCCGGGGCCACACCTTTTGGCAGCCACTGGTCCCAGACACTGTTCATGCCTGCGAAGTGGGCATCGATGTCCTTGAGGTAGATGGTCACCGACAGCAGCTTGCTCTTGTCGGTGCCCGCCAGGTCCAGCAGACGCTCGATGTTGGCCAGGGTTTCCCGGGTTTGCTGTTCGATCCCGGCACTCATGTCATCGCCGACCTGCCCGGACAGATACACCGTACCGCTGTGAACGACGATCTGACTCATGCGCTCATTGGTGAGCTGGCGCTGGATTGACATGTTTAGCTGACTCCTGAGGGTTGCCATAACGGGAAATATCGAGGCCTTCGGCACTGATCTGCGGCTTTTTCTTGGCCATCAGGTCCGCCAGCAAACGACCGGAACCACAAGCCATGGTCCAACCGAGGGTGCCATGACCGGTGTTCAAGAACAGATTACGGAACGGCGTGGCGCCGACGATTGGCGTGCCATCCGGGGTGGTAGGACGCAGCCCGGTCCAGAAACTGGCCTGGGACAGATCGCCGCCCTGAGGATAGAGATCGTTGACGATCATCTCCAGCGTTTCACGCCGGCGCGGGTTCAGCGACAGGTCAAAACCGGCGATTTCGGCCATGCCACCGACCCGGATACGGTTGTCGAAACGAGTGATCGCGACCTTGTAGGTCTCGTCGAGGATGGTCGAAGTCGGTGCCATCGCCGGGTTGGTGATCGGCACGGTCAAGGAGTAGCCCTTGAGCGGGTACACCGGAGCCTTGATGCCCAGCGGCTTGAGCAATTGCGGCGAGTAGCTGCCCAGGGCCAGCACGTAGCGGTCGGCGGTTTCCAGTTTGCCGTCGATCCACACGCCATTGATCCGGTCGCCGGCGAAGTCGAGGCGCTGGATGTCCTGGCCAAAACGGAACTCCACCCCCAGCTTGATGGCCATTTCAGCCAGGCGCGTGGTGAAGATCTGGCAGTCGCCGGTCTGGTCATTCGGCAGGCGCAGGGCACCGGCAAGGATGTCGGTGACGCTGGCCAGAGCCGGCTCGACCCGGGCGATGCCCTCGCGATCCAACAGCTCGAACGGTACGCCGGATTCCTTGAGCACGGCGATGTCTTTCGCCGCGCCGTCCAGTTGCGCCTGGGTGCGGAACAGCTGGGTGGTGCCCAGGCTGCGACCTTCGTAGGCGATGCCGGTTTCCGCACGCAATTCGTCGAGGCAGTCACGGCTGTATTCGGACAGACGCACCATGCGCTCTTTGTTCACCGCATAACGGCTGGCAGTGCAATTGCGCAGCATCTGCGCCATCCACAGGTATTGGTCGATATCGGCGGTGGCCTTGATTGCCAGCGGTGCGTGGCGTTGCAGCAGCCATTTGATGGCCTTGAGCGGCACGCCCGGAGCAGCCCAGGGCGAGGCATAGCCAGGGGAAACCTGGCCGGCGTTGGCGAAACTGGTTTCCATGGCTGCAGCCGGCTGGCGGTCCACCACGGTCACATCAAACCCGGCTCGAGCCAGGTAATAGGCACTGGTGGTTCCGATAACGCCACTGCCCAAGACCAGAACGCGCATTTTCATATCCCTCATCGCGGCTTGACCGCTGACGTTTGTTATTCAGAGCAAAGATGGGCGCAGTGTAAGAAACATTGAGCAGTGATTTTCACTATATAACCGCCTATATTTGGCGAGAATTCTCGGCAATATCGCTTTTCACGGAGGGGCATCCCCTATGCGCACCAATCATCAGACCCGTCGTGCCCTGGACAAGATAGATCGCAATATCCTGCGAATTCTGCAGGCCGATGGACGCATTTCCTTCACCGAGCTGGGGGAACGGGTCGGACTCTCCACCACCCCTTGCACCGAGCGAGTGCGCCGCCTGGAACGCGAAGGAATCATCATGGGCTACAACGCCCGGCTCAACCCGCAGCACTTGAAGGGCAGCCTGCTGGTGTTCGTCGAGATTAGCCTGGACTACAAATCAGGGGATACCTTCGAGGAGTTTCGCCGGGCGGTGCTGAAGCTACCGCACGTGCTGGAGTGCCATCTGGTGTCCGGGGACTTCGACTATCTGGTCAAGGCGCGGATCTCGGAGATGGCGTCCTATCGCAAGCTGCTGGGGGACATCCTGCTCAAGCTGCCCCATGTACGGGAATCCAAGAGCTACATCGTGATGGAGGAAGTGAAGGAAAGCCTGAGCCTGCCGATTCCGGACTGAGATGAGGGGCGCCGGTTCCGCGGCAAGCTGGCTCGGAGCGCGAGGGGCTAGACCAGGACCTGACGATTGCTGGCCATGTAGTCGTGGATCTGCTTCTCGACCCGGGGGTGGATCATCTCCACGGGACGCCGGCCGTTGGGGCACGGCAGGCTCGGCGTGGTGCCGAACAAGCGACAGATCAGCGGGCGTTCGTCATACACCGTGCAGCCATTGGGGCCCAGGTGCACACAGTTGAGCTCGTCCATGGCGGCGTCCTGCTCGGCAGCGGTCTTGCGCGGCAGGCGGGACATTTCCTCAGGCGAAGTGGTGACTGGGCCGCAGCAGTCGTGGCAACCAGGAACGCACTCGAAAGAGGGAATCTGCTGACGCAAACTACGGACAATTTGACGGTTACAGCTCATGAAAAAGGCTACCGGGGCATGAATAGCCATGAATTCTGCCCTAAATGCCTGGCAGCAGACAGGGCCGGGCGTCCTGCGGTTGCCGCAAACGAAAGCCCCGGCTTATGCTCCGGCAATTTTTAAAGACCCCCTGATCAGGACACTTTCCATGCCCGCCAGTGCTCAGCCATCCGCCGCCAGCGATCAGCACGCCGCCTCTTACTATGCCGCCAGCAGCCTGCCGCAGCCGGACTACCCGACACTGGCAGGCGAGCTGACAGCGGACGTGTGCGTGGTAGGTGGCGGATTCTCGGGGCTCAATACCGCGCTGGAACTGGCCGAACGCGGGTTCAGCGTGATCCTGCTGGAAGCCCGCAAGATCGGCTGGGGCGCCAGCGGCCGCAACGGTGGGCAGTTGATTCGCGGGGTCGGCCACGGCCTGGAGCAGTTCACCAAGGTGATCGGCAGCGACGGCGTGCGGCAGATGAAACTCATGGGCCTGGAGGCGGTGGAAATCGTCCGCCAGCGCATCGAACGCCTGCAGATCCCCTGCGATCTGACCTGGGGCTACTGCGACCTGGCCAACAAGCCGGCAGACCTTGAGGGTTTTGCCGAAGACGCCGAAGAGCTACGCAGCCTGGGCTATCGCCACGAAACCCGCCTGTTGCAGGCCAGTGAAATGCACAGCGTAGTGGGCTCCACACGCTACGTTGGCGGGCTGATCGACATGGGCTCGGGCCATCTGCATCCACTGAACCTGGCCCTGGGTGAAGCCCGGGCGGCGCAGCAGATGGGCGTGCGTCTGTTCGAGCATTCGGCAGTGACTCGCATCGACTACGGGCCCGAGGTCAAGGTCCACAGCCATCGCGGCACGGTCCGCGCCAAGACCCTGGTGCTGGGCTGCAACGCCTACCTCAACGACCTCAACCCGGAGCTGGGGGGCAAGGTGCTGCCGGCCGGCAGCTACATCATTGCCACCGAACCCTTGAGTGAGGCCCAGGCGCAAGAGCTATTGCCACAGAACATGGCGGTCTGCGACCAGCGCGTCGCTCTGGACTACTACCGGCTCTCGGCCGATCGGCGCCTGTTGTTCGGCGGTGCCTGCCACTACTCGGGACGCGACCCCAAGGACATCGCCGCGTACATGCGGCCGAAGATGCTGGAAGTGTTCCCGCAACTGGCCAAGGTGAAGATCGACTACCAGTGGGGCGGCATGATCGGCATCGGCGCCAACCGCCTGCCACAGATCGGTCGACTCAAGGACCAGCCCAATGTGTATTACGCTCAGGCCTATTCAGGCCACGGGCTGAACGCCACACACCTGGCGGGCAAGTTGCTGGGAGAGGCCATCAGCGGTCAACAGGGCGGCGGCTTCGACCTGTTCGCCAAGGTGCCGCACATCACTTTTCCCGGCGGCAAGCACCTGCGCTCGCCACTGCTGGCCCTGGGCATGCTCTGGCATCGCCTGAAAGAGCTGGCCTGATCTTCCGCGGCTCCTTGTCACCGCGGATTACAGCCGCCAGAAAGGTTTGAGGCCTTCGGCCCACGCCTCCTCGCGGCTCAGCCCCACATCCCGCAACTCCTCGGCGGTCAACTCCAGCAACGCCTTGCGGGTACGCAATCGATGCCAGTACAGACCCCAGGGGCCCAGCCCGGACGGCGCAGTGCGCGACAGGGTCGCCGCCGCCCGCTCCTGCTCGACTTCCAGTTCCTGACCGCGTAACGACAGCCGCACATCGCTCAAGCCGTTCATCTCCATTGCTCCTGTTTACTCAAGTTGCCATGAGCGAGCATGATGGGCGCCGCACCAAAACCAATACAGACCCAATACAGCGGTATTACTTCCATACAGATTTGCCAAAAATCCCGCTGAATGCCGTATTTTTGCCTCATCTGTACTGGTCCTCCGTGACTGCCATTTCGAGCCAACGCCATGACCCTCTACGTGAACCTCGCCGAACTTCTGGGCACCCGCATCGAACAGGGCTTCTATCGCCCCGGTGATCGACTGCCCTCGGTGCGCGCGCTGAGCGTAGAACACGGGGTCAGCCTGAGTACCGTGCAGCAGGCCTACCGCGTGCTGGAAGACAACGGCCTGGCCATGCCCAAGCCAAAATCCGGGTACTTCGTCCCCCCCAGCCGTGAGTTGCCTGCGCTACCGGCAGTCGGTCGCCCGGCCCAGCGGCCGGTGGAAATCTCCCAGTGGGACCAGGTGTTGGAGCTGATCCGCGCGGTGCCGCGCAAGGACGTGGTGCAGCTGGGCCGCGGCATGCCGGACATCACCACGCCAACCATGAAGCCCTTGCTACGGGCCCTGGCCCGGCTCAGCCGGCGCCAGGACATGCCCGGCCTGCACTACGACAACATCTACGGCGTGCTGGAGTTGCGCGAGCAAGTGGCGCGGCTGATGCTGGATTCTGGCTGCCAGCTGGGGGCCAATGACCTGGTGATCACCACCGGCTGCCACGAAGCCCTGTCTTCCAGCATTCGCGCTATCTGCGAGCCCGGGGACATAGTCGCCGTAGACTCGCCGAGCTTCCACGGCGCCATGCAGACCCTCAAGGGGCTGGGCATGAAAGCCCTGGAAATCCCCACCGATCCTATTACCGGGATCAGCCTGGAAGCCCTGGAACTGGCCCTGGAGCAGTGGCCGATCAAGGCCATACAGTTGACCCCCAACTGCAACAATCCCTTGGGCTACATCATGCCGGAGTCGCGCAAGCGGGCCCTGCTGACCCTGGCCCAGCGCTTCGACGTGGCGATCATCGAGGACGATGTGTATGGCGAACTGGCCTACACCTACCCACGCCCGCGAACCATCAAGTCCTTCGACGACGACGGCAGGGTTCTGCTGTGCAGCTCCTTCTCCAAGACCCTGGCCCCCGGCCTGCGTATCGGCTGGGTCGCACCCGGCCGTTATCTGGAGCGGGTGCTGCACATGAAGTACATCAGCACCGGCTCCACCGCCCCGCAACCCCAGGTGGCCATCGCCGAATTCCTGAAAAGCGGTCATTTCGAGCCCCATTTGCGCAAGATGCGTACTCAATACCAGCGCAATCGCGACCTGATGCTCGATTGGGTCAGCCGCTATTTCCCCACGGGCACCCGCGCCAGTCGCCCCCAGGGCAGTTTCATGCTGTGGATCGAACTGCCCGAAGGCTTCGACGCGCTGAAACTCAACCGGGCATTGCTCGACCAAGGCGTGCAGATCGCCGTGGGCAGTATCTTTTCCGCCTCGGGCAAATACCGCAATTGCCTGCGGATGAACTACGCTGCCAAGCCAACCGCGCAGATCGAAGACGCGGTACGCAAAGTCGGCTCCGCAGCCATCAAGCTGCTCAGCGAAACCCAGGGCTGAACCCCGGGTCACGTTGCAGGAAGCCCACTGCCCCATGCCAACCCGCGCCGCGATGCGAGACGACCTGACTTGAGCCGTAAACAGGGGTTTATCCTGCCGCTGATCCTGACCTTCGGGCTAGGCGGCTGCGCCACCCAGGAAGTGCCTTACCAGCCCAGCCAAGCGTTGGCCGCCAGTGGCTCCAGCTTCGCCCAGTCCATCCGGGCCCAGGCCGCCCCCTACCAGGGACGCTCCGGCTTTCGCCTGCTGCCCAACAGCACCGAAGCCTTCATGGCCCGCGCCGAGCTGATCCGCAACGCCCAGAGCAGCCTCGACCTGCAGTACTACATCGTTCATGACGGCATCAGCACCCGGATGCTGGTGGACGAGCTGCTCAAGGCCGCTGACCGAGGCGTAAGGGTGCGCATCCTGCTGGACGACACCACCAGCGACGGGCTGGACCAGATCATCGCCACCCTGGCCGCCCACCCGCAGATCCAGGTCCGCCTGTTCAACCCGCTGCACCTGGGCCGCAGCACCGGCGTTACCCGAGCCGTGGGCCGCCTGTTCAACCTGTCGCAACAGCATCGCCGGATGCACAACAAGCTTTGGCTGGCGGACAACAGCGTGGCCATCGTCGGCGGGCGCAACATCGGCGATGAATACTTCGATGCCGAACCCAATCTCAACTTCACCGACATCGACATGTTCAGCGCAGGCCCCGTGGCCGAACAGCTGGGCCATAGCTTCGATCAATACTGGAACAGTGCCCTGAGCCGCCCCATAGGCGAGTTCCAGTCCTACGCACCTTCAACCCAGGCCCTGAACAACACCCGCCAGCGCCTGGAAGAATCGCTACAGGACAGCCACCGGCAGAACCAGGCCCTGTATCGCCAGTTGATGACCTACCAGACTCAGCCGCGCATGGATATCTGGCGCAAGGAACTGATCTGGGCCTGGAACCAGGCCCTGTGGGACGCCCCCACCAAGGTCCTGGCCAAGGGCGATCCCGACCCGCACTTGCTGCTGACCACCCAGTTGGCACCGGAACTCAAGGGCGTCAGCAAGGAACTGATCATGGTCTCGGCCTACTTCGTCCCGGGCCAGCCGGGGCTGGTGTACCTGACCGGCCGGGCTGACGCCGGGGTCGCGGTCAGCCTCTTGACCAACGCCCTGGAAGCCACCGACGTGCCGGTGGTGCATGGCGGCTACGCACCCTATCGCAAGGCCTTGCTGGAACACGGCGTGAAGCTCTACGAGTTGCGCAGGCAACCCGCAGAGCGGGGCGGCGGCAGCGGTCCGCGGCTGTTCCACAGCAGTTCCTTGAAGGGCTCGGACTCCAGCCTGCACAGCAAGGCGATGGTCTTCGACCGACAGAAGAGCTTTATCGGCTCATTCAATTTCGATTCACGCTCAGTGCTGTGGAACACCGAGGTCGGGGTACTGGTAGACAGCCCCGAACTGGCCGAGCATGTACGCGCCCTGGCCCTGCAAGGGATGGCGCCGCCCCTCAGCTACCAGGTCAAACTGGAGGACGGCAAGCTGGTCTGGATCACCGAGGACCATGGGCAGCTGCACAGTCTGAGCCACGAGCCCGGCAGTTGGTGGCGACGCATCAATGCCTGGCTGAGCACTCGCATCGGTCTGGAGCGTATGCTTTGAAGCGCTACAAGGGTTGCGCCTGGACGCTGCCAAAAGCGCCCTGACGCAGCAGCAGAAGCAACAGGCCAAAGGCGCCCGCCGCCACCAACAGCAACATCGCATGGCCGCTGACCCACTGGCTGCCCGCCCCCGCCACCAAGGGACCGATCAGGCAACCGATACCCCACAGCTGCGCCACATGGGCATTGGCTCGTACCAGCGCATCGTCGCGATAACGCTCGCCGATCAGGATCAGCGACAAGGTGAACAACCCACCAGCGCTGGCCCCGAACAGCACCCACAACGGCCAGATCAATACGCTGTCCAACAGCAGGGGAATGGCCAGGCTGGAGCACAGCAGGATCAGCGCGCAACCGGTGAACAGGCCGCGCCGGGAGACGCGATCAGCCAAGGCGCCGATCGGCAGCTGCAACAATGCATCGCCCACCACTACGGTGCTGACCATGGCCAGGGCCACGTCCTCGGTGAAGCCCTGGCTCAAGCAATAAACCGGAAGCAGGGTCAGGATCAGAGCCTCGAAAGTCGCGAACAAGGCCACCGCCCAACCAATCGCCGGCAGCGTCTGACAGAAGCGCCAGAGGTCGATCAGGGTGACATTGCAAGACTCGGTGCTCGGCGCTCCGCTACGCCCCAACAGCAGCAAGGGCGCTGCCACCAGCAATCCCACCGAGACCCAGAAGCCGTAGTCCTGCGTGGTCCCCAGGACGCCCAGCAGCAAGGGGCCGGCCAGCTGACTCAGGGCATAGCCGCTGCCATACAACGCCACCAGCCGCCCCCGCCACTGCTCCACCACCAGCTGATTGATCCAGCTTTCCCCCAGAATGAAGATGATGGTCAGCACCACGCCCAGAATCAGGCGCAACGCCAGCCACACCGGATAGCTGGGCAACAGCGCCAGCAGTCCAATAGAGAGCGCACCCGCCCACAGGCACAGGCGCATCAGGTTGGCGGTACCGAAGCGGGCCGCCAGCCGACTGGAAATCTTCGCGCCCAGCAGCACGCCAATGGCCGGCATCGCCGCTACCACGCCGATGGCAAAGGGTCCGTAGCCCCAGCTTTCCAGGCGCAAGGACACCAGCGGCATGGTCATGCCCAGGGCCAGGCCGACACTCAAGACAGCGGATAAAACGGCGAAATAGGTCGCCCAAGGCATTTCCACACTCCTGTGGATGATTATTCTGCAAGCCACAGACAACACAGCCGGACTCCCCTCTCGGGAAGTCCGGCTGCGCTGCGGATCAATGGCTGCGGATAGAAGCGCCCATGCGACGTGGCGCTTGCCGGCGCAAGCGCCCTTGCGGACGCCATCGCCTCAAACCCGAAGACTCAGAGCTTGATCCAGGTCGCTTTCAGCTCGGTGTACTTGTCGAACGCGTGCAGCGACTTGTCCCGACCATTGCCCGACTGCTTGAAGCCGCCGAACGGCGCGGTCATGTCGCCACCGTCGTACTGGTTGACCCAGACGCTGCCGGCACGCAACGCCTTGGCCGTCAGGTGCGCCTTGGAGATGTTTGCAGTCCAGACCGCCGCCGCCAACCCGTAAGGAGTGTCGTTGGCAATCTGGATCGCCTCTTCCACGCTGTCGAACGCAATCACTGACAGCACTGGGCCGAAGATCTCTTCCTGGGCAATCTTCATCGCGTTAGTGACGCCGTCGAAAATCGTCGGTTCGACGTAGGTACCACCTGTTTCCTGCAGGGTGCGCTTGCCGCCGGCCACCAGTTTGGCGCCATCGGCGTGACCGGCCTCGATGTAGGACAGCACGGTATTCATCTGCTGGGTGTCCACCAAAGCGCCGACGTTGGTGGCCGGGTCCAGTGGGTTGCCCGGTTTCCAGGCTTTCAGGGCCTCGATCACCAGCGGCAGGAATTTGTCCTTGATGGAGCGCTCCACCAGCAGACGGGAACCGGCGGTGCAGACTTCGCCCTGGTTGAAGGCGATGGCGCTGGCAGCGGATTCGGCGGCGGCCTGCAGGTCCGGGGCATCGGCAAACACGATGTTCGGGCTTTTGCCACCGGCTTCCAGCCAGACGCGCTTCATGTTGGATTCACCGGAGTACACCAGCAGTTGCTTGGCGATCTTGGTGGAGCCGGTGAACACCAGGGTGTCCACGTCCATGTGCAGGGCCAGGGCCTTGCCGACGGTGTGACCGTAACCGGGCAGCACGTTGAACACGCCAGCCGGAATCCCGGCTTCCACCGCCAGGGCCGCGATGCGGATTGCGGTCAGCGGGGATTTTTCCGAAGGTTTGAGGATCACCGAGTTACCGGTGGACAGTGCCGGCCCCAGTTTCCAGCAGGCCATCATCAGCGGGAAGTTCCACGGCACGATGGCCGCGACTACACCCACGGGCTCACGAGTTACCAGGCCCAGTTGGTCGTGGGGGGTGGCCGCGACTTCGTCGTAGATCTTGTCGATGGCCTCGCCGCTCCAGCTCAGGGCTTGCGCCGCGCCGGGCACGTCGATTTCCAGGGAGTCGGTGATGGGCTTGCCCATGTCCAGGGTTTCCAGGAGCGCGAGCTCCTGGGCGTGTTGCTTGAGCAGGCCGGCAAAACGAATCATGACGGACTTGCGCTTGGCCGGCGCCAGGCGCGACCAGACGCCAGAGTTGAAGGTGGCGCGGGCATTGTCCACGGCACGCTGGGAATCGGCGGCGTCACAGCTGGCAATGGTTGCCAGCACACGGCCGTCTACCGGGCTGATGCACTCGAAGGTGTCATTGGAAACAGCTGCGGTGTATTCACCATTGATGTAGGCGCGGCCTTCGATTTTCAGGTCGCGGGCACGTTGTTCCCAATCGGCACGAGTCAGGGTGGTCATACGAGTGTCCTCCTCTTATTTGAATACAAGCGCCATGCGAACTACGCCGGCACTCATGAAGAATTCTGCCCGGCCAGCCTGTTTTCGGCCAAAGGCACCCGCCACCCTAAACCAGCGACCCCTGTACTTTCAATATATTTGACAAAGCCCGGGCAAACAGCATTGCTATGTGCATTTTAATAAACATAGACTCTGGCCTTCATAGCCACTCGCGCCGCAATCACGGGGGAATACAAGAATGAGCATCCACAACGTCGTCGACTTCAGCCAGGCCAACACCGAGGGCGAACGCTACCGCCCCGCTCCGGAAAAAGTCCTCAAGGGCGATCCCGAGCAAGCGGTGTTCAACCACTACGGCAGCCCGTGCGGGCAACTCAATGCCGGGATCTGGGAAGGCGCGGTGGGCCAATGGACGGTGAACTTCACCGAGCACGAATACTGCGAGATTCTCCAGGGCGTGTCGGTGCTGCGAGACAACGACGGCAACGCCAAGACCCTGCGCTCTGGCGACCGCTTTGTGATCCCGGCCGGCTTCAAAGGCACCTGGGAAGTGCTGGAGCCCTGCCGCAAGGTCTACGTGGCCTTCGAACAGAAGGCCTGAATCCCAGGCACAAAAAAACCCGCTTGAAGGCGGGTTTTTTTGTCAGAAGAAAAATCAATTACTTGATTTTGCCTTCCTTGTAGATCACGTGCTTACGAACAACCGGATCATATTTCTTGATCTCGATTTTGTCCGGAGTAGTACGCTTGTTCTTGTCGGTAGTGTAGAAGTGACCAGTACCGGCGCTCGAGATCAAACGAATCAATTCACGCATGATTAGCTCCCTTAAACCTTGCCGCCATCGCGACGGATTTCGGCCAGCACGACATCAATGCCGCGCTTGTCGATGATACGCATGCCTTTGGCAGATACGCGCAGACGCACAAAGCGTTTCTCGGACTCAACCCAGAAGCGGTGATGCTGCAGGTTCGGCAGGAAACGACGACGGGTTTTGTTGTTTGCGTGGGAAATGTTATTCCCAGTCACCGGACCCTTACCGGTAACTTGACAGACTCTAGACATGCCTCAGCCCTCTAAAACCACATGCCCAACCCGGCATGGGTTGGCCGCTTAATCTCTCAGTCATTTGGCGCCAGGCGCCGCGTTTCTTTAGGGTCTTACCGGCTACACCTACAAGCGAAGGAACCGGGCCCCTAGAAAAGAGCGCTGCTTTATACCAGAAAGACCCCATAGCAACAACAGCCGCTGTGTGCAGGATGATGAAAAGTCCTGATTTTCTTGCGCCGGACGCCTGCGGCAAAGGCTACCGCAGAAATCTACCGCTCGTCGCAGAATATATTTCTCTCGAAACCCCGGGAAAAAATCTGCTGCTGAACACGGGCATCCCTACACAAAATCACGGCTCCAGCCCTGACCGCGTCCCAGGTTTCAATGTCGAATACAAAAGGGATAGTCATTTTACAAAGAGGCCACTAGGGTAAGGCATTTCCAGACTGCACTCGCAGATGGGCTTTCGATCTGCACAAGGAACCCGACCATGCGTCTTGCCGCCCTCCCGCTCCTGCTCGCCCCTCTTCTGAGCCCATTGGCCCAGGCCGCCGCGTTGAGCGTCTGCACCGAAGCCAGCCCGGAGGGCTTCGACGTGGTGCAATACAACTCGCTGACCACCACCAACGCGTCCGCCGACGTGCTGATGAACCGCCTGGTGGAATTCGACGCCGTCAGCGGCAAGGTGGTCCCCAGCCTGGCCGATAGCTGGGAAGTCTCCGCGGATGGCCTGAGCTATGTCTTCAAGCTGCATCCCAAGGTCAAGTTTCACCGTACCGACTACTTCAATCCCAGCCGCGAGCTGACCGCCGAAGACGTCAAATTCAGCTTCGAGCGCATGCTCGACCCAGCCCACCCGTGGCACAAGGTCGCCCAGAGCGGCTTCCCACACGCCCAATCCCTGCAGTTGCCCAGCCTGATCAAGAAGATCGACGCCCTGGACCCGCTGACTGTGCGCTTTACCCTGGATCACGCCGACTCGACCTTTCTCCCTACCCTGAGCATGGGCTTTGCCTCGATCTACTCTGCGGAGTACGCCGATCAGTTACTCAAGGCCGGCACCCCGGAGAAGCTCAACAGCCAGCCCATCGGCAGCGGCCCGTTCATTTTCGGGCGCTTCCAGAAAGACGCCTCGATCCGCTACAAGGCCAACCGCGACTACTTTGCTGGCAAACCGGCAGTGGACTCCCTGATTTTCGCCATCACTCCGGACGCCAACGTGCGCCTGCAGAAACTGCGGCGCAATGAGTGCCAGATCGCCCTGTCACCCAAGCCCCTGGATGTCCAGGCCGCCAGTGATGATCCAACGCTGAAGATCGAGAAAACGGCAGCCTTCATGACGGCCTTCGTTGCGATCAACAGCCAGCATCCGCCCCTGGACAAACCCGAAGTGCGCCAGGCGATCAACCTGGCCTTCGACAAGGCCCATTACCTCAAGACCGTGTTCGAAGGCACCGCCGAGGCCGCCAATGGCCCCTACCCGGCCAATACCTGGAGCTACGCCAAAGAGCTGCCGGGCTACACCCACGACCCGGAAAAGGCTCGTCAGCTGCTGGCCAAGGCAGGCCTTAAAAGCGGCTTCGAGACCACAATCTGGACCCGCCCTTCCGGCAGCCTGCTCAACCCCAACCCGAGCCTGGGCGCCCAACTGCTGCAGGCGGACCTGGCCCAAGTGGGAATCCAGGCAGAAATCCGCGTGATCGAATGGGGCGAGCTGATCCGCCGGGCCAAGGCCGGCGAACATGACCTGCTGTTCATGGGCTGGGCAGGCGACAACGGCGACCCGGATAACTTCCTCACACCACAGTTCACCTGCGCAGCAGTCAAATCCGGCACCAACTTCGCCCGCTACTGCGATCAGAACCTGGACAAGCTGATTACCGCCGGCAAGACCACCAGCGAACAGGGTGTGCGCAGCAAGCTGTACCAGCAGGCCCAGACCCAGATCCAGCAACAGGCGCTGTGGCTCCCTCTGGCTCACCCGACCGCTTTCGCCCTGACCCGCAAACAGGTCGAGGGCTATCAAGTGAGCCCCTTCGGCCGCCAGGACTACTCGAAGGTCAGCGTCAAGTGACACACCGGCCAGCTTCAGGGTCAGTGCCGACCTTGAGGCTGGCCGCCTTCAGATCCAGCCATATTCGGCCATGGACAACGGATCGCCCTCTCCGACGATGAAGTGATCCAGCACCCGTACATCGATCAACTCCAGGGCTTCTTGCAAACGCCGGGTCACCACCCGATCGGCCGGGCTGGGCTCAGAGATGCCCGATGGGTGGTTGTGACAGAGAATCACCGCAGCCGCGTTATGCGCCAGGGTGCGCTTGAGCACTTGTCGCGGGTACACCGTGGTGCTGTCGATCGACCCCTGGAACAGCACCTCAAAGGCCAGTACCCGATGCTTGGTGTCGAGAAACAGACATCCAAACACCTCGTGGGGCTCATGTCGCAACATCGACTTCAGGTAATCGCGCACCACCAGCGGACTTTCCAGGGCTGACTGGCGGTGGAGTTTTTCTGCCAGATGCCGACGCGCCATCTCCAACACCGCTTGCAACAGTGCGTACTTGGCCGGCCCCAATCCCAGCTGGCGGGTGAAGGTCAGCTGATCGGCTTCCAGCAGACTGCGCAAGCTGCCGAAGCGATGCAACAGGTGCCGCGCCAGGTCGACCGCACTTTTTCCAGCCACCCCGGTGCGCAGGAAAATAGCCAGTAATTCGGCGTCGGAAAGGCTGATGGCGCCCTGCTCCAAAAGCCGTTCCCGCGGGCGCTCCGCCGCAGGCCAATCACGAATACTCATCACACCTCCCTGTGCATGGCGCCGCTGTTCGGCAGCGGGCGCTGTGCTATCTTAGCCCCCTCTTTTTTGCGTGGTATTTCACCTGGGGAGGGGGCATGCCACGCAGCAATCACTTAACGGAAAAACAGGCCTATGCAGCGGCTGTATCGGAAACGCATCGTGCTCGGCGTCGGCGGCGGCATTGCCGCCTATAAGAGCGCGGAGCTGGTTCGCCGACTCCTCGACCAGGGCGCCGAAGTGCGTGTGGTCATGACCCGGGGCGGCAGTGAGTTCATCACCCCGCTGACCATGCAGGCCCTCTCCGGGCACCCGGTCCATCTCGACCTGCTGGACCCGGCCGCCGAAGCCGCCATGGGTCACATCGAACTGGCCAAATGGGCCGATCTGGTGCTGATCGCCCCCGCCACGGCCGACCTGATCGCCCGCCTGGCCCAGGGCATTGCCGATGACCTGCTGACCACCCTGGTCCTGGCCACAGACGCCATCGTCGCCATCGCTCCAGCGATGAACCAGGCCATGTGGCGCGACCCGGCCACCCAGGCCAACACCCAATTGCTGCAAAGTCGTGGCCTGCGAGTCTTCGGCCCAGCCTCCGGCAGCCAGGCCTGTGGCGACGTCGGCCTGGGCCGTATGCTGGAAGCCAACGATCTGGCGCTGTGCGCCGCCGACTGCTTCCAGCACCTGGCACTGACCGGCAAACACTTGCTGATCACCGCCGGGCCGACTCAGGAAAACATCGATCCGGTGCGCTACATCACCAACCATAGCTCAGGAAAAATGGGCTTCGCCCTGGCCGAGGCAGCCGTCGAGGCCGGCGCCCGGGTCACCCTGATCACCGGACCGGTGCACCTGCCGACCCCCGACAGAGTCACTCGGATCGACGTAGTCAGCGCTCGCGACATGCTCGCGGCCTGCGAGGCAGCCATTCCGTGCGACGTTTTCATCGCCTCCGCGGCGGTCGCGGACTACCGCCCGGAAGTCGTCGCCCCACAGAAATTAAAGAAAGACCCTACGAAAGGTGACGGCCTGCTACTACAGATGGTGCGCAACCCAGATATCCTGGCCACCATCGCTACGCGGCCGGATCGGCCATTCAGTGTCGGTTTCGCCGCCGAAACCGAAAATCTGCTCGACTACGCTGCACGCAAATTGAAAGACAAAAACCTCGACCTGATCGTCGCCAACGACGTAGCCAACCCGAGCATTGGCTTCAACAGCGAGGAAAACGCCTGCAGCGTGATTGACCGGGAGTTGCACGCAACTCTCTTCGCCCAGACCAGCAAGGGCAAGATTGCCCGCCAACTGATCTCTTTTATCGCCGAACGGCTGAACCAGGTTTAACTTCAATGCACGCTCTACAAGCCAAGATCCTCGACCCACGCATCGGCAACGAATTCCCTCTGCCGCAGTACGCCACGCCGGGCTCCGCCGGCCTCGACCTGCGCGCCATGCTCAAGGAAGACACCATCCTGGAGCCAGGCCAGACGCTGCTGATCCCGACCGGGCTGTCGGTCTACATTGGCGATCCGGGCCTGGCGGCGCTGATCCTGCCGCGCTCCGGCCTGGGCCACAAACACGGCATCGTGCTGGGCAATCTGGTCGGCCTGATCGACTCGGACTACCAGGGCGAACTGATGGTTTCCTGCTGGAACCGCGGCCAGACCGCCTTCAATATCGCCGTCGGCGAGCGTATCGCCCAACTGGTGCTGGTGCCGGTAGTGCAGGCGCACTTCGAAGTGGTTGAGGCTTTTGATGAAAGCCAGCGCGGCGCAGGCGGTTTCGGCCACTCCGGCAGTCACTGATTGCGTGTCCTGGGGCCGGACACATGATCCGTCCCCAGGGTGGCTGCAGGGCACTTCAGGATAAATGACCGCCAGTTTCTGCATGCCCCTCGGGCCTGCCAAATCAGGCCCTTGAGCGTCCACGAAGCGGCAAGGGCCCTCCAGATGGCACTTACACAGTACGAACTCTATGCTGAAAACGCCGTCATACCCTTCAGTTTGAGCCCGCCGGCCCGTCATTTCCCCGGCCGTACTGCCCCCCTCTTCAAATGGAGCACCCTCAGTGATGAGCAACGCAGCCAAAGTCGCCCCGACATTTCCCGAGAGCATCTTCCGCGCCTATGACATCCGCGGTGTTGTACCGCAAACCCTGACCGCAGAGACCGCCTACTGGATCGGCCGCGCCATTGGCTCCCAGAGCCTTGAACAAGGCGAACCCAATGTTTCCGTAGGTCGCGACGGCCGCCTGTCCGGACCAGAACTGGTAGCGCAACTGATTCAGGGCCTGCACGACAGCGGCTGCCACGTCAGCGATGTCGGCCTGGTGCCGACTCCAGCCCTTTACTACGCCGCCAATGTCTTGGCCGGCAAGTCCGGGGTGATGCTCACCGGCAGCCACAACCCTTCGGACTACAACGGTTTCAAGATCGTCATTGCCGGCGACACCCTGGCCAACGAACAGATCCAAGCCCTGCACCAGCGCCTCAAGACCAACAACCTGAGCAGTGCCCAGGGCAGCATCACCAAGGTCGATATCCTGCCGCGCTACGCCGAAGAGATCGCCCGAGACGTGAAGCTGGCTCGCCGCCTGAAAGTCGTGGTGGATTGCGGCAACGGCGCCGCCGGGGTCATTGCCCCGCAACTGATCGAGGCCTTGAACTGCGAAGTCATTCCGTTGTTCTGCGAGGTAGACGGCAACTTCCCCAATCATCACCCGGACCCGGGCAAACCCGAGAACCTTGAAGACCTGATCGCCAAGGTCAAGGAAACCGGCGCCGACCTGGGCCTGGCCTTCGACGGTGACGGCGATCGCGTCGGCGTGGTGACTAACACCGGCAGCATCGTTTTCCCCGATCGACTGCTGATGCTGTTCGCCAAGGACGTGGTGGCGCGCAACCCGGACGCCCAGATCATCTTCGACGTCAAATGCACCCGGCGCCTGATTCCGCTGATCAAGGAATACGGCGGTCGCCCGCTAATGTGGAAGACCGGTCACTCGTTGATCAAAAAGAAAATGAAGCAGACCGGCGCCCTGCTGGCCGGCGAGATGAGCGGCCATGTGTTCTTCAAGGAGCGCTGGTTCGGTTTCGACGACGGCATCTATAGCGCCGCGCGGTTGCTGGAGATCCTCAGCAAGGAAACATCTACCGCGCAAGAGCTGTTCGCCACCTTCCCGAACGATATTTCTACGCCGGAAATCAATATCCATGTGACCGAAGAGAGCAAATTCAGCATCATTGATGCCTTGCACGACGCGCAATGGGGCGCAGGCGCCGACCTGACCACCATTGACGGGGTGCGAGTCGACTATGCCAAGGGCTGGGGCCTGGTTCGCGCCTCCAATACCACCCCTGTGCTGGTGCTGCGCTTCGAGGCTGATGACGAAGCCGAGCTGCAGCGGATTAAGGACGTGTTCCACGTCCAGCTGAAACGTGTTGCACCTGACCTCCAACTACCGTTTTGACTGTTTGAAGCACCGGAGCCCTGAATGACCATCGAACGCGATGCCGCCGCCAATACCGCCAAGGTCCTATCCGAAGCGCTGCCTTACATTCGCCGCTATGTCGGCAAGACCCTGGTGATCAAGTACGGCGGCAACGCTATGGAGAGCGAGGAGCTGAAAACCGGCTTCGCCCGCGACATCGTGCTGATGAAGGCTGTCGGGATCAACCCGGTGGTGGTGCACGGCGGTGGCCCGCAAATCGGTGACCTGCTCAAGCGCCTGTCGATCGAAAGCCACTTCGTCGATGGCATGCGCGTGACCGACGCGCAAACCATGGACGTGGTGGAGATGGTCCTCGGCGGCCAAGTCAACAAGGACATCGTCAACCTGATCAACCGTCACGGCGGCAGCGCCATCGGCCTGACCGGTAAAGATGCGGAGCTGATCCGGGCGAAGAAACTTACAGTGACCCGCCAGACACCAGAAATGACCACGCCGGAAATCATCGATATCGGCCATGTGGGCGAAGTGGTCGGGATCAACACCGACCTGCTGAACCTGCTGGTCAAGGGCGATTTCATCCCGGTGATCGCGCCGATTGGCGTGGGCGCCAACGGCGAGTCCTACAACATCAACGCCGACCTGGTCGCCGGGAAGGTGGCTGAAGCACTGAAGGCTGAAAAGCTTATGCTGTTGACCAACATCGCTGGCCTGATGGACAAGTCCGGCAAGGTCCTGACCGGCCTGAGCACCCAGCAGGTGGACGAGCTGATCGCCGATGGCACTATCTACGGCGGCATGCTGCCGAAAATCCGCTGCGCCCTGGAAGCGGTACAAGGTGGCGTCGGCAGCTCCCTGATCATCGACGGTCGCGTACCCAATGCGATTCTGCTGGAGATCTTCACCGATACCGGTGTCGGCACCCTCATCAGCAACCGCAAGCGCCCTTAAGCGACAGCCACAAAAAAGCCCCCGTCCGGTATCTCGGGCGGGGGCTTTTTTATCTACGCAATCTTTGTAGGAGCTGGCTTGTGTAGGAGCAGGCTTGCCAGCGAAGGCGCTCACACGCGCAACTCAGGACTCAAAGGTCTCTTCAGCGGTAAGCCGGCTCCTACAGTGTCAGATTCCGTACTGCGCGCGATAGGCTTGCACTGCCGGCAGATGTTGCTTGAGCGCCGGATCGTCCGCCAGGAACTGCAGGACCTGGGTCAGGGAAACGATGCTCACCACTGGAATGCCGAAGTCACGCTCGACTTCCTGGATCGCCGACAACTCACCGTTGCCACGCTCCTCGCGGTTCAGTGCGATCAATACCCCTGCCGCCTTGGCGCCTTCCTGGGACTCGATGATCTGCATCACCTCGCGAATTGCCGTGCCCGCAGTGATCACGTCGTCGATGATCAGCACATCGCCGGTCAATGGCGCGCCTACCAGGCTACCGCCTTCACCGTGCGCCTTGGCTTCCTTGCGGTTGAAGCACCAAGGCAGATCGCGCTGATGATGTTCAGCCAGAGCCACTGCAGTGGCTGCTGCCAAGGGAATGCCTTTATAAGCCGGGCCAAACAGCACATCGAAGGGAATGCCGCTGTCGACAATCGCCGCCGCATAGAAACGCCCCAGCTGGGCCAGGGCCGAACCGCTGTTGAACAGGCCGGCATTGAAGAAGTAAGGGCTGGTGCGCCCGGACTTCAGGGTGAACTCACCGAAGCGCAAAACCCCGCGATCGATGGCAAAACGAATGAAATCGCGCTGATACGCCTGCATGAAAAAACCCCAGATACCACGGATTTAGCTAATTAGGTAGAGCTCGGGTATCATACACGCACGTGATTTTTGGGGCCATTTATGCGGATCATCAGTGTGAACGTCAATGGTATTCAGGCTGCAGTGGAGCGTGGTTTGC
The DNA here is from genome assembly GCF_028550695.1 of Pseudomonas sp. BLCC-B112. Lineage (NCBI taxonomy): Bacteria > Pseudomonadati > Pseudomonadota > Gammaproteobacteria > Pseudomonadales > Pseudomonadaceae > Pseudomonas > Pseudomonas sp. BLCC-B112. The sequence goes on from NZ_JAQQGK010000006.1 coordinate 487,566, forward strand.
TCAGTTGGCTGCAGGCACAGAATGCCGACGTCATCTGCCTGCAGGACACCCGCGCCTCTGCCTTTGAACTGGACGACCCAGCCTTCCAACTGGATGGCTACTTCCTTTATGCCTGCGATGCTGAAGTCCCTGCCCAAGGCGGTGTGGCTTTGTATTCGCGGTTGCAGCCGAAGGCGGTCATCAGCGGCCTCGGCTTCGAGACAGCCGATCGTTACGGGCGCTACCTGCAAGCCGATTTCGACAAGGTCAGCATCGCGACCTTGCTGCTTCCATCAGGGCAGAACGGCGATGAAGACTTGAACCAGAAGTTCAAGTTAATGGACGACTTCGCCCGTTATCTGGATAAGCAGCGGCGCAAACGTCGCGAGTACATTTATTGTGGCTCGCTGTACGTGGCGCAACAGAAGCTGGATATCAAGAACTGGCGTGACGGCCAGCAATCTCCGGGCTTCCTGGCACCTGAGCGCGCCTGGATGGACGAGATTATAGGCAACATGGGCTACGTCGATGCCCTGCGCGAAGTCAGTCGCGAAGGCGACCAGTACAGCTGGTGGCCGGACAACGAACAGGCCGAGATGCTCAACCTGGGCTCGCGCTTCGACTATCAGTTGCTGACTCCCGGCCTGCGCCGTTTTGTCCGCAGCGCACGCTTGCCGCGTCAGCCGCGTTTTTCGCAGCATGCGCCGCTGATCGTGGACTATGACTGGACACTGACCATCTAAGCGTCCGTTCACAGCCACAAAAAAGCCGACATCACAGTCGGCTTTTTTGTGCTCGCTCTATTTGATCAGGCGCCAGGTGAAAGGGTACCGATATGGCACTCCCTCTCCAGCCTTGACTCCGCCGATGATGGTCAACACCAGGGCACCAATCGCCAGCAGGCCGAACATAAAGAACCCGATTATCACGATCATCAGCAGGAAACAGACTGCCGAAGCGATAGCGACAGTCAGCTGAAAGTTCAGCGCTTCCTTACCCTGTGCATCGATGAAGGGGTCGGTCTCGCGCTTCATCTGCCAAAGAATCAGCGGCCCGATCAATGTGCCGAATGGAACCCAGATCCCCAGCAAGGCGGACAAGTGACAAAACATTGCCCATTGCCGAACTTCATGGCTCGGGGTGGGCTGGGGTAGCTGCTCATCACTCATGATGCTCTCCTTGCTGAAGACTGGCGCTCATCAATCGGCGAGTGCCGCCTGCTGCAGTTGGAAGATTTCATTCATGCCTTGCTGAGCCAGGGCCAGCATTGCATTCAGTTCAGCAGGCTGGAATGGCGCGCCCTCAGCAGTGCCCTGCACCTCGATGAAGCCACCGGTGCTGGTCATTACTACGTTGAGGTCGGTCTCGGCAGCCGAATCTTCCAGATAGTCCAGGTCCAGGACCGGTTCGCCCTGATACATGCCCACAGACACAGCAGCAATCATCTGCTTGAGTGGATCACCACCCTTGAGGCCGCCACGCTTCTTGATCACTTTCAAAGCATCTACCAGGGCCACCATGGCGCCCGTGATCGACGCGGTACGGGTGCCGCCGTCGGCCTGGATCACATCGCAATCGACATACAGGGTGATGTCGCCCAGCTTGGACATGTCCAGGGCGGCGCGCAGGGAGCGACCGATCAGGCGCTGGATCTCCAGGGTGCGGCCGCCTTGCTTGCCACGGCTGGCTTCACGCTGGTTACGCTCGCCGGTGGACCGCGGCAACATGCCGTATTCGGCTGTCAGCCAACCTTGGCCCTGCCCCTTGAGGAAGCGCGGCACGCCATTCTCGACACTAACAGTGCAAATCACCTTGGTATCACCGAACTCGACCAGTACAGATCCCTCGGCGTGTTTGGTGTAGTTGCGGGTGATGCGGATCGAGCGGAGCTGATCGGCAGCGCGACCACTTGGACGTTTCATAGGGGAACACCTGTACGAGGACGGAAAACTGCCGAGCATTATAAAGCCCGCAATCGCGCCAGGGCACGCCTAAAACGGCCAAAGGCATATTTACGCGTCAGATCGGTCCTGTAGCGATGACCTGCAGCCCATTGTCAGCACCAGGGATTGGGGCCTCCGGCCGCACTGCGCTACAATCCTGCGCCTTCGCAGCCTGTCGGCTTCAATTCATCACTATCAGGCCCGCTCAATCCTCCTGGGGTTGGTGCCGGCGCTGAATCGGAGGTACCTCCATGGTGCACAGCATGACCGCCTTCGCCCGAGTCGAACGGGCCGGCACTCAGGGCACCCTGAGCTGGGAATTGCGCTCGGTCAACAGCCGCTACCTGGAGCCGCACCTGCGTTTGCCGGAAGCCTTTCGCGACCTCGAAAGCGCAGTCCGCGAAGCCTTGCGCCAGGGCCTGTCCCGGGGCAAGGTCGAATGCACCCTGCGTTTCACTGAAGAAACCACCGGCAAGCCGCTGCAAGTCGACCGTGAACGTGCGGCACAACTGGTGGCCGCCGCTGAAACCGTCGCCAGCCTGATCAAGCAGCCGGCAGCCCTGAATCCACTGGAAGTCCTGGCCTGGCCCGGCGTGCTGGTGGCCGACGCCACCGACCCGCAAGCCTTGAACAGCGATGCCCTGGCCCTGTTCAACCAGGGCCTGAAAGACCTGAAGAATGGCCGCGAGCGCGAAGGCGCCGAACTGGCTCGGCTGATCAACGAACGCCTGTCCTCCATTGAAGAAGACGTGGCGACCTTGCGTGAGCTGGTCCCGCAGATGCTCGCGACCCAGCGCCAGAAAGTCCTCGACCGCTTCGCCGACATGCAGGCCGAACTGGACCCCACCCGTCTCGAGCAGGAAATGGTCCTGTTGGCGCAGAAGAGCGATGTCGCTGAAGAACTGGACCGCCTGAGCACCCACATCATCGAAGTACGCCGCGTGCTCAAGTCCGGCGGCGCTGCCGGTCGGCGCCTGGACTTCCTGATGCAGGAGCTCAATCGCGAAGCCAACACACTGGGCTCCAAGGCCTTCGACCCGCGCAGCACCCAGGCTGCGGTCAACCTCAAGGTGTTGATCGAGCAGATGCGCGAACAAGTGCAGAACATTGAGTAAGGCAACTGACATGACCCACAGCACCGGCACCCTGTACATCATTTCCGCCCCGTCGGGCGCGGGCAAAAGCAGCCTGGTCAAGGCCCTGACCGACGCCAACCAGGAGATCCGCGTCTCCGTCTCCCACACCACTCGCGCCATGCGCCCAGGTGAAGTGAATGGCGTGAACTATCACTTCGTCGAACGCAGCGAGTTCGTGAAGATGATCGAGCACGGCGACTTTCTCGAGCGCGCCGAAGTCTTCGGCAACCTTTATGGCACCTCACAAAGCCACCTGCAGCAGACCCTGGACGAAGGCCACGACCTGATCCTGGAAATCGACTGGCAGGGCGCCGAGCAGGTGCGCAAGCTCATGCCTCAGGCACGCTCGATCTTCATTCTTCCGCCGTCACTGCAGGCCCTGCACCAGCGCCTGACCAACCGCGGACAGGACAGCGACGAAATCATCGAAGGGCGGATGCGTGAAGCCGTCAGCGAAATGAGCCACTACGTCGACTATGACTACCTGATCATCAACGACGACTTCGCCCACGCGCTGGAAGATCTGAAAGCGATTTTCCGCTCCAATCAGCTGCAACAGAAACGTCAGCAGCAGCGCTTTGGCAAACTGCTCGCCGAATTGCTTGGTTAAACAGCACTTCCCAAAACCGCTGCAAGCGCTTTACATTGGCACTTGCAGCGCGTTGAAGAGCTTGGTCAAAAAATCAGCGCTTCCCTAAACGCTGGTGATTTTTTAAACTGTTGAGTCCGCTCGCCCATCCGGGCAGCGCGCATATTGCATTTGCTACGAGGAAGACCATGGCCCGCGTAACCGTTGAAGACTGTCTAGAACACGTGGATAACCGCTTTGAGCTGGTCATGCTCTCTACCAAGCGTGCCCGTCAACTGGCAACCGGCGGCAAAGAGCCGAAAGTAGCATGGGAAAACGACAAGCCTACCGTTGTCGCCCTGCGCGAAATCGCTGAAGGCCTGATCGACTACGCAGCTATCGCCGAAGCCGAAATCGTTGAAGATGAACCGCTTTTTGCTGCTTTCGAGGACGAGTCCAACGAGGCCGTCTGAGCCTATGCCTGGTCGACGTAGCACGGCGCGGGATCACAGCTTACGGCAGGAGATATCATGCCGAGCATAGACGCCCTCGCCGATCGCTTATCGACCTATCTCGGCACGGACCAGGTCAATCTGGTCCGCCGAGCGTATTTCTACGCCGAACAAGCCCATGACGGTCAACGCCGTCGCAGCGGCGAGGCGTACGTCACGCACCCACTCGCGGTAGCGAACATCCTTGCCGACATGCACATGGACCATCAAAGCCTGATGGCCGCGATGCTGCATGACGTGATCGAAGACACCGGAATTGCCAAGGAAGCGCTCAGTGCGCAGTTTGGTGAAACCGTGGCCGAACTCGTGGACGGGGTCAGCAAACTGACCCAGATGAACTTCGAGACCAAGGCCGAAGCCCAGGCGGAAAACTTCCAGAAGATGGCCATGGCCATGGCTCGCGACATTCGCGTGATCCTGGTCAAGTTGGCCGACCGCCTGCACAACATGCGCACCCTGGAAGTGCTGTCCGGCGAAAAACGCCGGCGGATCGCCAAGGAAACCCTGGAGATCTACGCCCCCATAGCCAACCGCTTGGGCATGCACAGCATCCGTATCGAATTCGAAGACCTGGGTTTCAAGGCGATGCACCCGATGCGCTCCGCGCGGATCTACCAGGCGGTCAAGCGCGCCCGGGGCAACCGCAAGGAAATCGTCAACAAGATCGAAGAGTCCCTCAGCCACTGCCTGGCCATCGATGGCATTCAGGGCGAGGTCAGCGGTCGCCAGAAGCACCTGTATGGCATCTACAAGAAGATGCGTGGCAAACGCCGGGCCTTCAACGAAATCATGGACGTCTATGCGTTCCGCATCATCGTCGACAAAGTAGACACCTGCTACCGCGTGCTCGGCGCTGTACACAATTTGTACAAGCCACTGCCGGGACGCTTCAAGGACTACATCGCCATTCCCAAGGCCAACGGCTATCAGTCGCTGCATACCACGCTGTTCGGTATGCACGGAGTACCAATCGAGATCCAGATTCGTACCCGGGAAATGGAAGAAATGGCCAATAACGGCATCGCCGCCCACTGGCTATACAAATCCAGTGGCGACGAACAGCCGAAAAGCACCCACGCCCGCGCCCGCCAATGGGTCAAGGGCGTCCTGGAGATGCAGCAGCGCGCTGGCAACTCCCTGGAATTCATCGAAAGCGTGAAGATCGACCTGTTCCCGGACGAGGTCTACGTGTTCACGCCCAAAGGCCGGATCATGGAGCTGCCCAAAGGCTCCACCGCGGTGGACTTTGCCTATGCGGTGCACACCGACGTGGGCAACAGCTGCATCGCCTGCCGGATCAACCGTCGCCTGGCCCCGCTGTCCGAACCCCTGCAAAGCGGTTCCACCGTGGAGATCGTCAGCGCCCCGGGAGCACGGCCGAACCCGGCTTGGCTCAACTTCGTGGTCACCGGCAAGGCCCGCACCCACATTCGTCACGCCCTCAAGCTGCAACGTCGCTCCGAGTCCATCAGCCTTGGCGAACGCCTGCTGAACAAGGTGCTCAACGGCTTCGACAGCTCCCTGGAAAAAATCCCGGCGGAACGTATCCAGGCGATTCTTCAGGAATACCGCCTGGAGCTGATCGAAGACCTGTTGGAAGACATCGGCCTGGGCAATCGCATGGCCTATGTGGTCGCCCGCCGCCTGCTGGGCGAAGGCGAACAACTGCCGAGCCCGGAAGGCCCGCTGGCGATCCGCGGCACCGAAGGCCTGGTGCTGAGCTACGCCAAATGCTGCACGCCGATCCCTGGCGACCCGATCGTCGGCCACCTGTCCGCCGGCAAGGGGATGGTGGTGCACCTGGACAACTGCCGCAATATCAGCGAAATCCGTCACAACCCGGAAAAATGCATCCAGCTGTCCTGGGCCAAGGATGTCACCGGCGAATTCAACGTCGAACTGCGCGTCGAGCTGGAACACCAGCGCGGCCTGATCGCGCTGCTGGCCAGCAGCGTCAATGCCGCCGACGGCAACATCGAGAAAATCAGCATGGACGAACGCGATGGTCGCATCAGCGTGGTCCAACTGGTGGTCAGCGTGCACGACCGCGTGCACCTGGCTCGCGTGATCAAGAAACTGCGCGCCCTGACCGGGGTCATCCGCATCACCCGCATGCGCGCGTAGCCCGTCCATTACAAGGAGTCATTCATGACCAAGACCGTTATCACCAGCGACAAGGCCCCGGCCGCCATCGGTACCTACTCCCAGGCCATCAAGGCGGGCAACACTGTCTACATGTCGGGCCAGATTCCCCTCGATCCAAAAACCATGGAACTGGTGGAGGGCTTCGAAGCCCAGACCGTCCAGGTCTTCGAGAACCTCAAGTCGGTAGCCGAGGCCGCTGGCGGTTCGTTCAAGGACATCGTCAAACTGAACATCTTCCTCACCGACCTGAGCCACTTCGCCAAGGTCAACGAGATCATGGGCAAGTACTTCCAACAGCCTTACCCAGCCCGCGCCGCCATCGGCGTGGCCGCCCTGCCCAAGGGCGCACAGGTTGAAATGGATGCCATTCTGGTCATCGAGTAACACCCGCGGCGCAGCTGTTCAGGCTGCGCCGTTTTCGTTCTGAAAGGATTTCGTCATGCGCCAAGCGCTAGCTGTTTCGCTGCTCGCCTTATTGCTCGGCGGTTGTGCCAGCGACCCCGCCAAAAACGATGTGGGCGGCATCTGGATCAATCAGGTAGCGATCGACGCAGCCTCCAAGGGCGGCCCTTTGCGTGAAGCCCTCCAGGCTTACGGCCCGAACCTGGAATGGGAGCTCAACACCAAAGCCGGCCAGGCCCGCTACACCAATGGCTTCGAGACCATCGAAGGCAAGATCATCGGCGACGGCTCAAACACCACAAAGGTCGAGTTCTATGGCAGCGCCGCCACCGAACTCAAACGCAACGGCAAGCAATTGCTGCAAGTGGCCAACGACAACGAGCCCGAACAAGTGTTTGCCACGCCCAAAGACCCGGCACCTGAAGGCGCACCACTGGGCGCCAACTTCGAGCGTGCCTTGTACTCGGCCTATCTGGGTGGCAAATGGAAAATCGTCAGCGGTCCGGGGCTGGGCAACGAAGTACAGTTCCAGGCCAACGGCGCCGTGCAAGGCCTGCCAGGCGCCGATCGCTATGCCCTGTGCCTGGCCGGTGACTGCGCCTCCATGAGCGGTGGCAACGACAGCATCTGGCTGCAGCTCAATGGCCAGGGCAACTCCTGGATCTTCGTCCGCAAGGATCAGCAGCTGGAAATTTTCCAGGCGGTGAATACCGCACTGGCGGATGAAGTGCCCTCGCTGACACCGGGCAGTCAGCAATGGCTGCTGGAAAAACAATGACCCTCCTGTAGCCGCTGCCAACGGTAGCGGCTACAGCCCGGTTCAAGCTTGGCCCTGAAGAATCTCCGCATACCCCTCGCGATAACTCGAGTAACGCGGCACCCAGCCCAAGGCCCGGGCTCGGGCATTGCTGCAACGCTTGCTGCCCGTGCGCCGAACGCTGGCATCATCGGACCACTCAGTCACGCCCAGGCGCTCACGCAGCCAGCCAACCACTTCCGCCAGAGGCGCAGGCGCGTCATCCACGCCTATATAGCAGTCGTCCAGGACAGCACCACCCTGGTCAGCCTTGAGCAAAAACGCCAGCAACCCCGCCGCGTCGTCGGCATGAATGCGATTGCCATACAACGGCGGATCAATCGCCACCCGATAGCCGCGACGCACCTGAGTCAGCAACCATTCACGGCCCGGCCCATAGATACCGGTCAGACGCACCCGACTGGCAGGAATCCCACTGTTCAAGGCCACCTGCTCCGCCTCCAGCATCAAACGGCCCGAGTAGCCGGTCGCCAGGGTCGGAGAGTTCTCGTCGACCCACTCGCCACCCTTTTGCTCGTAAACACTGCTGCTGGACACGAACAACAAACGCTTGGGCTGCTGACCATGCTGCTGGAGCCAGCTCAGGACATGCTGCAAGCCCTCAACATAGGCCGCGCGATACCCGGCCTCGTCATGCTCCGTGGCCGCCGCGCAGTACACCAGATAATCCACGGACGCTTGCGGCCAGTGGGCCGGACATTGCTCGCTGAACAGATCACCGGCAACGCCAATCACCCCCTGAGGCAGGCGCGACACCGTGCGGCGCAAGCCATAAACCTGCCATTGTTCAGCCAGCAATTGAGTCGCCAGGCGACTCCCGACATCACCGCAACCGGCGATCAAAACAGAGGGGGAGGACATCAGAAAACTCCTTTCAGAAAGGCCAAGACTAGCCTCGACTTTGGATGAACGGCTAGAAATCGAGGAAAAATAGTTACTGTATTACTTTTGTTAACAAGAATTAATTGCAATAATAACCGCCCATTTGTTCTCGGCCCAGCGAGGCCTAGAAGGACATTCACCCTTTCCTCTTCTCAGGTCCGGCCAGCATGACAAGCAATCCACTCTCCGCCTCGCCAACCAAACGCCCAAGCCCGCTGCGCGCCGTGAGCGCGGTTGCAGCGCTGCTGTGCAGCCTGCTGCTGGCACCGACCGCAGCCTTCGCCGACCAACACGCACCGGCCACCGCCGCCGCACCGACCGCGACTGCCCCGGCCGCCGAGCTTCCGGCTGCCAACCCGGCAACTCCCGCCGCCGCCCCAGCAGCTGGCGAACCGGCTCAGGTCGAAGGCCAGCCAGTGCTTGGTGAAAACGCTCCCGAAGTCCTCGAAGCCGACAACAGCCTGGGCATGGCCCACGACCTGTCGCCGTGGGGCATGTACCAGAACGCCGACATCATCGTGAAACTGGTAATGATCGGGCTGGCCATCGCCTCGATCATCACCTGGACCATCTGGATCGCCAAAGGCTTCGAACTGCTGGGCGCCAAGCGCCGCCTGCGCAGCGAAATCGCCGCCCTGAAAAAAGCCACCACCCTCAAAGAAGCCAGCGCCACGGCCGCCAAGGAGGGCACCCTCGCCCACCTGCTGGTGCACGACGCCCTGGAAGAAATGCGCCTGTCGACCAACAGCCGTGAGAAAGAAGGCATCAAGGAACGGGTCAGCTTCCGCCTGGAACGCCTGGTAGCCGCCTGCGGCCGCAACATGAGCAGCGGCACCGGGGTACTGGCCACCATCGGTTCTACCGCACCGTTCGTCGGTCTGTTCGGCACCGTTTGGGGCATCATGAACAGCTTCATCGGCATCGCCAAAACCCAGACCACCAACCTCGCTGTGGTCGCCCCGGGTATCGCCGAAGCCCTGCTGGCCACCGCCCTGGGCCTGGTTGCCGCGATTCCCGCGGTGGTGATCTACAACGTCTTCGCTCGCTCCATCACCGGCTATCGGGCCCAGGTGGCAGACGCCTCGGCAGAAGTCCTGCTGCTGGTCAGCCGTGACCTGGATCACCAGCCGACCGAGCGCTCCGCACAACCGCACATGGTGAAAGTGGGGTAATCAGCCATGGGCTTGCATTTGAAAGAAGGCGCAGGCGACGACCTGGCCGAAAACCACGAAATCAACGTCACGCCGTTCATCGACGTGATGCTGGTGCTGCTGATCATCTTCATGGTGGCCGCCCCTCTGGCCACCGTGGACATCAAGGTCGATCTTCCTGCCTCCAGCGCCAAGCCGGCGCCGCGCCCAGAGAAACCGGTGTTCCTCAGCGTCAAGGCCGATCAGCGTCTGTTCCTGGGTGAAGATGAGGTCAAGGCCGAAACCCTCGGGGCCATCCTCGACGCCCGGACCCAGGGCAAGAAGGACACCACGATCTTCTTCCAGGCTGACAAGGGCGTGGACTACGGCGACCTGATGAGCGTGATGGACACCCTGCGGGCCGCCGGCTACCTGAAAGTCGGCCTGGTCGGACTTGAGACGGCAGCCAAGAAATGATCACGACGCGCCAAAGACTGACGCGTTACAGCGGTAGCCTGGCGGTGGTGCTGGGCGTCCATGCGGTGGCGATCCTGCTCGCCCTCAACTGGTCCAAGCCACAGCCGATGCCTATTCCACCACAAGCCATGGTGGTCGAACTGGCGCCTGCCCCTGTGCCGCCTCCCCCGGCACCACCGAAAGTGGTGACCCCGCCGCAACCGCCGGCGCCCGTGGAAGAACTGCCGCTGCCCAAGCTCGCCGAAGCACCGAAGCCGACTATTTCGGTGCCCAAGCCGGCCAAGCAGAAGCCCAAGCCGCAGCCGCCCAAACCGGTGGTCAAGCCCGAGCCGCCCAAGGAGAAACCTTCCGAGGAAAAGCCCAGCGACGCCCCGGTAACCCCGTCGCCGTCCAAGCAGCCCGCTCCAGCGACCCCTGGCCCATCACCGGCCCAGGCCGCCGCCAAGGCCAACTGGCAGGGTGAGTTGCAGGCCCACCTGGCGAAGTACAAGCGCTACCCGGGCGAAGCCCAGCGGCGCGGCAAGGAAGGCACCAACTCCTTGCGCTTCGTGGTGGATGCCGAAGGCAAGGTGCTGTCCTACGAGCTGGTGGGACGCTCGGGCAACGCTGATCTGGACCGGGCCACCCTGGACATGATCCGACGAGCCCAGCCACTGCCCAAGCCACCGGCCGACATGCTCACCAACGGCAGCGTGGAAATCACCGCCTCGTACAACTACGAGATCGACAGAAGCCGCGGCCGCCGCTGATACAACGCAAGGGCACCTCAGGGTGCCCTTGTCGCTTGTGCAGCCTGAAGCAGACATTGGCGGGTGTCGCACTCCACCCTCTGTCTGATAACGTGCGTCTATCGATTGCAGCCGTTATGCTTGGCCGCAACCTCATGGACGCCCGCTATGACTCTCACAGAATTGCGCTACATCGTTACCCTCGCCCAAGAGCAGCACTTCGGCCACGCCGCCGAGCGTTGCCATGTCAGCCAGCCGACCCTTTCGGTAGGCGTGAAGAAGCTTGAAGACGAACTCGGTGTGCTGATTTTCGAGCGCAGCAAGAGCGCGGTGCGCCTGACGCCGGTAGGCGAAACCATCGTTGCCCAGGCGCAGAAGGTCCTGGAACAGGCCCAAGGCATCCGCGAACTGGCCCAGGCCGGCAAGAACCAGCTGACCGCACCGCTGAAGGTGGGCGCCATCTACACCGTCGGCCCTTACCTGTTCCCGCACCTGATTCCCCAGCTGCACCGGGTCGCTCCGCAGATGCCGCTGTATATCGAAGAGAACTTCACCCACGTCCTGCGCGACAAACTGCGCAACGGCGAGCTGGACGCCATCATCATCGCCCTGCCGTTCAACGAGGCCGATGTCCTGACCCTGCCGCTGTACGACGAACCCTTCTATGTGCTGATGCCCAGCGGCCATTCCTGGACCAAGAAGGAAACCATCGACGCCAGCCTGCTCAACGACAAGAGCCTGTTGCTGCTGGGCGAAGGCCACTGCTTCCGCGATCAGGTACTGGAAGCCTGCCCGACCCTGACCAAGGGCAACGACGGCGCCAAGCACACCACCGTGGAATCCAGCTCCCTGGAAACCATCCGCCACATGGTCGCCTCCGGCCTGGGCATCTCGATCCTGCCGCTGTCGGCGGTGGACAGCCATCACTACGCTCCCGGCGTGATCGAAGTTCGCCCCCTGACTCCACCGGTGCCGTTCCGCACCGTAGCCATCGCCTGGCGCGCCAGCTTCCCGCGGCCGAAGGCCATCGAGATCCTCGCCGACTCGATCCGCCTGTGCTCGGTGGCCAAGCCGCCCGCCGCGAGCTAAGCAAGCGCAATGACTGAGCTGTCGAAAGTGCCGGTCACGGCACTCAAGGGCGTCGGCGAAGCCATGGCCGAGAAGCTGGCCAAGGTTGGCCTGGAGAACCTTCAGGACGTGCTGTTCCACCTGCCCCTGCGCTATCAGGACCGTACCCGAGTGGTGCCGATCGGCGCTCTGCGCCCCGGCCAGGATGCGGTGATCGAAGGTACCGTCAGCGGCGCCGATGTGGTCATGGGCAAGCGCCGCAGCCTGCTGGTGCGCCTGCAAGACGGCACCGGCGGCCTGAGCCTGCGCTTCTACCATTTCAGCAATGCCCAGAAAGACGGCCTGAAACGCGGCACCCGCGTGCGCTGCTACGGCGAAGCCCGACCCGGCGCCTCGGGACTGGAGATCTACCACCCCGAATACCGCGCCATCAGTGGTGACGAGCCGCCGCCGGTGGATCAGACCCTGACGCCGATCTACCCCCTGACCGAAGGCCTGACCCAACAGCGCCTGCGCCTGCTCTGCCAGCAGAGCCTGGCGCTGCTGGGCCCGCGTAGCCTGCCCGACTGGCTGCCCGAAGAACTGGCCCGCGACTATCAACTGGCGCCCCTGGACGATGCGATCCGCTACCTGCATCACCCACCGGCGGACGCCGATGTCGACGAACTGGCCCTGGGTCACCACTGGGCCCAGCACCGCCTGGCGTTCGAAGAGCTGCTGACCCACCAGCTGTCCCAACAGCGCCTGCGCGACAGCCTACGCTCTCAACGCGCCCCGGTGCTGCCCTTGGCCAAGAAACTGCCGGCCAAGTACCTGAAGAACCTCGGCTTCGCCCCCACCGGCGCGCAACAGCGAGTCGGCAACGAAATCGCCTACGACCTGAGCCAGCCGGAGCCCATGCTGCGCCTGATCCAGGGCGACGTAGGGGCAGGCAAGACCGTGGTCGCCGCCCTCGCCGCCCTGCAGGCGCTGGAAGCCGGTTACCAGGTGGCGCTGATGGCGCCGACGGAAATCCTCGCCGAGCAGCACTTCATTACCTTCAAGCGCTGGCTCGAGCCCCTGGGCCTGGAAGTCGCCTGGCTGGCGGGCAAGCTCAAGGGCAAGAACCGCGCGGCGGCTCTGGAACAGATTGCCGGCGGCGCGCCGATGGTGGTGGGCACCCATGCCCTGTTCCAGGATGAAGTGCAGTTCAAGAACCTGGCCCTGGTGATCATCGACGAACAGCACCGCTTCGGTGTCCAGCAGCGCCTGGCCCTGCGCCAGAAAGGCGTGGGTGGCCGCCTCTGTCCGCACCAGCTGATCATGACCGCCACACCGATTCCGCGAACCCTGGCGATGAGCGCCTACGCCGACCTGGATACCTCGATCCTCGACGAACTGCCGCCCGGCCGGACCCCGGTCAACACCGTGCTGGTGACCGACAGCCGCCGCGTCGAAGTGATCGAGCGGGTGCGCGCGGCCTGCGCCGAAGGGCGCCAGGCCTATTGGGTCTGCACCCTGATCGAAGAGTCCGAAGAACTCACCTGCCAGGCGGCCGAAACCACCTTCGAAGACCTCTCCAGCGCTCTGGGCGAACTGCGCGTGGGGCTGATTCACGGCCGCATGAAACCGGCGGAGAAAGCCGCGGTGATGGCCGAGTTCAAGGCCGGCAACCTGCAACTGCTGGTGGCCACCACCGTGATCGAGGTCGGGGTCGATGTGCCCAATGCCAGCCTGATGATCATCGAGAACCCGGAACGCCTGGGCCTGGCTCAGTTGCACCAGCTGCGCGGCCGGGTCGGGCGCGGCAGCGCCGCCAGCCACTGCGTGCTGCTCTACCATCCGCCGCTTTCACAAATCGGACGACAGCGCCTGGGCATCATGCGCGAGACCAACGACGGTTTCGTCATCGCCGAAAAGGATCTGGAACTGCGCGGCCCCGGGGAAATGCTCGGCACCCGCCAGACCGGCCTGCTGCAATTCAAGGTCGCCGACCTGATGCGTGACGCTGACCTGCTACCGGCCGTACGCGACGCCGCGCAGGCCTTGCTGGAGCGTTGGCCGGACCATGTGAGCCCGCTGCTGGAACGCTGGCTGCGCCACGGCCAGCAATACGGCCAAGTGTGAACCAACGCTCAGTTAATGGACCATGGGCATAACCAAGCTGGTTATACTCGTCAAATTGTAGAAAAACGGATACCAGGCCATGACAGAAGTTGCCCTCGCCACTGCAACCCCACACGCTCCGTCTGTTATCCGGTTGCTGCTCGGCAAGCTGGCCATCAGCTACAACGAAGTGCTCGACCAGCCGGGCCTGCCGGCTGCGCGCAAGGTCCAGGCCGTGCTCCTTGACGATGCCGTCGGCGCGCTGATGGTGCTGTTTCCGCAGAGCCAGCTACTGGACCTCAACAGCCTCACCGAACTCACCGGCCGCCGTCTCACCGCGGTGTCCACCGAACGCCTGGAGCGCATGCTCGGCAAACACAGCCTGAGCCTGCTGCCCGGCCTGCCGGCACTCACCAGTTCCCCCTGCCTGTACGAAGAAAGCCTGCTGCGCGAACCCAGCCTGTTGATCTATTCGGGCGAGCCGGGCGTGCTTCTGGAAATCACCAGCGAAGCCTTCAAGAGCATGCTCAACAAGGCCAGCGCCGGGCATTTCGGCGAACCCCTGAGCAGCATCCGCCCCAACCTCGATCGCCCGGATGACGACCGCGAGGAAATCACCCAGGCCATGCAGGCGTTCACCGCGCGGCGTATCCAGCAACGCCTGGAAGCCACCATCGAGATCCCGCCGCTGGCGGAAACCGCGCAGAAGATCATCAAGCTGCGGGTCGACCCCAACGCCACCATCGACGACATCACCGGCGTGGTGGAGACCGACCCGGCCCTGGCCGCGCAAGTGGTCAGCTGGGCCGCCTCGCCCTACTACGCGTCGCCGGGCAAGATCCGCTCGGTGGAGGACGCCATCGTCCGCGTGCTGGGCTTTGACCTGGTGATCAACCTCGCCCTGGGCCTGGCCCTGGGCAAGACCCTGAGCCTGCCCAAGGACCAGCCGCAGCACGCCACGCCCTACTGGCAGCAATCGATCTACACCGCAGCGGTGATCGAAGGCCTGACCCGCGCCATGCCTCGGGCCCAGCGCCCGGAAGCCGGCCTGACCTACCTCGCCGGCCTGCTGCACAACTTCGGCTACCTGCTGCTGGCCCACGTGTTCCCACCGCACTTCTCGCTGATCTGCCGGCACCTGGAGGTCAACCCGCACCTGTGCCACAGCTATGTCGAGCAGCACCTGCTGGGCATCAGCCGCGAACAGATCGGTTCCTGGCTGATGCGTTACTGGGACATGCCGGACGAGCTGTCCACCGCCCTGCGCTTCCAGCACGACCCGAGCTACGACGGCGCCTACGCCGAGTACCCGAATCTGGTGTGCCTAGCGGTGCGCCTGCTGCGCAGCCGTGGCATCGGTTCCGGCCCCCACGAGGAAATTCCCGACGCACTGTTCGAGCGCCTAGGCCTGAGCCGCGACAAGGCCGAAGACGTGGTGAGCAAGGTGCTGGAAGCGGAAGTGTTGCTGCGGGAACTGGCTTCGCAGTTCAGCCAGGCCTGACCCCATTTGCCGGCAGGCCGACTCCTACAGGGCGCTTGTAGGAGCCGGCTCGCCGGCGAAGCCCCACCCTCAAGCCTTGGGCTTGGCCTTCTTCGGTTTCAAATACTTGGTCAAGCCCTGGAACCAGATCACCAGCGCCGGATTGCCCTTGATCTGGATCGACTTGTCCTGAATACCGGTCATGAACGCCAACTGCTTGTTCTTCGCCTGCATCGTGGCGAAGCCATAAGCGGCATCCTTGAAGGCAATGGCGAACGCCGGCTCCGGATAGAACCCCGAACGGCTGGTCACGCGCTGGTCTTTGACGAAGAAGTGTCGAGCAACCTTGCCGTCGAGCGTCTGCAACTGGAACACCAGTTCCTTGTCACCCAACTGTTGCTGAAAAGCAGGATTGTTGCGGCTGGCTTTGCCCATCAACAGGCCAAGCACCCAGAGAAGAAAACGAAATTTCATGCACGGCGCCTCAGTGGAATTATTGGATGGCCGCCGCAGTTTAACCTGTAACTCGAAGAGCGCCAGCCGATCTGCTCGATTACTCGGAGATCGACTGGCGTTCAACGCTTATCGCTACATCTTGTCAGACAATCACTGACTCAGACGTTAGGGCAAGGCACCGGTGCCCAATCACCCAGGTCCGGGCTCTTGCACATGTTGTTGACCTGGGTCTGGCCAGTGGTAGCGACCTTGTTGCTCTCGGCCTGCTTGGTCTTGGCCTGCTGGATCGACTTCTCGGTGCTCACCGCTTCCGTCGGTACAGTCGGCAGCTTGGGTTGCTTGACCTTCTGCTGCTTCTTCTTACCACCGGTGGTGGTCACCGGGGTGGTGTCGGCGGTGGCGACTTTCACCACGTCGGTACGCTGCACGCCCACTTGCTGCAGGTCCTGCTCGTAGGCCTGGTTGTACTTGCTCAGGTCTTCGCTGGCCCGGCCGTTCACCGCGGCAATCAGGTCATTGGACTCTTTCAGGCCGCTGACGATCTCCGCCAGGCGCTTGCGCCCTTCCACATCATTGATGCTGTTGGCCTTGCGGGCAGTGATCAGGCTGTCGAAGGCACGCTGGTAGCAGGTCTGCGAAGCACGGGCGTAGGCGGTGCTGCGGTCGATGTCGGCAGCACTCTTGTTGACGTCAGCGGCGTAGGAAGCGATGCGCTGATTGTCATCGGCGATCTGCTTCTGGCGCTCGGTGTAGTAACCGGCGGCACCACCGGCCAGGGCACCACCGGCCGCACCGATGGCGGCGTTGCGACCACGGTTGTCGCCGTCGCCGGTCAGGGCGCCGAGCAAGGCACCGCCAGCAGCGCCCAGAGCGGCACCGGTGACCACCGACTTGGTCATGTCCGAATCAGTGGCGCGCAGGTGCTGCACCGGCTCGTAGCAGCTCGGGTAGTACTCGACCTTGGTGGTGGAGGCGACCTTGGACACCGGAGAGGTCGCGCAACCGGTCAATACGGTGCTGAACCCGGCGGCAACCAACAGCAGGTGACGCTTGGATGTTGAAGCAAATGGGTTGCGGGAAAAAAGCATGTTCGTGATCTCGATTAAGTTTGACCAACTCGGTACGACGCCAGGTCGTCCGAGCTCCTCCAGGCTCGACAGACAGCGGCCGGTCATGACTTCTGACCGGTCGATGCGAGCAGTTCCTTCAAAATCGTCGCCGGGTCGGCTCGCCGTTGCTGGCGATAATTCCCGACATGGCGGACGAATAACGTAGCGCGCGTCACCAGGCTCTTGCCGAGCACCGGCTTGCGATTGAGTTCTTCCTTGATCCGTTGAAATTGCGCCTGGATCACCGCGTCGGTGTAACGGGTGCCCGTGGCCAGGTTGTCGATGTAGATCGCCACCGCCCCGTCCAGTGCGCTGCGGCCGTTGTCGATGGCTTCGGCGAACAGCTTGGCGCTGGGTTCGTCCTTGGCATCGATGGCCTGCTGCTGGCTCTTCTTCAGGTTGGTCAGGCGGATGTTGTAGTTATTGATGGTCTCGGCCACCAGGGCCGACGACTGGATCAGGTTGCCCGCCGCTTCCTCGCGCTGCTGGGCGATCAGCGAGACGTTGCGCTTGAGCTCTTCGTTGACCAGCCCCAGCTCCGCCTGCAGACGCGGGTCGACACTGGCGGCGATGATGGCGTCCAGGCGCTTGGTGGGGTCCTGGGCGTCATCGATGGCGTCGGTCAGGGACGCCAGGCGGCCTTCCTTCTGCCACTGGGCGAACAGCTCCTTGTAGCGCGAACGCGGGGCCGACAAGGCGCCGATGGCCACCCGAAAACCCGTGGTTTCATTGCTCTGCTCGGTGCCGTCGGCGCCAAACAGCGGGTACTCGCGGCGCATGCCGGTAAACAGCGTGCCCTCGCCTTCCAGGTAATTGCCGCCCTTGACCACGAAGCCACCATAGGTGCCCTGGCGCCGTCCGGCGCGCACCAGCTGGAACGACTCCTGGACCATCTCGGCGGCATTGCCGATCACATCGAACAGGCCGATGGGGTTGGGCAGCTTGGTGCCGATCGGCATCAGCCGCGCCGCCTGGCCCGTGCCGCCGGCCACCTGATTGAACACCGCCCAGTCCGCCAGCGGGCCATCGCTCTCGCTGCCCTCCAGGCGCCGTGGAAACAGCCGCCCTTCCAGCTCCTGGCGACTCACCGCCTGACCGCCACGGGCGGCGTATTCCCACTCCACTTCGGTGGGCAGGCGCACAAAGCCCAGGCCGCCGTCTTCGGAGGAACTGCCACGGCCGCTGACCGGCAGCAAGTCACGGTGATGCTTCATCAGCCAGGCGCTGTACACCGCCGCGAAACGCTCGGCCTCGAAGCGCGACAGCTTGACCTTGGGCAAACGCCCCTGCATGCCCTCCGAGGCTTCACAGGCCGGGGCCGGCTCGCCGCTGGCCAGGGACTGGGCCTGGGCCATCACCTGGGCATACTGGCGAGCGGTGACTTCGTACTTGCCGATGAAATACAGCATCGGCTTGAGGGGCACCCCGGCACCGGTTTTCGGCAAAGCCGGAGCAATGGTCTTGCTCCAGGCACCAGGCAGGTCCTTGAGGGTGAACTGGCCATTGATGTAGTCCCGGCGATAGCCGGAGATGAACGATTGCTGGTAGCCGCTCTCACCTTCGCTGAAGGGATAGCCGAGGTTGACCTCGCGGTCGTCCAGGGTGCCCTGGGCCAGGACGTAGACATAGCGAAACACCATCTCGCCTTCACAGGGCAGCGGCAGACTGACGTCGTCCGGCAAGGGCTTGGGGTTGTCCATCTTGTTGCCGGGCTCTTGCGCCCACACGGCGCCGGCCAGGGTCATGGCCAACACGGGGCCGATCAACTTATACATCGCGAATTCCTTCACAGGCTTCAATGCGCGACACCCGCCAGCCGCCCAGCGCGGCGGCCAGGGTGCTGACGCCCAGCGTCGCCAACAGGGCCAGCCCGTAATGGGCCGGCAGCAGATGACTGGCGTACTCGCCGGGCACCTGCATGAACAAATGATTCAGCCCGGCCTGGGCCAGGCCATACAGAGCGCCACTCAACAACGCAGCGAAACCGGCGCTGTACAGCGCCTGGGCCACCACGAACAACAACAGGGCACCGGTGGAGAATCCCAGCAGGCGCAGCACCGACAACTCCCGGCGCTTGCGCTCCACCGCCGCCAGGGCCCCGGCGAAGATCGCCGCAAAGGCGCCCGCCAGGGCCAGCCCGGCGATCACCCAGAAGACAATGGACAGGTTGCGACTCAAGGACTGCACCTGGGCGATGGTCTGGGCCTGGGTCGCCACCAACAGGCCACGCTCGGCGAAATAGCGGCGCAAGGGTTCGACGTCATCCAGGCTGCGGGCATACAGGCGAAAGGCCGGGTAGACCCGCTGCGCGGACGCGGCCGGCGCTTCGCCGAGCCAGCCCAGGGCCGCTACGGCACGGCCGTCGCGGTAGTCCTCGGCGGCCTCCAGCAAGGCCAGCGGGGCGAACAGGGCATCCCGGGCAAAGGCTTCCAGGGGCAATACGCCCTCCACCTGGACTCGGGTCCGCTGCACTTCGCTGCGCCCCGCCACTTGCCGGCCGAAGCTCGCCTGCAGCCAATCACCAGGCTGTACGCCAAGCTTCTCGGCGGCGGTACGGCTCAGGAGCACGCCACTCATGTTCCGCGGCACCGGCAAACGCCCGAGCAAGGGGTCCGAGACAGCGGTCGGCAACATTTCCACGGTCACCCCGATATCCCCCGTGCCCCGGGACAAGTCCGCCGTCGCGGCAATCTGCCGGGTGCGCGGCAAGGCAAAGGCTACGTCCGGACGCTGGCCCAGTTCAGCAATGAAGCTGGCGCTGAAACGTCCACCGCCCAGGGGAATGATCTCGCGTACCGCCGGGTCTTTTTCCAGGCGCTCGGTGAGGCTGCTCACCAGCCCGAACTTGAGCCCGAACAGCACCAGCAACGGCGCAATCACTGCCACCAGGGCCAGCACCGAACAGGCCGACAACCAGGTATCGGCGCGGTAGTCCTGCCAGGCCAGGGCAGCGGTCAGGGACGCACGCATCAGCAGGCCTCCCCCAGCGTCGCGGTGACCCCGCCGTCGGCATCGCGCTGGCAGGCAATGCGCCGCACCTGCAAGCCGTTGGCCCGGGCCAGCACCTCATCGTGGGTGGCGATCACGCAGCACAGCCGCTGATCCCGCGCCTGTTGCACCAACAGTTGCATCACCCGCTGAGCGTTCAAGGGGTCCAGGGCCGCGGTCGGCTCATCCGCCAGCAGCACCTGCGGACCATGGGCCAAGGCCCGGGCACAACTGACCCGCTGACGCTGGCCCACCGACAGGGCGGCGGGTTTCTTGTGCAATTGATCGGCGATTTCCAGGCGTTCGGCCAAACGCCGTGGAATGCCCTCGTCCGCCAGCCCCAGCAACTGCCGGGGCAGGCTGATATTGCTGCGCACATCAAGAAACCCCAGCAGACCGCCAGTCTGCAGCACATAACCCAGGTGCCGGCTGCGCAGCTGCGCCAAGGCGCTGTGACCGGTGCCACGCCAGATGCCGGCAATATCGATGGGGTCATTGGCCGGCGCGAATTCAAAGCGCGCCGCCGAGTCCGGAGCCAGCACCAGCGCCAGCAGATCGAGCAGCGTGCTCTTGCCGCAGCCGCTGGGGCCGACCACCGCCAGTTGATCGCCCGCACGCAATTGCAGCCTGGGGATCACCAGGCTGTAGCGCTGGCGACCCTCGCCGCGACTCTTGCGCACCTCTGCCAGATCAAGCATCACGGCAGGGTCGACAACGGAACGCGGTACAGGGCATCACCCGGCTCGGCATCGCCGAAGCGCACCCAGTTGGCCAGGTCGTTGTGGAAGGTCTCGTAGAGACGGATCTTCGAATCCAGCTCGTCGATGAAATCTTCCTGCTCGGCCACGCTCAGGGACAGCCACAGGTCCTGGGTCATGTTCAGCGACTTGCTGCGGTACGGCAGCCCTTCCAGGTATTCCCCCAGCACGCCGCCGTCGGCCAGGTTGCCGCCCTTGCGCAGGGCCGAGGGGTCGCGGCTCATGTAGGCACTGGCGCTGGCGATTTCCTGGAAGAAATCCTTGGGCGAGGTCTGGGTCTTGCGTGCCGCATCGACAATCAGCTTCAGCGACTGCTGCAAGTCGTTGAGCTGCAGCTTGGTGAGCATCACGCAGACCTGGAACGCCGGCAGCGCTGGGTTGGTCAGGTCGCGGTCGGCGGTCCAGGCGCTGACCAGCTGCGGCGCCTGACTCGCGGATTTGCGACCGAGGAAATCCATGTGCATGGCGTAGCCGATGGCCGCCGACTTCTGCGCGATGCTCGGCGCCGCCGCCAGCTGCGGGACGTCCTGGTTCTGGTTGCTGCGCACCTGATGCACCAGGTCGGCGAACACCGTGCCGATCTCGTCGACCTGCTCGCCGAACTTGCGCACATCGCCGCCGGGCACCGGAATGTACAGGTCGCCGATCTTCGGGTTGGCGTCGGCAGTCAGCACCCGGTACTGGGTTTCCGCCTGGGCGTGGTTTTTCTTGCCGGCATCGGTGCGCAGGTGCAGGGCGTAGATCTTGATCTGCTTGCCCAAAGCCGCCTGGCGCACTTCCGCCTCGTTCATCTGGGTGCGGCTGTAGGGATCGTTCTTGCGCAGGGCCCCGGCATCACTGACCAGCAGGATCAGGCGACCGCCGTAGCCCTTCCAGTCCATGCCTTCCACTGCCTGCATCACCCCGGCAAAGGCGTCTTCGTTGAACGAGTGGCTGGAGACACTGGTGGCCTTGACCTGGCTCACCAGCTCCTGGAAGCGCTGCGGGTCGCGGCCCTGATCCAGGGTCACCAGGGTCTTGGTCACGTACTCCAGGCCCGGGGTCTTGCTGGTGTTGTTGCGAAACCCCACCAGGCCGAAGCTGACACTGTCCAGCTCGCCACGCTCGGCGATCTTGCTCTGCAGCTCGTGGACCACGTCGCGCACCTGATCGATGTACGGCTGCATCGACACCGAGGTGTCCACCACCAGCACCACTGCCGTGCGGAAGGCATCGGCGGCGGCCGGCGGGCTGTTCGCCGGCAGGCGCTGGCCACTGCTGTCGCTGATGCTCTGCGGGCTGTTGCCCGGGTCGATCGAGGCGACATTGAGCAACTGCACCGGCTGACCGTTCTCGTCGAAGCTCTCTTTGGCGTCGAAGATCGGCAGCAGGTAGAACTGCTCCTGGGGCACCGCGCTGGCATTGGGTTCCAGGGCCAGCACCTGCTGCTCGTCCTGAGGATTCTTCTGCGCCCTGAGCAGCAGGTTCTTGGCCGCCGCCGGGTCCGCCAGCAAACGCTCCAGCTCGCTGGCCTGACGCACGAACATCACCGGTGCACGACCGGAACGCTCGGTGAACTTCAACACCAGGCTCTGCTTCCAGTCGCTGACCTGCTCGGCCGGCAGCCAGCCGGCGCTGCGCCCGTCACTGGCGGCGCCCAGGCGCAGCCAGGAGCGGCCGTCGAGGTTCTTGCGCTGGTACACGTAAAGCACCGAGAACGCCGGCACCGACTTGTCCGGCGTGGCGCCCGGCTCGCTGGAAAAGCTCGCCCCCGGCTTGCTCAGCACCCGCTGGAACAGGGTCTTCTTGCCCGGCATCAGCAACGGCCGCTGGCCGCCATCGACATCCGCTGCCAGTGGCTGCTCCACCGGCGGCGCCACCACGGCAGGCGGGGTGCTGACCGTCGAAGCGGTCTTGGGCGCAGGCGCCGGGCTGTCGCCGGACAGCCACCAATAACCAGCGCCGGCCACCGCCAGGGCGACGGCCACGGCGACGCCGGCCAGGGCCAGCACCGGGCCACGGTGCTGTTCGGAAGCCCCACTGCCGGCTGGTGGCAGATTGGAGGTGCGCGGCGGCGGCGCTGGCTCCTCGGGCGGCTCGCGGCGCGGCGCCGGTTGTGGCGCAGGCGCCTGCCGGGGAATCTCGATCGACACCGGGGTCAACCCGGCGAGGTCGTTGCCCTGAGGTACAGGCTGGGGTGCAGCCTGAGGCGGCAACGGCAACGGCAACGGCTGGATCAGCGTCGCCTCGACCTCGGTAGCCTCCGGCGGCAGGTTGTCCAGGGCCGTCAGCAAGGCCGCCGCATCCGGATAACGTTCCGCCGGGTCCTTGGCCAGCAGCTTGCGCAGGATGTGCTGGTAGCGCCCGTGGTGCAGCGGCAGCTCCGGCAACGGCTCGGTGAGGTGGGCCAGGGCCGTGGACAGGGCGTCGGTGCCGTTATACGGCAGCTCGCCGACGAGAATCTCGTACAACACCACGCCCAGGGCATAGAGGTCGGCGCGCCCGTCGATGTCCTGGCCCCGGGCCTGTTCCGGGCTCATGTAGCTCGGCGTGCCCACGGCAAAACCGGCCTGGGTGAATTGGGTGCGGTCATCCAGGGACTTGGCGATGCCGAAGTCCGAAAGCACCGCCGTGCCGTCGGCGCGGAACAGGATGTTGGCCGGCTTCACATCACGGTGCACCAGCCCCTGGGCGTGGGCGTAACCCAGGGCCGAAGCGATCTGGCGGATGTAGGCCAGGCCCTGCTCCGGGGTCAGCCCGGCGGCAATGCGCTCTTTCAGGGTGCCGTTGGGCAGGTACTCCATGGCCATGTAGTACAGCTCGCCGACATTGCCGATGTCGTGGATGGTCACGGTGTGCGGATGGGACAGGCGCGCCAGGGTCTTGCCCTCGCGCAAAAAGCGCTCGCAGAAGCTCGGGTCGGCGGCCAGCGCCGCGGCCATCACCTTGAGCGCCACCTTGCGCTCAAGCGAACGCTGGGTCGCCAGGTACACGGTGGCCATGGCGCCTTCGCCAATCTCGCCCTGGATGTCAAAGCCGGGAATCAGAATGTCCATGGTCACTGTCCTGCGGCCTTGATCACGATGGCGGTGATGTTGTCCGGCGCGCCCCGGGTCAGGCCCAGGTGAATCAGGCTGCGCACCACGTCGTTGGGCTCGCTGTGGCTGAGCACATCGCGCAGCTCGAAGTCTTCGGCGGTCTTGTTCAAGCCGTCGCTGCACAGCAGGAAGGTGTCGCCGTCCTCCACCTGCAGGTCGACCTGGGACAGCTCCAACTGGGCTTCGACGCCAATGGCCCGGGTGACGATATTGGCCCGGGGATGCACCCGCGCCTCGGCTTCGCTGAGCAGGCCGCTGTCCTGCAGGTCCTGGACGTAGCTGTGATCCCTGGAAATGCTTTCCAACTGCTCGTCCCGCAGCCGGTACAGGCGGCTGTCGCCGGCCCACAGGCACACCGCCCGAGCACCGCGCACCGCCAGCAGGACCACGGTGCTGCCCATCATGGTCACCCCGCGATTGGCGGTTTCCTCGCGCACGGCGGCATTCACCGCCGCCAGGCCATTGCGCAGCGCGGCGACGTAATGGTCGAGGCTGTCGACCGGCGCAATGCCGCGCAGGCTATCGACAATCAGGCTGCTGACGTAATCCCCGGCAGCGTGCCCGCCCATGCCGTCAGCCACCAGCCAGAGGCCGGCTTCCGGGGCTTCGAGCCAGGCGTCTTCATTGATTTTCCGCACCATGCCGACATGGCTGTAGCTGGCGGACTGGTAGGACAGTTGTGGCGCTGAACCCATTTAGACGGCACCTTCTTGTCCGAGCAAAAATTGCGCAAAATCGCTGGCCGGCGGCAGCCCCTGGCAACGCAGGAGCATCGGGCTGATGGACGGCGAACCCCGGCCCCACCAGGCGCTCGACCCTTCACTGCCCTGGGTCGCGAGGATCGCGCCACGGGACTGTGGATCGCTGACATAAAACCGCTGCAGGCCGGCGAAATGGCTGCATTCGGCGCGAGTCGCCGGGCTCGGCGCTCCCAGGGCCTGCAACCCGTCCTCCAGGGCTTCGAAACTGGCGTCCTGGTCCAGGGTCGCCAGCAGCAGCTCTTCCACCTGTTCGAACCACAGCTCCGGGCCACTCACCAGGGAGGCCACATCGCTTTCAGGCTCCAGCAAGGCGGCCACGGTCAGGGGGAAGTAACGCCCGACCCGGTCGATGCTCGGCATCACCACGCCCACCGCCGCCTGCGGCCCACAGACTCCCGGGGCCAGGGCAAAACGCCACAGCGGGCTGACCAGGTAGGCGTTCAGCCACTGCTCGCCCAGGGCGTTCTGGCTGGCCAGCAACCCCGCCGCCAGCCAACTGTCCCAAGGGCCGATGAAACTCTGCGGCAAGCCACGGCTGACAAAATCGCCGCGGCTGGCCAACTTGCCGTACAGGCCGACCACCGTCATAGCCGCTCCGGCAGGCTGAAGCCGCTGAGCACCCGGCTCTTGAACGGGTTGAAGGCACTGCTGGCCCGCAGTTCGTAAGAGATGCTCGCGCCATCCACCCGCAGCCGCAGGTTGAAGCGGTCCGGCGAGTTGGTGGCGGTCAGGTCCGATTGCTCCA
Organism: Pseudomonas sp. BLCC-B112; assembly: GCF_028550695.1. NCBI lineage: Bacteria > Pseudomonadati > Pseudomonadota > Gammaproteobacteria > Pseudomonadales > Pseudomonadaceae > Pseudomonas > Pseudomonas sp. BLCC-B112. Next base: position 512,812 of record NZ_JAQQGK010000006.1, read on the forward strand.
GCAAACGGAACCAGGCCCAGGGGCCGTCCAGGGTGATCCCGGAGCGCCCAGTGGCCGATGGCGGCATGATCGACAGGCGCACCACGCCGATGCTCCCCGGGTTCGGCCATTGCATGGCCACCGGCCGGCTCGGACCGTGGTCGTAGCTCAGTTGCTGGCCATCCAGGTCGAGGAGGAACTGGCTGATATTGGCGTCCATGGCCACCGGCTTGAGTTCGAAACGCACCGCCGGCTGGGTCCCGCCACTGGAGCGGAAGAACGCATCGCGGATGTTCGAGGCGCGCTGGAAGGTTTGCAGCACGCCGGGGGAAATGCCCAGCTTCTGCGCCGCGCCCGGCTGCCAGCTCCAGGTGGTGGTCGAGGTGTTGACGTAAGGCTGCAGGTACTTGCGGAAGTAGTTGTCCATCACCCCGCCGGTGCCGAAGAACTGCCCGAAGTCTTCCAGGGTCGCGTCCCGCGAGCTGCCCGGCGACATCGGATAACGCCCGCTCAGGGACTGGCGATAAACGTTCACCACTTCGCTGACCCAGGCCGCATTCAGTTGGTTGCGCACCCCGCCCATCATGGTGTTGGTGGTGGAACTGACCACCGATTTCACCAGCCCCTGGACCACCGGCGGCTGGCGCTCGGCGGTCAGGCTGACCCGCGCCGCCGCGGCACTGGCCTGGTTCTTGGCCTCGCCCAGCAAGGCATCGCCGCTGGCCCCGACCATGGCACTGACCTGCACGTACAGGGCATTCATGTCCGCCAGCAGGCCGTCGATGGCCGCCGGCTCGCCTTCGCCCTTGCTCACCAGGCTGTTGAGCTCGGCAAAATGCGCGCTTACCGGGTCTTCGCTGCTGGCCACGGCCGCCGGATTGCCCGCCTGTTCCTGGCCCAGCAGGGAACCCAGGCGCTGCTTGAGTTGATCCACACCGCCCTCGACCTTCTGGCCCTGGACCGCCAACAGGCGTTCTTCCTGTTGCAGATCGGTTTCCTTGGCCACCGCCACCAACAGCTTCTTCAGCGGCGAGGTGGGACCGGAAAGAATCCGCAGCACGTCCGCGGCCTGGGCCACGCTGGTGATCGGCACGAAGTCGATGTCCGCCAGCAAGGCGTCCCACTGGCGCAGGTAGTCCTGGAAGTACAGGCGACGCACGTCGGCGGCAAGGCTGGCGACGTTCTGCTGGTCGGCCTGATCGCGGCCCAGTACCCACTGCTCTTCGGCCAGGGTGCCGGCCTGGTTGAGACTGGCCAGGAGGAAGCCTTCGCGGTAGCCCTTGGCGGTGAACAGCCCGCTCAGGGGTTCGCTCAACGGCTTGCCGCTCTTGCGGGTGAACACCAGCGCCGCGTCACGGCCACCGGCCTCGCTGAGGCGGAAGTCCGGCACACCGTCCGGCAGCTTGGCGCGCTTGACCCGGTCATACACGCGCTGGGCCACCGGCAGCTGTTGCAGCTGGCGGCGCAGGTCGTCGATCAGGCGCTGGTCCAGCCGCGCATTGGGTGGATGTTTTTCGAACAGCGCCTGCAGGTGGCCGGTCAGGGCCTGGCGCTGCTCGGGCGGCAGGTCGCGGGCCAGGGTGCGGTCCCAGTCCAGGGTGATCCAGGCCTTGATAAAGTCCGGATCGTAGTGCTCGCTGTCCGCCAGCATCAGGTAGGCCTTGAGCCCCTCGTAGAGGAAGTCCGAGTTGCCGCCGCTGTGCAGTTGCTCTTCGATGCGGGTCATCAAACGCGGGGCGAACACCGCCACCAGCAGCTTGCGATAGACGCTGGCGGCCTCGGCTTCGAGCATATCGCCCTGATACAGACCCAGGCCTTCGGCCCAGCCCGGGGCATCGCCGGCCAGGTTGCGCGTGGCGTTGAGCAGCGGCAGCACTGCCAGCACATCGCGCTGGGCCGGGCTGAGGCTTTGCACGTCCTGACGCACCGGGCCGACGCGCTGGTCGACCTGAGCGATATAGGCCTGGTTGGCCCGGTAGCTGATGATCCACAAGGTACTGACCACCAGCACCAGGGCCACGGTGGCCGCCAGGGCACCCCGAGCGATCCATTTACGCCGCCGCTCGACCTTGGGGTTGACCCCCACCAGCCCGCGCTCGGCAAAAGCCACCGCACTGAACAGTTTCTCGATGAAGTAGCTGCGCCCGGTGCCGGTCTGCCGCGCCAGGTGCTGGCGGTCCAGGTTCATGCTCTGGGCCATGGCGCCGATCAGGCGGTCGATGGGGCTGCCTTCCTGGGTGCCGCTGGTGAAATACACCCCACGCAGCAGCACGCGCTCTTCGAAGGCGTTGGGTTTGAACACGCCTTCGAGGAAGCCCTGCAAGGACTCCTTGAGCGCCGCGAATTGCTGCGGGAAGCCGTAGATCAGGTCGCGCCGGGCCGGATCGCGTTCCTGTTGCAGGCGCTCCACCAGGCGTTCGTTGAGGCGCTGCTCCAGGGCCGCCAGCTCCGCCGGCAACTGGGCCAGGGGGCTGTCGCCACTCTTGCCGTCATCCAGGGCGAAGGTCATGCCCCAGACCTGGGCCCGCTCTTCCTTGCTCAGGGAATCGAAGAACTCCATGAAACCCGGCACCAGATCCAGCTTGGTGAGCATCAGGTAGATCGGGAAGCGCACTCCCAGCTGGGTGTACAGCTCCTGGATACGCAGGCGAATCGCCGCAGCATGCGCCGCCCGCTCGGCTTCGCTGCTGAGCAGCAGGTCGGAGAGGCTGATGGCGACGAAGGCGCCATCGATGGGCCGCCGCGAACGCTGGGTTTTCAGCAGGTCGAGAAAGCCCAGCCAGGCCGCCTTGTCCACCGCGGCATGGCTGTCCTGGGTGGTGTAGCGGCCGGCGGTGTCCAGCAGCACGGCCTGATCGGTGAACCACCAGTCGCAGTTGCGGGTGCCGCCGACGCCGCGCACGGCACCGGCGCCCAGCTGCGCGGCCAGGGGAAAATGCAGGCCGGAGTTGACCAGCGCGGTGGTCTTGCCCGAGCCCGGTGGCCCGATGATCACATACCACGGCAGCTCGTAGAGGTTGCGCCGCTCGTCACCGCCGAGCTTGGCCTTCTTCAACAGCGCCAGGGCTTCGTCCATGCGCTGGCGCAGGGCCGCCAGTTCCTCGGCGGTGGCCACGCTGTCCGGGTCCGGCGGGGTATCGGCGGCCAGGCTTTGCAGGACTTTGGCCGCGTGCCGGCGGGCCTGGATGATGCGAAACACCCGGTAGCCGATCCACACCGCGAAAATGACAATGATCAGCGCCCAACGCCGCCCTTCCGGCACCAGGAACTCCAGCAACGGGCCAATGAACCAGATGATCAGGCTCAGGGCGATCAGCCCCAGCAGTGGAATCACCCAGCGCGTCACAAAACTGAAAAACGCCTTCACTCGACTCCCTCCGCCAATACGCTGATTTCTACCCGACGATTGCGCGCCCGCCCTTCAGCGGTGGCATTGGTTGCCAACGGCTCGGTGTCGCTGCGGCCTTCGGCGCTGAAGCGCTCCGGCTGCCCGGTCTTCGCTGCGAGAATCTGCAACACCGATTCGGCGCGGGCCTGGGACAGCTTCCAGTTGGACGGGAAGCGCAAGGTGGCGATCGGTCGGTTGTCGCTGTGGCCAGTGATCCGCACCTGACCCTTGACCTTGCGCACGGCGTCGGCGATGCGCAGCATCAGCGGCTGGTAGTCATCGAGGATGCTGGCGCTGGCCGAGGCGAACAGCTCGTCGCCACGGATGGTCACCACCGAACGGTCGACGGCGTCTTCCACCGCCACCCGCCCGGCCTTGATGTCCTCGGCAAGAAAGCCCGCCAGGCGCGGACGCTCGACAATCTTGGGCTGGATCACCGGGCGGTCCAGGGTCTGCACCGGGATCTCGCCCAGGGCATGGATGTTCTTGAACACCGGCTCAGCGTCCGCCGCCAGCTTCAGGCGCAGGCCGAACAGCAGCGCCAGGAGCAAGGCCACACCGATGGCGATACCGACCCAGGGCGGCATGAACTGGGCCAGGCGATCACGGGCCACGCTGACCCCGCGCCAATGGGGCGAGAGCTCGCGCTCATGCTCGCCACGGGCACTGCGGATGATCGCCGCAGTGCGCTCGCGCAGGGCTTCGAGCTGGCTGCGACCGTCGATCATCACCCGGTAGCGGCCTTCGAAACCCAGGCACATGCACAGGTACAGCAGCTCCAGCAGGTACAGGCGCTCGCGGGGGCTTTGCAGGCAGTGCTCCAGCAACTGGAAGACCTTCTCGCCGCCCCAGGCTTCGTTGTGCACGGTGATCAGCAGGCTCTGCTTGCCCCAGTCGCTGGTGCTGCCCCAGGGGGTGCTGAGCACTGCTTCATCCAGGGCGGTGCACAGCGCATAGCGGGCCAGCAGCACATCGTTGCGCGGCACGCCGGCGGCCTCGGCCCGCTCCTCGAACTGGCGCAGGTAGGCCAGCAGTTGCGCCCGCAGGCTGGCCGGCGCCGGATGGGCCAGGGTGTTGCGCAGCCGGGTGAGCAAGGCCAGCAGCGGGCCGGCAGCACTCTCCAGGGGGTTCAGGCCCTGGGCCTGGCCGGCCGGCAGCGGCGCCGCCGGCATGGCCAGGGACGGCGCTGGCGCCGGAGCCGGACGCCCGGGCTCGGGAGCACGGCCACCGGGGCGCGGCATGAATTGGGTGCGGTCATTGGCCGGGGACGGCTGCCCTGCCGAATCGTCGAAAGGATGCATCGCGACTTATCCTCGAATGGCCCAGAAGGCCAGGTTCAAGCCCGGGAATTCCCCGGCGACGTGGAACGCGAAGCCGCCGGAATGAACCAGCTGCTTCCAGTGCTCGCTGCCACGGTCGAGCTCGTAGTAGGTGGAGCCGGCGTGATACGGCAACTGCCGTGGCGCCACCGGCAGCGGCAACAGGCCGATGCCCGGCAACTGCAGGTTGACCAGATCGCGGATGTGCTCCACCGAGCCCACTTTGCTCTGCTGGGCAAAGCGCCCGCGCAGGGTCTCGCCGGGCACGTCGGCGCGCACCACCAGGATGAAGCTGGCGCTCTCCAGCAAGGTGCGGTCCGCCAGCATGGCCACGTGCACGCCATAGGCTTTCTCGACAATCGGGATCGGCGTCGCCTTGCTGTCGATCAGCATCGACAGGGCCTCGCGCAGGGCCTGCATCACCGGGGCAAAGCTCAGGGCCAGCTCATCGTGCTGGTACTGCGGGTACTCAGCGGGGCGTCGAGCGCTGTTGGAGAAGGTCGAGAATTCGCCGGCCAGGCTCACCAGTTCGCTGTACAAGCGCTCGGGGTGCAGCGGGCTGATCTGGTTCAGGTGGCTGACCAGCGGCTGGGCGCGGTTGACCAGTTGCAGCAGCATGAAGTCGGCGATTTCCGAAGCGCCCCCGGCCCCCGAAGCCACCACCCGTCCGGCCAGGGCTTCGCCCCGCTGGTGCAGCAGGCCCAGCAGCTCGCTGCGAAAGGCGCTCAAGGGCTTGGACGCGGCCACATCCAGCAGCGGCGGGATGTAGCTGTCATCCAGCACCAGGGCGCGGTCGGCGCGCTTTTCCTTGACCCGCACCACACCGATGGCGGCGTAGTCGCTGAGGCCGTCCGCCGCGGTCAGCAGGCGCAAGGCCCGGGAGCCCACCGCCACCGGCGCACGGTTTTCAAAGGGGGCGTTGTCGTCCCGCACCTCGCGCACCTGGCTCAGGTAGCGGGCAGCGCCCAGCTCCTCGCCTTCGTCCACGGTATCACGGGCGCCGGCGCGCTTGAGCGGCAGCGCCAGGTACACCAGGCCATCGCGCAGGCTGTCGTCGATGCTCAGCGGGCTCGGCGCCAGGTCGTCATGGGGAATGTTGAACGGTGTGCCGTCGGGCAACAGGCCGCGGGCGCTGACAATGGCCAGCTTGCCCTGGGCCAGCAGGCCCTGATCGATACGCAGCTCGGAGAATCCCCAGGCCCCTGCCGACAGCGGACGGCTGCGGGCATCGATGAGGTTTTCCAGGTAACGGTCATGCTGCTGGAAGTGCTGGGTTCCAATGAACATGCCTTCCGACCAGACCACGCGATTGTTCCAGGACATGGTTGCTCCGATTGCCTATTGGGCAGGGCTGGATGGGGGGGCCACGAGCTCGGCGCTGATCGCGCGGACATCGAGGACGATCTGATACTGATTGTTCAGGCGCTGCGCCGTGTTGACCCCGACTCGCCACAGGGCCTGGTCCACTTCGCGATAGCCCACCAACAGGCCGACCTGACGGGTGGCCGGGTCCAGGGTGCGCTTGAGGGTGAACTGGTCGCCGGGCTTGACCAGCACTTCATCCTGGTCGATGAGGTCCGGGCCCAGGGTGGCCGGGGCCCGCTCCGCCAGGGCGAAGTAGTCGGCGCGCATGAAGGTGGCCGGGTTCTTGAGTTCGAAGATCCGCACCCGCACCGGCGTGCTCAGGCCGTCAGGGCCCGGGTTGAGCCCGGCCACGGCCTGGAAACGCAGCTCGACGGTGGTGGCGCCAGGTTCTTCCTTGGCCGGCTCGGCGGGCGTTGGTGCGTCCTTGGCACAGGCCGCCAGTACCAGCATGGCGACCAATGTCAGCAATCGTTGAATCATCCTGCGTCCTCAATGACGTGTCAGCTGTCCGTGTATCCGTGTGTTCGGGGGGTTCCAGGCGCGCTCAGGAACGGCGCAGCCGGTGGGTATGCTCTTCGTAGGCGCGACTGAATTCACGACCGAAAAGGTCCTGGAAATCGTCCTGGGCCTCTTGGGAAATCTGCTTGTAGAGCGCCGTGAACTGCTGCCAGTTCTGCGCCTGCCGCGAACCGCTGAACAGGTTGCCCAGGCCACCGGGGCGGGCCATGCGGGCTTCCAGCTCAGTGGGTTCGAAGCGCCCCAGCAGGTGCTTGATCGCGGCTTCCACACCGGCCATGACGGCCAGCTGGTGAGCCCGCAAATCGTCGAAGCTCTCCTGCACCGCCTGGTCCGGGGCCATGAACGCCTGGTTGCTGTGGCGCAGCAGCAGGAGCATGGCTTCGTCCACGTTAGGGGCAAACTTCAGCGGGTTGTTTTCCACCGGGCGGATCATGGTCTGCTGCATGCGGAACTCGCCCTTGAGGCTGCTGCGGGCACGCAACACATCGATCAGGCCTTCCACCATCAAGCGGTAGCTGCGCCCCAGGCTTTCCATCTGCGCCTGGGCCTGCTGCGGGTCGATGCGCAGCTGGTCCAGCCCGGCGCCCCGCAGGAAGGCTTGCAACAGGTCGGTTTGTGGCCCCGGCTCGGCCGCTGGCGCTGGCGCAACGGGAGCCGCAGGGGCGACAGGGGCAACGGGCACCACGGCTGCGACCTCGATCGGCTGCGGCTGCGGCTGCGGTGGTACTGCACTGAACTCAGCGACGCTGGCAAAGGGGTCCGGGGCAACAGGCGGCGCTGCCACTGGCGCTGCGCTCGCCACCGGAGCCGGTCGGGCCGGTGTTTCGCCGAACAGGTCCCAGTCCTCCGGAATCACCGCCGCGCCCTGGGGCGCAGCCGGCTGAGGCGCAGCTACGGGCTGAGGCACGGTCGTGGGGGTCGGCGGGCGAAAATCGTGCTGCTCGGCGGGCACGTGATCGGGCTGAGTGGCCGGAGGCGTGGCGCTCGGAGTCAGGAAATCGAACAGGTCAGGAAAAGTGTCCTGGGCCGAAGCCCCCTGAAAATGCGCCACCGGCGCCATGGCAATCGGCTCGATCGGCGTGGGAGGCGACGAGTGGCGCCCCATCAGCGCTTCGAAACTGTTGGAGCTGTCCCCGGAAAAGGCCTCAACCTGAGCACGATTGAGACTGAAATCGATCCGCGCACTGATTTCATAATCGCCAATGCGAATAACCTCGCCATCTTCCAATGGCTCACTGCTACCCCGGCGCATACGAATACCGGCACGGACTAACTCCACACCATTAGTACTGTTATCGGTCAAATAATAACGGCCATCCTTGTATTGGATGACACAATGTCGCGCTGAAACTAAGCGCTCGGGATCAGGAAGTACCCAGTCATTATCGGAACTGCGGCCAATTGCCATCATTCCCTGATCCATTAGTTTCTCAGGGCATTGGCCAGGGGTAATCTTGTGATAACTAGTGATAGTCAAACACAGCGACATTGCGCCTCCTTGCTGTACTTCCGCGTGCGAACCGGCGGCGGGGAAAAAGTTCCGTAAAAAATGAAAAACCCGCAAAAAATCCTTTAAACAGCACCGTTCACAGCATGATCGCTCAACTTAAACTACACAGATGACAAAAGCCTTTCGTCCCGCCCCAATCTGACTCGCCGGTCAAGGAACTAAGTAAGTCGACATAACACTGTCATGCGGGGCGAATAGCTTACCTTGACAAGCCACAACTACTACACCAAAAATGCACAACTTCTTGAACACGGATGATGGCTCACTAGTATCAATGAGTCCATGTTAACCAAGAAATGTGCGCGAGTTCACAAACAACTAGTGCATTAATTGCCTGACTGTCCTGCAGGCTGATAGGGAGATCGAACCAGGTGGATGTACCGATGTTGCTCGCCGCTATTTCAGCAACTTCGCCTTGTGGCGAAGACCTGGAATATGACGCGGAATTCTTGCACTTGGAGCGGGCCGCACAAGGCCAGCCCGAGCGCAGCATGGGCGACTCGATCCTGCCGGCCGAGCCACCGGACTGGCGCAGCGTCCAGCAACAGAGCCTGGACTTGCTGGCCCGCAGCAAAGACCTGCGCATCACCCATTTCCTCCTGCAAAGTACCCTGGCCCTTGAAGGCCTGCCGGGCCTGGCCACCAGCCTCGACCTGATCAACGGCTTGCTCCGTGATTACTGGGCCGAGCTGCACCCGCGCCTGGACGCCGACGACGACAACGATCCCACGGTGCGGATCAATGCCCTGGCCGGCCTGGCAGCAGACTCCACTATCGGCCTGTTGCGCGAAGCCATCCTCACCCGTTCCCGGACCTTCGGCCCGGTGAGCGTGCGCGCGGCGCTGAACGCCGCCGGCCTGCAGCACTTCTCGGGCGAAAGCCTGGGTTCCGATCACTTGGCCGGGGCCCTGCAAGACAGCGACCCAGAGCACCTGGAAGCCATTCGCCACGCCTTGAGCAGCGCTCGCTCGGCGGCCGAATCCATCGAAAAGCAAGTCAGCGAACAAGTGGGTTCCGCCAGCGGCGTTGACCTCAGCGCCCTCAAGCAGCCCCTGCGCCTGGCACTGCAGGTGCTGGGCCAGCACGCCCCGCAAACCAGCGAAAGCCCGGTCGATGAGCCCGCCGAAGCCCCCGCGAACGAGGCCGGCAACGCGCCCGTGGCGCCAGCCGCAACGCGGATTTCCGGCGAGATCAACAGCCGTGAGGACGTGCTGCACAGCCTTGACCGGCTGCTGGCCTACTACAGCCGTCACGAGCCTTCGAGCCCGCTGCCGGTGCTGCTCAACCGAGCCAAGAATCTGGTCAACGCCGATTTCGCGGCCATCGTGCGCAATCTGATCCCCGATGGCATGTCCCAATTTGAAAACCTGCGCGGCCCCGAATCCGACTAACCCCGGTACGGCCGAACAGTATCGTCAGCGGCAATCACCGACCGACGCCAACACCGTCGCAACAGCGACCAGGAGCACAACGTGGCGAAGCAAAGTTCTCAAAAGTTCATCGCGCGCAACCGCGCGCCCCGGGTGCAGATCGAGTACGACGTCGAACTCTACGGCGCCGAGAAAAAGGTCCAACTGCCCTTCGTCATGGGCGTGATGGCTGACCTGGCCGGCAAGCCCGTCGAGCCCCTGGCGGCGGTGGCCGATCGCAAGTTCCTGGAAATCGACGTCGACAACTTCGACTCGCGCCTCAAGGCCATGCAGCCACGGGTCGCGTTCCACGTGCCCAACGAACTGACCGGCGAAGGCAACCTGAGCCTGGACATCACCTTCGAGAGCATGGACGACTTCAGCCCCGCCGCGGTGGCGCGCAAGGTCGACTCCCTGAACCAGCTGCTGGAGGCCCGTACCCAACTGGCCAACCTGCTGACCTACATGGACGGCAAGACCGGCGCTGAAGAAATCATCATGAAAGCCATCAAGGATCCGGCGTTGCTCCAGGCCCTGGCGAGTGCGCCAAAACCTGTGGACTCCGAGCCGAACGCGTAAATCAGGACCAACGATCATGACCGAATTGATGCGTGACAATCAGGCCCAACCCGGCGCCACCGAGCAGGCCAGCGAATTCGCTTCGCTGCTGCTGCAGGAATTCAAACCCAAGACCGAGCGCGCTCGCGAAGCCGTGGAAACCGCCGTGCGGACCCTGGCCGAACAGGCCCTGGCACAGACCGACCTGGTGTCCAACGACGCCATCAAGTCGATCGAATCGATCATCGCCGCCATCGACGCCAAGCTCACCGCCCAGGTCAACCAGGTGATCCATCACCCGGAATTCCAGAAACTGGAAAGCGCCTGGCGTGGCCTGCACTACCTGGTCAACAACACCGAGAGCGACGAGCAGCTGAAGATCCGCGTGCTCAACATCTCCAAGCCGGAGCTGCACAAGACCCTGAAGAAATTCAAGGGCACGGCCTGGGACCAGAGCCCGCTGTTCAAGAAAATGTACGAAGAGGAATACGGCCAGTTCGGCGGCCAGCCTTACGGCTGCCTGGTGGGCGACTACTACTTCGACCAGTCGCCACCGGATGTCGAGCTCTTGGGCGAGTTGTCGAAAGTCTGCGCCGCCATGCACGCCCCGTTCATCGCCGCGGCTTCGCCCACCGTCATGGGCATGGGTTCGTGGCAGGAACTGTCCAACCCGCGCGATCTGACCAAGATCTTCACCACCCCAGAATACGCCGGCTGGCGTTCGCTGCGTGAGTCGGAAGACTCGCGCTACATCGGCCTGACCATGCCGCGCTTCCTGGCGCGCCTGCCGTACGGCGCCAAGACCGACCCGGTGGAAGCCTTCGCCTTCGAAGAAAACACCGACGGCGCCGACAGTTCCAAGTACACCTGGGCCAACGCCGCCTACGCCATGGCGGTGAACATCAACCGCTCGTTCAAGCATTTCGGCTGGTGCTCGCGGATTCGCGGCGTGGAATCGGGTGGCGAGGTGGAAAACCTCCCGGCCCACACCTTCCCCACCGACGACGGTGGCGTGGACATGAAGTGCCCGACCGAGATCGCCATCTCCGACCGCCGTGAAGCGGAACTGGCGAAGAACGGCTTCATGCCGCTGCTGCACAAGAAGAACACCGACTTCGCTGCCTTCATCGGCGCCCAGTCGCTGCAGAAGCCCGCCGAGTACGACGACCCGGACGCCACCGCCAACGCCAACCTGGCCGCGCGCCTGCCGTACCTGTTCGCCACCTGCCGCTTCGCCCATTACCTGAAGTGCATCGTGCGCGACAAGATCGGCTCCTTCAAAGAGAAGGACGAGATGCAGCGCTGGCTGCAGGACTGGATCCTCAACTACGTCGACGGTGATCCGGCGCACTCCACCGAAACCACCAAGGCCCAGCACCCACTGGCCGCGGCGGAAGTGGTGGTCGAGGAAGTCGAAGGCAACCCGGGCTACTACAACTCGAAGTTCTTCCTGCGCCCGCACTACCAGCTCGAAGGGCTGACCGTGTCGTTGCGCCTGGTATCCAAACTGCCGTCCGCCAAGGGCGCCTGACCCATAACCGACTCAAATCTGTCGCCGCCGCCACAAGCCGCGCAAGGTCCCCAGGGCCTCGCGCAGCGGCGACAGACGCTGAATCAACATCGTGGCAAGTGCCACACAGGGAGAAAACATGGCTGTTGATATTTTCATCAAGATCGGTGACATCAAGGGCGAGTCCATGGACAAAGCCCACAAAGACGAAATCGACGTGCTGAACTGGAGCTGGGGCATGTCCCAGTCCGGCAACATGCACGTGGGTGGCGGCGGCGGTGCGGGCAAGGTGAACATCCAGGACCTGTCGCTGACCAAGTACGTCGACAAGGCCTCGCCGAACCTGATGATGCATTGCTCCAGCGGCAAGCACATCGACAAGGTGCGCCTGACCGTGCGCAAGGCCGGCGGCGAAAGCCAGGTCGAGTACATGATCATCGACCTGGAAGAAGTGCTGATCACGTCCCTGAGCACCGGCGGCTCGGGCAGCGATGACCGCCTGACCGAAAACATCACCCTGAACTTCGCTCAGGTGATGGTCGAGTACCAGCCGCAGAAAGCCGACGGCACCAAGGACGGCGGCCCGATCAAGTACGGCTGGAACATCCGCTCGAACACCAAGCGCTGATCCGCTGCGGTCGCGCCGCGGCGGCGATAGATCCGGGCCATGCTGCATGCATGGCCCGGGTTGCGAGGACGTTGTCCTCGTTCGCAGCCTGCGGCAGCGGCTACAGGGGTGTGCGCCTGTGCCCCTTTTCGTGACGTCATGCCTGCGCAATCCGATCCTGGAGCGAACCCTTTGGTAACCGACATCGCCGCCCGCGATCGCTTGCAACCCTCTTTGCTGGATCGTCTGACCGACGATGAACCCGGCAACCTGAAAGAAAGCCCGGACAAGCGCGTGCTGTCCCTGAGCCAGCTCAAGGCCTCGGTACTGCGCGACCTGGCATGGCTGCTCAACACCACTTCCCTGCTGGAAGCCGATGCCACCCTGCACACCCCCGCCGGTACGTCGGTGGTCAACTACGGCTTGCCGGCCCTGGCCGGGTACAGCGCATCGAGCATCGATATTCCGGCCCTGGAAAGCCTGATCCACCAGGCCATCGCCACCTTTGAACCACGCATCCTGCGCAGCACCTTGCGGGTTCGCGCGCGCACCGCGCCCGGCGAGATGAACCACAACGCCCTGAGCTTCGAGATCGAGGGCGATCTGTGGGCCCAGCCGATGCCCCTGCGCCTGCTGCTGCAAACCGACATGGACCTGGAATCCGGGCATGTCCGGGTGGTGCAAGCCGACTCCCGGAGGCGCTCATGAATCCGCGCCTGTTGGAGCTGTACAACCAGGAATTGCACCACGTGCGCGAAAGCGCTGCGGAGTTCGCCAAGGAATACCCGAAGATCGCCAGCCGCCTGACCCTGTCGGGCATGGACTGCGCCGACCCTTATGTCGAGCGCCTGCTGGAAGGCTTCGCCTATCTGACGGCCCGGGTGCAGTTGAAGCTCGATGCCGAGTACCCGACCTTCACCCACAACCTGCTGGAGATCGCCTACCCGCACTACCTGGCGCCGACCCCGTCGATGACCGTGGTGCAGTTGCAGGCCGATCCCGATGAAGGCTCCCTGAGCAGCGGCTTCACCCTGGAGCGCGACACCAGCCTGCGGGCCGCCCTGAGCCGCGACACCCAGACCTGCTGCGAGTACCGCACCGCTCACGCGGTGACGCTGTGGCCGCTGCAAGTCAGCCAGGCCGAATACTTCGGCAACCCGGCAGCGGTGCTCGGACGCCTGGCCGCCAACGAGCCCAAGGCCAAGGCCGGGCTGCGCCTGACCCTGCGCACCGGTGCCGAGTTGCCGTTCAACAGCCTGGCCCTGGAGCAGTTGCCGCTGTACCTGAACGGCAACGACGAGCTGCCGTTCCGCCTCTACGAACAGTTGCTGGGCAACGCCTGTGCGGTGTTCGCCCGGGCTCCGGGCAGCGACTGGGTCGAGCGCCTGCCACTGGACGCCCTGCGCTCCCGTGGCTTCGACGACCGCGACGCGGCCCTGCCAGTGGTGCCCCAGGCCTTCCAGGGCTATCGCCTGCTGCAGGAATACTTCGCCCTGCCCAACCGCTTCCTGTTCGTCGAGTTCGCCCAGCTGGGCCGTGCGGTACAACGCTGCGCCGGCCAGGAGCTGGAGCTGATCGTACTCTTCGAGCGCTTCGACCAGAGCCTGGAAGGCAGCGTCGGCAGTGCCCAGTTCGTGCCCTTCTGCACCCCGGCGATCAACCTGTTTCCCAAGCGCCTGGACCGCATCCACCTGTCCGACCGGGTCAACGAACACCATGTGATCGCCGACCGCACCCGGCCCATGGATTTCGAAGTGCACTCGCTGACCGCCATCAGTGGCCACGGCACCGGGCCGGAGCAGCCATTCCTGCCGTTCTACGCGGTGCGTGACCCGTCCCGCTACGGCCGCGACCAGGCTTACTACATCGTCCGCCGTGAACCCCGGGTGCTGTCCAGCGACCAGCGCCGCAACGGCCCGCGCTCCACTTACATCGGCAGTGAGTCTTTCGTCAGCCTGGTGGACAGCCAGCAGGCACCCTACCGCCATGACTTGCGCCAGCTCGGGGTCAGCGCCCTGTGCACCAACCGCGACCTGCCGCTATTCATGAACACCGGCAACGCCAAGACCGACTTCACCCTGGCCGACAGCGCCCCGGTGCAGGCCATCCGCTGCCTGGCCGGCCCCAGCCGACCACGCCCCAGCCACGCCCATGACGGCAAGGCCTGGCGCCTGATCAGCCAGCTGTCGCTGAACTACCTGTCCCTGAGCGAACAGGGCCAGGGCGCAGCGGCCCTGCGCGAGCTGTTACGGCTGTATGGCGACAGCAACGATGCGGCCCTGCAATTGCAGATCGAGGGCCTGCGGGACGTCAGCAGCAAGGCGGTGACCCGGCGCCTGCCGATGCCCGGGCCGATCGTCTTCGGCCGGGGCCTGGAGATCACCCTGCAATTCGATGAAAACGCGTTTCGCGGCACCGGGGTGTTCCTGCTCGGCGCGGTCTTCGAGCGCTTCCTGGCACGTTACGTGTCGATCAACAGTTTTACCGAGACGGTGATCCGTACCACCGAACGCGGCGAGATCATGCGATGGAAAGCCAAGCCCGGACGTCGTCCGACTCTTTGAATACGCTGACGGCGATGCACGCCGAGCCCTGGGAGTACGACTTCTTCCAGGCCCTGCGGCGTATCGAATGCCTGTCGCCGCAACTGCCGCGCTTCGGTCACTCCCTGCGCCTGGCGGACGATCCGCTGCGCCTGGGCCAGCAGGCCGATTGCACCTTCGCGCCTTCGACCCTGGCTTCGGTCACACCGGGCAGCGACGGCGCGGCCACGCGCCTGGAGCAGTTCTTCTTCGGCCTGGGCGGCCCCAACGGCCCCCTGCCGCTGCACATCACCGAGTACGTGCGCGAACGCCAGCGCAACAACGCCGACAGCACCAGCAAGCGCTTTCTCGATGTGTTCCACCATCGTCTGCTGAGCCTGTTCTACCGGGCCTGGGCCGAAGCCCGGCCGACGGTGAGCCACGACCGCCCGGACGACGACTACTGGTCCGCGCGCCTGGCGGCCCTGAGTGGCCGGGGCATGCCCAGCCTGCTCAAGCAGGGGTTGATTCCCGACACCGCCAAGCTGCATTACAGCGGCCACCTGGCGGCCCAGACCCGCTACCCGGACGGCCTGCGCGCCATCATCGGCGAATATTTCGGCCTGCCGGTGGCGATCGAGGAATACGTCGGCCAGTGGCTAGAGCTGCCGGAGCGCAGCCGGGTCGGGGTGCAGTCCCATCAGCTGGGGGTGGACTTCTGCCTGGGCAGCCACGTCTGGGACCGCCAGCACAAATTCCGCATTCGCCTGGGTCCGCTGAAGTTGGAGGACTACCAGGGGATGCTGCCCGACGGCCAGCCGTTCAAGGAACTGGTGGCCTGGGTCGCCGAATACCTGGGCTTCGAGCTGGACTGGGACCTGAACCTGGTCCTGCTCAAGGACGAAGTACCCAAGCTGCAACTCAACGGCCGCCAGCGCCTGGGTTTCAACACCTGGCTCGGTCAACCCGGCAGTGATGCCAAGGATCTCATACTGGCCCGGCACTACGCCGACCTGGCCACTACCTCACGTACACCAAGGAGCACAGAGCATGGGTGAAATCAGTCGCGCGGCGCTGTTCGGCAAACTCAACAGCGTTGCCTACAAAGCCATCGAAGCCGCCACAGTCTTCTGCAAGTTGCGGGGCAACCCCTATGTGGAACTGGCCCACTGGCTGCACCAGTTGCTGCAACTTGCGGACTCGGACCTGCACCGCATCATCCGCCAGTTCAACCTGGAGCCGGCGCGCCTGGCCAAGGACCTGACCGAAGCCCTGGATCGCCTGCCCCGGGGCTCGACCTCGATCACCGACCTGTCGTCCCACGTCGAGGAAGCGGTGGAACGCGGCTGGGTCTACGGCAGCCTGATGTTCGGCGAAAGCCAGGTGCGCACCGGCTACCTGGTGATCGGCATCCTCAAGACGCCAAGCCTGCGCCACGCGCTGCTGGGGCTGTCCCGGGAGTTCGACAAGATCAAGATCGAGGCCCTGTGCGAGCGCTTTGACGAGTACATCGGCGACTCGCCGGAAAACGCCCTGAGCGCCAGCGACGGTTTCACTGCCGGCGCGGTGCCGGGCGAAGCCAGCGGCGCCATGGCCCCCAGCGCCCTGGGCAAGCAGGAAGCCCTCAAGCGCTTCACCGTCGACCTCACCGAGCAGGCCCGTAGCGGCAAGCTCGACCCCATCGTCGGCCGTGACGAAGAGATTCGCCAACTGGTGGACATCCTCATGCGCCGCCGCCAGAACAACCCGATCCTCACCGGCGAAGCCGGGGTCGGCAAGACCGCGGTGGTGGAAGGTTTCGCCCTGCGCATCGTCGCCGGCGACGTGCCGCCGGCGCTCAAGGACGTCGAACTGCGCAGCCTGGATGTCGGCCTGCTGCAGGCCGGTGCCAGCATGAAGGGCGAGTTCGAACAGCGCCTGCGCCAGGTCATCGAAGACGTCCAGGCTTCGCCCAAGCCGATCATCCTGTTCATCGACGAAGCCCACACCCTGGTGGGCGCCGGTGGCACCGCCGGCACCGGCGATGCGGCCAACCTGCTGAAACCGGCCCTGGCCCGCGGCACCCTGCGTACCGTGGCCGCCACCACCTGGGCCGAGTACAAGAAGCACATCGAGAAAGACCCGGCCCTGACCCGGCGCTTCCAGGTGGTGCAAGTGGCCGAGCCGTCGGAAGACAAGGCGCTGCTGATGATGCGCGGCGTGGCCTCGACCATGGAGCAGCACCATCAGGTGCAGATCCTCGACGAAGCCCTGGAAGCCTCGGTCAAGCTGTCCCATCGCTACATTCCGGCGCGCCAGTTGCCAGACAAATCCGTCAGCCTGCTGGACACTGCCTGCGCCCGCGTCGCCATCAGCCTGCACGCGGTGCCGGCGGAAGTGGATGACAGCCGCCGGCGCATCGAAGCCCTGGAAACCGAGCTGCAGATCATCGCCCGGGAACAGGCGATCGGCGTGGCCATCGGCAACCGCCAGGTCAACAGCGAAAACCTCCTGGCCGCCGAGCGTGAGCGCCTGGCCGAGCTGGAAAGCCGCTGGGCGCAAGAGAAGACCCTGGTGGACGAACTGCTGGCGACTCGCGCCCAACTGCGGGAAAACGTCGGCCTGGTGGACAGCGACGTTGGCGACGCAAGCCACGGCCTGCGGGAAAAACTGCTGGACCTGCAACAGCGCCTGACGGCCCTGCAAGGCGAAACCCCGTTGATCCTGCCGACCGTGGATTACCAGGCGGTGGCCTCGGTGGTCGCCGACTGGACCGGGATTCCCGTGGGCCGCATGGCCCGCAACGAACTGGAAACCGTGCTCAACCTCGACCAGCACCTGAAGAAACGCATCATCGGCCAGGACCACGCCCTGCAGATGATCGCCAAGCGCATCCAGACCTCCCGCGCCGGCCTCGACAACCCCAACAAGCCGATTGGCGTATTCATGCTGGCGGGCACCTCCGGGGTGGGCAAGACCGAAACCGCCCTGGCCCTGGCCGAAGCCATGTACGGCGGCGAGCAGAACGTCATCACCATCAACATGAGCGAGTTCCAGGAAGCCCACACCGTGTCCACCCTCAAGGGCGCCCCGCCGGGCTATGTCGGCTACGGCGAAGGCGGCGTGCTCACCGAAGCGGTGCGGCGCAAGCCGTACAGCGTGGTGCTGCTGGACGAAGTGGAAAAGGCCCACCCGGACGTGCACGAGATCTTCTTCCAGGTGTTCGACAAAGGCGTCATGGAAGACGGCGAAGGCCGCATGATCGACTTCAAGAACACCCTGATCCTGCTCACCACCAACGCCGGCACCGAGCTGATCGCCAACGTCTGCAAGAACCCGCAGACCCTGCCCGAGCCGGAAGAGATCGCCAAGGCCCTGCGCCAGCCATTGCTGGAGATCTTCCCGCCGGCGCTGCTGGGGCGCCTGGTGACCATCCCCTACTACCCACTGAGCGACGACATGCTCAAGGCGATCACCCGCCTGCAACTGGGACGGATCAAGAAGCGCGTGGAAAGCACCCACAAGGTGGATTTCGATTTCGACGACGAGGTCATCGACCTGATCGTTTCCCGTTGCACCGAGACCGAGAGTGGTGGCCGCATGATCGACGCCATCCTGACCAACAGCCTGCTGCCGGACATGAGCCGCGAGTTCCTCACCCGCATGCTCGAAGGCCGCGCGCTGGCCGGGGTGCGCATTCGCCAGCGGGACAACGAATTGCACTACGACTTCAGCGAGCCGGCCTGACCCCGGGTTCCCTGTAGCCGCTGCCGCAGGCTGCGAACGAGCTGGGCGGCATTGCCTTGAGGGCCAGAGAAGGCCCTTCGGGCCTTGTCGCAGCCTTCGGCAGCGGCTACAGGGAGCGCGCCGGACGCAGTGTTCAGGCACACCACGCATTCAACGAGACTGACGATGCTATTTCAGCAATCCACACGACTGGCACAGGTCAATTGCCCACTGGGACCGGACGTCCTGCTGCTCAACAGCATGGGCGGCGGCGAAGAGCTGGGGCGCTTGTTCGACTACCAGCTGCAGCTGACTTCCAGCGACGCCAACATCGACCTCAACCAGTTGCTGGGCAAACCCATGGGTCTGAGCGTGCAGTTGGACGACGGCAGCCAGCGCTATTTCCACGGCATCGTGGCCCGCTGCAGCCAGAACGTCGACAGCGGCCAGTTCGCCAGCTACCAGGTGACCCTGCGCCCCTGGCTGTGGCTGCTCAGCCGCACCTCCGACTGCCGGATTTTCCAGAACCTGAGCATCCCGCAGATCATCAAGCAGGTGTTTCGCGACCTGGGCTTTTCCGATTTCGAAGACGCCCTGAGCCGTCCCTATCGGGAATGGGAATACTGCGTGCAGTACCGCGAGACCAGCTTCGACTTCGTCAGCCGGCTGATGGAACAGGAAGGCATCTACTACTTCTTCCGCCACGAGAAGGACCGCCACGTGCTGGTGCTGGCTGACGCCTACGGTGCCCACAGCAGCGTGCCCGGCTACGCCTCGGTGCCCTACTACCCCCGGGACGAGCAACAGCGCGAGCGCGACCACATCTTCGACTGGCACCTGGCCCAGGAAGTCCAGCCCGGCTCCCTTGAGCTCAACGACTACGACTTCCAGCGCCCCAGCGCACGGATCGACGTGCGCTCGGCCATGCCGCGCCCCCACAGCGCTGGCGACTACCCGCTCTACGATTACCCCGGCACCTACGTGCAGAGCAGCGACGGCGAGCACTACGCGCAGACCCGCATCGAAGCCCTGCAAAGCCTGCACGAGCGCATCGAACTGAGCGGCAATGCCCGTGGCCTGGGGGTGGGCAACCTGTTCAACCTCACCGGCTTCAGCCGCCAGGACCAGAACCGCGAATACCTGATCGTCGGCATCCACTACTACGTGGTCCAGGAGAGCCTGGAGACCGGCGGCAGCGGCGGCTCGGCACAGTTCGAAAGCCACCTGACCTGCATCGACGCCCAGCAGAGTTTCCGCCCCCTGGCCAAGACCCAGCGGCCCATCGTCCAGGGCCCGCAGACCGCGCGGGTGGTGGGCCCGGCCGGGGAAGAGATCTGGACCGACCAATATGGCCGGGTCAAGGTGCACTTCCATTGGGACCGCCACGACCAGTCCAACGAGAACAGCTCGTGCTGGATTCGCGTGTCCCAGGCCTGGGCTGGCAAGAACTGGGGCTCGATGCAGATCCCGCGCATCGGCCAGGAGGTGATCGTCAGCTTCCTCGAAGGCGACCCCGACCGCCCGATCATCACCGGCCGGGTGTACAACGCCGAGCAGACCGTGCCCTACGACCTGCCGGCCAACGCCACCCAGAGCGGGATGAAGAGTCGTTCGAGCAAGGGCGGCAGCCCGGCCAACTTCAACGAAATCCGCATGGAAGACAAAAAGGGTGCCGAACAGCTGTACATCCACGCCGAGCGCAACCAGGACATCGTGGTCGAGGTCAACGAAAGCCACTCGGTGGGCAATGACCGCAACAAGAGCATTGGCCACGACGAGTACGTGACCGTTGGCAACAAGCGCACGCGCATCGTCCAGCACGTGGACGAGCTGCGGGTCGGCGAGAAAAAAGTCGACAGCGTCGGCCAGAGCTACGTGATCGAGGTCGGCGAACGCCTGCGCCTGGTGTGCGGGGCCAGCATCCTGGAGCTCAACGCCAGCGGCCAGATCAACCTGTGCGGGGTCAACATCAGTGTCCACGCCAGCAGCGACGCGCAAATCAACACCGGCGGCGTGCTGCACCTGAACAACGGCGGCGGCCCGGACACCACCACCGAGGGCCAGGGTGCACAAGGCACCATCAGCGCCTTGGTGAAAGCCGCCTTCCCCACGCCCAAGGGCCAGTAAACGGATGCTTGCACCATGACCTATCGCCTCAATGAACTGCAGTTCCAAGCGCCCGCCGACGAGCTGCAGGACGCTTCGATCAACATCCTCAAGTTCCCGCAGCTGGGTACGTCGCTGATTGTCAGCCGCAGCCTGCTGGGCGACGGCGAAACCCTGGAAAGCAACCTGACAAGCCAGCTGCAACGGCTGGAGCAACAGGTCCAGGAACTGCGCTACCAGACCCCGCAACCGGTGCTGCTGGGTCCGGCCCAGGACATTCCGGGCCTGGAGCTGCGCAGCCAGTTCAGCAAGGGCAGCGAGCAGGTGTTCCAGTTCCAGCTGGCCCTGGTGCTGCCCGGCACCCGGCAGATGCTCGCCATGAGCTACGTCAAGGCACAGAAACTCGGGGATGGGGAAGCCGCCCATTGGGCGCAGATCAAGAGCACCCTGGTGCTGAGCTGAGGCGGGCCCATGTCTGACGCGCTGTGGGCCGCCCGACTGGGCGACGGGCTGGAACACACCTCGATGATGGCCGACATCCTCGGCGGCGTGCTGGAGGTGGCGGCCAACGTCGCCATCGGCGCCCTGGCAACCATGGCGGTGGCCGCGGCGGCGGGCATCACCGTGGCTACCGGCGGCCTCGGCGCTTGCGTACTGGGGCTGGTGGTCGGCGTGGTGGTGGGCGTGGTCATGAGCAAGACCGGGGCCGACAAGGGCCTGAGCAATTTATGCGAGGGCTTCGCCAACGCCCTGTTCCCGCCCTCGATCCAGGCCACCATCGCCAGCGGTTCGCAAAAGGTGTTGACCAACAACAAACCGGCGGCCCGCGCGGCGGGCATCGCCCCGCCGTCGCATATCAGCGGTGACGGCGCCGAGGAAGGCGAAGCCACCGACACCCCTTCGGCCACCCCGGAGGAAGGCCCGGGCTTTCTCGACATGGCCAAGGAATTCTTCTCGCAGATGTGGCGGCCCACCGTGGCCTCCCCGGCCCCCGGCTCCCAGACCAAGGAACTGGACCTGGTGACCTGCACCAAGCACCCGCCGATGCCCTTGCAGTACCTGGCCGAAGGCTCGGAGAAGGTCAGCATCGACGGCCAGCCGGCGGTGCGCAGCGGCGACCGCAGCACCTGCGACGCCAAGGTGGTGGCGGCCGGGCCGATTTCCCCCGACGTGACCATCGGTGGCGGCTCGGTGGTGGTGCGCGAGATCCGCAGCGGCAAGACCCCGGGGGTGGGCCTGGCGGTGACCGTGCTGATGATGCTCAAGGGCGGCAAGGGCAAGTTCCTCAGCAACCTGCCGTGCATGCTGATGGCCGGGGTCAATTCGTTTGTCGTCAGCCAGGCGACCAATGCCCTGACCCAGGCCGTCGTCGCCTCGCCCCATCCGGTGCATGCAGCAACCGGGGCCAAGGTGCTCGGGGCCGACGACGATCTGGACTTCACCCTGCCAGGGCTGGTGCCCATCGAATGGCAACGCTTCTACAACAGCCGCGACGAACGCCGTGACGGCCTGCTCGGGGCCGGCTGGAGCCTGCCTTACGAGGTCAGCATCCAGATCGAGCCCCATCCCGAGGGCGGCGAACGCCTGCTCTACATTGATGAGCAGGGACGCCGCATCGACATGGGTGCCATTGCCCTGGGCGGTGGAGCCTTCAGCCCCGGTGAAGGCTTGAGCGTGCGACGC
Source organism: Pseudomonas sp. BLCC-B112 (assembly GCF_028550695.1). NCBI lineage: Bacteria > Pseudomonadati > Pseudomonadota > Gammaproteobacteria > Pseudomonadales > Pseudomonadaceae > Pseudomonas > Pseudomonas sp. BLCC-B112. The sequence goes on from NZ_JAQQGK010000006.1 coordinate 534,992, forward strand.
AACGACAACGGGCAGTTGCTGATCGAAAGCAGCGACGGCCTCTACCGTCTGTTCGAGCCGCTGGCGAGCGATCCTTCGCGGTTGCGCCTGAGCCAGCTGGGGGACCGCAACGACAATCGCCTGCACCTGGAATACGACTCGGCCGGGCGGCTCTGGCTGCTGCGCGATACTTTTGAACAGGCGCAGCTCGAACTGGGCTACAGCACGCGCTGGCCCGGTCGGATTGCCCAGGTCGAACGGCTGTACCCTGACCAGCAACGGGAAGTGCTGGTCAGCTATGACTACGATGCCGCAGGGAACCTGGCACAGGTCCGCGATGGCGAAAGGCAGGTACAGCGGCGCTTCGCCTATGACGCCGGCCACCGGATGACCGAGCACCAGTTGGCAACCGGGCTGCGCTGCTTCTACCAGTGGACACTGTTCGCCGACCAGCAGTGGCGAGTGATCCGTCACTGGACCGACGAAGGCGATAGCTATCAGTACGACTATGATCTGGAGGCCGGAATCACCCAGGTCACCGACAGCCTGCAACGCATCAGCCGCCGTCGCTGGAACAGCCAGTTGCAGATCGTCGAATACACCGACAACCTCAACCAGACATGGGCCTTCGAGTGGAACGACGAACGCCAACTGCTCAGCGCCACTGACCCCTTGGGAGGGCGCTATGCCTATAGCTACGACGAAACCGGCAACCTGATCGCCGAGACCGATCCTCTGGGGCACAGCCACTCGACCTTGTGGCTGGAGCACTGGTCGCTGCCGCAGACCCTGACCGATCCTGCCGGCAAAAGCTGGCACTTGCGCTACGACCCCCGAGGCAATTGCATCGCCGAAACAGACCCGCTAGGCCAGGTGACTCAGTACCGCCACGACGCACACGGGCAGGTGGTGGAGATCATCGATGCCACGGGAAGAAGCCGGAAGATGCGCTGGAACTCGTCCGGGCAATTGCTTGAACACCTGGATTGCTCGGGCTATCCGACCCGCTTCGAATACGATCGACGTGGCAACGTGAAAGCCATCATCGATGCCCTTGGCGAGCACACCCGGTTCCATTACGACGGCCAGGGACGGTTGCTGAGCAGCCAACTGGCCGATGGCCGCGCCGAGCATTTTCAACGCAGCAGCAACGGCCAGCTGCAGGGCTATACCGACCCGTCCGGCTACACCACGCTCTACCAGTACAACCGGCGCGGGCAGATAAGCCAGCGCACCGACGCCCACGGCCGGCAGGTCCGATTCGACTATGACGCGTTCGGACGGCTGCTGGCGCTCACCAACGAAAACGGCGAAAGCTATCGCTTTGCCTGGGATGCCGGCAACCGTCTGAGCGAACAGCAGGACCTCGACGGCAGTGCCAAGCGCTATGGCTATGACCCACTGAACAACGTCGTCGAACTCCAGGCCCATGCCGCGCCTTATGGCTCCGGATTGAGCGCCGTGCCCGCGCAACCAATCGCACCGATCATCCACAAGTTCGAGCGCGATGCCGTGGGGCGGCTGCTGGCCAAGATCACGGACGATGGGCGCAGTCAATACACCTACGATCCCTTGAACCAACTGATCGCCGCCAGCTTTACCGACAACCTCGGCAACCAGCAGGCCCTGAGTTTCAGCTACGACGCCCTGGGCCAATTACTCGAAGAACACACAGCGGCCGGCAGCCTGAAACACCGATACGACGAACTGGGCAATCTGATTCAGACCCAGCTACCGGACACGCGCTGGCTCAATCGGCTCTATTACGGCAGCGGCCATCTGCACCAGATCAATCTCGATGGCCAGGTAATCAGCGATTTTCAACGTGATCGCCTGCACCGTGAAGTGCTGCGCACCCAGGGTCAGATCAGCACCCGCAGCGAATACGACCGTTGTGGCCGACTGCGCGCACGCCTGCGGCATTCCAACCTGCTGACAAACACCTTGCCGACAGCCCCGGAACGGCACCTCGAGTACGACGACAGCGATAACCTGGTGGGCCTGGCCGAGCGGCATGTCAACGGGCAACATCGACAACTGTTCCATTACGACGCGACCGGGCGAATCATCGCCAGCCAGGACGGCCTGCAGGGCCAGAAGGAAACCTTCGCCTACGACGCCGCCGCCAATTTGCTTGACGGCCCGAAAGCAGGCGCCGGGCTGGTGGTGCACAACAAGTTGCTGACCTACCAGGACAAGCGCTACCGCTACGATGCCTTTGGGCGAATGATTGAAAAACGCAGTGGTCGGCGAGGCGTGCAACGGTTTGCCTACGATGCCGAACACCGCTTGATCGAAGTGCGCAATCAGACCGCCAGCGGCGAAACCCTGGTCAGGATGAGTTACGACGTCCTGGGTCGACGCATCAGCAAGCGTGAGTACGACAGCCAGGGCAACCTTCTGGGTGAAACCCGATTCATCTGGGATGGCCTGCGGCTGCTGCAGGAACAGCGTAATCAACAGACCAGCCTCTATGTCTATGAAGACCTGGGCCACGCGCCCCTGGCGCGGGTCGATGGCCTCGGCGCGCAGCAGAAGATCCGCTACTACCACAACGACCTGAATGGCCTGCCCCACCAGCTTTGCGAGCCTGACGGCCACAGCGTCTGGCAGGCCCGCTATCAGGTCTGGGGCAACACCATCGAAGAAATACGCGAGCCCTACTACATCGAGGAGCAGAATCTCAGGTTCCAGGGCCAGTACCTGGACCGCGAGACCGGGCTGCACTTCAACACGTTCCGTTTTTACGACCCGGATATCGGGCGCTTCACCACGCCGGACCCCATCGGCCTGGCCGGAGGCTTGAACCTTTATCACTATGCTCCCAACCCCATCGGCTGGATCGACCCGCTGGGCTGGATCTGCAAATCGGCCTACAGCGGCAGAAGGGGCACCACAAAGGCCAAGGCCGACCTCGAGAGGAACGGTTTCACTGTGGTAGGTGAAGAATTGACCATGAAGGTCAAGCATCCTGTCACTCAGAAGTCCTACCGCATCAGGGCAGATATCATCGCCAAGGACAAAGCCGGCAACTACCACGTGTTCGAAGTCAAAAATGGCAGCGGCAAACTGACCAAGAACCAACAGGGATCGGGGATGTTCGACATGAGCAATCCGGCCAATACCAACGGTGGCCTGGGCGGCGGCCTGATCAAACCGTCGGGCGCCACCCAAGGCCAGTTCGAAGTTGCGACCAAAAGCGGCAAAGGCACACCGTTCGGTGGAAATGGCGCACAGCATCCGGCCAACTTCTGGCTTCTTCGCTATTGAACGAGTAATCGAGAAATGAAAGCAGACACCAAGGAATTGCGCAGCAACTTCGAAAAGGCACTCCAGCTTTTCTTGAAGAGCGAGCTCTCGGCTTATCCCGGAGTCAAAGTCACCAGGAACAAAGTGGTGATTACACATAAAGAATCGGGCGCCGTGGCGACCTTGCATTTCGAGTACCTGGCCAACACCCGCGCCTACGAAATCATCATCTTTGTCGAACACCCGGCCCTGCAGGCGGAGATCGAGCGGATAAGCCCGCCCTACCCGTCCAACCTGGCCAATCCGAAATTGCTCTACTGCATGTCGACGGTCAGCGAAAAAGACGGCTGTCCACTGCTGCCCGTGACCGAACAAGGCATTGAAAATACCTGCCAGGTGATTCTGCGCCGGCTCCAGGATGTTCACCTGCCTATCCTGTACAACCTCCTCAATGTCAGCCCCGCACTGGTGAACGATGTCATCGAGAGGCCAAAGTATTACGCCTATCCGGTCCCGCTGATTGTTATCGCCTTGAATACCAACGCAATCCAACCGGACGACGCAACGCTAGCGAAGATTCTGAGCGAGCAGACCCTGGGCTACACCAACAACCAGGAACTGAAAGAGTCGTTCAACAAGCAACTCCTGGCGGCGCTGGACTGAGCAATTGCCGGAGTGCCGAATCAGATCGCCGAGCCGCGATTCTCGCCCGGCTGGATGATCAGCAACCGATCCAGCTCGCGCTTTCTGGCGCGGATGACGAACGCCAGCGCGGCGGGCAGGTCCTGCTCGAACCGCTCGAAGGTCGCGCGATCGATGGCGTAGAACTCCTCGTAGTCGACCACGCCGAGGCTGACCGGGAAGGAGACGTAGTACTGGCCGCTGAGTGCTTCGATGCCCATGGAGAACATCTCCTCGCGGTTGACCAACAGATCGATGAATTTCATCTCGGTCCCGTGTAAGACGGCCACTGGTCAAGGGTGGTCCTTCGAGGCGGACGATCAGACCTCGACCAGGTGATAACGTCCGGGCTCGCGCCAGGAAACCCGGGTGAACGTGCCGCTGAGCAGGTTCATGTCGCGCAGGTATTCAAAAACCTCGGCCGGGCACCATTCCTTGCCATCGGCGAAGGCCACGCCGAGCGTGCGCAAGGCATCGAAGAGCTGCGCCTTGCGCCCGTCGTCCGCTACGTCCAGGGCATACACCCCCGGTTCGATCGTTGCGCCAAACCCCAGGGCCACCAGGGCCGCGTCCAGCGAAGCGTCCATGACCCGAACACGTACTGTGTCGGCATCCGCCTTTTCCACATAGGCCTGCAATTCTTGCTCAGTCACTTACAAACACCTCAGTTAAGGTTTTGACCCCGTCCATGTCTTTGGTCGGGATCGACTCGACCACCATTTCCGGTGCTCCTCCCGGCAGGTGCTTACCCGGGCCGAGGAAGTACTGGTTGCCCTCCATCGGGCTTCTGGGCATACGCTCGATGACATTATCGACCTGACGAATCTTGAAGCCGTCTTTCAACGAGCCTTCTTCCAGACCGAAAGCCCGTTCGAGCTTCGCCGCTTTCTCGGTGCTGATGGTGACTTTCGAGCGCCCGGAAAAGTCGCCGATGATATCCGCGACACCCTTCTTGTCGGAAACATAAGTGCCATTGCGGCCGATGGTCGGGTATTTGTCCCACGCCACCGGGCTGACGTTGAAACCCCGATTGTCCTTGAGCATCTGCGCCTGGCGGCGCTGCGCCATCAGCGTGCGTTGTGTCGCGCTCATCGGCGTGCGCGCCAGCTTGGGGCCCATGCCCAGCAAGGCCATTCCGGCCACGCCCTGAAGCAGATCGCGATAACCCGGGCCCAAACGGTCGCCCAGGTCCCCCAGCAGCGACATCCCGCCATACATCGCGCCACCGACCGCCAGGGCGCCGAAAAACGCCGCCGCTCCGGCACAGGCCGCCAGCACCAGGGCGGCCCCGGCCGCCAGCAGCCCCAGCGCCTCCAGCCCGGTGTGCATCCAGCCTTCGATATCCAGGACGAACGCCACCTGCACCGTGGGCCCGCCAATGAAGGTGTTTTCGCTGCCGGTCTTGATGTGGGCGCCGCAGACCATCTTGCTTTGCAGGCGCGCCGCCGGCTTGCCGTTGATGGTGACCTTGGCGCTACCCTCGGCGATCAGTACCGGGAACGGCCAGATCGGGTGGTTCATGGGCAGGCCGCTGCATGAGGATGAGTGGTCCTGCCCCGCGCGCATGGCATTGCGCAGGTTGATGTAGACGTTGAAGCTGCCCTCCACCAGCACCCCCGTGCTGGGTTCAGGCAGGTTGAAAATCGTGCTCAGGCCCTTGGCGATCTGGAACATCGACAGGCCACCGGCCGCGACCGAACCGGCGATGATGGCGATCGCCACCCCACCGGTGGCCACGGTCGCCGCCACCACCGCGGCGCCAATCAGGGCACCGACAACGGCCCCCGCCACCATCGCCGCCACGCCAAAACCGTGGGCGATCTCATCCCCCAGGCGCGCTGCTGCCAACATATCCATGGTGCGCTACTCAGCGAAGGGATCAGGCCCGCGAAGGCTGAGGCTTGAGGCTCTGCATGGCCTGTTTCCAGGCCGGCTCGTGGTGCACCAGGTCTTGCGGCGTGGTGGTCAGGGTGGTGATCAGCACCGCCGGCTTACGCTCGATGAACACCTGGCGCAGCATCAGCTCGCGACCTTCGCGTTTCCAGCTGTAGTCCAGCAGGACCGAGGCGTGGCCGTGCATGTCGAACTCCCAGCGCTTGATCAGGGTGAAGCCCGGCAGTTGCTGCTCGGCACCGCTCAGTTGCCGGGCCACGTAATCGGCGAATGAGGCGTCGCCCTGGCTCGGGTCGCGGCTGATGACGAAGCTGGCTTCCTGGGCGCCGCCCACAGCCGGCAGCTTGAAGATATTGATGCTCTGGTCCTGCCAGGCGTCGGGGATGTCGAGGTCGGCTTCTTGAATGCGGTAAGAGGACAAGAGGTTCGCGTTCCATGCTGAGGGGGGTCGGACAGCGGCGGATTTTCAAGCAATGACCGGCAACAATCAAGGAACCCGTCGGCAACTTTGAACAAACCAATCCAGCCCGGCAAAGGCACCAGGATCAGGCTCAGCGTGCTTCCAGACAGGAGGCGTAAGCCTGGGCAAAGCGCCGGTCGAACTTGAGGGCCTGGGGCTCCTCGGGATCGATGCTGACATTCCACAGCGCTTGCTGCGGCACGTCGTAGCGAACCCAGCCGATGATCCCGCTGCCGGAGGTTTCGTAGAACAGCTGCAGGCTCAGTTCATCGCCATCATCGCGGTCGATCAGCAGCTTGAGTCGCTCTGGGGTGGTGAAGTCGCGGTAGGGAAAATCACTGCTCCTGACCATTTCGGTGAGGTAGCCGTAGCAGCCTTGACCCGGGTTGGCCTCATCGGCCAGGGCCGACAGGGTGCAAGCGCTGAGCAGCAGGCTCAGGCCCGCCCGGTTCAAGTACCGCATGATTGCCCCTTGAGGGTCAGGGTTTGGATCTGATCGTTCATCTCGATCTTTGCCAGCACCTGGCGGTCGTGGGATTCCTGGTACTCGCTGAAGTTGTTGCGCTTGAGGATGCTCAGGGTGACGCGGATATGGGCGCCGGCATTCTGGTACTCGCTGCGCTCGGGGCCCTGGGCGGCGCCGGTGAGTTCCACCAGTTGCCCGCCGGTCTTGAGGTAGAGAAAGCGCTCATCCACTTCCACCAGCAAACGCGGCGCCTTGGGCGCCACGCTGTAGTCCTCGCGGGCCAGGGAATAGCCGCAGAGCCAGACGCCGGCGCTGTCGTATTTCTGACTGTGGAACCAGTTGAGGGCCTCGCGATAGCCGATCTGGGCCAGTCGCGAGTCGCTGCCGGCAAAGGCCGATGACAGGCCAAGGGAGAGGATGCAGGCCAGTAGCATGGCGGCGATATCGGGGCGCCCCAGGTAGCGCAACGCGGCCACCCATGCCGGGGGTTTGTCAGTGGAACGGGTCATCCTTGGCCTTAGATCACGTGTCGGACAATCGCGCATCCTAGCCACGCCACCGCGGCTTCGCAAGCTGATCCGCAAGCAATCAGCGGGCAAAAAAAATAGGCACCCGATGCGCTCGGCGTGCCTATTTTCCCCTGCAAGCTCCCGCTGCCGGGAGCTCGCTCAATGCTTATGGGTTGACGCTGTCTTTCAGCGCCTTGCCCGGTTTGAATGCCACGGTGTTGCTGGCCTTGATCTTCACCGGCTCGCCGGTTTGCGGGTTCTTGCCGGTGCGGGCGCCACGGTGGCGTTGCAGGAAGGTGCCAAAACCAACCAGGGTGACGCTGTCTTTGCGGTGCAGAGCCCCGGTGATCTCTTCAAGGATGGCGTTGAGCACGCGATTGGCCTGCTCTTTGGTCAGGTCCGCTTTTTCAGCAATGGCTGCGGCGAGTTCTGGTTTACGCATAGTGTGAAGCCTCTTTGACGGTTTTTTGTTGTTATGTCCGTGCTGTTCACGGGAACAGCGCCCAAGGCGCCGCAGGCTCTACGCTGCGGCAGACGGGAGTGAGGATGGCACGCGCTTGAGAGTGGCGCCAGTCTTGCCACGACCTTTGTAGGTGCAAAAACCCGGTTATTCCGACAGAACGACCGGTATTTAAGCCAGCAGGGCCGGGAGTTCCTTGTTCAGGGCCAGTTTCTCCATCACCGCCGCCCCGGTCAGGGCGTAACCCAGCAGCTGGCCACTGGCGTCACGGCACAGCACCTTGATGTCGGCCCCCTGCCCTTCAGCGGTCCAGACACCTTCGGTGCCCCGTGGCGGTGGCGACACCACCAGCGGGCAGACCGGAGTCTTCACGGTGATCGGCATCGGCCCGTAGCTGACTGCGGTGGGCTTGCCGGCCAGGGTTTGCGCCAGGGCCCGGGCGCAGCTCATCAACGGCATCACGTACAGCAGGTTGAGGCCGTCGACCTCGGCGCAATCGCCCAGGGCATAGATATTGGCGTGGGAGGTTTTCAGCTCGCGGTCCACCACCACGCCGCGATTGACCACCAACCCGGCAGCCGCGGCCAGATCAATGCGCGGGCGCAGGCCAATGGCCGAGACCACCAGATCGCAGGCGATCACCTGGCCATCGGACAGATGGGCTTCCAGGCCGTCGGCGCAACGTTGCAGGCGGTTGAGCACCGGTCCCAGGTGGAAGCGCGCGCCCAGGCTTTCCAGTCCGGCCTGGACCGCCGCCGCAGCGGCCGGATGCAGCAGGGTCGGCATCACCTGTTCGCACGGGGCCACCAGGTCCACGCTGTAGCCGCCAAGGATCAGGTCGTTGGCAAACTCGCAGCCGATCAGCCCGGCCCCCAGCAACAGCACCCGCCGCTTGCCCGCCGCCGCGGCGCGAAAGCGTGCGTAGTCTTCCAGGTCGTTGATGGGAAAAATCAGTTCGGATGCGTCGCCCTGCACCGGCACCCGCACGGTTTCCGCGCCCCAGGCCAGGATCAGATCCCGGTAGGCCACCGCCTCCTCACCAATCCACAAACGCTTGTGGCCCGGGTCGATGCCGCTGATGCGGGTGTGGGTGCGAACCTCGGCCTTGAGCTGCTCGGCCATGGCGCCGGGCTCGGCCATGCTCAGGCCGTCGGCGTCCTTGTTCTTGCCAAAACCGGTAGACAGCATCGGCTTGGAGTAGGAACGGCCGTCATCGGCAGTGATCAGCAACAACGGCGTTTCTCCGTCGAGCTTGCGAAATTCCCGGGCCAGGTTGTAACCCGCCAGACCTGTTCCCACGATCACCACCGGTGCGCTCATTCCCTGCTCCTTATTATTGGTCGTTCAATCCACAGAATTCGATCAGGCGATCTCGATCATTTCGAAATCCATCTTGCCCACGCCGCAGTCCGGGCAGAGCCAGTCTTCAGGCACATCTTCCCAACGGGTACCCGGCAAAATACCGTCGTCCGGCCAGCCTTCCGCTTCGTTATAAATCAGGCCGCAGACCACACATTGCCACTTTTTCATTGATGCATTTCCTCGGGAGTTCAGGCTCGGTCGATGGATCGACTCTAAAGGCCACGCTGATCAGCGTCCGGCACTGGGGTTTTTTACTGATCACTACCGGCAGATGCAAGCACGTTCGTGCTGCCAGGCGTCCTGGATCAATCAAAACCGGCGGTTGCCATGCTAAGCTCGCCGCCTCATTTGCTGCCAATACTGACCCACTGTGCCGCACTCAATGCCCCCCGCACCGGCCCCGACCTGGCTGGTGCAAAGCCGTCTGTCCCCCTTCCCCGGCTCAGCCGTTGCCAACTGGCTGTTCGATGAAGGGTCGCTGACCCGGCGCCTGACCCGACTCTCCCGCGACGGCTTCAGCGTCACGCCGCTGGTGGAGGAATGGCAAACCCTGCGCAACGACGAGTGCGCCGCCCTGGGCCTGCCCGAACAGAGTGAAGGCTGGGTTCGCGAGGTGTACCTGCGGGGCCACGGCGAAGCCTGGGTATTCGCCCGCAGCGTGGCCGCCCGCAGCGCCTTGCAGCAAGGTGGCTTGAACATCGACGAACTGGGCAGCCGCTCCCTCGGGGAACTGCTGTTCTGCGATGAAGCCTTTACCCGCCAGCCCATCGAAGTCTGCCGCTATCCACAAGCCTGGCTGCCCACCGCAGTGGCCACCGAGGGGCTCTGGGGCCGGCGTTCGCGTTTCGATCGCGGCCCCTTGAGCCTGCTGGTCGCCGAGGTCTTCCTGCCCAGCCTGTGGCGCGCCATCGAAGCCCAACCGGAGGCCTGCTGATGTACCTGAGCCTGCTCAAATCCCTCAATCGCCTGCATCCACGGGCCTGGGACTTCCTGCAACTGACCCGCATGGACAAGCCCATCGGCATCTACCTGCTGCTGTGGCCGACCCTGGTGGCCCTGTGGATCGCCGCCGAGGGCCAGCCCTCCCTGAGCCATGTGCTGATTTTTACCTTCGGCGTGATCCTGACCCGAGCCGGCGGCTGCGCCATCAACGACTTCGCCGACCGCAAGGTCGACGGCCAGGTCAAGCGCACCGACCAACGGCCCCTGGCCACCGGCAAGGTCAGCGCCAAGGAAGCCCTGGCACTGTTCGCGCTCCTCATGGGCGCAGCCTTCCTGCTGGTGTTGTGCACCAACGCCACCACGGTCTGGCTGTCGTTCGGCGCCCTGGCCCTGGCTGCCTGCTACCCCTTCATGAAGCGCTACACCTATTACCCACAGGTGGTCCTGGGTGCAGCCTATTCCTGGGGCATTCTGATGACCTTCACCGCGCAGAACAGCGAACTGCCAGCCAGTGCGTGGCTGCTGTACATCGCCAATCTGCTGTGGACCGTGGGCTACGACACCTACTACGCCATGACCGACCGCGACGACGACCTGAAGATCGGGGTCAAGTCCACGGCGATCCTGTTCGGCGATGCCGATCGGGTGATCATTCTCACCTTGCAGGGCTTGTCATTGGGCTGCCTGCTGCTGGCAGGCGCACGCTTCCATCTGGGGGTCTGGTTCCACCTGGGGCTGCTGGTGGCGGCGGCGTGTTTTGCCTGGGAGTTCTGGTACACCCAGGATCGCGACCGGATGAAATGCTTCAAGGCCTTCCTGCACAACCACTGGGCGGGCATGGCGATCTTTATCGGCGTGGTCCTGGATTACGCGTTGCGTTAGACCGTCAAGCAAGGCCCAGCGGGCCTTTTCGCAGCTTCGCCATGGCTCGGCAGCGGCTACAGAGATCGGTGTAGCCGCTGCCGCAGGCTGCGAACAGCCCGAAAAGGTCAGTCGGACTTGGCGACCTTCCAGGCGCCGTCCATCTTGCCTTCACCGGTCATGTCGCCGGGCTTCTTGTCCATCACAAAGCTGTACAACGGCTTGCCGTCGTAGGCCCACTGCGCCTTGCCGTCATCACGCTTGACCACCGTCCACTTGCCCATGTCCTTGTCGCTGCCCTCGGCCATCAGCGGCGGCCAGTTGGCGGCACATTTGTCGTTGCACATGGATTTTCCGCCGGCATCCTTGGCAAAGGTGTAGAGGGTCATGCCCTGGAGATTGACCAGCACGCCGTCCTTGCTCATCGCCGGGTCAGCGGCCATGGCGAATGTCGGCAGGGCCAGGACAGCGCCTACCAGCAGGACTTTCAACGATTGCTTGAACAGAGTCATGGAAACCTTCTTTTGTGGTTGTCAGGAATCGGACCCAAAGCGTAGTCGACGAAGCTGCACCGCGCCTCGCGACCTGAAATACTGTCACACGACTGCAATAATTCCGTTATCTAATGCGGCGCAAGACAGTTAAATGACAAGAGGTTCCAGCATGGTTGGCAGAAGCATTCTGATCGTTGACGACGAAGCGCCGATTCGCGAAATGATCGCCGTTGCGTTGGAAATGGCCGGCTATGACTGCATGGAGGCAGAGAACTCTCAGCAGGCCCATGCCATTATCGTCGACCGCAAGCCGGACCTGATCCTGCTGGACTGGATGCTCCCCGGCACCTCCGGCATCGAGCTGGCCCGACGCCTCAAGCGCGACGAGCTGACCGGGGACATCCCGATCATCATGCTCACCGCCAAGGGTGAAGAGGACAACAAGATCCAGGGCCTGGAGGTCGGCGCCGACGACTACATCACCAAGCCGTTTTCGCCCCGTGAGCTGGTGGCCCGCCTCAAGGCCGTGCTGCGCCGCGCCGGCCCTACCGATGGCGAAGCGCCGATCGAAGTCGGCGGCCTGCTGCTGGACCCCATCAGCCACCGGGTGACCATCGACGGCAAGCCGGCAGAAATGGGCCCCACCGAATACCGCCTGCTGCAATTCTTCATGACCCACCAGGAGCGTGCCTACACCCGCGGCCAGCTACTGGATCAGGTCTGGGGCGGCAATGTGTATGTCGAGGAACGCACCGTAGACGTGCACATCCGCCGCTTGCGCAAAGCCCTGGGTGACGCCTACGAGAATCTGGTACAAACCGTGCGCGGCACCGGCTATCGTTTTTCCACCAAGGCCTGACAGCAGCGGCAAGCGATAAGCGGCGCGCCGATGAGTGGCCGCTTCAACACTTGCAGCTCGGAGCTGCTTCACCCCCACGGACGTGTTTCAAGTGAATCAAAACTGGCATGGCACCCTGATTCGCCACCTGCTGCTGTTGATCACCGGCTGCCTGCTGGTGGGCCTGATCAGTGGTTACTACGGCTGGAGCCTGGCCGCCGGCTTAGGGCTCTACCTGGCCTGGACCCTCAAGCAGCTGCTGCGCCTGCACGAATGGCTGCGCCTGCATCAACCTGACGAAGCTCCGCCCGACGGCTATGGCCTGTGGGGCGAGGTGTTCGACAGCATCTATCACCTGCAACGCCGCGACCAACGGGTGCGCGGGCGCCTGCAGGCGGTGATCGACCGGGTCCAGGAGTCCACCGCGGCCCTGAAAGACGCGGTGATCATGCTCGACAGCGACGGTAACCTGGAATGGTGGAACCGCGCCGCCGAAACCCTGCTGGGCCTCAAGACGCCCCAGGACAGCGGTCAGCCGGTGACCAACCTGGTGCGCCATCCGCGCTTCAAGGAATACTTCGAGCAAGACAACTACGCCGAACCGCTGGAGATCCCCTCCCCGGCCAACGACCGGGTCCGCATCCAGCTGTACATCACCCGCTACGGTAACAATGAGCACCTGATGCTGGTGCGCGACGTGACCCGCATCCACCAGCTGGAACAGATGCGCAAGGACTTCATCGCCAACGTGTCCCACGAGCTGCGTACCCCGTTGACGGTGATCTGCGGCTATCTGGAGACCCTGCTGGACAACGTCGAGGAAGTGAATCCGCGCTGGAGCCGTGCCCTGCAACAGATGCAGCAGCAAGGCGGGCGCATGCAGACCCTGCTCAACGACCTGCTATTGCTGGCCAAGCTGGAAGCCACCGACTACCCCTCGGACAACCAGCCGGTGCCCATCGATGGGCTGCTGCAATCGATCAAGAGCGATGCCCAGGCCCTGTCCGGGGAGCGCAACCAGCGCATCACCCTGGAAGCCGACGCCTCGGTACAGCTCAAGGGCAGCGAGGCGGAACTGCGCAGCGCCTTCTCCAACCTGGTGTTCAACGCGGTGAAATACACCCCGGCCGAAGGCAATATCCGCATCCGCTGGTGGGGCGACGACCAGGGCGCGCACCTGAGCGTGCAAGACTCCGGGATCGGCATCGACAGCAAGCACCTGCCGCGCCTCACCGAACGCTTCTACCGCGTGGATTCGAGCCGCAACTCCAATACCGGCGGCACGGGCCTGGGCCTGGCCATCGTCAAGCACGTGCTGCTGCGTCATCGCGCACGCCTGGAAATCAGCAGCGTACTGGGCCACGGCAGCACCTTTACCTGCCATTTCGCCCCGGCCCAGGTTAAAAAAGCCGCAGCTGGCAGCCTTACCGAACAGCGCTGACCGTGGTTTGCCCCTAGGCAATCGCCCCGTCAGCCGCTACATTGCGTCACCTGTGCCTGCCATTCAGGCACCGCCTTTCCTTCTTCTTCGAATACACGGAACCCGCAAAACTCCATCATGGACCCTTCCCCTGGTTTCACCCTCGCGTCTCTGTTCGCCGACTTCGGCATGATTCTTTTTGCTCTGATCCTGGTCCTGCTCAACGGCTTTTTCGTTGCCGCAGAGTTCGCCATGGTCAAGCTGCGCTCGACTCGAGTCGAAGCCATCGCCCACAAGAACGGCTGGCGCGGGCAGATCCTGCGTACCGTGCACAGCCAGCTGGACGCCTACCTGTCGGCCTGCCAGTTGGGCATCACCCTGGCCTCCCTGGGCCTGGGCTGGGTCGGTGAGCCGGCGTTCGCCCACCTGCTGGAGCCGCTGTTGGGCGCCGTAGGCGTGAACTCCCCGGAAGTGATCCGCGGCGTGTCGTTCTTCACCGCGTTCTTCATCATTTCCTACCTGCACATCGTGGTCGGCGAGTTGGCGCCCAAATCCTGGGCGATCCGCAAACCCGAGCTGCTGTCGCTGTGGACGGCGGTACCGCTGTACCTGTTCTACTGGCTGATGTACCCGGCCATCTACCTGCTCAATGCCAGCGCCAACACCATCCTGCGCATTGCCGGCCAGGGCGAACCCGGCCCGCACCACGAGCATCACTACAGCCGTGAAGAACTCAAGCTGATCCTGCACTCCAGCCGCGGTCAGGACCCCAGCGACCAGGGCATGCGCGTACTGGCCTCGGCCGTGGAAATGGGCGAACTGGAAGTGGTGGACTGGGCCAACTCCCGAGAGGACCTGGTCAGCGTCGAATTCAACGCGCCGCTCAAGGAAATCCTTGCCCTGTTCCGTCGCCACAAGTTCAGCCGCTATCCGGTCTACGACAGCGAGCGCAACGAGTTCGTCGGCCTGCTGCACATCAAGGACCTGCTGCTGGAACTGGCGGCCCTGGACCATATTCCCGAGTCGTTCAACCTGGCCGAGCTGACCCGCCCGCTGGAGCGTGTGTCGCGGCACATGCCGCTGTCGCAGTTGCTGGAGCAGTTCCGCAAGGGCGGTTCGCACTTCGCCCTGGTGGAAGAAGCCGACGGCAAGGTGATTGGCTACCTGACCATGGAAGACGTGCTGGAAGTGCTGGTGGGCGACATCCAGGACGAACACCGCAAGACCGAGCGCGGCATCCTCGCCTACCAGCCGGGCAAGCTGCTGGTGCGCGGTGACACGCCGCTGTTCAAGGTCGAGCGCCTGCTGGGCATCGACCTGGACCATATCGAAGCCGAAACTCTCGCCGGCCTGGTGTACGAAACCCTGAAACGGGTGCCGGAAGAGGAAGAAGTGCTGGAAGTCGAAGGCCTGCGCATCATCATCAAGAAGATGAAGGGACCCAAGATCATCCTGGCCAAGGTGTTGATGCTGGATTGACGGGCCCTTCGGCCCGCTCGCCGGCAAGCCGGCTCCTACAGGCAAAGATCATTTTTTGCCCAAGGCAAAATTCGGCAGATCCCCCAGCGGCTGGTTGAACTGATAGGGAATCGACACCAGCCCCAGCCCGGTATTGCGCTGCACCACAAAATGCAGGTGCGGCCCGCTGCTGTTGCCGGTATTGCCCGACAACCCCAACGGGCTGCCCACCGCCACCCGCTGCCCTTCGCGCACACTCACCGAACCTTGCTTGAGGTGCAGGTACACGCCCATGGTGCCGTCGTCGTGCAGCACCCGGACAAAGTTGCCCGCCGGATTGTTGCCCCGGCCGTTCTGCGCATTCTCGGTCTTGACCACCACCCCGCCCCTGGCGGCGATGATCGGCGTGCCCACGGGCATGGCGATGTCCATGGCATAACGGCTCCTGGGACCGAAATGGCTGTATTGGCCATTGGCGCCCTGGGTCAGGCGAAACGGCCCGCCACGCCAGGGCAGCGGGTAGCGATAGGCCTGGGTGGTCGCTACCGGGTCCCCCAGGGAGTAACGGAACCTGGGGACATAGCTCAGGGGCTGGTCGGCGCGAGTCGCCGTGAGCAGCGCCAGGCGCTGCCTGCTGCGGGCCGGCAGTACCTGTCGGATCGGGCGTCCGGGCGCTCCGCTGACGTTGTGCAAACCGGCAAAGCCCAACTCGATCTCCACCGGCGCGTAGAGGTCGTTGCGCACATACACCACGTCCCCGCCCTTGTGCTTCTGGATATCCAGGCGCACCTGGCGCTCCAGGTGTTCCTCCATGCGATCGCGAAACACGAACGCCTGGGCGCCCGGCGAAGGCCGGTCGCTGTAGGACACCACGCCATCGGCGTCGATGGACTTGTAGACCGTCATCGCCGCCAGCGACGTGGCGGCGAGGGACAGTCCACAGAAAAACAGCAGGCGCACAAACATTGGGCAGCTTCTTGGCAGGTTATGCAGCCACGCTAACAGCCGGATATGGAGCTTGTGTGAATCAGGCCGGCACCAGGGGTTCCAGGCCTGGCCCATCGAAGCGCAGATCCACCCCCAGATGGGCCGCCTCCGAGAGGTTGACCAGGGCATCGAGGGAGAACTTGTTGATCTTGCCGCTGAGCACGTCGTTGAGGCGTGGCTGGGTGATATTGAGGCGCTTGGCCGCCTCCTTCTGCGAGAGGCCCCAGGCTTGCACGGTCTTGCCCAGTTCGAGCATCAGCTTAGCCCGCAGGCGCATGTTGGCGGCTTCCTGGGGAGTGGCCTCAAGGGCATCCCAGACACTGGTGAACCGCTGAGTAACCGGTGAATCAGTCATGACGTGAACCTGCTTCCTGATATCTGGCGCGAGCCAGTTCGATATCCCGCGCTTCGGTCTTGCGGGTGGTCTTGCGCACCGCATGCAGCACATAGATGGTTGCCGGCCGCTTGACCACATAGAACACCCGAAACGCCCCTGAATCCTCATGGACCCTGATCTCGAAAACGCTCGGACCGATGGTTTTCACCGACCTGCAATCGTAGGGCTGTTCACCCTGCTGCAGCAGATCCAACTGGAAACCGGCGGCCCGACGGGCATCTTCAGGGAACGCCCTGAGATCTCGCAGCGCGCTCCCGACAAACACCACATCCTTGTGCCTGGGCATCGAACCTCTCCTGTTAATGAACAGGAACAAGGCTAATCAACACGGCCAGGACCGGCCGCGCCGGGTTGTTTCAAGGCATGGCCGCAAGCGCTGAAAGGCACGTAGCGCTATGCACAATCTATATCCAAACAGATATAAATCAAGGGCAGAAAAATCAATCGGACGTACGGCAGAAAGTATCGAGGGGTACGGCGAAGGCCTTGTGGCTTGAGGGTTACGGCCTATGTTGCGAGTGGTTCGCGCGATAGCGGGATGGTGCAGCAGGCCGCCTCAGCGCAAGGCAAAAATCCGCAACGGGAAAAGTGTTTTCCGCAGGTTTCCGCAGCCTCGATCCTCGTAGGAGCCAGCTCCTACAGCGAGCCAGCTCCTACAAAGCGGACTGGGAGGATCAGGCGCCGGGAACGAAATGCTTCTGCGCGGTGCCGCGAGCGATCAGGCGCGAGATGTAGTCGAGCTTCTGGGCATCCTGGTCGACGAAACGGAAGGTCAGTTGCAGCCAATCGCTGTCCGGCTTGGGCTCCAACGCCACCACCGCATGCAGGTAGCCGTTGAGCCGCGCCACTTCAGCGTTGTCGCCCTGCTCCAGGTCCAGCACCGCGCTCTCCAGCACTTGAGGCAGGCTGTCGGTACGCTTCACCACCAGCAACGCTTCCTTGATGCTCAGGGCCTTGATCACGCACGGCTGATTGCCGCTGGACAACCGCAGCTGGCCCTGGCCACGACCGCCACTGGCCGCTGCCGCGGGCGTCGGCGCCTTGACCGGAGGGCTGTTGAGCAAACCACGCGCCGGCGCTGCGGCTGCAGAGGCCGGCGCAGGGGCCGCCGGCTTGGCAAACGGATTGACCGGGGCCGAAGCCGCCCCCACCACCGCCGGCTTGCCGCCGGTCAGGGCGCTCAGGGAGTCATTGCCGAAGGCCGAGTTCATCTTGGTCGGCGCGCTGTTCATCAAGGTGTCGAGCTTGCCGACCTTGTTCAGCGCCTGCTTGACCTTGGTCAGCAGCTGTTCGTTGGTGAAAGGCTTGCTCACATAGCCGGAAACCCCGGCCTGGATCGCCTGCACCACGTTTTCCTTGTCGCCACGGCTGGTGACCATGACGAACGGCATGGTTTTCAGCGCCTCTTGCTCACGGCACCAGGTCAGCAGCTCAAGGCCGGACATTTCCGGCATTTCCCAATCGCACAGGACCAGGTCGAAGGCTTCGCGGGCGAGCATCGCCTGAGCCTTCTTGCCGTTGATCGCGTCTTCGATCTTGATGCCAGGGAAGTAGTTGCGCAGGCACTTCTTCACCAGGTCACGAATGAACGAAGCGTCATCCACCACCAACACACTTACCTTACTCATCGACCACCCCTTTAAAAATCCCGGCAAGCATAACGCTGGCTGATGGCACTTTGCCAAAACTCTTCAGTCACGCCGGGACTTTTCGTTCGCGGGTGCTGCTTTTCAAATTCGAGGAGCACAAACAAAAACGCCCGGCCAAAGGGCCGGGCGCTCTTCTCGGGCACTCTTACTTATCGTCAGCTTGATCCGGAACATTAGCGGATTCGCCACTTGTGCCTTCAACTTCTTCCTTCATGCGCTTGAGCCCCAAATGGCGCACGTCGGTGCCACGCACCAGATAAATCACCAGCTCGGAAATGTTGCGCGCGTGATCGCCGATCCGCTCCAGCGAACGCAGCACCCAGATAATGCTCAGAACCCGCGAGATAGAGCGCGGGTCTTCCATCATGTAGGTGGCCAGCTCGCGCAGCGCAGTCTTGTATTCACGGTCGATGATCTTGTCGTACTGAGCCACGGAAAGTGCCAGGTCGGCATCGAAGCGGGCAAAAGCGTCCAGGGCATCGCGCACCATGTTGCGCACCTGGTCGCCGATGTGCCGCACCTCCACGTAGCCACGAGGAGCTTCGCCCTCTTCGCACAACTGGATGGCCCGACGGGCGATCTTGGTGGCTTCGTCGCCGATGCGCTCCAGGTCGATCACCGACTTGGAGATGCTGATGATCAGGCGCAGGTCGGAAGCCGCCGGCTGGCGACGGGCGAGGATGCGCAGGCATTCCTCGTCGATATTGCGCTCCATCTGATTGATCTGATCGTCAATCTCGCGCACCTGCTGGGCCAACCCGGAGTCGGCTTCGATCAGCGCGGTGACCGCGTCATTGACTTGCTTCTCCACCAGCCCGCCCATGGCCAGCAGGTGGCTGCGCACCTCTTCCAGCTCGGCATTGAACTGCGCGGAGATGTGGTGGGTGAGGCCTTCCTTCGAAATCATGGTTCTGCTCCACAAAAGCTGTAAGCCGCAAGCTACAAGCTGCCAGTTGATAGGTTTCGTCGCGTTGAACTGCTGTTACTTGCCGCTTGAAGCGTGCGGCTTGCAGCTGCTTTCTAGCCGTAACGCCCGGTGATGTAGTCTTCGGTCTGCTTCTTCGCCGGATTGGTGAACAGCGTATCGGTATCGCCGAATTCCACCAGTTTGCCCATGTACATGAACGCGGTGTAGTCGGAAACCCGCGCCGCCTGCTGCATGTTGTGGGTGACGATGACGATGGTGAACTTGGATTTGAGCTCGTAGATCAGTTCTTCGACCTTCAGGGTCGAGATCGGGTCCAGGGCCGAGCAGGGTTCGTCCAGCAGCAACACTTCCGGTTCCACGGCGATGGTCCGGGCAATCACCAGACGCTGTTGCTGGCCGCCGGACAGGCCCAGGGCCGATTCGTGCAGGCGGTCCTTGACCTCATCCCACAGCGCCGCGCCCTTGAGCGCCCACTCTACGGCTTCGTCGAGCACACGCTTTTTGTTGATGCCCTGGATACGCAGGCCGTAGACCACGTTTTCGTAGATGGTCTTGGGGAACGGGTTGGGCTTCTGGAACACCATGCCGACCCGACGACGCAGCTCGGCCACGTCTTCGCCCTTGCGGTAGATGTTGTTGCCGTAAAGGTTGATCGCGCCTTCTACACGGCAGCCGTCCACCAGGTCGTTCATGCGGTTGAAGGTCCGCAGCAGGGTCGACTTGCCGCAACCGGACGGGCCGATGAAAGCGGTCACGCGCTGCTTGGGGATGTTCATGCTGACGTCGAACAGTGCCTGTTTCTCGCCGTAGAACAGGCTCAGGCCGGGCACTTCGATGGCCACGGTCTCTTGTTCCAGGCTCAGGCTCTGCTTGTCGCGGCCCAGGGCGGACATGTTGATGCCGTGAGTATGTGCTTCGTGTTGCATGGGATGCTCCCTGTGCTACCAATTCGTTTGTCGTGAACCGCAGGCGTCTGGCCTGCGGTGACATCATTGTGTTCTGTAGAAGCCAGCCGATTAGCTGTCCAGCGCCTTGTACTTCTCGCGCAGGTGGTTGCGAATCCACACGGCCGACAGGTTGAGCACGGCGATCACCAGCACCAGCAGCAGCGCGGTGGCGTACACCAGCGGCCGCGCCGCCTCGACGTTGGGGCTCTGGAAGCCGACGTCATAGATGTGGAAGCCCAGGTGCATGATCTTCTGGTCCAGGTGCAGGTACGGGTAGTTGCCGTCCAGCGGCAGCGACGGCGCCAGTTTCACCACACCCACCAGCATCAGCGGCGCCACTTCACCGGCGGCACGGGCCACCGCGAGGATCATGCCGGTCATCATCGCCGGGCTGGCCATCGGCAGGACGATCTTCCACAAGGTCTCGGCCTTGGTCGCGCCCAGGGCCAGGGAACCTTCACGCACGGTACGGGGAATCCGCGCCAGGCCTTCCTCGGTGGCCACGATCACCACCGGCACTGCCAGCAGCGCCAGGGTCAGGGAAGCCCAGAGCAGGCCCGGGGTGCCGAAGGTCGGCGCCGGCAGAGCTTCGGGGAAGAACAGCCGGTCCACGGAACCGCCAAGCACGTAGACGAAGAAGCCCAGGCCGAATACGCCGTAGACGATGGCCGGAACCCCTGCCAGGTTGTTCACCGCGATGCGGATCACCCGGGTCAGGGTGTTCTGCTTGGCATATTCACGCAGGTAGACCGCCGCCAGTACGCCGAACGGGGTGACGATCATGGCCATGATCAGGGTCATCATCACGGTGCCGAAAATCGCCGGGAAGATCCCGCCTTCGGTGTTGGCTTCACGGGGGTCGTCGCTGAGGAATTCCCAGATCTTGCTGAAGTAGAAACCGATCTTGGTGAAGGTGCCCATGGCATTCGGCTGGTAGGCGTGCACCACCTTGCCCAGGCTGATCTCCAGCTCTTTGCCGTTGGCATCGCGGGCGGTCAGGCTGTCGCGATTGAACTGGGCGTGCAGGTCATTGAGCCGGGCTTCGATGTCCTGGTAACGGGCATTGAGTTCGGCACGCTCGGCGTCCATGTCGGCTTGAGCGGCGGGACTCATCCGACCCTCCAGCTCCAGCTTGCGACCGTGCAGGCGGATACGCTCCAGACCGGCGTTGATCGCGCCGATGTCGGACTTCTCCAGGCTCTTGAGCTGGGCCGCCAGTTGGTTCACGCGGTTGATCCGTGCTTGCAGCTCAGGCCAGGCGGCCTCGCCTTCGGCGATCACCTTGCCGCTTTCCTTGACGTTGACCAGGTAGCCATAGAAGTTGCCCCACTCACGGCGTTCGACGGCCATCAGCTCCTTGGGGTAGCTCTGATTGGTCAGCCACTCACCGACGATCCAGGTGAAGTCGTTGCCGTTCAGATCACGGTTGCCGACCTTGATCAGCTCCCGGGTCATGAACTCCGGGCCCTGGTCGGGCACCGGCAAACCGGCACTCTTCAGGCGCGCCCGGGGCACTTCTTCCTTCTGCACCACTTCACCGATGACCAGGTGGTTGGCCTGGCCCGGCACGTCATAGCTGGCGTGCACCAGGTCGGCCGGCCAGAAGTGGCCGAGGCCGCGCACGGCGATCACCGCCAGCAGGCCGATGGTCATGATGACCGCGATGGACACCGCGCCACCGCTGATCCAGACGCCCGGGGCGCCGCTCTTGAACCAGTCTTTTAGGGAGTTCTGTTTCACAGACTTCTACCTTTCTTAAAGCGACGAGTATTTCTTGCGCAGACGCTGACGAATCAGTTCTGCGAGGGTGTTCATGACGAAGGTGAACAACAGCAGCACCAGCGCCGAGAGGAACAGCACGCGGTAGTGGCTGCCGCCGACTTCCGATTCGGGCATTTCCACCGCGACGTTGGCGGCCAGGGTGCGCAGGCCTTCGAACAGGTTCATTTCCATGACCGGGGTGTTGCCGGTGGCCATCAGCACGATCATGGTCTCGCCCACGGCGCGGCCCATGCCGATCATCAGCGCCGAGAAGATCCCCGGGCTGGCGGTGAGGATCACCACCCGCGTCATGGTCTGCCACGGCGTGGCGCCCAGGGCCAGAGAGCCCAGGGTCAGGCCGCGAGGCACGCTGAACACGGCGTCTTCGGCGATCGAGTAGATGTTCGGAATCACCGCAAAACCCATGGCCAGGCCGACCACCAGGGCGTTGCGCTGGTCGTAGGTGATCCCCAGGTCGTGGGAGATCCACATGCGCATGTCGCCGCCGAAGAACCAGTTTTCCATGAAGGGGCTCATGTACAGCGACAACCAGCCCACGAACAGGATCACCGGAATCAGCAGCGCACTTTCCCAACCATCCGGCACTTTCAGGCGGATCGACTCCGGTAGGCGGCTGAAGATGAAACCGGCCACCAGAATGCCGATTGGCAGCAACATCAAGAGGCTGAAGATGCCCGGTAGATGACCTTCGACATAGGGCGCCAGGAACAGGCCGGCGAAGAAGCCGAGGATCACCGTCGGCATCGCTTCCATCAGCTCGATCACCGGCTTGACCTTGCGGCGCATGCCCGGGGCCATGAAGTAGGCGGTATAGATCGCCGCCGCAACCGCCAATGGCGCAGCCAGCAGCATGGCGTAGAACGCCGCCTTCAGAGTGCCGAAGGTCAGGGGCGAGAGGCTCAGCTTGGGTTCGAAGTCGGTGTTGGCCGCGGTGGATTGCCAGACGTATTTAGGCTCGTCGTAGTTCTCGTACCAGACCTTGCTCCACAGCGCGCTCCAGGACACTTCCGGGTGCGGGTTGTCCAGCAGCAGCGGCTGCAGCTTGCCACCGGCCTCGACGATCACCCGGTTGGCCCGTGGCGACAGGCCGAACACGCCAGGGCCGTCCACCACCTGATCCACCAGCAGGGTGCGGTGGGCGGTGCTGTGAAACACCCCGAGCTTGCCGACGGCGTCCAGGACAACGAAGCCCTTGCGACGCTCTTCGGCAGTGATTTCAACGATAGGCGCGGTGCCCATCTGGAAGGTACGGATCTGCTTCAGGCGCAGTTCGCCATCCGGGTCGCGGGCCATGAACCACTGGGCCAGGCCACCCTTGGACGTACCGATGATCAGCGAGATGCCGCCCACCAGCTGGGTGCTGGCAGTCACTTCGGTGTCAGCGTCTTCCAGCAGTTTGTAGCGACCGTTGAGGCTCTTGTCCCGCAGGCTGAACACGTCGGCCTGGGCCCGGCCATTGATCACATACAGCCACTGCTGGCGCGGATCGATGTACATGGCCTTCACCGCCTCGGTCATCTGCGGCAGCTCGATGCGGCTCTGCTCGCTGGTGACCTCGCCAGTCATCATGTTTTCTTCGCGGGTCAGCTTCAGCACATGCAGTTGCGCACCGGTGGAACCGGCGATGATCAGCGACGAATCAGTGGCGTTGAGGTTGACGTGCTCCAGGGCACCGCCCTGCTCGTTCAGGGTGATCGGGCTGTCGCCGTAGGGGTACTCGATGGCCGGCGAGATGGTCTTCTTGCCGTCCGGGTAGCTGACCTTGTAGGTGTGGCGGAACACCAGGGCCTGACCGTTGGACAGACCGACCACCACCAGCGGATTGCCGGGCTGGTCCTTGCCGATGGACACCACGTTGGCGCCGGCCGGGATCGGCAGGTCGACCTTGCGCAGCTCGGCACCGCTGTCGATGTCGAAGAACAGCGCCTGGCCCTTGTCGGAGACGCGCATGCCGACCTGGTTCTGCTCTTCCAGGGAGAACATCAGCGGCTTGCCGGCGTCCTGCATCCAGGCCGGGGTCAGCGGGTCCTTGACGGTCAGGTCGGCGCCCTGGAACAGCGGCACCACGACATAGGCGAGGAAGAAAAAGATCAGGGTGATCGCACCCAGTACCGCCAGTCCGCCAACAAGGACGTACCAGCGGGTCAGGCGGTCTTTGAGCGCGCGAATGCGACGCTTGCGTTGCAGTTCAGGCGTATTGAAGTCAATGCGCTTGGGGGGAGAAGTCGTAGTCATGGGGGAATTGGCCAGATCATTCATGCGCACACCCTAGCGATCCTGTATGACAGAAAGATGACAATGCAGTGACGCAGCAAATCCGCCACGTGGCAAAGCCGGCAGCGGGTTGAAAAATGAGGTTGCAGGAGCCGGCTGGCCGACGAACCGGCCTTGAGCCTGGGTCGCCCTTGCGGGCGCTGCCGCCCGGCCCGCTCCTACGAAAACGAGAAGGTCCGGGGAGCCCGGACCTTCTGCGGCGGCTTATGCGCCTTCTTTCAGGCCCAGGTCAGCCAGGGCCTTGGCGGCCACCTTGGCTGGCAGCGGGATGTAGCCGTCCTTGACCACCACTTCCTGACCCTGCTTGGACAGGACCAGTTTCACGAACTCGGCTTCCAGCGGGGCCAGAGGCTTGTTCGGGGCTTTGTTGATGTAGACGTAGAGGAAGCGCGACAGCGGGTACTTGCCGTTCAGGGTGTTTTCTTCGGTGTCTTCGATGAAGTCGCTGCTGCCTTTCTTGGCCAGGGCCACGGTCTTCACGCTGGCGGTCTTGTAGCCGATGCCCGAGTAGCCGATGCCGTTCAGCGAGGAGCTGATGGACTGCACCACCGATGCCGAACCTGGCTGCTCGTTGACGTTAGGCTTGTAGTCGCCTTTGCACAGGGCTTCTTCCTTGAAGTAGCCGTAGGTGCCGGATACCGAGTTACGGCCGAACAGTTGCACCGGCTTGTTGGCCAGATCGCCCTTCACACCCAGGTCGCCCCAGGTTTTCACGTCAGCCTTGGCGCCGCACAGACGGGTGGACGAGAAAATCGCGTCGACCTGTTCCATGGTCAGGTGCTGGATCGGGTTGTCCTTGTGCACGAACACCGCCAGGGCGTCCACGGCCACCGGGATAGCGGTTGGCTTGTAGCCGTACTTCTGCTCGAAGGCCGCCAGCTCGGTGTCCTTCATCTTGCGGCTCATCGGGCCCAGGTTGGAGGTGCCTTCGGTCAGCGCAGGTGGCGCGGTGGCGGAGCCGGCGGCCTGAATCTGAATGTTGACGTTCGGGTATTCCTTTTTGTAGTTCTCGGCCCACAGGGTCATCAGGTTCGCCAAAGTATCGGAACCGACGCTGGACAGGTTGCCCGACACACCAGTGGTCTTGGTGTAGCTCGGGATAGCAGGGTCAACAGCGGCAACCGCGTGGGCAGTGGCAACGCCAGCAGCGACAAAGGTCATTGCCGCCATCAAACGCTTCAGTTTCATGCCTTACTCCTAGCAGATAGGGTGTGTTAAGTCGGGGCCAAGTATCTGTAGGCCGTGTGAACACTCTATGTCCGGAATATGACAATTAGATGAAAGGCCAGCACTCCTGAACGCAAGCGGGCCTTTCTTTATACGGCGATAAAAACCTCTGTAGCCGCTGCCGAAGGCTGCGACCGACCCGCAGGGTCGCGACACTCTTCAGCGCCCAGCAGGGCCTGCGGCCCTGTTGCAGCCTGCGGCAGCGGCTACAAGATGGCGCAGATCAGCGGCCCTTGACCCACAGGTACAGCCCCACCAGCAGGCCGATACCGCAAATGATTGCCACATAGTAAGCCGGCCCCATCGGGCTTTCCTTGAGCAGCCAGGTGACCACCATCGGCGTCAGGCCACCGAAGATCGCGTAGGCCAGGTTGTAGGAAAACGACAGGCCGCTGAAACGCACCACCGCCGGGAACGCCTTGACCATCACATAAGGCACCGCGCCGATGGTGCCGACAAACAGACCGGTCAGGGCATACATCGGGAACAGCCACTGCGGGTTATCCAGCAAGCCGTGATAGAAGGTCCAGGAGGTGGCCAGCAGCAAGGCGCTGCCGAACACGAACACCTTGCCAGCGCCGAAACGATCCGCCAGAACACCGGAGATCACGCAGCCCAGGCTCAGGAACACAATGGCCAGGCTGTTGGCTTCCAGGGCGGTGATGGCCGGGAATTTATAAACGGTCTGCAGCACCGTCGGGGTCATCAGGATCACCACGATGATCCCGGCGGACAGCAGCCAGGTCAGCAGCATGGAAATGACGATGGCGCCACGGTGATCGCGCAGCACGGTGCGCAGGGGCAGCTCTTCGGCCAGGGCCTTGCGCAATTGCAGCTCGGCGAACACCGGGGTTTCGTGCAGCAGGCGGCGCAGGTACACCGAGAACAGGCCGAACACCCCGCCCAGCAGGAACGGAATCCGCCAGGCGTAGTCGGCCACTTCCACCGGGGTGTAGATGCTATTGATGGCGGTGGCCACCAGCGAGCCCAGGAGAATCCCGGCGGTCAGGCCCGCCGTCAGGGTGCCGCAGGCGTAGCCGATATGCCGCTGAGGCACATGTTCGGAAACGAATACCCAGGCGCCTGGCACTTCTCCACCGATGGCCGCGCCCTGAATCACCCGCATCAGCAACAGCAGGATCGGCGCCCATAAGCCAATCTGCGCGTAGGTCGGCAAGAGGCCCATGATCAGGGTCGGCACCGCCATCATGAAGATGCTCAGGGTGAACATCTTCTTGCGCCCCAGCAGGTCGCCAAAGTGCGCCATGACGATCCCGCCCAGAGGACGGGCCAGGTAGCCGGCGGCGAAGATGCCGAAGGTCTGCATCAGGCGCAGCCACTCGGGCATGTCCGCCGGGAAGAACAGCTTGCCGACCACGGTGGCGAAGAACACGAAGATGATGAAGTCGTAGAACTCCAGCGCGCCGCCCAAGGCAGACAGCGACAGGGTCTTGTAATCACTACGGGTCAAGGGACGGGCGGGCTGCGCTGGCTGCGCGGCGCTCGAGGGCACAGTGGTCATGGCAAGGGCTTCTCTTATTAGTCGGTTCCGGCAACCGCAACAGCGCTGGTTGGGGCCTGGCAGGTTCGGCACGATAGCAAATTGTTCGAATGCGTACACAGCGGCGCACAAATGACTCACAAATTTGCGAACTGAGTGGGTCGTCGCGGAGTCTATCGACCGATATACTCGCAAACCTCGAAGCGCAAAGCCGCTTCTGGCAAGGGTTGCTGTACGAAAACCCGTTGTCCTCATGCGCTGTGAGAACGTAGCGAGCGAAAGCAAGGCAAGGCAGAAACAGGCACGGATGCGGAGTCTACGTGTTGTAAATGAGCAATCCGTGCCTGTTTCTAACGCAGTATTGCTGAGCGCAGTAGTTCTCACAGTGCATGAGCAGCCGATTTCGCAGAGTTTCCCTATAGCACGCCTTAGAAAGAACGTGACGAACGCAGTGTGTTCGGGCTGAATCGTTTTTCCTGAAGACGGCTATTCACCTGAAGTCACCATGAAGCGTCACGGGTCAGAGGCCCCTCGGCATGATAGAACTCGAACAAGAAGATCCAATCCCGCAAGGCGACCTGGCCCTGCAAATCACCGCTTTGCCCCGGGAAACCAACGGCTTTGGCGATATTTTCGGCGGCTGGCTGGTGGCGCAGATGGACCTGGCGGGCACCGCCATGGCCAGCCGCGTCGCCGGTGGCCGAGTCGCTACCGTGGCCATTGATCGCATGGCGTTCCTGGTGCCGGTGGCGGTGGGCGCACAACTGTCCTTCTATACCCAGACCCTGGAGATCGGCCGCAGCTCGATCCAGATGATGGTGGAAGTGTGGAGCGACGACCCGCTGTCCAGCGAATGGCGCAAGGTCACCGAGGCGGTGTTCGTGTTCGTCGCCATCGACGGCAGCGGCCGCACCCGTTCGGTTCCGCCCCGAGCGCGCTAGGTTCCTACAACGCCCAAGCCACCCTAACGAGAACCGCAGCATGCCCACGCCCCACGTTGAAACAGTGAAACTGGATGAACTGAACTGCTGGCGCATCCGCCACGGTGATGCCGAACTGCTGGTGGCCCAGCAAGGCGCGCACATCCTCAGTTATCAAGTGGCCGGGCAACAGCCGCTGATCTGGCTCAACGACGAGGCGCAGTTCAAGACCGGCAAGAGCATCCGCGCCGGGGTTCCGGTGTGCTGGCCCTGGTTCGGCAACTTTGCACGCAACCCGCAAAGCGTGCAGGCCATGCGCCAAAGCGCTGAACCGGCACCGGCCCACGGCCTGGTGCGGGCCAGCGACTGGGAACTGCAAGGCATCGAAAGCGACGGCGACAGCTTGCTGGTACGGCTGCGCCTACCCTGCCCCGCTGGCGGCTTTCCTGGCTGGCCCCATCAGGTGGAACCGAGCCTGAGCATCCGCCTCGACGAGCAACTGCACATCAGCCTCACCAGCCATAACCTGGGCACAGAAAGCGTGAGCATCAGCCAGGCGCTGCACAGCTATTTCGCGGTCAGCGATGTGCGCAAGGTGCAGGTCGAAGGCCTGGACGGGCTGAACTACATCGAAACCCTGGAAGACTGGACCACCAAGGTCCAGAGCGGCGCCCTGCACTTTAGCGGCGAGACCGACCGCATCTACCTGAACGTCCCGGCGCAGCTGGATATCGTCGATCCGGACTGGCAACGACGGATTCGCCTGAACAGCGCAGGCTCGCGCACCGCCGTGATCTGGAACCCCTGGATCGACCGCGCCGCGCAATTTGGCGACATGGCCAACGACGGCTGGCAGCGCATGCTGTGCATCGAGACCGCCAACGTGATGGACGACATCGTCACCCTGGCACCTGGCGCCCGCCACACCCTGAGCGTGAGCATCAGCGCCGCCCCGCTCTGACCCCACCTAGCTGCATAGGAGCTGGCTTGCCAGCGAAGAGGTCCTCAGGACCGTCAGCGTTCTTGAGGCCGCTTTCGCCGGCAAGCCGGCTCCTACAAATGCCTTCAGCGGTCCAGTTCAACAGAGCCGCTTGGAAGGCACATTCAGCGCTGCGGCTTCAGAGATCCGATTCCTGCACCACCCGCACCTTCGCCGCATCCAGGGCGTAGGCCGCGTCGGCCAGGTCATTGCTGACCGTCTCGATCTTCAAGGTGCCGGTCACCCACAGCGGCGTGTAGATGTCCTCCAGCTTCACGCCCTTGGGAAAGCGCACCAGCACCAGCTGGTTGGGCGGCGGTGGCGGCACGTGGATGCAGGCGCCCGGGTACGGCACCAGGAAGAACAGCGTGCTGCGCCCCTTGGCATCAGCCTCCAGCGGCACCGGATAGCCGCCGAGGCGGATCTGCTTGTCGTTCATCGCCGGCACGGTCTTGGTGGAATACATCACCGCCGGCAAGCCCTTGCTCTGCTTCAGGCCGCCCTTTTCGGTGAAGGTGCCATTGGCTTCGGGGGAGTTGTGGTCGATTTCCGGCATCTGCTCCAGGGCTTTCTGGTCCGACTTGGGCATCAGCTCCAGCCAGTCGGTTTCCGGCAGTTCGCCAGCCTGGGCCAGGCCGCAGCCCAGCAGAACAAAGGTCAATAGAAGACGGCGCATGAGAGGGTGGCTCGGTCAAAAAGGAAGGACGGAAAAACCCGGGCATTCTAGTGCCCAAAGCGTCGGCTGCGTTGAAGTTTCAGATGAAGAAAAGGGCTCCCCTCGGCACGAACGGCAGAGGGGGCTTGCAGGGGGGAATCAGCTTTTCTTGACGAAGCCGTAGATCACCAGCAGGACGACCGCGCCCACCAGCGCACCGATGAAACCGGCGCCCTGGCCAGCCTGATAAATACCCAGCGCCTGACCGCCATAAGTGGCCGCCAGCGAGCCGCCGATACCCAGCAGGATGGTCATGATCCAGCCCATGCTGTCGTCTCCCGGCTTGAGGAAACGCGCCAGCAGACCAACGATCAAGCCGATGAAAATGGTTCCAATAATGCCCATGGCTGTTCCTCTGTAAGGGGGGGATCAAGCCAAAGCCTAGCCAGCACTTTGGCATCCTGCTATCAGAGAACGGCGGGAAACGAAGGTTCCCGCCAGCCGGAGGATTTGTTACTCGGCGATCAGCGCTTGCACCTTGAGGATCTGCGCTTGCAGGGTCGCCTGATCGGCGCAACGCAGGTTGGCGTGGCCGACCTTGCGTCCGGCCTTGAAGGCCTTGCCGTAGTGATGCAGGTGGCAGTCGTCGATGGCGATGACTTTGTCCACCGGCGGCACTTCGCCGATGAAGTTGATCATGGCGCTCTCACCGACTTTGGCTGTGGAACCCAGAGGGAGACCGGCTACCGCCCGCAGGTGGTTTTCGAACTGGCTGCACTCGGTGCCTTCGGTGGTCCAGTGCCCGGAGTTGTGCACCCGCGGGGCGATCTCGTTGGCCTTGAGGCCGCCGTCGACTTCGAAGAACTCGAACGCCATCACGCCGACGTAATCCAGCTGCTTGAGCACGCGGCTGGAGTAGTCCTCGGCCAGGGCCTGCAGCGGGTGATCGCTGCTGGCCACCGACAGGCGCAGGATGCCGCTGTCGTGGGTGTTGTGCACCAGCGGGTAGAAACGGGTTTCACCGTCACGGGCACGCACGGCGATCAGCGAGACTTCGCCGGTGAACGGCACGAAGCCTTCCAGCAGGCAAGGCACGCTGCCCAGTTCGGCGAAGGTGCCTGCGACGTCGGCGGCGCTGCGCAGGACCTTCTGGCCCTTGCCGTCGTAACCCAGGGTGCGGGTCTTGAGCACGGCCGGCAGGCCGATGCGCGCCACGGCGGCGTCGAGATCCGCCTGGGACTGGATGTCGGCAAACTCCGGGGTCGGAATCCCCAGGTCCTTGAACATGCTCTTCTCGAACCAGCGATCACGAGCGATGCGCAGGGCTTCGGCGCTCGGGTAGACCGGCACGAACTGCGAGAGGAAGGCCACGGTTTCCGCCGGCACGCTCTCGAATTCGAAGGTCACCAGGTCCACTTCATCGGCCAGCTGGCGCAGGTGGTCCTGGTCGCCGTAGTCGGCACGCAGGTGTTCGCCCAGGGCAGCGGCGCACGCATCCGGCGCCGGGTCGAGGAAAGCGAAGTTCATTCCCAGCGGAGTCCCCGCCAGGGCCAACATGCGGCCCAACTGGCCGCCACCGATTACACCGATCTTCATCGTCAACAACCTCAGGCGACGCGCGGGTCTGGATTGTCCAGGACGCTGTCTGTCTGTTCAGCACGGAATTTTTTCAGCACCGCATGGAACTGCGGGTGCTTGGCGCCCAGGATGCTCGCCGAGAGCAGGGCCGCGTTGATCGCGCCCGCCTTGCCGATGGCCAGGGTGGCCACGGGGATGCCGGCGGGCATCTGCACGATGGACAGCAGCGAATCCACGCCCGAGAGCATCGACGACTGCACCGGCACGCCCAGCACCGGCAGGTGGGTCTTGGCCGCGCACATGCCCGGCAAGTGCGCCGCGCCGCCGGCACCGGCGATGATCACCTCGATGCCACGCGCCTCAGCCTCTTCGGCGTACTGGAACAGCAGGTCCGGGGTGCGGTGTGCGGACACCACCTTCACCTCGTAAGGGATGCCGAGCTTTTCCAGCATATCGGCGGTGTGGCTAAGGGTGGACCAATCGGACTTGGAGCCCATGATCACGCCAACCAGTGCACTCATCGTCGTGCCTCTTCTCTCTGGGCGCCCGCGGGCGCGTCAAAAACAACAAGCCACGCGAAAATGCGTGGCTTGACTGTACGAATTATGGCCGGACGAACCGGCCGAAGGCCGCGCAGTATACCGAAAAAGCCGCGCTAAACGCACTTTCGCCGACCATCTGTCGAACAAAGTATTTCCGGCGCAAAACCCCGGTTTTATTGACTCTGAAGTCAGTCTCCCCGAACTGAAAACCTCTCGCAGCCAGACCAGTTCCCTGTAGCCGCTGCCGCAGGCTGCGAACGACGGCGCAGCCGGCGCCAGCGCTATATCCCCAATCCTTCAGACACTTCGCAGCGCCAGGTTTGGCGGCCCCTGCGGGGCCGAGCGTCCGAACGCGGCCCGAACCTGCGGCAGCGGCTACAGGGTCTGGCGTTGCCGACGCGGAAAATCCCTCGCGATCTGCAACACCGGCAACAGGCTCATGCGTTGCCCGTCGCTTGTGCGGCGGCGCCTTCCAGCTTGCGCCAGAGCAAGCGCACGTTGGCCTTGCGCACCAGGGCGCAGCGGTACAGGCGGATCTCCAGCGGTACATGCCATTGCGCGCCGCCGCAAACCACCAGTTCCCCCCGGGCCAGTTCGGCGCGCACGCTCAATTGCGGCACCCAGGCAATGCCCAGCCCTTCCAACGCCATGCTCTTTAGGCTGTCGGCCATGGCGGTCTCATAAACCGTGGTGAAACGCAGGTTGCGCTGGCGCAGCAGCAGGTTCACCGAACGCCCGAGAAAGGCCCCGGCGCTGTACGCCAGCAACGGCACACTGGCCTCGCCTTCCAGATCGAACAGCGGCTTGCCCTGGGCATCGGCAGCGCACACCGGGAGCATCTCGGTGTGCCCCAGGTGCAGCGAGGGGAAAATTTCCGAGTCCATCTGCAAGGCCGCGTCCGGGTCATAGAAGGCCAGCATCAGGTCGCAGCCGCCTTCGCGCAGGGCGTGCACCGCATCACCGACGTTGGTGGCCACCAGCCGCGTGGCGATGTTCAGCCCTTCATTGCGCAGTTGCGCGATCCAGCGCGGGAAGAACCCCAGCGCCAGGGAGTGGGCCGCCGCCACCTGCATCACTTCGCCCTGGCCGCCTTCCAGATGGTGCAGGTGACGCACCACCTCGCCGAGCTGTTCGACCACGGTGCGCGCGGTAACCAGGAACAACTGCCCCGCCGCCGTCAGTTCCACCGGCGTGCGCGAGCGGTTGACCAGGGTCAGGCCCAGGGCTGCTTCCAGGCTGCGGATGCGCCGACTGAAGGCCGGCTGGGTCACGAAACGTCGCTCGGCAGCCTGGGAAAAGCTGCGGGTGGCGGCCAAGGCACTGAAGTCCTCGAGCCATTTGCTTTCCAGATTCATCACGTCCTCCCGGACACGCACCATTTTAGGTCACACGCTCGCCGGCAAAGCGGCGTCACACCGGCATTATGCCGAATATGCATAGCCCAGTGTTTAACAGCATTGGCCCAAAAATTCCCTTCGGCCTAGGATTCGCAGCGTTCCCGGCACAGACCGGGTCCCTACCGAGATGATCTCCGTCATGTCCTCCGCTGCATCTTTCCGCACAGAAAAAGACCTGCTTGGCGTACTCGAAGTACCGGCTCAAGCGTATTACGGCATCCAGACCCTGCGAGCGGTGAACAACTTCCGTCTCTCCGGTGTTCCGATTTCGCACTACCCAAAACTGGTCGTGGCCCTGGCAATGGTCAAGCAGGCAGCTGCTGACGCCAACCGCGAACTGGGTCATCTGAGCGAAGCCAAGCATGCGGCCATCAGCGAGGCCTGTGCCCGTCTGATCCGTGGCGACTTCCACGAAGAGTTCGTGGTGGACATGATTCAAGGCGGCGCTGGCACTTCGACCAACATGAATGCCAACGAAGTCATCGCCAACATCGCGCTGGAGGCCATGGGCCACAGCAAGGGCGAATACCAGTACCTGCACCCGAACAACGACGTGAACATGGCGCAGTCCACCAACGACGCCTACCCGACCGCGATCCGCCTGGGTCTGCTGCTGGGCCACGACGCCCTGCTGGCCAGCCTCGACAGCCTGATCCAGTCGTTCGCCGCCAAGGGTGAAGAATTCAGCCACGTCCTGAAAATGGGCCGTACCCAGCTGCAAGACGCCGTGCCGATGACCCTCGGCCAGGAATTCAAGGCCTTCGCCACCACCCTGGGTGAAGACCTGGCTCGCCTGAAGACCCTGGCGCCGGAAGTGCTGACCGAAGTCAACCTGGGCGGCACCGCCATCGGCACCGGCATCAACGCCGACCCGCGCTACCAGGCCCTGGCCGTACAACGCCTGGCCACCATCAGCGGCCAGCCGCTGGTACCGGCTGCCGACCTGATCGAAGCCACCTCCGACATGGGCGCCTTCGTGCTGTTCTCCGGCATGCTCAAGCGCACCGCGGTCAAGCTGTCGAAGATCTGCAACGACCTGCGCCTGCTGTCCAGCGGCCCACGCACCGGCATCAACGAAATCAACCTGCCAGCGCGTCAGCCCGGCAGCTCGATCATGCCTGGCAAGGTCAATCCGGTCATCCCGGAAGCGGTCAACCAAGTGGCGTTCCAGATCATCGGCAACGACCTGGCCCTGACCATCGCGGCCGAAGGCGGCCAGCTGCAACTGAACGTGATGGAACCGCTGATCGCCTTCAAGATCTTCGACTCGATCCGCCTGCTGCAACGCGCCATGGACATGCTGCGCGAGCACTGCATCACCGGCATCACCGCCAACGAAACCCGTTGCCGCGAACTGGTGGAGCACTCCATCGGCCTGGTCACCGCACTGAACCCGTACATCGGCTATGAAAACGCCACCCGTATCGCCCGCATCGCCCTGGAAAGTGGCCGTGGCGTACTGGAACTGGTGCGCGAAGAAGGCCTGCTGGACGACGCCATGCTCGACGACATCCTGCGTCCGGAAAACATGATTGCCCCGCGCCTGGTTCCGCTGAAAGCCTAACCGCCGCGACACCGAAACATGCAACACCGCTCACCAGGTTGAGGGACTAGACACCTCTCACCTTTTGAGGGCTTGGAGATACGTCTCCAGGCCCTTTTTTTTATTTGTGGGCAAACCTCCCGCTTAAACGGGCCTTCAGCTCATCAGTCGAACAATGCTTGCCTCGGGCATACTCGCGCGAACTGACTGCCAGCAATTTCACCAACGCAACTGCCTCGTCGCGACGCTTACGCTCAACGTAAGACTCGACAACGTAAACAGGCACACCGTTTTGCGTGACGACCATTGGCTCCTCTAGAGGCAGGTCGGATGCGTATCTTTGTAAAAAGCCAACCGTTTCAACTCGCATGAGTGAAGCCTCCTAGAATTTGCGACGTGCTCGCAGCCCTGCTACGGAATGTACTGTGCAACTTCGCCGCTCAGGACTCCTGACGCTGAATATGCAAGATCGAAATTATCCTGCTGGCTTCCACCACAGACTATATGCAGTCCAAATACAGACCGAGCATCAAGGCCTGATTTCATTAAATATCAAATCATCTTTCTGCTCCTTTGATTGACCGGTGTGCCTCTCTTTGCCTGGACAAAAGCCGAGATTTGTCAGGCGATGCCGCGCCATAGCGAAGCAGAGTCTCTATGTTTTGTAGGGCAAATCCGAGAGAATCCCCCACGCCTTTGAGCGCCTTGTACCCCTTTGAACGATCAGGCAGTCTCCCGGGGCCGTTGCCAAATCAGCGGCCCGGATGTGGAAGTCTGGGTTAAAGGACGTGCAGTCGTCTCATTCGAACACCCTTGCCGATACGGCTTGGGTGAACTCGGTCTATGGCAGCTGTGCGTAGGGCACCCTCGGGTGCGCCGGTTCCTTTAGCCCGGTCTTCCACACCTGCACACGGCTGCCACCCTCTCATGTGGAAGTGAGATCCGGTTGGTTTCTTAAATTGCTAAAAGAACCAGTCTCATAAAAAAGCTTGTCCCCGATCCACCCTTGCTCACCGATCGTCCGTGCCGCGCCCCGGAGCTGGGCCGCGCCGTAGTGGACGCCCTGCTCGACGGCGCCCGCCCCGGCCCCTGACGCAACCTGTAGCCGCTGCCAGGAGCACTTCAACCAGCAGCGGCCGCAATTTGACAAACGCCTGCTTCAATGGGTAGAGCAACATCTGGAGCAGTTTCAGGCCTGAGCCGCCGCTCGTCTTTGGCGTACACGCCGCAGCTCCCCCCAGAAGCCGGTAGACTTCCGCCCTCACCGAATCGGGGCCTCGGATTACCCACTCCATGGAATTGCACTACCGCTCCCCCCCTGCCCACGCCGAAACCCGGCCTGCTGAAAAATCACAGCAAGAAATGCTCAAACAATAGGGCATTGGCTTGTTGTTAGTTTATTTCCCCGAGAACCACCATCTGACTTTTCGTTTAACAGGGAGCGCAAACAAATGGATAAAGATACAGAAAAAAGCAATCCACCCAATAAATTCGTGCTCTACAACCAACTCTGGTCGACGCCCAAAAAATAAGAAATTTTGATTTTGAATAATATCGATATAGGGCACGACAAAAAAACCATTAAACACTAAACAAGCGTAAAGCTTAGCGTGATTTAGATCGCTACCCGACAGTCGCACCTTCAGAAAATAGGCAATGCCAATCCCACAGACAGCCACAACAGGAAAGAGCCAAAGAATCATTGCCCAGTCTCTTGGTATACCTGCTTCCCTGTTTGGAGGTCGGTATATATCTCAAAACCCATGGTGCTAGCCCCCATACTTTTATAAGATCGCACATAGTCTGTTCTGACATACCTGAACAAGCGCCAAGCATCCGGCTTTAATACATACCGACTAAGCGCATATGCAGACAGCCCTATATCAGTTGCTCCATAGGCCATATTTCCTTCGCGCTCTCCGTAACTGACTGCTTTGGCAACTGCTTGATATCCCTGCCTGACCGGCCCCTCGATATCAGTACGATCTTCTAAAAGGTTGCGCCCATTTTCACAAACGTTATTTGCTTTGTGGTTCCGGCCGCAGGCTTGCTCAGGTGTCGTCCTTGAGTTGCAGACAAGTAATGTCCGTCTGCTGGCTGTATCAGTCTCAGCTCTGACGTGGAGCCGTTAGATACCGTAGGCAACGCGCCGTTAGATAATGGAGTCGATGTCCAGCGTATACGGCATGCCGCTGTGGAAGGCGGTCATTAAATCGTCAGCAGATGGGCAAGGAATCATTGCGATCTGCACCTGGGCATTATTTTCTTTCTGGGCCATCCAGCGCTGCAAGGTCTCTTCCAGCGTGAGGGACTGCGCGGCGCTGCCGTAGACATCCGCCAGCGTCAGATGGCGTTCACGCAGCGGCCGCAGGCGCTGTATCGAGGTGCTGAGCTTTTGTGACTCTGCGGACAACTCGGACACCGTCTGTAGATACTGTGGGTCGTTAGTGTTGTAGCCACGGGTGTCCATTTCTTGACGACGCTGGTCCTGCACCTTACTGCGCATCTCCCTCAATGCTGCCGTCACCAGGTTGTATTCACGCTCGGTGACCAGGGTTCCTCCCGCTTCCTGAGTTTGCTGCCAGCGCCGCAAGGTCGCCCAGGAGAAGGGGATATAGGCGTGCGGCGCACTGTGATCTCCCGCCTGCATCAGTTGGGCAAAGAGACCATCGCGAAACGGCAGATCGCCATTTTTGGCGATGGCACGCGTGCAGGCCGCCTCCTCGATGGAGGCACAGCCAGGGCTCCAGAGAATTGCCGACCTCTCCTTGCCGGTAAAATCCACGGGCATGAAATGATGCAGCTCACCATGGTGTTGATAGGGCGCGCCACCGACACGAACCAAGCCTGCGGCGAAGATCAAGATGCCTAAAATCGGGTTGGTGATAAAAACGGTCGCCAGTCCCGGTATCCAGATGTTTCGTCGTGCGTTCATCCAGGGCGCGGGCACGCTGGGCACCACATCGTTGTTGTTCACCATCCGGTGATGGGGCAACGCTGACGCTGCTGCGACGAAGTCGGCATCACCGGCTCGCGGTGCGCCATAGGTGTAGAGCAGAACGTCGTAATCGTTATCAGAATCTCGACGAAGAGCCTCAGCCAGCAACAATGCAATCGCACCACCCAGGCTATGACCGCAGATAATGACTTTTTGACCACTGTAGAACTGGTCCAAGTAGCTTTGAATGAACTCTTTCAAAGCCTGATAGGCGTCGTAAAAGCCGTGATGGACCTTGCCTTCACCTTCTTCGAAAGGCACTTGTGCCGCATCGACATCTCGCCACCAATCCGACATTTCGAGCGTTCCGCGGATACCGATCAGCACCACTGCATCATGATGGGTGATATAGGCCTGGGTGCTTTTGCCACTGAACCAGAACTTGTTCTTATCATCGAAAAAATGCAGCTTCGAGGGATCTTCCTGATCTTCGCCGGGTTTGTTTTTTTCATACAGCGTGGGATCGAAGGGCAAAATCTCGAAGCGTTTCGAGTAAGGAACGTCCTCGTACAGCGGGAAGCAACGGTGAATCGACGATTGTTCGCGATCGACTTTCCAGCTTTCACGAAAGCTTGCAAGTGCCTCACCGAAGATATTGCCGACGCTGGGATCCAGCGGAAAACTCACGTAATCCACGGGTTCTTTTTCAGGTTGCTGACCAAAGTCGGAATAGCTCAAATCCGCCATGATCGCGAGTTGGTACAGGTTCAATGCACTGAACGCATTATCGGTGGATAACAAGGGTCGCAAAGCACGCAACGGGCGAACTTCCAGCACCGTGTGCCGGTTCGGCAACAGCCCGATGCCAAAGAGTTCCAAGGGCTCAGGACCAAACCCGAGGTCGCTGAGCGCTTTCACCAAAATCTCGTTTGGCGGGTATTGCCGTGCCACGACTGGAGGCAGATGAGCCACTTGCTTGACCAGATCCCGCACTTCTACCTGGATAAATTCATCGGCATCTTTTTGCGCGGGGTTATGCTCGACACGGAAACCGTCGTTGTGAAAAAAACGGGTTTGCTCGGCGCGGACTTGAAGTTCGGTAATGGGGAGTGGGTATGACTTGCGATTCATCAAGTCGTTATAAAAAACTTCATTCCCCGTATATGCAACATTTAGTGTTAATACGACAGGTCCACGATAGCAGTCATTGACCTTTGCATACCCCTCGGCATCCAATATCCCTATATACCGCTGCTCAGCGCTGTCCTGAAGGCTATAGGCCAGACCAGCATAGGGTTTACCATCACCAAACTCATCCACCAACTGAAAGCTGATCCATTGCCCCCTTAATGGACAGGCTAGCATCTTGCTGCTAAATGACGGTTTCTCCCAATCGTCCATGGGTTTATACGCACTCATCGATTGATATCCTTATTCAGTGCAGTTGGGATACACGGTGCAATCACGGCCATCGGGCATTTTGAAGGGTTTAAATTGAGGAGGCGTTACACATAGTTCCTCAATATCCCTTCCCCAATTTCCTTTGCACGGTTTCCATCCATGATTTGTTTTAATCCAATAACGATCAAAATACGGCTGTTCCTCTTTCGCCACAGTCAGTACCAACTTCACGGTCCTACCCGCTAACTGATGACGCGGTAAAGTTTTACCCACCAGACTCTTTTGCACCGTGCCATTGGCGTCCTGCGCTCGGCATTTCAGGATTTTCCTGATAACGCGTTTTGATCCCACTGTGCGAAACAACCATTGGCACTGCCTCTGAAAAACCAGGGGCTGTGAAGTCGGCAGCGGGGGCGTCGTTGCTATTGACTCATCGTCGATCAACAGCGCGGCAGACTGCAGGCTCATGTCCAGGTCGCGTTTGCCCCATTGCCCTTTAATGCCCAACTCCAATCGTTTCAGCACCATCGAGCAGCCGTGTTCCGTGTCGGTCAGCGGTACCTTGAAATCAACCTGCGCAGTCCTGGGGAAATAACGACGCCCGGGCCCTCGCCGCTCCTCGCCAGAAGGCGCCCTACAGACCTCCCCCGGCGCCGCAACGTAATACGCCGTGCCATCGACGAAAAAGTGCTCCGGCAACTCAGCCTGGAAGGTAAAACTCTCGGTCGGCGCTATCGAGCAACCCGTTGCGGCCAACAACATGGTGCTGATCTGCAAGGCTCGCAAAACCTGGGGAGTGAAGCGTCCTAGGTGCGTCATACAGCGCCCTCTCCTGACCAGAACTTCACCTCATTGAAAAGACGTTCGAAGTGAGCCGCTGGTGTTTCATCGGCCCGAGGCTGCCAGTTTTTTATGAGGGGCAGCTCAGACCTGTTCAAGTTCTGCAGAACCAGAAAGTGCACTTGTTCGGGAGCCGACCACCCCCATTGCTGGGCCTGCGTCAGTTGCTCCGTCAGCCAGATATGGGGGTCTTGCTGCTGGCTGAGCCGCAGTAGATCGTCGCTGCGCTCGGCCCATAAATATCGATAGAGGTTGGCATGAAGAACACCCAGCGCCCGCTCCTGAGGTGCTGGCACGCTCAGCCATGAAGGGTAGGCAAGGGTCGGATATTGGCCGGGAGCAGGATTATCAATGACCGCCCAATGCGTACCCTGCCAGTAACAAACACTGACCGCCGGCCCCAGGTACTCGGGAAGCGCCTCTTTGGCGATATGCCCCAAGGCACGGCTCAACACGCGATTGTCGTGAAAGCGATACAGCGCTTGATGGGGTCGTTCGCCACTGATCAGGCGCTCGCGCCAATGCTGGGTCAGCGCGGACAGCTCACCTTGGCGAATGCTCGCAAGCCAGCCCCAATTGCGCTCGGGAGCCTTGAGCAGCGATTTGAGGCCTTCGTCATGGAGGTTGTCGATGAGGAATATGAACGGCCCTGAGTCGGCTAGGTCGGCAACCTGAGTCTCGCTGTACACACTGCGGTATAACTGCGAATCGTGATGTTTCAACAGTGCCTGGCGGGTGTCGATTGCGCCTTCCGAGTCCAGAATCAAGCACAGTGAATGGCCGGATTTCAGCTGTTCGGCCATCCATTGACCCGGGGCCACGATCATCATGAGGTCACCCCAACAGGCAGGCAAAGGCCATTTCTACAAGCCTCACAGATCGGGCAGAGGTCGATGTCCTGAGCCTTGGTCGCCGCCATCAACGCGGGCAAGGTCGGGGCGATCATGGGTTGTGCCAACAGTGCCTGTGCCTGGACACTCTGCAGCGGTTGAACACCCGCCAACGGCGTCCCCCCAACCACAATCGGCACGCTGCTGAAGATCCCGCCCGAGCTGATGACAATATGCTGCCCACCCGCCTGAAGGGTCAGGCTCGTACCGGCATCGATCACTACGTTGGCGGCGTTGACCCGGGCCTGGGCGCCGGCCTGGATCACCCAAGTCCCCGCAGCAGTGGTGCTGGCGTTGCCGCTGATGGACAGCAGCTCATCACCGACAATCGCGGTGTTGCGCGCGCCTTGGGTGGTGTGGGTTTCATCGCCCTGGATCAGGCTTGA